>DCDR01000002.1 GCA_002316545.1 Candidatus Saccharibacteria bacterium UBA1050 | reverse complement strand
CCTTGCGGCGTTGTGGAGCGCCTTGCAGTTGGTGACGACCTTGGCCGAGCCCTTGCCACAGGGCGGGACCACCTTGCCACCACACGCCAGCTGTGCCTCGACCGGGTAGGGACCCGAGGGGTCGTGCGCGACCCTGGCCACCTTGGTGTAGAGGTAGTCGACGACGTGGTTGCCGGGCGTGTTGGTCGTGTAGGGCAGCGCACGTCGCTTGCCGTCCACCTTGACGCCCTTGACGTTCGGGTCCGTCTGGACCGGAACCGTCAGCGATCCGCCTTGGACGCAGTCGGCAGGCGTTCGTGTCGGCGGCAGCGGGTCCGTCTGGACCGGCTTGATGCAGTTGTTGAAGGTGCCGCTGTCGGAGGCGGTGGCCCTGTTCATCACGAAGGAGGCCACCGACACGATGGTGTTGTCAGAGGCGAGCACGTCATCACAGTTGTCAGACTGTGATGACGAGCCCACCTGGAAGTCGTCGGACTCCATGGCGGAGGCGTTCGGAGTCCCGCCGAGCAAGAGGGCCATCAAGGCCATCAGCACGACGAACAGCCCGAATTTGGGCTTTCGGAGAGGGAGCTTCATCGAGGTTCCTTTCGTACCGCCCGGGTGTGTCCCGAGAGGGTTGTACGTCCTTGCCCCGTGGAGCAAGACTGGCCGTTCCTGTAGGCCGTCAGTATGGCTGTATGTTAGTACAGCGACACAGACAGCCTACGGAATAACGCAAAAAAAGCCAGATTGTAGCAATACCAGGTTGTTAAATCAGGAATCAACGAATATATTCGGACTCACTGATTGAGCAGAAAGCTCACTTCTACACAAGAAAGCGCAGATTATATTATTAAATCATGAAAATGAACTAAAGTAAATTAAAGCTGTTGACATGATGACTCAGATCAGCAAGAGTAGATACTACTTGAATAGCGAAGCCACATCTGTTATAATTGCTTAGATTGATTATTAACTAACAAGGAAGTTACATGAAAGCAGTCGTAAAGGTCGGCGGTAAACAGTATGTTGTCGCCGAAAAAGAGACCCTCCTGGTGGACCGCCTCCCGGATGGAACAAAAGAGCTCAGCCTAGACGCACTCATGGTAATCGACGGTGATAAATCTACCGTTGGTGCCCCGACAGTGAAAGGTGTGAGCGTAAAAGCTAAGGTTGTTGACGAAGAAGTAAAGGGCGACAAGCTCCGAATTATTCGCTACAAAGCCAAAAAGCGCGTGCACAAGGAAACCGGACATCGCCAAAAGCATAGCCGAATCCAGATTGCCTCTATCGGCAAATAACGCCAACAAAACACCTCCTAGCGGAGGTGTTTTACTATATCGATGATCTCGCTGAAGTGGTTTATAGAATAATCTGGCTTGATGGCGCTAAAATCCTCTGGCGTGCGAAGGCCACTTTCAAGACAAGCTACAAACAAAATTCCAGCGCCTTTAGCTGCAACACCGTCTGAAGGAGAATCGCCAACGTACAGACACTCTTCAGGACGGAGCTGATAGATTGAAAGTAGGCTGTCGAATACTCGTGGATCTGGTTTGACGTGCGTGGAGTTACCCGCGTGGTAAATGTGTGCAAAGCGACTTCCAACGTGATGGGTGTCATCCATCAAATGTCGTGCTTCATCTTCTGTGCGAGACGTAATGATAAATAGCTGCATACCGTCATCAGCGAGTGAATCGAGCACGGCGAGGTTTTCATCTGAAACAACATCGATTTTGCCTGACGCAATCATTTCAGAATGAACTTGATTGGCAGGGGCAATATACTGTAATACATCAACGCCAGGTGACCGCAGCTGAATTGCTTCAGCAATAGGTATGCCCCAAGATTTTAGGTGCACCTCACGAGTCATCGGCTGGCGGCCTATGCGCCGTAAGGCCTCATTTTCAAGATAAAAACAGGCTTCTTCACTCATAACCAGCGTGTCATCAAAGTCCACAATAACTGCGCGAAGGCTCATGCTACTACTATACAGCTTTTAGTAGTGCTCGTGGTATAATACAACGTAACGATGAGGGAACAATAAACAGCGTGACTACTGTAATTTCAGTGACGAACCAAAAGGGCGGTGTGGGTAAAACAACCAGTGCCGTTAACCTGGCCTATTATCTTGCAAAGAGTGGTAAAAAAACGCTGCTTATCGACTTTGACCCACAGGGAAATGCCAGCAGTGGCCTCGGTATCAACAAGCAACAACTCGAGACAGGTACGATGAGTGATGTACTACTAGAAACGAAAGTTCTCCAGGAAGTCGTGCTTGAAACCAAGCATAAAAATTTATTTATCGCACCAGCTACGCCACATTTGGCAAACACCGAGGTTGAACTTGCGAAGGCGAGCCGTAGATTTACGAGGCTAAAAAATGCTATCACCAACACAGCAGGCTACGATATCGTTATCATTGATAACCCACCAAGCCTGAGCCTACTTACAGTCAACGGATTGATTGCTTCACGCTATGTTTTGCTGCCGGTGCAAGCAGAATTTTATGCACTTGAAGGGCTTGGGCAATTGCTTGAAACCATGAAATTGGTACGAAAAAACATGAACCCTACATTAGACTTAGTGGGCGTGTTGCCGACAATGGTAGACGGTCGCACGACATTGAGCGGCCAAGTGCACGAAGAGATTAAAAAACACTTCCCGGGCAAAGTATTCAAAACCGTCATTCCGCGTAATATCCGATTGGCAGAAGCACCAAGCCACGGTGTGCCGATTGGCGTGTACGACCGATTCTCTAAGGGTGCAAGGGCCTACAAAACGGTAGCAAAAGAGCTGCTGGAGAGGATTGCTGAGTAATGGCAAAAAAGGGCTTAGGACGTAGCTTCGAGTCACTAATACCGAGTGATTTGTTGGACGAATCGTTTGACCCAACGGCTGCAGCAGATGAGCAGGTAAGCGACCTGCGCACGATTAAATTAAGCGAAATCATTCCCGATCCAGACCAGCCAAGGCATCATTTTGATGAAGAAAGTTTGGCTGAGCTAACGGCCTCGGTACTAGCGCATGGTGTGCTGCAGCCAATCGTGGTTATTCCTCACAAGGGTAAATACCAAATAGTTGCTGGTGAGCGACGTTTTCGTGCGAGCCAAGCAGCAGGTAAGACAAGTATTCCGGCACTGGTGCGAACCCTCAGTGCTCAGCATAAGCTGGAGCTCTCGCTGATTGAAAACATTCAACGACGAGACCTTAACCCGCTAGAAACAGCCACAGCTTACGAAAAGCTACGAGTGCAATTTAACCTAACGCTTGAAGAAATTGGCATGCGTGTCGGCGGCAAGTCGGTGAGTGCTATTAGCAACACACTGCGACTACTGAAATTGCCCGACGCCGCTAAGCAAGCGGTGGCAAAGGGTGAACTGAGTGAAGGCCAGGCGAGGCCACTTATAGGTTTAACAAGCGCTGATGTAGACGCTTTGTTACCTCAAATAATTCGTGAAGGCTGGAGCGCGCGTAAAATCGAGCAAGCAATGCGAGATGAAAAACCAGCGACCGCCAAAAAGCCACCAACAGAACGAATGGTATTTGAACAAGAAAGTAATACACTTACAAAACACCTGGGCACGGCAGTGCGCATTAAAGGTACACAAAAAGGCAACGGAACAATTACGATTTCGTTTGGAAATCAAGACGAACTAGAGCGTATAAAAGGCTTGCTTGAGCGTTAGCTAAAAGAGTCGAATCTTGTTGAACGGGAAGATTCGTAAACTAACAGGACCAACAATGTCGTAGTACGGAATGGTGCCAAGACCGTTTCGTGAATCTTTTGAGTAGCCTGCTTGGCGGTGATCACCCGATACAAATATCTCACCTTCGGGTACCACGATATCGATGTTGCCATCAGTAGGTTGCTGCGGTTCGCCATTATTTTCGTCGTCGGGATTAAAACAGTTCAGGTTCTTATTGTCACACACCTTAAACTTGCCATTTTTCAATACAACATGCTCGCCCGGGAAGGCAATAACACGTTTTACGATGTATTCTTCACCAAGCCCTGGCACGTATTGTGGGTTCTTAAATACAATTACGTCGCCACGTTCGGGCTTGTATTGCTTGTTCTGTAGCTGCGCCCAGGTAACCGGAAGTCGGCTGACGATGAGCCTATCACCTGTGAATAGGGTATTTTCCATGCTAGGGCCCTCAACATTGAAGCTGCGAAAAATAAAAGCATTGATAAATAATGTGCCAATCAGCACACAAATAACAAAGACTATAAGCCCTAGGGCATCTTTAAGGCCTTGATGTCGCTCGAAAAAGCTAGCATTCATTAGTACTACTATACACAGTTTCCTTTACAAAGAATAGTGTGCTGGTTATGGTTTTCAGAACATCCTCAGCAAAAGTTTGGTATAGTATATAGAGTAATTTATGCCAAAAAACCGAAACTCAGTCGATGGTTTTATTCCTCGTCGTGCGACGAGTGATATTTCTAATACACCAACCGAGGGAACGCTGCAATCTTCAGGTAAAACGCAACGGCCACAGATTGGTGAAGCGAGGCCAATTGAGCCGGGAACGATACGTCGGCCAGTGGGCGCGGTAAGTCGCAGCGAAATCGACGAATCGTTAGACGGTATTGATGACGAACCACAAAAGAAACGCCGCCGCTTCTTTAGGCGACGTGTAAAGAAGGTACCAACTCGAAAACAGCGCATTATAAAGCGAGTTATTTTAGGCGTTGTTCTGCTACTTTTAGCAATCGTTGCGTATGTTGGAATACGAGCATTTTTGGCGAGTCAGCAGCTATTTCAAGGAAATATATTTGATGTATTCCAAAATCAGCCACTGAAAATGGATGAAAACGGGCGTAGCAATATTGTAATATTCGGTACTTCTGAGGACGACCCAGGCCACGAAGGCGCACTGCTGAGTGACTCGATTATGCTAGTAAGCGTTGATCAGAACAAGAAAAACGCTTATTTGCTGAGCATTCCACGTGACCTCTGGGTAAAATACGGACAAGCTTGTAACTCTGGCTATGAGGGCCGTATTAATGAAGTGTATAGCTGTTTTTCAGCCGATGGTAAAAACGAAAAAGCGGGCGCGAATGCCTTGAAAGATAAGGTTGGCGAAGTAACCGGTCTTGATGTGCAGTACTATGTACACATGAACTACGGGGTACTGAGAGACGCCGTGAATGCTGTTGGTGGCGTAAGTGTGGTTATTGATAGCGACGACCCACGAGGAATTTTCGACGACAACTTCGACTGGAAGTGTAAGTATCAATGCAACTACGTGAAGTACAAAAACGGCCCCACCGGACTAATGGATGGCGAGCACGCTTTGGCGTTGGCACGAGCGCGTGGCGCCTCTGGCAACACCTATGGTTTGGCGGGTGCCAACTTCGATCGTGAAAAGTACCAACAAAAAATTCTGGTAGCGCTAAAGGAACGAGCGGCAAGTGCGGGCACTTTGACCAATGTTGGTAAGGTAACGGCGCTTATCGACGCGATGGGCAAAAACCTTCGAACCAATTTCCAAACCTCTGAAATTCAGACGCTAATGAAACTAGGTCGTGAGGTAGATGCGAAAGAGATAACGTCACTCAGCCTTAACAGCGAAGAAAACGTGCTAGTAACCGGTACAAATATTGGCGGAGCGAGCGTGCTAGTGCCAAGCGCGGGTATTTACGAATTCGGGCAAATCCAAGCTTATGTAAAGAAACAACTCAGTAGCAGTGCTGTGGTACGTGAAGCAGCGAATGTAGTAGTGCTCAACGCAACGGCGCAGGCGGGTGTCGCTCAAGAAGAAGCTGACTTGTTAGAGGATAAAGGTTATATTGTAACCACAACAGGTAATGCACCAGCCGGTAACTACGGTGATTATGCTGTGTATGCTGTAAGTAAAGATAAGCCAGGAACTAAAAAAGCACTCGCAAAACGCTACGATGTAACAGTAAAAACATCGAAGCTTCCTGTAGTTGTAGCAGCGGGTACCGACTTTGTTGTGATTATCGGTAAGGTACCATCTAGTAGCGGCAACTAGTGTACAATAGAGATAGTTATGGAGTTACTGAAAACAGCTCGTCGACGGTCTTTGGTAAGTGAAGGTCTCTACATTGTATTGAACATTGCGCTTGCAGTGGCACTGCTGGTGGTAGTGTTGGTTGTAGCCACGCCATGGCCAGCATTTGGCCTAGTACTACTGAGCAAATGGCGTGTGTTCGCGGTTCGTAGCCGTTATTGGCTCGCAAATATTCGAGCAAATCTTATTGACGCGATTGTGGGCGCAAGCTTAGTGGTGTTCTTATATGCTGCGACAGGGTCACTCGCTACTCAAATAATCCTGACAATCCTATATATCGTGTGGTTACTATTTATCAAGCCGCGCTCAAGCCAGCGTTATATTACATTGCAAGCAGCTATTGGCCTCACAATGGGCTTGGCCGCAATCTCACAAGTGAGTTTTGGTTGGCCTTCCTCGGTGGTTGTGCTAATGGCGTGGGTTGTAGGCTACAGTGCGACACGACATTTTTTAAGTACCGAGCACGAGACGCATATAAACTTTTTGAGCCTGGCTTGGGGATTTGTGGTAGCGGAGCTGTCGTGGCTTATGTACCACTGGAGCATTGGCTATGACTTACCAGGTTCGCTGATGCTATCACAATCAACAATTGTAATTGTGGCCCTAAGTTTAATCGCTGAACGTGCCTACAGCGGCTATAAAAATGACGGCAAAATTCAAATGAACGAGATACTACTACCTGTTTTATTAGGAGTGAGTATCATTGCAGTCGTCGTATTTATATTTGGTGGCGCACAAACAATTTAAGCTAATACTCAGAAATCTATAGTACAAAGGGAGGGATATGGAACAACAAGACAACAAAACCGAAATAGTATCTGTAACTCCGAAACAACGTCGCACGACAATGCGCACTGTGTCGTTGATAGTCGTGGCGTTTATGGCAGGCTTCCTAGGCAGCTGGGCCGAAGGCTACCTAGACACCTTTAGTGTGGGTGACCAACTGCTGACTGCCAAAGAAGACGGCAACAAAATAGTGACCGAGAGTGAAGAGTCGATATCAAGCGTTGCTAAAAAGGTTTCGCCGAGTGTTGTTTCGATCGTGACTTCTAGCGAGCAGCTGTCACCGTTCTTTAATCAGACGGTTGAACAACAAGGCGCAGGCACCGGTATGATTGTCAGTAAAAATGGCTATATTTTAACCAATAAACACGTTGTTGAAGGAGCCGATAGTGTAACGGTGGTACTCAGCAGTGGCAAGATTTACGAAGACGTCGATGTGCTGGGGAGTGACCCGCTAAACGACGTAGCGTTTTTGAAAATTCACGGCGTCTCGAATCTGCCAGCTGTCACGCTTGGTGATTCCAAGACGGTGCGAATAGGTCAGAGCGTGGTAGCAATTGGTAACGCGTTAGGACAATTTAAAAACACTGTGACAAGTGGCATTATATCCGGTACAGGTAGGCCAGTAACCGCTAGTACGAGCGGAGATGGAACATCTGCTGAAAGTTTGACCGACTTGCTACAAACCGACGCAGCAATTAACTCTGGAAATTCGGGCGGCCCGTTGCTTAACTTAGAGGGACAAGTGATTGGCATTAATACCGCTATTGCTCAAGATGCTCAAAGTATTGGTTTCGCGATTCCGATTAGCGCGACAAAGGGCATGTTGGAGAATCTGATTGCAGGTAAAGGACTGAAGCGCGCAATCTTAGGCGTACAATACGTTTCGATTACGCCTGAAGTTAAAGCAGAATATAAGCTGCCAGTGAGCAAGGGTGATTATATTACCGCCGATAAGGGCAGTAGTGTATTGAAAAATGGTCCAGCCGACAAAGCGGGCATAAAAGATGGCGATATCATTGTGGCATTCAATGGCTATAAAGTGGGTGAGGTAGCTAGCGTATCGACATTAGTGTCAGAGCATCGACCTGGTGATACCGTGAAGGTGACAGTACTACGCAAGGGTAAGCAACAAACGTTTGATGTAACACTTGGTGTTTACACCGACAACTAGCGCTTGCTTAATCCAATCGTAAAACTGTCGCGAGCAACTTCTTTAAAGTCGTGCTGGTTTGCATAGGTAGCAATAGCGTCGAGTTGTCGTGTATCCGCCTCAATGAGTAGTAGACCTCCTGGTGTTAACCGCGTCTGACATTGTTCGATACATCGATATATCAACGCAAGGCCGTTATTGGACGCGAAAAGAGCTTCAGCTGGCTCGTGCGCTAGCTCAGGAGAACGTTCCCACGATTCGTCGACATACGGCAAATTAGCGAGCACCATATCTGGTGAGTATGGGTATGAGGCGAGTAAGTCCGAAACGATTGTTTCTGCTTCAACGGCAAAGTTGCGTACATTTTTTTCGGCTATCGTGAGAGCGTGACGGCTCGAGTCGAGTAAACTTACTGAAAGTTCCGGGAATTCAAGTTTGGCGGTAATACCTACACAACCACTACCAGTTCCAACATCGACAAGTCGCTTCGATGCGATATCGCCGAGTGGCTCGGTGGACGGCATAAGTGCTTTGAGCATTTCTATAATTTGCTCGGTTTCGGGTCGGGGAATCAATACGGCTGGTGAAACAAAAAATCGCCTGCCATAAAACTCTTTATGACCAATAATGTAGGCTATTGGCACGTGATCTTTTCGCAGTTCTAAGCGAGCGTTGGCAATTTCTTCATGTCGTTCGTCGATGGATTCATCGCCATGTGCGTGTAGGTACGTGCGGGGATGTTTAATAGTGTGGGCAAGTATTATTTCGGCATCGAGGCGTGGAGAAGTAAACATCGCATCGGCAAGTTCGTTGGTTGCAGCTTTTAGCCACTCGAGGATAGTCATACATATAGCATACTACATTGAAAGAAATAGCAAGAACGTGTATAGTGCTCATACATGAGTGAAATACCACACCGAGGTGGGGATTTGCCGACGCCCGTGCCGAATGTCGAACGGTTGTTTCATGCTGCAAGTTATACCTCTGAAGGATATCGCGCTTTTCACGACGTATCATTTCGCTATTCGCCCGATGACCCCTGTGCGCTACATTTAACACATATGGTTCAAGGTGGAGAGACGACCTGGGTATTCGCCATTGACTTGCTAGAGGCAGGACTTTACGACGAAGTGGGTGAGGGAGATGTTCGAATTAGCCCGGCAGACGTACTTCCGATTCCTGAAGTTCGAATAGATTACTTCTCAAACACGGGCAACTTTAGCTCGTTCTACCCATTGGGTGAAATAGAAGCATTTTTAGAAACGGTAAATACTCGATATCCACGACCTGTACGCGATACATCACTTGCAGAAGCATTTAGCGAAATCGTCCCTGAAACGTGGTATCGAGGCTTGTAGCCTTTTAGTTCTCAGCGTTTTGGGCTTTTAGCTCACGCTCGTAAGCTTGAAGCTTCTCAATAAGATCATCGATATCGCCGTTCATGGCTTGGGGTATGCCTGAGCGTGAATAGCCAATGCGGTGATCGGTAATACGATCTTGAGGGAAATTATAGGTACGAATCTTTTCAGAGCGATCGCCAGAGCCGATAAGCGCACGACGCTCGGCCGTCAGTTTGGCATTTTCTTCGTCTACCTTCATTTGTAGCAAGCGAGAGCGAAGCACGCTCATTGCCTTGTCTTTATTCTTTATCTGCGATTTTTCATCTTGATTGGTAACGACCAGGCCGGTAGGCAAGTGAGTAATACGAACAGCGCTGTCGGTGGTATTAACACTCTGACCGCCGTGACCACCAGCGCGGTATACATCTACCTTGAGGTCATTTTGGTTTATTTCAATATCTGCCTCTTCAGCTTCGGGAAGCACCGCCACAGTCACCGTACTGGTGTGAATACGACCCTGGCTCTCGGTAGCGGGCACACGTTGTACTCGGTGCACACCGCTTTCGAATTTGAGGAACGAATAGGGCATATCGCCATGTACTTCAAAAATGACTTCTTTATAACCACCGGTATCGTTGGCGCTTTCACTCATAAGCTCGGTTTTGAAGCTGTGTGCTTCACACCACCGAAGGTACATACGGTAGAGCTCGGCAGCAAATAGCGAAGCTTCGTCACCACCAGCTCCTGCGCGTATTTCTATAATCACGTTTTTTTCATCGTTGGGGTCTTTGGGCGTGAGTAGCACGAAGAGTTTTTCGTTCAATGCATCAAGCTCTGCCTCAAGCTGTGGCAGCTCTTCCTTTGCTAAGTCAGCTAGTTCGTCACCACCACCAGAAAGCTCTTTGGCTTCGGCTATCTGTTTTTCAAGTGCAACTTGTCGCTCACCTGAGGTAATCAGCTCCTCCAGTTCGGTCAAACGTCGGTTCTTTTTGGCAAAATCAGGGTCTGAAAATGCATCGGGACGTGACAAAAATGCCGTTAGATCAGACTGCTCGGCTTTTAAATCATCGATGTTCAAGTTTATCGTTGCCATTACTTTTGTAACTTCCTCCAGTGATTACCCTGAGCGATCACCACAACAGCTAGTATGCCTAATAATATTGCAACGAATGGTAGTCCCGCAATGGAGATCTCTGAAGACGATGTGGCGCCTCCACCCATCGCAAGTGCAAACACCAGTCCAAAGAAAAACAGAAAGCCAGTACCACCAAGCAAAATAACAGCGATGACCACATTTAGTTTCATGAGATTTTTGTTGAAGGCAGGGATTGCTTGAGCCTTATGTGCAGACATCGCGCTGAGCACCAGGAGCAATAGTCCACCCAATACCTCAAGGGAAGGTAGTAAAAGGCCATTATCAATGTAAACTGAGCCCTGTATGTTGACATATACTGTCGCAATGCACAGGAGGAGCAAGGCCAAGCCTGCCGTTTGCTGAACGACTGATGAATTGTATTTTGCTGGTACATTTGGGGCTGTCATGATGTTCTCATTATTACATATAAAAAGAGACTACAATACCGCAGTCTCTTTTTAATTTGTAGCTATTTATCAGCGGTAGCTTTTTTAGCTGCTTGAGCTGATTTTTTCTTGGCCTTGTTTGCCAAAGCCTTACGGCGTTCTTCGGCGGCTTTTTGACGAGCTGCGAAGCGATCAACACGACCTTCGGTGTCGATGATTTTTTCTTCACCAGTAAAGAACGGGTGAGACGCGCTCGAGATGTGAACCTTGATTAGTGGGTAGGTGTTGCCATCTTCCCATTTAATCTCCTCATCTGTTTGCGCAGTGCTTTGCGTTAGGAACGCAAACTTCGCCTGATCGTCGCTAAATACGACAGGGCGGTAGTTGGTTGGATGTATACTGCTTTTCATATCTGAACAATTGTATCTGTTTTGGCTAGATTTGTCAAAGGGGTGGTGGTAGACTGAATAGGAAACGTAATCCAACACAAACATGACAGAAAATTACCCAAAGTTTGAGTATCCTTCTCAAGAACAAGACGTGAGAGATATTGAAGCTGCGCTAAACATGCGACCAGAGCATCGCACTGATGTTGAGGTACCTTTAGAATTTGAGACGATGGAAGAAGGTATTGCCCGGATACGCGCCCAGAATGAAGCAATGCGACCACAGCGAGAGGCGGAAGAGCGTGAACGGATTGAGGCGAGAAAGCGGTGGGTTCGCGGAGAAAAAATACATAAATGGAAACGCCGATACAAAATGGCGCTAGCGACAGTAGCGCTTGCAAGCACTATAAAAGGGGGTGGCTTTATAGATATGGCGATGGATCCGTTTAAGGATGCTGGAGATGTCGTTGCAGCTGACGTAGCTTCTCAAACGTATACCGACTATATCGATACAGAGGGTACCGTCGATGGCATAGGCTTTAGTGACTACTCACAAAGTGCCCAAGCAAAAATGATTAACGATGCAGAAAGTAAAGCTGCTAAACATAATGCGGCGCGTCAAACCGTCATCGACTTATTTACAGAAGCAGATAAAGATGGCTACGATAATATCATTCAAACGGCCGAGGCGTGGAAGCAAGAGCATGCGGATCAATTCTTGGACGCAGATAGGTTGGCCGCTGCCTATCAACGAGTAGATGAAAGTCATTCGAACCAGGAGGCCGTTAACGCACTTGGTTCGATAACACAGTTCTATGGAATTGAAGCCGAGATTGATGCATCGTTTGACGGAAAAGAAGACGAAGTAAAAGATATGGCAAAAGCCTATATTAAGGTATTTACCAACTTACCGAGAGATTTTATACAAAAGGCTGCTGTAAAACGAGTTCGTATGGCTGAACCGTTCGTACAATCCTCTGACAGTGGCATGACAAAAGCCGGCGAGTATAGTAGTGGTGATAAAAGCATTACTATCATCCCTTATTCCAGTGCGGCGTTTAAAGCGGCTACGTATCTGCAACAATGGGCGGGGGATGGGAATGTATCGTATGAATCAATTATTGCTCACGAGCTTGGCCATGCATTTGAGGAAAATGGCATAGGCATTCAACAAATTCCAGAAGGTGGGCAAACCACAGACGTTACAGCCACAGCCATAGGTGAGCAGGTGGGTCGTCACGTTATTGGCTTGCCCGAAGTGCCATCAATGTACTCACGAACTAGCTCCGAGGAGTTTTCGGCAGAATTAAGCTCGGGGATTCTTTCTGATACTCCAAATGGTTTGGCGGACGTCAATTCAACCAGAGAATTTTCATCAAAGCTGAATAAGTACGAGCTAAACCAACTGGTCGAATACGAGAAAGCGTATCCTGGTATAGCTCTGCTACTCGTTGCGAATCGTTCGCGTTAGGGCATGAAGAGGCCCGCCGGGAGATACCGTGGGCGAGGGAAGACCACTCATGGTCTTTCCCAGCGGGCCTCTCATTGGCGGGCTAGTATTCGTTCAGCCCGTCGTGTCGCGCTCGTCGCGCGAGAACGGTGAAGTGATGAGACCCACCAGCCCGACGAGGCCAGCGAGCACCATTGCTCCTCCGATGATGATGTAGGGCGAGAAGAAGATGATGGCCGCGCCCTGGCAGCCCTTGCAAGCGCTGCTCTCGTTCGAGTAGGTGTCGAGCAGTGAGCGGAGCCAGAAGACACCGAGCACACCCACGACCACCATCCCCAGCAAGATCAGGCGATCTGATGCCTTTGACGACATCGCACACGCTCCTTCATTCCGATGGATGAACAAACATACAATAAATTATTTTTGTTTAGAAATCAAGAGCTTTAACCTTGTAAAGAAGACATTTTTTTGTTATACTCACTAGGTAACAATTTTAACGAAGCACCATTCGCACGTATCCTAAATAGGGCGAATGGGAAGGGAGAAGGATATCATGGCAGTTGCTGTTGATATAAAAGCTTTGCTCGAAGCTGGTGTTCATTTTGGACACAAAACGAGCCGTTGGCACCCAAAAATGGCGCCGTACATTCACTCAAAGCGCCAAGAAGCGCACATTATCAACCTTGAAAAAACTGTAGAGGGCCTTGAGGTTGCACTACCGTTTATTTCGAAAGTAGCTGCTAACGGTAAAAAAGTACTATTTGTTGGTACAAAAAAGCAGCACAAAGACATCGTAAAAGCTGCCGCGGAAGCAGCTGGCCAGCCATTCGTAACTGAGCGCTGGATTGGCGGCATGCTTACCAACGTGGCAACTGTAACCAGCCAAATCAAGAAGCTAAAAGACCTCGAACGCCGCATGGCTTCTGGCGACCTTGAAAAGCGATACAACAAACTTGAGGTACAGCGTTTTCAAGAAGAAATTGACGTATTGAACCACAAGTATGGTGGCATCAAAGATCTTAGCGGTATTCCTGGCGCTGTGGTAGTAGTTGACACACTTACCGATGCGAACGCGATTCGCGAAGCTCGCACGCTTGGTGTGCCTGTAGTAGGTGTAGTAGACACCAACGCAGACCCATCAATGGTTGATTACGTTGTTCCTGGCAACGACGACGCGATTAAAGGTACTCAATTGCTACTAGATTATTTTGTAGCAGCTGTAAAAGAAGGTGGAAAGGCGGAAAAATAATGGCAATTACGGTAGAAGACATAAAAAAGCTAAAAGAACTGACTGGGATTGGTTTGACCGACGCAAAGCAAGCGTTGGTAGAAGCTGACGGTAACTTCGATAACGCACTTGAAGCACTTCGCAAAAAAGGCCTTACGAAAGCCGAGAAAAAAGGTGACCGTGAAGCTCGCGAAGGTGTGATTGACAGCTACGTACACGATGGACGTATTGGCGTCGTATTAGAGCTAAACTGCGAGACAGACTTTGTGGCGCGTCTTGATGACTTTAAGCAACTTGCCCACGAACTTTCAATGCAAGTAGCGGCAATGAGCCCACTCTACGCAACCGAAGCAGATGTTCCGGCTGACGAAATGAGCCGCGTGAAAGAAGAAATGCTTGCAAGCGAAACGCTAGCCAGCAAACCAGCTGAAATGCGCGAGAAGATCGTTGATGGCCAGGTGAAAAAACACTTTGCTGAGAAGGTGTTGATGAGCCAAAGCTACATTCTCGACGATTCAAAAACAGTTGAGCAACATGTGAAAGAAAACATCGCGAAATTAGGTGAAAACATCGTTGTCGGTCAATTTAAACGAATTGAACTCGGCGTAAACGAGTAGACGCTAATCAAAATAAAATAACCCGTTCTTATGAGCGGGTTATTTTAATGTGATAATCTTCGCGTTGATTTTCAGTTCATCGCGTAAATCAGTAGCAGTGATGACTGTTTGGTAGCCTTGGAGAGTATGCATGAGATGTCGTTCACGGGTAATATCGAGCTCTGAAAACACATCATCCATTAAAATAAGCGGTGCTTGGTTGCTTAGTTCTTGTTGTAGCTCTACTTCAAGCAACTTGAACGCCAGCATAATTGTGCGCATTTCACCCCGAGATGCGGTGTCTGAAGCAGGGTAATTATCGAGCAAAATGGTAAAGTCATCGCGATGAGGACCTTGTGACGTAAAGCCTCGTAGGGCGTCGTGCTGATGCGAATGCTGCAGTAAGGCCAGGAGCTTTTGTTGGTATGAATCGAGTTTGCCGAGGGGTTCATACACCATGCTCACCCGGTGTTCTTTACTCGCCATGCTGCTATATAGGCGACTTAAGTGTCGGTTGGCTAACTCAGTGAAATCATGACGCAGACGAACAAGACTGCTTGCAAGCTCGGCGAACTTTACATCCCACACAAAAAGATGTTTCTCCCACACTGCAAAATCCATAGATTCTTGCTGTTTTAGTAGCTCGTTTCGTTGCAGGAGGGCACGATTAAAACGGCTAAGAATCGTCGCGTAGGCTGGGTACAATCGGCTTAGTACATCATCGAGAAATTGCCGTCGACGTTGTGGGCTGCTCGATAGAAGGCGAAGCTCGTCCGGCTCGAATAAGACGACAGGCAATCGGTGTTTTGTAAGTAGTCGTTGAGAGGTTTTATCATCAATAGTAAAAGTCTTATTCAGTTTATCAGCGGCAACTAGTTGTAGGCGAGCTCGTCTGGTGTCACCGGTTGAAAAATCGAGACGAATATCAGTGGTGGTTTGGTCATGAGCTAGTATGTCGCGGTCGCGGCCACGAAAACTCGTACCTCGACACATGACATACAGTGCTTCCAGTAGACTGGTTTTGCCAGAGCCATTTGGCCCCAAAATAAGCGTGACGTGTGGGTCAAGCTGCGCATCAAACAACGCATATGAACGAAGATTTGCAACTTTTACCTCTGAAATCGACATGTAATCAGTATACCTTTTTTGCTATACTAATGACAAAGAGGAGAAATAATGTTTGATACTAAACCCTATGAAGTAAAAATGGACGCAGCGCTGGAACATTTTTCGGAAGAGCTAAAAAAAGTACGTACCGGCCGAGCACACCCTGATATGCTTTCAAGCATTCATGTGATGGCGTATGGGTCACCAACGCCACTGAACCAAGTAGCAAATGTGACTGTGCCTGAACCTCAAATGCTTTTGGTGAGTCCTTTTGACCCAAGTAATATTCAGGCTATCGCTGCGGCGATTCGTGAAGATCAAAGCTTGGGCTTCAACCCAAGCGACGACGGTCGAGTAGTGCGTGTACCTATTCCCGCACTTACAGAAGAACGTCGACGTGAAATGGTAAAACAACTCGGCGATAAGGTAGAAGAATGTCGAATTGCCCTGAGAAATGTACGCCAAGACGGTCTAAAAGACGCCAAACGTAAAAAAGAAGCCAAAGAGCTGTCTGAAGACGACGTAAAAGCGGTTGAAAAAGAATTCGATAAGTTAATGCACGAGTATCAGGCCAAGATTGATACTTCATTCAAGACGAAAGAACAAGAAATCCTTACGATTTAGGTAGGACGAACATTTCGTCCTAATGCAGCACGTAGTGTGGCGCTAGCACTTTTTTTGACCCTAGCCAGAGTCTCGTTTGGCTTGCGATGTTTGCCTCCAGTTTCGAGGCCGGCAGACTTACGAAGGGCAGCTTGATCATACGCAGCTCCTCGCGCGAAGTTAGTAAAATCGTTTGCTGGATCTTTGGAAGAATCATACAATTCTCGGTGTCGAGCGGAGTAGGGTTCTGAGGCGTGTATCGAAGCCATATATTTCTATTGTAGCATAAACGGTATGAAAAGTCAATTTAGTGTAAAATAAAAAGTAGTGATACAGCCGATTATGTCGTATAAACCAGCACTCGAGCAGGCACTTCGAGATTCTTTTAGCGAGTTTCGTGGAGTGTTGCCAGGTGTCATCTCACCACAGGCCGAGTGGGCGCTTAGCACTATGGAAGAATACAGCTTGCGGCCTGGTAAGCGGGTACGCGCGTTGCTAGCGGTTGCAACGGCAATGCACGATGATACGGTGGCTGAGCGCGATGCGCTAAAAATAGGCTGCGTGGTGGAGTTGATGCATGACTACTTGCTAATCGTCGATGATGTTATGGACCAATCTGCCCTAAGGCGAGGTAAACCTACCGTCCATCTACTGTACAAAGCTAAGTATGGCAACGAAGTGAGCGAATTTGAAGCGGAAATGGTAGCGATAAATGTAGGTTTGCTCGTGCAGCACATGGCGAGCTGGCTGCTGGGAACAATAGATACGACAGCAGAAAATTACGCGCAGCTTTGCCAAATTGTTCACACCAACATCGCGGTAACCGGACTTGGCCAGATAGATGATACCTACCAACAGCTAGGCCGAAGCGGCACGAGCGTTGAAGACATAACACGAAAATATCAACAAAAAAGTGGCTATTATAGTTTCATCAACCCTTTACAGGCAGGTCTGGCGCTGTGTGGCAAGCACTCAGACAGTGTCAAACAAGTCGCTGAAGCCTATGGGCTTGCCGCTGGCGTAGCGTTTCAGCTTAATGATGATTACGATGGGTTGTTTGGCAAGAGTGAGATAACTGGCAAGGAAAACCTCGACGATATCCGCGATGGTAAATTTACGTTGCTAATCCAGCAGGGTCTTGAGCGTGGAAATGACGAGCAGCGCAAAACACTCACGCACCTGCTGAGAAATCGAGAAGCGACCACCGAAGATTTAGAAACGGTGCGAGACATTTTAACGCAAACAGGCGCCGCCGACTATGTTCGTGATGAAGCCAGAAAGCAGGCTGCGGTAGCTGCAAAGGTGGCTCGAGACGGAATTGATATATGGGGTGAAGCATTTGCTAAAGAGCTAGAAGCGCTTGCTCAGACAATTTTAGGAAGCTTGGCTCGTGGCTGATATACCCCAGCATGTTGGCTATATTTTAGATGGTAACCGGCGATGGGCAAAATCGGCCGGACTAGCTAGCATAAAAGGCCACGCAAAGGGCCAAGAAGTGCTGCGAGAAGTGTTGTACGCCACGTTTGAGCGTGGCGTGAAGTATGTCAGTATATATGCGTTCTCGACTGAAAATTGGTCCCGCGATAGTGCAGAAGTAAGCTACCTTATGAAAGGTGTGGTAAGTGCACTCGAGCGCTATATGGACGAATTTAAGCAAAAAGGCGTGCGTGTACGACTGCTTGGCGAACGTGACGGATTGCCCGAGACAGTACTGCAAAGCATTGAAAAAGCCGAGCAACTGACCATGAATAATACATCGGCAACGCTGGGAATTTGTTTAAACTACGGAGGTCAGCAAGAAATTGTCACTGCAGTTAAAAAAATTGTTCATTCAAACGTAGATGAAGCCGATATCACACCAGAAATGATAGCTGAAAACTTATACGCGGCCGACATGCCGCCTTGTGATTTGATAGTTCGCACCAGCGGAGAGCAGCGACTAAGCAACTTCATGCTGTGGCGTGCCGCCTACAGCGAGCTGTTATTCCTCGAGAAAAATTGGCCTGAAATGACGGTTGAAGACGTTGCTATAGTGCTGGACGAATACGCGAGGCGAACTCGGCGATTTGGTTCGTAAAAGTAGTATAATGGTAAGAACGTGAAAATTGAGATGCAAATTTTGGAGGGTACATGCTGCTGATAGGAATATTGACCGGCCTCATCATTTTGGTGCTGCTGGTGGTGATACACGAGCTTGGACATGCGGTGGCGGCACGTCGTAATGGCGTGGTGGTTGAGGAATTTGGTATTGGCTTTCCACCTCGAGCGTGGGCAAAGAAGCTATCAAACGGAGTGCTTTTTACCCTTAACTGGGCGCCACTGGGCGGTTTTGTGAAGCTAAAAGGTGAGTATGATTCAGCTAATAAAAAAGGTGATTACGGGGCGGCAACCTACTGGCAAAAAACCAAGATTTTGCTTGCTGGCGTACTAATGAACTGGATCGTCGCTGCCTTGCTGTTTACTTTGCTGGCATTTGTTGGACTACCGAAGATATTACCAAACCAGTTTAGTGTACCAGGCGATACAAGAATTGAGAGCAGTAGCTTGAAGATTGCGTCTATTGAGAATGGCTCGCCGGCCGACAAATCAGACTTGAAACTTGGCGACGAGCTGCTACTGATTAACGGCCAAGACATTCAATCGGCAACTGAGTTGGCTGAGGCTACAAAAGCAAACAAAGGTAAAGCTATCGACATTACCTATTCTCGCGGTGGCGAAGAAGCAATGACTAAGGCAACTCTACGCAAAGATAACAGTGATAACAAGGGGTATTTGGGGGTTGGTTCAACCCAGCGACAAGAAATATATGCCACATGGTCTGCGCCGGTTGTAGGTGTCGGTACGACCGTGCAGCTAACTGCCGAGACATTTGGGGCGTTAGGCAAAGTGGCGACAAGTTTCGTGCAAGGACTCGCAAGCAAATTTAGCTCAGACTCGACCGTGAAAAAAGAAGGCGACGCGGCACTAAGCTACGCCACCTCTAGCGTATCTGGACCGGTGGGCATTTTGGGCGTGATCTTCCCACAAATGCAAGCTGCAGGCATAAAACCACTGCTATTTTTGACAGCAATCATATCGCTAAGCCTAGCGGTAATGAACAGCCTGCCGATACCAGCACTCGATGGTGGACGTTGGTTTACTATGACCGTGTATCGCTTGATGAAAAAGCCACTCACCAAAGAGCGTGAAGAGAGTATTCAAACTGTCGGATTTATCGCGTTGCTTACGTTAATTGTTTTGGTGACGGTGGCGGATGTCAGCAAGCTTCTGGGATAGCTCGCGAAAGGCACTGGTACTCTCGATTTGGGTGATTGCTGTATTTTTGGGCGTCCAATTTATACTGAGCTTCGTCTATGGCGGAATATTGTATGCCATACCAGCCTTGGCGGATGTGAATGCGGCGGTCAGTGTGACGATTTTTGCTGCACTCGTGTACGTATGTAGTTTTCTGATTGTGACAGGTGTGCCCGTGTTGCTCCATAGGCAAAAGGTGTCGCGTTCGCTGCTTGGTGTAGACAGAAGCCTGACTTGGAGTGACATTGGCCTAGGATTTTTAGCGGTTTTACCATACTTTTTGCTTTCTGCCGGGCTAGTGCTAATAGCGAGTGCAGTATGGAGCGGCCTCGACCCTGAACAGAAACAAAGCATACCATTTCAAGATTTAACCACCCAGCTTGAATACCTCGTGGCTTTCGCAACATTGGTTGTATTAGCGCCTATAGCCGAAGAACTATTGTTCAGAGGCTATCTGCAAGGTAGCTTGCGTAAAGTAATGAACAAATGGTCGGCGGTTGTACTGACTGCTGTGTTGTTTGGTTCGCTCCACCTAATAGGCGACTTCGATGAGAATGGCGTGGTGCTTCAATGGGCAGCAGGGATCGATACATTTGCGCTAGGGCTAGTGCTCGCGAGCTTGCGTGAATTTACTGGCTCGGTGTATGCGGGGATTTTGCTACATATGCTAAAAAACGCGATTGCCTTTTATTTCCTCTTTATCTATCCGATGATGGCTGGTACTCTATAAGATAGTATGCGAGTTTCCAAATTATTCACCAAAACACTCAAGCAAGCGCCGGCTGACGAAGTTAGTCGTAATGCACAGCTTCTTATTCGTGCTGGCTATGTCTACAAAGAAATGGCCGGAGCCTACGCTTATTTGCCACTCGGTATTCGCGTAGTTGAAAAAATTAAACAAATTGTTCGTGAAGAAATGAATGCGATTGGTTCAAATGAACTGATAATGACTACCTTACAGCGACGCGAGGTATGGGAGAAGACTCATCGGTGGGACGAATCGACGGTGGATATATGGTTTAAAACTCACTTGCAAGACAAAACAGAGGTGGGCTTGGCTTGGAGTCACGAAGAACCGATTGTCGAAATGCTAAAGCATTACGTACAAAGCTATAAAGACTTGCCGATAAGTTTATACCAGTTCCAGACAAAAATGCGTAATGAGCTTCGCGCCAAGAGTGGTATTATGCGTGGTCGCGAATTCATCATGAAAGACATGTATTCGTTTCACACGAACAAAGAAGACCTCGACGCGTATTACGAGCAGGTTATTGAAGCGTATAAGCGAGTATATGAACGACTTGGTGTGGGTGACGACACGTATGTTACCTTCGCGAGCGGTGGCGCATTTACGAAATTCAGTCACGAATTCCAAACGATTACCGATGCAGGCGAAGACGTTATCTATCTTCACCGCGAAAAGAACATTGCTGTGAACGAAGAAGTTATTGACGACGCGGTGAAAGAATTGGGAATTTCGCGCGATGAACTAGAAAAGGTTAAAACTGCTGAAAGCGGTAATATCTTCAACTTTGGCACGCAAAAGACCGATGAAATGGGGCTTTACTACACTGATAAGGACGGTAAGCGCCAGTCGCTGTGGATAGGAAGCTACGGCATTGGGGTGACGCGAATGATGGGCGTGATTGCCGAAAAAATGAGCGACGACAAAGGTTTGGTGTGGCCAGTGAACATCGCGCCATACACGGTGTACCTCGTGTCTATTGGCGAAAATGGATCAAAGGCAGCCGACGAGTTATACGACAAGCTAACGAGCGAGGGAATTGAAGTACTATATGATGATCGAGACGAACGACCAGGTGCTAAATTTGCCGATGCTGAGCTGCTAGGAATCCCGTACCGCGTAACCGTAAGCGATCGACTGGTTGAGACTGGTCAGGTAGAGCTGCAAACGCGAAAAACGGGTGAACAAGTTACTCTTGCAACAGATGAGCTGCTTGCAAAGTTGCATTGACACCAAAGGCTAATAATTGGTACAATGGGCGTTAGCCTACGCATAGTGCGTACAGGTTTTACAGATGAGAATGCGAGTGCCAAGCGATAAAAGGCACTTTTTAAAAGACTATTTTGAGACAAGAGAAATAAGGAAATTGAATGAAGAAACTATATCAAATTACCGCAGAAGGAAAGAAAGAACTCGAGGCAGAACTCGAGAAGCTTAAAGGGCGCCGCGGAGAAATTGCTGAAAAGATCGCTGATGCTCGTGACTACGGTGATTTGAGCGAGAATGCCGAATATGACGCCGCTCGTGAAGAACAAGGCTTGGTTGAAAGTCGTGTCGCCGAAATTGAAGACATTTTACTGAACGCAGAGCTAATTAAAGGTAACAAAAAGTCTACTGTAGGGTTGGGTAGCAAGGTTGAACTAAAAACTGGTAACAAGGCCGTTTCATACCACGTGGTAGGACCTGTAGAGGCCGACCCAGTAGCCGGCAAAATTAGCAACGAATCGCCAATCGGCAACGCCTTGATGGGCAAAAAAGTTGGTGATAGTGCCGTTGTAACCACGCCAAAAGGCGACATCAACTACAAAATCGTTAGCATAAGCTAATCTAGCCTACAAACCTACCTGTAATTACGTTATACTAAAGGTAAATGGCCACTCTACAAGATTATCGCGACGAACGGCTACGCAAATTGGAGCAGTTAAAAGCTCTGGGTGTTGACGCGTATCCAGCTACGGCTAACCGCACACACAACACGGGTGAGGTATTAGATCAATTCGATAATTTAGTGGGTCAAACGGTCACCGTTGCGGGGCGCATAATGAGCCTGCGCAAATTTGGCAAGTTGGCCTTTGTTGTTGTGCGTGACGAAAGTGGGCAAATACAACTCTTTTTGCACGGTCCAGACGTTGCACCGCTTGAAGCCGAATCTGGCGTGCTAGGCATGAGCGAGCTAAACTTGCTTGATACGGGTGATTTTATTGAAGCCACTGGTGAAGTGATTACCACAAAAACTGGTGAGAGATCTGTTGGTGTAAAAAGCCTCCGACTACTTACAAAATCGCTTCGACCAATGCCTACCGAACTGACGAACAAAGAAGAACGCTTTCGTCGTCGTTATGTCGATATGAATGTCAATATCGATGTGCGCGAACGCTTTCGTCGTCGCAGCGTGTTTTGGCAAGCGACTCGAGATTTTTTGAATGAGCATGGCTTTACCGAAATTAACATTCCTGTGCTCGAACACACTACCGGTGGTGCCGACGCCAATCCATTCGTTACCCACATGGACGCACTGGACGACCAACAGTTTTATTTGCGCATAAGCCATGAGTTGCCACTGAAGCGCCTGCTCGGAGCGGGGTTTGAAAAAGTCTACGACCTTGGGCCACGCTTTAGAAACGAAAATTACAGCGATGAACATCTGCCAGAGCACATTGCTATGGAATGGTACTGGGCTTACGCAAACTGGCAAGATGGCCGTGAATTTATGGAGCAGATGTATAAAACCGTACTCGAAAAAACCTTCGGCACCTTGCAATTCAAGCTAGGTAAGTTTGACGTTGATATGAGTGGTGAGTGGGAAGTGTGGGATTATGCCACGGTAATAAAAGACCGCTACGGAATTGATGCGTATGAAAGCTCGCTTGATGATGTGAAGAAAGCCCTGGGCGACAACAAGCTTGAAGTTGAGCAAACCGAAAATCGTGCTCGGGGAATTGATAAGCTATGGAAAAATATTCGTAAGGATGTAGCAGGGCCAGTATGGCTGATTAACACCCCTAAGTTTATTTCGCCACTAGCAAAAACCAGCCCAGACGATGAGCGAGTGGTAGAACGTTTCCAACCAGTGATTGCTGGGAGCGAACTCGGCAACGGCTTCTCTGAGTTAAATGACCCAGTCGATCAGCTACAACGTTTCATGGAGCAGCAGGCTATGCGTGATGCTGGTGACGAAGAAGCGATGATGCTTGATATAGATTACGTTGAGATGCTTGAGTACGGTATGCCTCCAGCTTGTGGCTGGGGCCACAGTGAACGGGTATTTTGGATTTTTGAAGGTGTAACAGCTCGCGAAGGCGTACCGTTCCCTCAGCTGAAGAGCGAAATAGACGAAACGACGCGTGCTATTTATCCAAACGTGCGATTTGAATAATTTTCTCAGCTAAGTTTCAGGTAGGAGTACTATACTGTGCTCACAACAGTAAGGAGCAGTATGGCAAAAGAAGAAACAGAGACTATTGCGAAAAAGGCAAAATCTACTGATGCACCAGATAAAAAGCAGACGCCAAACATAAAAGAGCTGGAGCTTGCTGTAGCAAACCTTCGCACGGCAGCGATTATTTTCGCTGTATTATTGGCGGTCACAATGCTATGGTTGGGCTGGCTAAATCTGAAGGTGGCGAGGCTTCATATTGAGCAAAGCGAGCAGTATCCAATGATGCAGCAATGGCAACAGCGCGACAATAACAGCTGGTATCGCTAGCACCGACATACTGCTACAATAGCAGTATGAATCGCATTTGGGGGCTACTGGTAGGTTTATGTGCACTTGCATTGACGCAAGTTCAGCCTGTGGAAGCAATCGATACCCAAAACTTCCACTTTTCGAGCTTCAAGGCAGAGTATCAGTTAGGCCGTGATAAAGAGAAGCGATCGATACTAACGACCAAAGAAACATTAGTCGCAGAATTTCCAGATTACGATCAGAATCATGGCATAGAGCGAGCAATCCCAAAGACGTATGATGGCCATAGCACCAGCCTTGATATTGTTTCGGTACGTAAAGAAAACGGCGACCCATGGAACTATACTACGTACGAATCAAATGGCAATGAGGTATTGCGAATCGGAGATGCAAACAGCTATGTACGTGGCAAGCAAACCTATGTAATTACCTACATGCAGCGTGATGTTACGCAGTATTTCAAAGATACCAACGACGATGAATTTTACTGGGACACCAACGGCACACAGTGGGCTCAGGCGTTTCAACATGTTGAAGCAACCATCACCCTGGACGAATCACTCAAAAATGCTCTAACCAGCCAGTTCTCTTGTGCACAGGGGACAAGCGGCTCGACCGAACCGTGCGATATTGTCCAAAACGAAAACGGCACCATCAGTATGCGCGCTACACGCCCAATGATGGCGTACGAAAACGCTACATTTGCAATTGGCTTCTCGCCAAAAACATTTGCTGCATACGAGCCAAGTCTTGCAGAGCGCATTGCAACGGTATGGGGTACGATTCAAGCAATACTCATTCTGCTGGCTGTTGCAATCGGAGTTTGGCTCTTCGTGAAGGCATACAATATTACGAGTCGCAAAAAGGAAGTGGGACCAATCGCTCCTGAATACATTCCACCAAAAGATATAAGTGTTACAGCTGCGGCTGCTCTTGGTTCGGGTACTCGTTCGGTCATGGCGGCGCAGCTACTTGATTTAGCTGTTCGACATTATATAAAGCTATATGAAGTAAAAGAGAAGAAGTGGTATCGAGCGGCAGAATACGAGATTGAAGTTGTAAAAGACGTGAGCAAGCTAACGTGGGAAGAAAAAGAGTTACTGAGCGATAGTTTTGGAAAATTGCCTGCTGTGGGCGAACGTTTGAATCTCAAAACACTTAAAAACAGCACGTCATACTACTCAAGAACCTTAAACAACGATAGTGACTTGCAAAAGCTCGTGCGCGGTGAGTATGGGCTGAAAAAAGAAGATGTGGCAGCTAAAAAATGGTTCCGAAAAGTTGCAGTGATTCTGCTGGTTGCATCTGTAGTACTATTTTCACCAATATTATTTGTGCCAAGCATTATTGCCTTTATTTTGTCGTTTACCATGTGGCCACTGACAGATAAAGGCTTAGCGGTATATCGATATTTGGAGGGGTTGAAACTGTACATTAAAGTGGCCGAAGATGAGCGCATAAAGATGTTGCAGAGCCCAGAAACCGCAGAAAAAGTACCCGAAGCCAGCGAAGCTGCTAGCGATACGAAAAAGCGCATAACGCTATATGAAAAAGTACTGCCATATGCCGTATTATTTGGGCTTGAAAAAGATTGGAACAAGCAGCTGGGTCGATATTACGAACAGACAGGCACAGACCCATCATGGTATTCGGGTCATTCAGGCGCAATGAACGCGGCCTTGTTTAGCTCGGCAATTAATGGATTTTCGACGACCACAAATTACGCAAGCTCGAGTAGCTCAAGCTCTGGTGGCTCCAGCGGTGGCTCTTCCGGTGGTGGAGGCGGTGGTGGAGGCGGTGGCGGCTGGTAGCGCCAGCAACCCCTTGCTGCTATACTTAAAGCAACAACCACATGTGGAGGGACAAACGGTGGCGGACTCAATAGCGATTAATGTTGAAGGCGTGAGCAAGCGTTTTGGCAAAACGTTGGCACTTGATCATGTATCATTTCAGGTAAAACCTGCCACTGTTCATGGTTTCTTGGGGCCAAACGGTGCCGGCAAAACGACAACCATCAAGCTCCTCATGGATTTCATTCGACCATCTAAAGGTAAGCTTGAAATATTGGGCAAAGACACTCGCGCCAATAGCGTGGCACTAAAAAAGCGAATTGGGTACTTATCGGGCGATTTTGAACTTTACAACAATCTCACTGGCTCACAGTACATACAATATATGAGCCATCTTTCTGGGGTGAAAAATCAAAGCCGCACGCAGGAATTGGTAGAAGATCTAAGTGCCGTAATGGACAGAAAAATTGGCTTGCTCTCGAGAGGAAACAAGCAAAAGATTGGGCTGATTGCCGCGTTAATGAACGACCCGGATATTTTGATTCTCGACGAACCAACGACTGGCCTCGACCCTTTAATGCAACAAAAGTTTTACAAAGTCGTGCGTGACCACGCAAAGCGAGGCAAAACCGTGTTTATGTCTTCACACATCCTCAGTGAAGTACAAGAAGTATGTGACCACGTGACGTTCATGAAAAAAGGTAAGGTGCTCGAAACCGTCGAAGTAAGTAATCTGCTGGCAAAGGCAACCAGGCGAGTTGTTCTGACGGTCGATAAAAACGTGACGATGATGGCACCACCAAAGGTGTTGGGGGCAAGCAACGTTTCTCACACCAAGCACACGCTTAGCTTCGATGTGCCCCAGGCTGATAGAAAAGTAATGCGCTGGATAGCAATGCAGCCAGTAAAAGACGTAACGATCAACGAGGCTGACCTGGACAGCGTATTTATGAATCTGTACGAAGATGAGGAGGAAGTGTGATGTTTAGGAACATTTTCACTAAAACTCTCTATGACAAGCGTTGGTTTATGTTGGGCTGGGGACTTGGTGCGGTATCGCTACTGGCTCTGACTGCGGCATTTTTCCCAAGCCTGAGTGGTAACGGCATGGATGCGCTGGTGAAGTCTTTGCCACCAGAACTTGAAGGCATAATCGGTGATGTAGAAGATTGGTCGACATATCCAGGCTATTTAGCCAGCGCTGTGTTTGGCTTGCGAGGCGAAATGTTGTTTGTGCCCATGGCGATACTACTTGGGGTTGGGCTTGGCATGGGGGATGAATCAAATCGTCGTTTGTATCAATTACTTGCCAAGCCGGTGTCACGTCGCAGAGTCGTGTTTGAGCGATGGCTGGCTGGGCTTGTGGTTATAGCCGTAGTAACAGGTATCGTATACGCGAGTCTGGTGGTGGTCAGCTCGATGATTGGCGAAGATGTACCGTATGAGCTATTAAATGGAATTACCGTGATTACAGCACTGTTTACGGCAGCGTTATTTTCGCTAACGTATGGCATTGGTGTTGCTACCGGTCGTAAAAACATCGCCATCTTAGTGCCCGTCGTGTGGGCAATGGGTAGCTTGCTGGTGGATGCCTTTAAGTTGCAGATAGATTGGCTAAAGGACCTCGAATGGGTATCGCTACTCAGCTATTACAAAACGGCAGATCTTGTACACGACGATATTAATTTGAATCACGTACTGGTGCTTAGTTGTATCGCACTGATATCGCTAATTGTAGCGTTGATTGCATTCCAAAATAGAGATATTCACGAGGAGGCTTAGCATGATAGAAATTCAGAACATTACTAAAACATACGGCAAAAAGGCCAATACGTTTACCGCGCTCGATAACGTAAGTTTTACTGTGCCGAGTGGTGCAAGCGTTGCGATTGTCGGTAAGTCTGGGTCTGGTAAAAGCACGCTCATGCACATAATGAGCGGGCTCGATAAGCCATCTAGCGGTTCAATCGTGGTAGATAACCAGGATATTTCGCAACTAAAAAGCAAAGCGCTCGATAGGTTTCGTGCAGAGAAAATCGGCTTTATCTTTCAGGCGTTTTTCGTACAAGCAAATGAAACTTGCATGCAAAATGTTAGCCTACCTCTAGAAATAGCACGAGTGGCTCGGGGTAGTCGAAAAAAGCGAATCGCTGAAGCATTGAACCAAGTAGAACTGAGTGAAAAGGCAGCCACCAAGGCACGTAATCTTTCTGGTGGCCAAAAGCAGCGCCTTGCCATTGCGCGTGCAATCGTAAACAAACCAAGTATTATTTTCGCCGACGAGCCTACGGGTAACCTAGACAGCGCGACCGGTGAAAAGGTAGAGAAACTGCTCTTCGAATTTAATAAGCAACTTGGCAGTACACTGGTTGTGGTAACGCACGATGCAGACTTAGCGAAAAAATGTGACATGCAAATTCATATCAAAGACGGTTCGATTACACGGATAGAAACAGCGAAAAAGATAGTAGCGAAAGGAGGTGCGAAATGAGAATGCTCGATATCGTCACCCGTGCCGGACGTAGCCTCAAGAATGCCAAGGCACGCACACTCCTGACTAGTCTTGCTATTGCCGTAGGGGCGTTTACTTTAACGATTACCCTAGCAGCGGGCAATGGTATTCGCGAGTATACCGACCGATTAATTGCGAATAATTTTGACCCCGCCGAATCAATCGTCGGGCGCGACAAAGAAGTAGAAAACACAGGCGCACCCGATACGTCACCTAAAGAGTACGATTCTTCTGTAGCGAGTGTTTCGTTTGGTGGCGGAGGGGGAAGCGTACAGGTAAAACAACTTACCGACAAAGACGTTAAAGAACTCAAGCAGCTCTCGTTTGTAGAGGCAGTGCGGCCAAATTACGAAATTGCCGCACGCTACATTACGCGTCCTGGACAAAAAAAGTATACATTGAGTCTGCAAGCGTATAACCCTGGCCAAAAACCAGAAACACAAGCTGGTAACGTACCTGAATCTGATGTTGCTGCGGGTGAAGTTTTGCTGCCAAACGAGTATGTTAAACTTCTTAACTTTGCTTCTGCAAAAGATGCTGTCGGCAAAATTGTTCGTATTACGATTGAGCGACCGTTTACCGAAGAAACATTGCGCGAGTTTGTAGCACAGTCATTAGTGAGCCCAGCTCCAACTACACAACCAAAGCAAGAAACAAAAACGATAAACCTAAAAGTCGCCGCCGTAACGAAAAAGGGTGCCGCGGCATTGTCTGCTTCAGGCCTTCCACTGCTGTTGAATGCAGACGACGCCAAGTCGATGTACGACTACACCACCAAAGGAACAAATCAGTATGGCAAATATCTTTATGCGTCGGTTCGTATAAAAGGTGGCGAAAATGACGCAACGGCTACGGCGGCAAAGAAGAAGCTCAAAAAACTCGACTACTACGTGATGACCAGTCAAGAGCTCCAACAAACGATCGGCCAATTTGTAGACATACTACAAATACTGGTGGGTGTGTTTGGGGTGATTACCGTGATTGCCAGTGTCTTTGGGATTATCAACACCATGTATATCTCTGTGCTTGAAAGAACTCGTGAGATCGGGCTTATGAAAGCACTTGGCATGCGAGGACGAAGTGTAGCATGGTTGTTTAGGCTTGAAGCAGCCTGGATTGGCATGATAGGTGGCGTGCTGGGTGCCTTGGGAGCGTTTGTCTTAGGCGTGTCGCTCAACCCCTGGATTACAAAAACGCTCAGTTTGGGCAAGGGTAATGATTTACTTATCTTTGACCTTGCACAAATTGTTGGCTTGATAGTGATTCTTACTGTGGTAGCAATCGTCGCGGGCTGGCTGCCCGCCAGGAAAGCGGCGAAGCTTGATCCAATTGAAGCACTTCGAACGGAGTAAATTGACTTTTATTAGCGTAAGTGGTATAATGGACTTATGGCTATTCATCCAGCAGATAGGATTATCGAACGAACTGACCACAGCTGGGCGAACTTAAATGCCGCATTTGGTGCGGTCTTGGAAGAGCACCCGTCTGCACGTGTGCTAGACGTAGGAGCTGGTGATAGTGACTTTGCCGAAGTTAGTATTGATGGGGGTAGGAGCGTTGCTCGGCTTGATCCTGACTATGCAACAAATCCACCTGCAGGCCAAGATTGGCATGTAGGCTCTGCGGAAGCAATTCCTTTTCCCGATAAGAGCTTTGACGCGGTCATCAGCGCATTTTTGATGCAGCATCTATCGCCCGAACAGCAGGCAGAAGCAATCCGTGAAATGATTCGAGTTACTGTGCCACATTCAGAAGAATCACTCGGTGCTGTGGGTATTTACCCGGTTTACCAAGAATCAAAACTTGATCGCCAACTTGCTCGCGATGGTCTTTCGCATATGGTAGTCCAGCGATTAAATTATGAAGCGTTTGAGCGTCTACCGATAGGTGTTAAGCGAAAATATCCCACAATTTGGATTCCGCACACAACTTTGCTTGATGGCGACACTATAGACAGGCTTTCAAGAAGTATAGCAGAGAGCGGTGCTTTAAATCGGAGACAAAATCTTCGTGATATAGGGCGTCGCATGGTTATGCGGTCTCAACAGACCAATATATCGCACGTCAGGTAGACTGTATAGCTTATATCGCTTATGCTACAGTAATACTGTAAATCGTTCATCTACACAAAAATATGAGTAACAAGGTGGTACAAGTTGTGCTTGGTGGCGTGCTTTCGTTTGTATACGCACTCGTTTTGCATAGTTCGGTGCATACAGTCACAACTAGTTCTAGTGTCAACCCTACAACAGCTGGTCAACTCACAGCGACGTAATTTCACTAGGATTGTTGAACTAAGACTTTGCAACAACGGCAAATATTACTGAAGCCGTTATGGGTTCGTCGAACTCGCCAAAGTTAATAGAGTGCACATGAGGGGTAAATGAGGTATAATTTAAGCCATGCTAGATATTCGTTTTATTCGTGAGAACGCAGACAAAGTACAAGAGTCGGCCAAACAAAAAGGCTATGATGTTTCGATAACGAAGCTTTTGGAGCTCGATGATTCTCGTCGCGGTGTGCAGCAGCAACTCGATGAACTACGCGAAAAGCGAAATGCAAATGCTGCGAAAATGAAGGGTGGCAAGCCTGACCAAGCAACTATCGATGAAGGCAAGCAAATAAAGACCGAGCTTGCTGAATATGAGAAGCAATTCGAAGCTGTCGATAACGAATTCCAAAGCCTACTTTCGGCTGTGCCAAATATTACCCTAGAAGATGTGCCGCTGGGTGGCGAAGAAGACAGTGTAGAGATTAAAAAAATTGGTGAACAAAAAACTGGTGCAGTTGATCACCTTGATTTTGCCATGAAGCGCGATTGGGTAGATTTTGAACGTGGCGCAAAAGTAGCCGGCGCGAAATTTTACTTTCTAAAAGACGAGCTTGCTCTGCTAGAACAAGCACTCATTCAGTACGGCATCAATTTTGTCACCCAAAAAGGCTTCCGTTTTCTTACCGTGCCACATATGGTAAATAGCCAAACGGCTGAAGGAGCCGGCTTCGCACCGAAAGGTGACGCGAGTGGAAACGAATATTTCGTGGAAGATACAAACCTGACCATGATTGGTACCGCTGAAGCTCCTTTGACAGGCTACCACGCCGGTGAAATTTTGAATGAAGACGAGCTACCACTTTTGTACGCGGGGTTAAGCCCTTGTTACCGAAAAGAAGCAGGCACCTATGGCAAGCACACCCGCGGGCTATTTCGTGTGCACCAATTTAACAAGCTTGAGATGTACGCCTTTACATTGCCAGAACAAAGCAAAGACATGCACGAGCGCATTTTGCAGCTAGAAGAGGAGCTTTGGCAAAGCCTGGGTATTTCGTACCACGTTATCAATATTGCCGCGGGCGATTTAGGGTCTCCGGCTGCGAAAAAGTATGATCTTGAGTATTGGTCTCCGGTTGACGGTACGTACCGTGAGCTAACCAGCTGTAGTAACTGTACCGACTTCCAAGCACGCAATTTGAACATTCGTGTTCGTCGCAAAGACGGTACTGTTGAAGTCGTTCACACCTTGAATGGTACCGCTATATCATTAGCGCGTGGTCTGATTACAATCCTAGAGAACTACCAAAACGAGGATGGCACACTTAGCGTGCCTGAAGCCCTTAAACCTTACTTTGGCGGTCGAGAGAGGCTATAGAAATGAAACGTACGGTTCGCCAACTCACGAGTTGGCTATACTTGTATGTTATTAAACCTATCCTATTCCAGCACAAACCAGATGGCGTGCATTCGTCGATGGTGCGACTTACAGCGTATGTTCAACGTATCCCGGGGGTGCGAGCACTGCCAAAACTATGGGCATACCAAAACCGTGAGTATCTGGGTCAAACTATACACGGTGTATATTTTTCAAACCCAATAGGCTTAAGCGCCGGCTTTGATAAGCAAATTAGCATGGCACGGATGATTAAGGCGGTTGGTTTTGGTTGGATGACGGGTGGATCGGTGACGTGGGGCGAATACAAAGGGAATGATGGTGCTTGGTTTTATCGGTTGCCAAAGTCGAAATCTTTGGTGGTAAACGCAGGTCTTCCGAGCGAAGGAACCGCTGCAGTGGCTCGTCGAGTTTCTGCATACAGTAGTCAAACTTTTAAAGATTTTCCTTTGTCTGTTTCGGTGGCAAAAACTAACTCAAAAGCGACTGCAACCGACGATGAAGCGGTTGAAGATTACTGTGCGAGCTTGAAAGAATTTGATGTACTAAAAAACGTAAAAATGCTGGAGATTAATATAAGCTGCCCCAATACGTTTGGCGGGGAGCCGTTTACCACGAAGGCTCGGCTAGAGAAACTACTTTCGGCGGTAGACGCTTTGCAGCTCAAAAAGCCAGTGTTTATTAAGATGCCAATAAACTTACCAAAGAAAGAGTTTGATCAGTTGCTAAATGTTATCGCCAAACACACGGTAGCAGGTGTAACAATTGGAAACCTCTTTAAAGATCGTCGTGCAGCCAAGCTAGAGGATGTATTGCCGGAATATGTAAAAGGTAACCTAAGTGGAGCACCAACACGTGACGTTACTACAGAGCTCATTCAACATACCTATAAACAGTATGGGAAAAAGTTAACAATTATCGGTGTCGGTGGAGTAATGAATGCTGATGATGCGTATGAAAAAATCCGCGCCGGTGCTACGCTGGTTGCATTGATTACGGGTCTCGTATTCGAAGGCCCGCAACTGGCCGGCAGCATAAACTACGACTTGGTAAAGAAGCTACGTCGTGATGGCTTTAGTAACATATCAGAAGCCATTGGCAGTCGAAATCACTAATTGTTTGTGCGTAGAACAAGGAGTATAATAAAAGTACAACATCCTTAAACAAAAAGGAGGGGTACATGATTCAATCTATCAGCGTAACAGGAGTTCGACTAGACCTCGACGACACAACAAAAAAATACGTAGAAAAAAAGATTGGACGGCTCGACAGATTCTTGCCTCGGCATGCGCGAAAAAGCGCAACGGCTGAGGTTATTTTAAAAGAAGTTAATCGTAGCCATGGCAACAAATATGAAGCCGAGGTAGTGCTTCACGTGCCTGAGAAGCAGCTTACTGCAAAAGATTCTACCTTGAATCTGCTAGCGGCAGTAGACATTGTCGAAGCGAAACTTTCTGGCCAATTACGAAAGTACAAAGAGATTCATACCGCGCACGAGGGCAAGAGTCGTCGAATGCTTAGCCGATTCAAACGAAGCTACGCGCGCGAACAGTAATAAAACTTCTTCCGACCTCTTTTATATATGCTTGAAACAGAGTATAATATGTAGAAGTTTAGACAGAAATTTCCAAGAAGTAGAGGGACGAGAACATGCCTACACTGAACCGGCAAAAGGTTTTAACAAAGATTTTTGGTGACCCGCAGAAGCGGATTGTAAAGGGTCTTCAGAAAAAAGTAACTGCAGTTAATCAGCTCGAGGACAAATACAAAAAAATGTCCAAACCAGAGTTGAAAAAGCAAACTGACGTACTGAAAAAACGTCTGGCGAAAAAAGGTACCAAGCTTGACGATTTATTGCCAGATGCATTTGCATTGGTGCGCGAAGCAAGCGACCGCGTGCTTGGCATGCGGCACTTCGACGTGCAGCTGATTGGTGGTATGGCGTTGCACGAAGGTAACGTTGCAGAAATGAAAACTGGTGAAGGTAAAACTTTGGTGGCGACGCTACCAGTGTATTTGAACGCACTCGAAGGCAAGGGCGTACACGTGGTAACGGTAAACGATTACCTTGCGCAGCGTGACGCAGGCTGGAATGGTGAACTATACGATTTTCTCGGGCTATCGACTGGCTGTATTATCAACGACGCATCCTTTTTGTACGATAAAGATTACGACAATGAAGCCCACGATGACCCACGTATGCGCAAGTTGCGCCCATGCACGCGTAAAGAAGCCTATGCTGCTGATGTAACCTACGGCACTAACAACGAATTTGGGTTCGATTACTTGCGCGACAACATGGTGGACGATGTCGAATTGCTTCGCCAGCGCGAACTAAACTTCGCGATTGTCGACGAGGTAGACTCAATTCTTATCGACGAGGCACGAACACCGCTTATTATTAGTGCGCCTGCTGCAGAAAACCCGGATAGCTACTATCAGTTCGCCAAAGTTGCTGCGAAACTAACTCCCGAAGATTATATTTTCGACGAAAAACGTCGAAGCGTTTCGTTGAGTGACGAAGGTGTTGATCGCGTACAAAAAATGTTGGGTATAAAAAACTTATTCACCCCAGAATATGTTCGAACTGTCTACCACCTCGACCAGGCTTTGAAGGCGCAAGTGGTCTTTCAGCGAGATAAAGACTACGTAGTGACCAATGATGGCGAAGTGATTATTGTCGACGAGCACACTGGTCGTTTGATGCAAGGCCGTCGCTACAACGAAGGCTTACACCAAGCAATTGAAGCTAAAGAAGGTGTGGCTGTGCTTCAGGAAAGCATGACTCTTGCGACGATTTCATTCCAGAACTATTTCCGTTTGTACAACAAATTGAGTGGTATGACCGGAACCGCATTTACCGAGGCAGAAGAGTTTCAGCAGATCTACAGCCTCGACGTGGTGCAGATTCCGTCTAACAGGCCGGTTATTCGCAACGACAAAGATGATTTGATTTTCAAGACTGAAAAGGGCAAACTTAAAGCCGTCGCTGAAGCGATAAAAGTACATCACGAAGCAGGTCGCCCGGTTCTGGTGGGTTCAGCGTCGATTGCTAAAAACGAGCTTATCGCTGCGTGGCTCGACAAAGAGAAAATTCCTTATGAGATTTTGAACGCCAAGAACAACGAGCGCGAGGCAGCGATTGTTGCGAAGGCTGGTGAAAAAGGCGCGATTACGTTAGCAACAAACATTGCTGGTCGTGGTACCGACATTAAGCTTGCGCCAGGCGTGAAAGAGCTTGGTGGTCTCGTGGTAATCGGTAGTGAACGTCACGAATCCCGTCGTATCGACAACCAGCTTCGTGGTCGTGGTGGTCGCCAGGGAGACCCGGGCGAAACACAATTCTTTGTCAGCACCGAAGACGATCTGATGCGTATCTTCCAGGGTGAGCGAATCGCTAGCTTGATGGATAGACTAGGCGTCGACGAAGAAACCCCGATTCAAAATAAGGCTGTTTCTCGTACACTTGAAGCTGCTCAAAAACGTGTTGAGGGCTATCACTTCGATACTCGTAAAAATGTGGTGCAGTACGACAATGTGATCAATCGTCACCGACGCGTGGTATACACGATGCGCCGCAAGATTCTTGAAGGCGACAACATCAAGCCAGAGATAGAACGACTACTACAGGAAAAAATTCGTGAACTAACCGTACTTCCAGCCCGTAATAACCCGAATTTCTTTGATGAATTCGAAGCGGTATTCGCTGCGGCGAAAACAGCCGACTTAGAAGAAATCGGTGCGATTAAAAAAGACAAAGCTCGTTTTGATAAGGCGCTTGAATTTGCACAAAAAATGTACGACGACAAAGAAAAAGAGATTGAATCTGACGCGCTACGTCGAGTAGAGCGAGACGTCTACTTGCAAGTGCTTGATACACTGTGGATGCAGCACCTCGAAAACATGCAGCACCTTCGGGATGGAATTCACTGGCGAAGTGTTGGCCAACGTGACCCGTTGGTTGAATATCGTAGCGAGTCTCAAAAATTGTTTGATGGCTTGCAGGCGAGCCTTCGTGATGAAGTACTTCGAGCGGTTATGCATGTACACCGGCACGACGCAATTACGTCTGGCGATGAACAACATGATACTGAGCTTACTCGACTTGCAGAAACATCTGTTGAGCGTGGTGTTAATGAAATCGACAGTGGTGAAGCAAACCGTGATGACGACTTTAAGGTAACAAAAGTAAAAAGTAATGCCGAGCTGAACCGGCAGAAAAATGCAGCTCGCAAGAAGAAAAAGTCACAACGACAAAACCGTAAAAAAGGCCGTAAGTAACCTAACTCTGTGGGCAGAAAGTAAGACTACGTGAAACATACAACGCAGGAAGTTAAGTTAAAAAACGGCGCAAGCGGACTACTGATAGACGTACCAGGCGCAACCGTAATGAGTTTTCAGTTTCAGTTTCGTGCTGGCAACCGCTACACGAAAAATAAAGACATCTACGAAACTGCGCACATTATGGAACATATGGCCTTTGGCGCTAATGCTCAGTTTAAAAGTGAGCACGAATACGAAGCAGAGTTTACAAAAAATGGTGCGTATCACAATGCCTATACATCGGATCTAAGCATGGTGTATGTGGCAGATTGTGCGGACTTTGAGTGGGAACGGATTTTGCAGCTTCAGCAAGTAGCAATTTGTCAGCCACGATTTAGCGAAGAAGAATTAGAAGCCGAAAAAGGGAATGTTCGTAGCGAATTAACCGGATTTTTGAACAACCACAACCGTGTGCTATGGCCAAAAATTCAACAAATGCTTGGTGAGGATACGCTCACTTTTTGGCAGCGGCTTCAAACAATTAGTAACGTTAGCCTTACCGACATCAAGGAACACCACAAGCGTACCCATACCGCCAAAAACATGCGCTTCGTAATCGCCGGAAAGTTGCATGGTCGAAAAAGTGAAATTATTCGCCAACTTGAAGCATGGGAGCTACGCGAAGGTGAACGATTTAGCGTCCCGCGCGATGAACTTTCAAGTGGAAATGCTACGCTCATTCGACGTAAAGAAGCATCAAACCTCACGTTTGGTTTGAGCATGATGGTGCCACGCGAAATTAGCGATGACGAATCTGACGCGATGGATGCACTTGATCATATTCTTACTGGCACTACACACTCACGTATTTTCGGAGCTGCTCGTGCCAAGGGTTTGGCATACCACATGTTCTCTGATACCTCTGCTGGGTTTCATGATAGCAGCTGGGACTTTGGAGGTCAGGTTAACCTTGAAACCGCTCGTCCGCTATTCGACATCATCGTGCGTGAAATTCAGTGCGTGCTAGACGGAAAAATTACTGAAAAAGAACTTGAAGCTGCCAAATCGTATGCGCTTGGTCGTCACCAAATGGGCGCGCAAACCGTGTCGCAAATTAGCAATTTTTATACCAATCGTTACTTCGCTGATGGCGTGGTAAAAGATTATGAAAAAGTGCCACATGCCATCAATCATATTACCCGTGACTTGATGATGACAACCGCTCACTCATTTATCGCACACGGTACGTGGGTGCTGGCAGGCGTAAGCAGCGGTGAAAAGCAAGATATTGTAGAGCTAGCAGAAAAGTTCGACACATTATTTCATCAGGCGTAAACTAGCACTATGAAGATAGCGATTGCAGGGTTTGGGAAAGAAGGCAGGGCTAACTACGACTATTGGAACAAGCCCGGTAACGAACTAACGATTGTTGACGAACGTGAGCAATTAACCGACCTTCCAGCTGGAGCTGCAACCATGTTGGGCGAAGGCGCATTTGGCAAGTTAGCTGAATTCGATATGGTGGTACGAACAGCCAGTCTTCGACCTGACAAAATTGTAACCAATGGCAAAATTTGGAGTGCGACCAATGAATTCTTCGCGAGATGCGAAGCGCCAATCATCGGAGTAACAGGCACAAAGGGCAAGGGAACAACTTGCAGCTTGATCGCGAGTATTCTTAGAGCTGCTGGCAAAACCGTGCATTTGGTAGGTAATATCGGAGTGCCTGCACTGGCTGAACTAAACAAAATACAGGCCACTGATATCGTGGTGTTTGAAGCAAGTAGCTTTCAACTATGGGACATCGAGAAATCGCCGCAAACAGCGGTCGTACTAAAAGTAGAGCAAGATCATATGGACGTGCATCACGGCATGGAAGAATACATTACCGCTAAAGCTCAGATTGTTCGTTACATGACCAGCGACCAAACGGTATATTACCACCCAACCTACCAATTTTCTCGACGAATCGCGACCATGTATGAAACCGCCAAAGCAAAACGTTACGGAACAAAAGATGACGGTGCTGCCTATGTTTCGGACGGGTCATTTATGCAAAACGACGCTGTAATCTGTTCGGTTGAGGCTATGCAGATTCCGGGCGAACACAATATTGAAAATGCCTGCGCGGCAATTTCTGCTAGCCTTGAATATACGCAAGATTTTCAGGCGATTGAGCAAGGCTTACGGAACTTTGACGGGCTTCCACATCGACTTAAGTTTATTCGTGAAGTAAACGGTGTGCGATATTTTGACGATAGTTATTCATCTGCTCCTGCCGCGGCCATTGCTGCAGTTCGTGCTCATACCGAGCCGCAAATTCTACTGCTTGGTGGCTACGACAAAGGCGCATCATACGAAGAACTTGCGCGGGAGGTAAAGAATAGCAGCGTAAAGCACGTCGTAATTTATGGTCAGACCAGGCAGGCAATTCGGGACGCACTCGTTGGCGTGGGCATGGATGATACAACGGGCTTTTCCGTACTTGAATCGACCAACTTTGAAGAAATTGTTCACTTTGCAGTCGCCAAGGCAAAGGCTGGTGATGTAGTAGTGCTAAGTCCAGCGTGTGCGAGTTTCGACATGTTCACGAATTTTACCGAGCGCGGTGAAAAATTTATCACAATCGTTGAAGGGCTATGAGCTACCAGTCACCATACCAGGCATTTATTTTCGAATCATATAGCTATGACAGTACAACAGGTGTGGCCGAGTTTCGTTATAGCTTCGACGAGCAACGGGAGTTTGTAGAGCGAGTTACGTTTTCGGCGTCATCGCACTACAACGAAGGGACTCTAGAGAATGCCTTGCAATTGGCCTTTATGCTGGCAGGAGTTTCGTACTATAAGGCATTCCCAACACGAAAGGTAATCGTAAAAAATGTTAGCATTACAGAGGAGCAGGCTGTTTATTTCACTACTGTGTATCACCAAGGCCTGAGCCAGTTTGTGTACGAGAATAGTCTTAACCCGAGCGATATCGCCAGCTTTGAAGTAACGACAACCGAGTCTGCAGCACCAGCAGAATATAGTGGCGATGGTACACTACTGCTACAGAGTGGGGGAAAAGATTCACTATTACTTGCTCAGCTACTTCAGTCAGAAAATAGCCCGTATACACCTTGGTATATTTCACAATCAGCCTCAATGCCCGAAGTAATAAAAATTCTCCCGTATGAAGTATCACACCCAATTCGCAAGGTAGACATGGAGGCGCTGAAAGCCGCAAACCAAGATGGCGCGCTGAACGGGCATGTGCCAATAACGGCAATCTTACAAAGTTATGCGGTAATCCATGCAATTTTGCAGGGCAAAAACACTGTGCTCGCTGCAATTGGGCACGAAGGTGAAGAGCCACATGCGTTTATTGGCGACTATGCTGTAACCCACCAGTGGTCAAAAACTTGGCCTGCTGAACAACTCCTTCAGTCGTACATTGAGAAATATGTTGGCGCGATTCGAGTCGGTTCGCCGCTACGTGCGTACAGCGAGTTAAAAGTTGCAAGGTTGTTTGTCGAACATTGCTGGGAAAAGTACGGACGACAGTTTTCGTCATGTAATGTGGCAAACTATCAGCTAGGACATGATAATCACAACCTTAGCTGGTGTGGAGCTTGCCCGAAGTGCGCCAACAGCTTCTTACTTTTCGCAGCGTTTGTTGATGAAGCCGAACTGCTCAATGTATTTTCAGAAAATCTATTCAAAAAACCTGAGCTAGAAGAATATTTCAAGGGATTGCTGGGCATAGATGGAGTAATAAAACCATTCGAATGCGTAGGGGAAGTAGATGAGCTTCGGGCAGCCTACCACCTAGCCTTAGCTCAAGGCTATGATGGCCTTGCGTTTGACGTACCAGTTAGTACGTTTGATATCGACGCAGAATACCCAGTGCAACCTTGGGCTCTACAGATGATACAATAAAACAGTAATGCAACCACTTAAAAAACGTGCTCAGGCTCTGGGGAGCAATGTCCAAGCAGCTATGGAGCGCCTGCGACTTAGTGAAAAACGTGCCCAGCTCGCAAAACTCGATGATGAGCTGGCTGTTCCTGAAATTTGGCATAATCCAACCCATGCACAAGACATAAGCAAGCAAGCGGCTAATTTGCGAATGCAGATAGAACCATGGGACGTGCTGCATGCGCAGCTAACAGATATTGCTGAACTAATTGAACTTGGCGATGCGTCCATGCAGGAAGAGTTTGAAACACAGCTTAATGCACTAGAGCAAGAGTTTGCAGCTCGTAAGAAAGAGCTCCTATTCAACGGCAAATACGATGACCATAACGCAATTTTGCGTATTACCGCCGGTGTAGGTGGTACCGACGCACAAGATTGGGCGGAGATGTGTGAGCGTATGTATCTTCGCTGGGCTGAGAAAGCAGGCATGGAAACCAAGCTCGTTGAACGATCAACTGGTGAAGAGGCTGGTATAAAAACATCGGTGATTGAAGTAGCTGGGCCGTATGCCTATGGAAAACTACGCTCTGAACATGGCGTGCATCGGCTGGTTCGGCTCAGTCCGTTCAATAGCGATAATTTGCGACAAACCAGCTTTGCGCTCGTAGAAGTATTGCCGCAAATCGATGCACCGGACGAAGTGCAATTAGAGGAAAAAGATTTAAAAATTGATGTGTACCGCGCAGGTGGTCATGGTGGACAAAGTGTTAATACCACGGACAGTGCCGTACGTGTGACGCATATGCCAACCAACATTGTCGTGGCCATTCAAAACGAACGAAGCCAGCTGCAAAACAAAGAAACTGCGCTGAAGATTCTACGCTCGAAGCTAGCGCAACTACAAATTGAACAGCACGCCGAAAGTTTAAGCGAACTAAAGGCAGGTGAGAGCGCAAACTGGGGAAGCCAAATTCGCAACTACGTGCTACACCCATACACATTGGTAAAAGATACACGTACGAAGCATGAAGACAACGACGCAAAATCGGTGCTTGATGGCAAACTCAACGAATTTATGGTGGCGTACTTAGAGCAACCCTAACTAATTTCTGCTATAGTTAAGCCAGAAACGTAAGCGGGAATAACTATGCAAGAAAATGATAGTACTACACCAAATGAAGCGCAAGTTGATGAAACACAGCCGGTAGTTGATCCTCAATCGTCGCCTGAATCAACCGTACATATTGTGCCTAAGCCGCTTATCGCAACGCCGGCCGCTCCTATTGCAAGTACTTCACACAATTCACCTGGACTATTAGTGCTTCAGTGGCTCACGTATGCGTTCTGGGGTTGGACAGTGCTCGCGTTGGCTTGGCTAACCGTCATGAGTGTAAATTACTTTATCGATACTTCCGCTGGCTCTGGTTACTTAGACGGCATGATTGCGTATTCGTTAGCAGCGGTTATCGTATTGTTTGTTATATCACTGGTGTGTGATATTTTTTACGCTCGACAAGAGCCAGAACACAAAACCGGTGCCGCTATGGTAATAATGATAATCCATACCGTACTATTTGCACTGTTTGGAATCGGTTCGCTTATTGTGGCAGTGTTTGCTATCGTGCGTATGCTGATTGGCGACAGTGCGTACGGAGATAACAGTGGGCCGCTCAGTACGCTTATTAGTTTCATTATAGTTGCGGTTGTATATGGCATGACGCTGATTCGAACGCTTAACCCGAAATGGTTCAAACGAGCGGCGCTGGTATATTGGGTGTTTATGATTGTAGTAGTGGTAATAGTAACCGCACTTGGCATCGCGGGTCCTGCCGCTCAGGCACGTTTCACCAGAGATGACAGATTAATATCAGATAATCTTGGACAGGTAAGTACGGCTATTAACGACTATGCAAACAGTCAGACAGCATTGCCGAAGTCGCTAAATGATATAAAGGGCGATTTGAAAGGTGACGCAAAACTACTCCTTACTAAGAACCTAGTAGACTACAAGCCGCTTGGTATGAGTGATAATATTTCGAAGATTACCACTCCAGCTACCGACGCACCCACAGACCAACCTCGCTTGTATACATTTGAATATGATCTATGCGTGACCTACAAGGCCGAGAGCGACTACTACAGTAGTTACGACTACACTACGCCAACCTCGGATCAGCGCGACACAAGCCCAAGCACGTACGCTCACAAAAAGGGTAAGGTTTGCTACGAATTAGCAACTCGCTACCAAAGTAGCAACTACTAAATAACAGCGACGCTTATGCTATAATATGTACAGTAATGATTTTGTTAGATAGGGTAACAAAAACATACGGCAAAAGCATGAAGCCTGCGCTTAGTCGTATTAGCTTGCACGTCGAACCGCGCGAGTTTGTTATTCTAGTGGGAACCAGTGGTGCGGGTAAATCAACTCTTCTTAAGCTGTTAACTCGTGAAGAAAAGCCGACCAGTGGCAAAATAGTCGTTGGTGGGATAGATTACGACCACCTAAAAGACAAGCATATTCCACTGCTACGACGCAAAATTGGCGTTGTCTTTCAAGATTTCAAGTTGCTCCCACAGCGAACTGTGTATGAAAACGTGGCATTTGCGTTAGAAATTGCTGGCATGACCAATCGTGAAATTAAAAGCACGGTACCGAAAGTTATCGAACTGGTGGGGCTAACAGGGAAAGAGAAGAGCTTTCCGCACCAGTTGAGTGGTGGTGAGCGCCAGCGAGTAGCGATTGCGCGCGCCGTGGTGCGTCAGCCAAAAATTTTGATTGCCGATGAGCCAACCGGAAACCTTGACCCAAAGCACAGCTGGGACATCGTGCGATTGCTTGAAAAAATTAACCACTACGGCACCACTGTTCTGTTAACCACCCACAATGTTGAAATCGTAAACAAGCTCAAGCGACGAGTGGTCACGCTTGACCATGGTAAAATTACCAGCGACCAAGCACAGGGAAGCTACCGACAAGGAAGGGCAGCCTAATGGCACGCAAGCTCGACGCTAAAGCCTTTGCCCAGCAAAAGCGCAAACGACGCCAATGGCTGACATTTATTCGCATGTGTCGCTACGGCGTAAACAACTTTAGTCGTAATGCGTGGTTAACGATAGCTGCGACCGCAGTTATGACCATCACGCTACTCATAGTATTCGCCACCCTAGCAGCCCGAAGTACATTGGTTACTACCGTAGAAGATATTCGTGACAAAGTGGACATGTCTATTTATCTGAAGACCGATGTTGAAGACGGTGCAGTCGAAACTATTCGTAGCGATTTAAAGCAACTATCGAGTGTGACTGATGTTTCCTACGTATCACCGGAAGAAGCCCGTGCCGATTTCGCCAAGCAAAATGGTAAAAATGCCGATACATTGAGTGCGCTCAACGAGGCGGTTAATAAGTTTCCCGGCACGATTCGTGTGAGCCTTGTGGATATCAACGACACCAAACAACTTGATGACTTTGTAAAGAATAATGAAACGCTGAAAGCGAACATCGACCCAGATAGAAAGCCATCGTTCGCGGGCGAGCGTCGCACCGCAATTCAAAACATCGCTCGTACGGTTACTTTTGCCGACCGCGCTGGTTTGATCGGTAGTATTGTATTTATCGCGATTTCATCACTCATCGTATTCAACACCATTCGTATGGCGATTTTCAACCGGAAAGACGAGATAGAAATGATGAAACTTATTGGTGCCGACAAGAGTTTCATTCGAGGTCCCTTTATCGTAGAGGCAATAGTGTATGGGTTTATCGCGGCGATTATTGCCACAGGTCTTGGCATGCTAGGGCTGTTCTCAGCTCGTAGTAAACTACTCGATTACGGTATTGCGATTGGTCCAACGATAGATTACGCCGTGGCGTACATCGGTTTTATACTACTTGGCATGATTTTGCTTGGTGCTATAATAGGTGTAGTTTCGTCGCTATTGGCAACACGACGATATTTGAAAATTTAAACAAAAAAATTGACAAAACAATAATGCTTATGGTAAAATACATCTATATGAAACAGCGGTCCACCACACCGGTTTCAACCTCTTTCGCCACTCGTGCAGCGCTAGTGGCCGCTTCCATACTTATGATGATTGCAGCGCCTATCGCAATTGCTCCTCAGGTGAAAGCAGATAAATATGACGAACAAATCGCTGCTTTGCAAAAGCAGATTGATGCGTACAATTCTCAGGCGGGCAAGCTGAGCAAAGAACGTCAAACCTACGAAAACCAACTCGCGAAGCTCAACAACGAAAAAGCTCAAATTCAGGCCCAGATTGATATTTCACAGGCTAAGGCCGATAAGCTGCAACAGCAAATCGAAGAAAATCAGCGAAAAATTGAAGAAAACAAAGAAGCGTTGGGCATTATTATTGCCGATATGTATGTCGACGACAACATCACGCCACTTGAACTGCTAGCAAGTAGCAAGAATATTGGTGACTATGTCGACAAGCAGGCGTATCGTGAGTCAATCCAAGATACGCTAACCCAGACGATCGACCGAATTAATGCCTTAAAGAAGAAGCTAGAGGCGCAAAAGAAAGCGGTTGAACGTGAACTCGCTCAGCAAACCCTAGCGCGCAATGCCTTACAAGAAAAAGAGAACGAAAAAGCTAACTTGATTGCGAAGGTTCGTGGTCGAGAAAGCGTCTTCCAAAACCTATCTGCTAAAGCAGAACGAGAAAAGCTAGAAGTACAGCGTGCACAACAGGCAGCGATTGAAGCTGCAATGAACGCAGGCGGTGGCGGTACCTTCCTTCCTGGTGACCCAAACAAAGGTGGTTACCCATGGCAAGCAGGCTGCTACGTTGATGCAAATGCACTGTCATCTGGTGCTGATCCGCTCGGATACGGCTGTCGTCAGTGTGTAAGCTATACCGCTTGGAAGGTCGGTCAACGAACAGGTAATTTCCCACGCTACTGGGGTAATGCGAACATGTGGCCGGGTAGCGCTCGTGCTTCTGGTTACTCAACAGGCTCGACTCCGCGTGCACACTCCGTTGGTGTTATTTCGGCTGGTCAATACGGTCACGTGGTATGGGTTGAGCGTGTCAACGGCGACGGCACAGTAAACATTAGCCAATACAACTACTACAATGCGGGTGGCCCAGGTTGGGGCAACTACAGCGAAATGCGCGTCTCTGCATCAACATACGACACTTACATATACTTCTAGTAATTGGTATACTAGAACAAGTGAATAATAGGGTAGAACTAACAAAACTAACGCTCGCGTTCGGTGTACTGCTGGTGCTAGCACTTGGCTTTATCGCTGGTACACGTAGCGACGAACTGTACCGTGCTCTTGCTCCTGCGGTAGGGGTGAAGGTTGATGACAAACTGAATCTCAGCGATGTTGAATTTACCTACAGCCAGCTCATTTCACACTTCAACGGCAAGCTAGATCGTGATAAGTTGCTTGAAGGTGCGAGCCGAGGGCTTATAGAGGCCGCCAACGACCCCTACACGATTTACATGAGCGCTAAAGAGGCTAAAGAGTTCGAAAAAGATTTGAGTGGCGACATTGGTGGTGGTATCGGCGCCGAGATTGGTATTCGCAAGGGGCAGCCAACGGTTATACGTACACTACCTGAGAACCCCGCGCAAAAAGCTGGTATCCACGCCGGTGACGTGATTATCGCGGTAAACGATGAAGTAACTATAGACTGGGATGCGGATAGCACGGTGAAGGTAATACGAGGTGAAATCGGCACAACGGTAAAGGTTACTGTGCGTCGTGGCAATGAGACCAAGAAGTTCTCCATTACTCGTGCAGAGGTAAATAACCCGAGCGTGCAGAGCAAAATACAAAACGGCGTCGGCATACTCACCGTTACGCGTTTCGACAATGATACCTCAGATTTAACCAGGCGCGCGGCTGAAAAATTCGTATCAAAGCGAGTTAAAGCAGTCGTACTCGACCTACGTGGAAATGGCGGCGGCTTCCTTGATGCAGCGCCACGCGTTGCAGGCTTATGGCTGGACGACAAGGTGGTAGTGACTACTCATAATAATACGAGCGACCAAGAATTACGCGCCGAGGGCGACCCTATATTGAAAAATATCCCAACGGCTGTACTGGTAAATGGAAGCACTGCTAGTGCGGCGGAAATAGTTGCCGGTGCCATGAAAGATTACAACGCGGCGCAGCTGATAGGCGAGCGTACCTTCGGAAAAGGTACTGTGCAAGAAATCGTGCCGCTTCGAAACGGAGCACAGTTGAAAGTCACTATTACACGGTGGTTTACGCCGAAGGGCAATAACATCACGAAATCGGGCATCAAGCCAAATATTTCGGTCGATTTAACGCAAAAGGACGTCGATAATAACCGCGATCCACAACTCGAGAGAGCTCTAAAAGAACTCGCGGTGTGATAAAGGTTGTGCTTTGTCAATAATCGAGGTAGTATAGAGCTATATGACCGACAAAAAACGTATTTTGCTCGTTGAAGACGATGAAACACTGAGCGAGGTATATCGTTCACGACTTGACCTTGAAGGCTTCGAAGTTAAAGTAGTCGCCAACGGCGAAGATGCGCTATCAACAGCTATGGAGTACAAGCCTGACTTGATTTTGCTCGATGCGATGATGCCGAAAATTAGTGGCTTTGATGTGCTCGATATATTACGAAATACCCCTGAAACTACCAATATTCGCGTAGTGATGTTGACCGCTCTGAGCCAGCCAAAAGACAAGCAGCGAGCCGAAGAGCTCGGTGCCGACGATTACTTGGTAAAATCACAGGTAGTAATAGGTGACGTCGTAGCACGCGTGAAGCACCACCTCGGTATCAAATAGACGAAACGAACTGGCATAACAAATAAGTTTATGCTATTATATAGCTAATGAGTACTGAATTTGATGACGTGCAAGGCACGTTTTTTCTTGACCACGGCTGGGTTGAAGTACAGCCCCTGGTTATTTTGCCACCGCGAGCGAGTGAGCTTGGGTTTGTTGCGGGCCTTGCGCTAGCACTTGAAGATGCCTGAGCGCAGAAAAGCATGAGCATATTGACATTATAGCAATTTATTGCTATAATTAATTAGTAACTACTTGAGATTAAAAACAAAAACTAATGTCAGTAAATCGCAATAACGCACACTGAAGAAACGAAAAAATATGTCAGAATTTCCACTTGAGTCACATGAACATACCGAACAGCCAGAAGGCGTGCCAGCTATTTTAACTCATGATGGTGCAGACGTGGCAGGCTACGTGATTGATGTAATGCGAGATGCTGAAGGCAATGCTGTTCGCTATCGCTTTGTGTCAGAAGATGGTGTACTGGGCACGGTTGTCGCAGTAGGCGACCCGGCACTAACACTTATGGGTGAGCCCGAATTCGATGATAAAACGGGGCGGGCATCACTTGAAGACCGTTTAGACGCCGATACCGCCGAAGAATAATCGAAATTGCTGCAACTAAAATCGCCTCCGATGGAGGCGATTTCGTATAAAAACTAGTTTACTCGACTACTACTTGAGTACGAGGGGCGGTTTTGCCAGTAAAGCGACGTACTTTTACCTTCTTGAAGGCAACAGTGCCGTCTTGAGCAGCATGAATAGTGAAGTTGCGACTCATAAAGGTGCCAGGGCCTGCAACTTTGGTGCTGCCAGTTTGGCGTACTAATACTTCGCCTTCAGAGACTTTTTGGCCACCAAAACGCTTCACGCCGAGGCGTGCACCAGCATTGTTGTGGATGTTCTTACTTGAACCACCAGCTTTGACATGTGACATAGCTGCTTACTCCTTAGGTTGCTATTAATCAATCTGTACAATTGTACTAAAGTTTTGTTGTTTTTGCAAGAGGTGAGGCGGCTTAGATTTTTGTAAGAACCAGTAGCTGCCGGGCAACTATTTGGTCTTCACGAAAATACAGAAGTTCACGTGCACTTACATGAGTAAGTGTTTGCTCGCTGAAACCAAGAGCTTCGAGATTCTCAATTAGAGGCAAATGAGTAAAAGTGCCCCTCGCATCACGCCAGGCGGGCACCGCAAGGCATAGCGGCGTGCCTGGTACAAGTTGGCCTGCAATGTTTTTAAGAAAATTCGAAATGATATGGTTGCAGTTACCTCGAACTTCTTTAAGCTTCATACTTGATGGTGGGGCAGAAAACGGTTGTCCGAGGTAGGTCTCGGCCACCACTGCATCAATTGGCTGCTCCCAGCTCGCTGTCATGGCATCGGCTTCTTCCAGGGTGACATTCGTTGAAAGCGCATACTTTTGTTTGAGCCATTTCATATTTATCTCGCTGTAGCGAACCATTTTTTCAGCCAAATCAGTACCATATACGTCGTGTCCCAGCAGAGCGGCTTCCTGCAGCACAACACCAGTGCCACAGAACGGGTCGAGCACACGACCTTTTTGTGCTCCATACATATTCGTCATCATCAAAGCTAACTTAGGTGGAAGCATGCCTACAAAAGCGTCAGTTTTTGGCCGTGCTTGGTCGCGAGCGGCAAACGCCTCGAAGTCTTGCACCTGAGTAACTTGCCCAAGTACTGTTTCATTGCCAGCTTTAATAGCTATTAGCTCCATGCCAAGCGGTGAAGTGAGCGAATTGTGGTAGGTTTGTGCGCTCGAGAGCTCGGCGTGCGTGTTTGGAACAACTCGCACTGACCGACCAGCGTTCTTCACGACTTTTTTTAGCGAAAGCATGTTGGCGTTGATACGATCTACCGGCATGTCGAAACCATACAGGCTCATGCCAAGCTTTAGCTTACCCTCGGGGACGTACTGCAGGTGCTTGGGAAGCTCTCGCCGGCAGTAATCGAACACTTTTTGTGGGTTGGCTGTTGGCAGGGTCGTAAGGTGTTTTGCTACCTTAGTCGTGCCACCTAGGCGCTCTAGGCTCATGTCGGCATCGACAAAAGCAAATTGCTCGGCGAATGGTTCAATTGTTTGCGCACCAAAAACTTGCTCAAGCTCAGCCAGGCCTAGTGCAGGTTGTCGTCCTAAAATCGCGATTTGCATACTACTAGTAGTATACGGCAAACAGGGAGGCAATGTATAATGAAAGATATGTCGCTTAGAGGTTGGATTAGTGCGGTTACTTTGATACTGTTGGGTGTCATAGTATTCTTGGCTCGCGATGAGATTGTACAAGCGTGGCACCTGCTCGGTAGTGTTAATCTTTGGATCTTGGCGCTTCTTTTTCCGCTGCAGCTAATCGCGTACTATGCGGCGGGTGAAATGATATTCAGCTACCTTCGTTCTAAAGATGCGATTAGCAAAGTAAAACGTGTTACGCAAATGCGAATGGCGCTTGAAATGAATTTTGTAAACCACGTATTGCCAAGCGGAGGGGTAAGCGGTATTTCGTACATGAGCTGGCGCTTGGGCAAATACGGTGTTAGCCCGGGTAGAGCAACGGCTGCGCAAGCAGTTCGGTACGCCATGGGCTTGCTCGCTGCCATGGTGTTGGTGGCGCTCGCGGTATTCGCTGTTACGGTAGACGGCAATATCAACCGTTGGATTATTCTTATTAGCGCTGGCATCGTGTCGATTATGGGTTTTGGCACCATTGGCCTAGTGTATTTGGTAAACAGCAAACAGCGTATGGAAGATTTGTCCGCTTGGCTAAGCAAAAGGGTGAACCACTATGCCTCACGATTAACGCGTGGAAAAAAGCGCGTGGTATTGCGTGAAGCGAAGGTGCTCGAATTTTTTACTGATATTCACGACGAATACAATAGCCTGAAGCGAGACCGACGTATTTTGCGACAACCATTTTGGTGGGCGGTGGTATTTACATTGGCAGATGCGAGCTTGTTCGCCGTAACATTTTGGGCACTTGGCCAAAATGTAAACTTCGCGCCGGTACTCATAGCCTATGTGTTGGCTTCTATCGCTGGGTTTATCGTGGTTACGCCGGGTGGAGCAGGGGCTTACGAAGCGATTATGGTGACATTTCTCGCAATCGCAGGTATCAGCTCGGGCGTAGCAATTGCTGGTATCATATTGGCGCGTGTGGTGATTTTGTTTACTACCATAGCGCTTGGTTATTTGTTCTATCAACACGCAGTATTTAGATATGGAAAAGGAAACAGTCCGATTAAGCGTTAGCGACTTTGTCGCACTAACTAATCAGACGCTCGAGTATGCCTACCCCAGCGTCGAGGTTGAAGGTGAGGTGTCGAGCTTTAAAGTAAATCAGCAAAAATTTGTCTTCTTCGATGTAAAAGACGATAACTCGAGCGTAGGCTGCTTTATGACCATTTGGCAGCTTCGACAACCAATTGAAGACGGTATGAGGGTGATTGTTACGGCGACGCCTAAACTGACTAACTGGGGCAAATTTAGCCTCACCGTGCGGGCCATTCGTCCAAGTGGCGAGGGAAGTTTGAAAAAAAGCTTTGAGCTACTAAAGGCAAAGCTTGAAAAAGAAGGCTTGTTTGCTTTAGAGCGCAAGCGAACATTACCGCCTCTGCCAAAGCACATTGCAGTAGTAAGTAGCACTCAGGCAGCAGGCTATGCAGACTTTATAAAAATTCTCGACGATAGATTTGGTGGCTTACATATCGAAGTAGCTCATGTGCAAGTACAGGGCGAGGTTGCTGCCGACCAAATGATTCGCGCCATCAAGTATTTCAACACACAGGAAGAGCTGGCTGATGTGCTAGTACTGATTCGTGGTGGTGGAAGCGCCGATGATTTAAGTTCGTTCAACGATGAATTGTTAGTTCGCGAGGTGGCGGCAAGTCGTATTCCAGTGCTTACTGGTATTGGCCACGAAACAGACGAAAGTTTGGTTGATTTAGCTGCTGACGTGCGTGGGGCAACCCCGAGTAATGCCGCGCAGATTCTTGTGCCAGACAAACGTGAAATAGTGCAGCAGGTACGCCACTTGGTGCGAGGTATCATCCCGACTGTAGAGCACGCCATTGAACTCGAACAACAGCAATTGCGACAAGTACTTGAGGCGAGCATGCAGGTGTTTCATTCGCGCATTGAACTAGCCGAGAATGAACGAAACACCCTCGAGCGAGTTCTGGCACAGCTGGATCCGAGAGCAGTTTTGGCGCGTGGCTATAGTATCGTTCGCGGTAAAATTGAAGTAGGACAGCATATAGAGATTGAACAACTAACCAAACATATTACAGCGGAGGTAACCAATGTCAAAAGCATCAACAATTGAGGATAAAATGACTGAGCTACGGGCTCTCGTCGCGTGGTTTGAAAGTGATGAATTCCAGCTAGAGACCGCGTCGGCCAAATTTACTGAAGCCAGCAAACTCGCAAAAGAAATTGAAGAAGATTTAGCAAAACTAAAAAACACCGTTAACGTGCTGAAACAATCATTCGATTCATGATTTTACTTTGGATAGTTTTCGCGATAGCACTGGTATTCGCAGCAGTTGTGGCCGTGGGTGCGCCATATGTGCCAAGCAAACCAAAAGATCTTAGCGATGCGTTTGATGCGTTGTATCCTATCTCGAAAAAAGATTTGGTATTAGATATAGGTTCGGGTGATGGGATTGTACTGCGCGAAGTTGCCAGGCGCGGCGGTAGGGCAGTAGGTATCGAAATTAACCCGATACTGGTACTCATAAGTAAATGGCTATCACGAGGCGACTTGCTGGTGCATATACAGCTGGCGAATTTGTGGCGATTTAATTTTCCTACCAGTACGACGCTCGTGTATGTGTTTGGTGAATCGCGCGACATTGCACGCATGAGCAGAAAAATTCAGTCTGAAGTAAACCGGCTTGGCCACGATGTGCAGGTGATGAGCTATGGCTTTGAAATTCCCGGTGCTAAGCAGCTTGCCAGAACCAAAACACATTTTCTCTACAAGTTCAGTCCTTTACAGAAGTAAAAAGCACAAGTATAATGACCGCATGATACCAGTTTCTCGAACTCACGAACACGGCATGAGTGCCGGCATTATTACAGCAATCGTACTTCTTACTATTGGCATGATTGGCATGACAGGTCTTGCGGTATGGTCATTTGTAAATTATCGCGACCAAAAAAGTAACGTCGATGCCAAAATCGCATCAGCAGTAGCCGAAGCCGAAAAAGTGCAGGCCGATAAAGACGAAGCCAAATTCGCTGAACGCGAGAAAGAACCAAACCGCACGTTCGCTGGTCCGGCCGATTACGGCCAGCTAAGCTTTAGCTATCCGAAAACGTGGAGCGTATACGTAGAGAGTGACATTACCAATGGCGGTGACTTTGAAGCGTACCTAAACCCAATCTCAGTGCCACCTGTTAATCCTAAGCAGCGTTTTGCCCTTCGGGTAGGCATACTCGAGAAAGAATACAACGAAGTAGTTGACGATTATTCAAATCTGGTTGAAGACGGTGATTTGCGCAGTCGTTCTTTTAGTGCCAATGGTCAAAATGGTACGCGGCTCGACGGCAACTTTTCAGACGACATTCGTGGCGCGGCTGTGCTATTCAAAATTCGTGACAAAACCGCAGTTATTCAAACCGACGCAGATACCTTCAAGTCTGACTTCGATAAGATCATCAAGACAATTAGCTTTAACCAATAGAACCACACAATTCTCGCTGCTCATGCTTGGCACGTCATAGTACCACCGTGCTACACTAGATGTAGCTATGGAGGCCGCCAAGGGGAATAATAACAGAGGTGGGAGCAACCAATCAGACTTGTCGTCGGTGGTTGTCGCGGCTCATGAACTCAAATCGCCATTAGTGCTTATGCGTCAACTCGCATTGGATATTGCTAGTGGCAAACTGTCGAATGAAGAACAGCAGCGAGTAGTTGATCAATTAGTACACGTCAGCGAAAAGGGCTTGCGCCTTACCAGCGATCTAACTCGAGCGGAGGCTGTACAGTCTGTGCTGTTCGATATGCAGCCGGTCAATGCAATTAGTGTTTGCGATGACGTAGCCGATGAGCTTGCGAGCCTATATAATGCGCATGGTCGCAGTCTAAAACGTTCACGTATTCGTGCCTTACCACCCGTTGTGGCTAATCGAGACTTGTTACGGCGTATATTGGTTGGTTTTGCCGACAATGCACTGCACTATAGCGATATAGATGGCGTGGTAGAACTGCACGCGCAGTTGCTACGCGATAAAAAGCTCGTACGCCTCGGTGTACGCGATTACGGCCCGGCGCTTTCAAATAAAAACTGGCGACAACTTGTGCGAAACCTCGGCGCCACTCAGCCGGTACAGGCGAGGCCACAAAGCAGTGGGCTTGGGCTATATATCGCGCATCAATTTGCTGTCAGCATGAATGGCCGAATCGGCGCGGTACGACATCGCGACGGCGCATCGTTTTATGTAGAATTACCAATCTCGCAACAGCTTACACTGCTATGAGAGAAGCGGTTCGTGTAGTAATTGTTGAAGACGACACATGGCTCGCCGAGCACTATATGAGAGTGCTGCGAAGAAGTGGGTACGAAGTATATCATGCACCACATGCGCTAGCGGCGATTGATGTAATTGACCAAGTAGTGCCAGATGTTATCGTGCTCGACGTGCTACTTACTGGCACTACGGCGCTTGCATTGTTACACGAATTACAGTCGCACGAAGATTTGGCGAATATTCCGGTAATACTGGCGACAAATTTGGCAAATCAAATCGCACTCGACGATGTAGCGTCGTATGGTGTGAAGCGAATCGTCGATAAAGCCAGTATGCAGCCGGAAGACATAGCCATCGCCGTGCGGAGTGTGGTAAAACCATGAAGATAATTCGCACCAAAGCAATTGTGCTGCGCCGTACCAACTATGGCGAGGCCGATAGGGTTATTCAAATGCTTACGCCCGAGCATGGCAAGATCAGCGTTATGGCTAAAAGCGTGCGTCGTGAGAAAAGTAAACTGGCAGGTGGCATAGAATTATTTGCTCGCTGTGACGTCACAATCTCTACAGGAAAAGGTGAGTTAGGTATTTTAACTGGTGCGAGGCTTGAAAAATTCTACCGAAATATTTTAAGCGATTACGACCGGCTGCAATTTGGTTACGAAGTAATAAAGCAAATGAGCAAAGCTGCCGACGCGCTCGACGAACCAGCATTTTTTGAACTTCTTGACCAAGCACTCGCTGCGCTCGACGACACAGAATTACTCCTACCGGTGCTCAAAACATGGTTTTGGCTACAGCTCGCGATATTGCTAGGGGTCGGAGTGAATCTCGCTACCGATGACAGTGGCATGAAGTTGGTTGAAGATGCGCGTTACAACTTCGACGCAAACTCTGGTGCGCTAGTATTTCACGAGCGAGGGCAGTTCACCAGTGACCATATTAAACTGCTTCGCATACTCAGTGCCCAGCCACCAAATGTTGCCATGCACGTGGCCAACATCGAAACACTTATCGACGATTGCCTATGGCTGGCCGAGCGAGGCGTCGCGCATTAGCACTGCACAACGATAAACGGTATCATAAATACATGACTACACGAAAAAAACTACTCGTATTCATTGGCATAGCGCTGGCGCTTCTTGCCATTCTGTTTATATACGCCCAAATACTTGCTTCTCATTTCAATAAAGAGCTCTCGACCTATATTGAAGACAAAAAAGGCGCATATGCAGTACTCGCAAAGTCGTATCAGAAGGATACTGAGACGATAAACAAAGAGTTTGTGCGTATCGCAAATGATAAATCAAAACCTGCCTTTATTGATAAAGTAAAAGCTCACCAAAAGCTATTCGCACAATATAGCGAACAAATGAACCGTATTGCAGAAGGTGACACAAAATTCGTCGCACTACTCGACAAAAAGAAGCCGACTCTTTCAAAGAACTCATTTTTTGCAGATCTAAACCCCACGTACAATACGGCGTTGAAGAAACAGAAGAAGCTTGAAGACAGCACTGTTTCATTAGAACGGGGAGTACTAGCCGAAAAATTTATGGCCACCGAGCATGAAGCCTACTTCGCAAATATGGCGAAAGCACAAACCTTTATTTCACTAGAGGCGCTTACCAAGCTTATCAATGGCTTGGCTTCAATTGGCGAGGACCCAGCAGTGAAGCAGCAGAATAAGCTAAGCGAGTATGAGCAAGCCACGGAAACAATTATTCCTGGACTTGAAAAAATCTTGAAGGCATCACCAATGCCCGAACATCCTTATTATGCAAAAAAGCGTGCGGATGCTTTAGAGATGCTCGGTACGAGCAAGAAGGCATTCATGCTGTATGCCGAGTCATTGAAAAACGGCAATCAAGATGCAAAGGATAAGGCCGATGCACTTGTAAATAAAGATGACAAATTGCTAAAGTATCGCACGATAGTAGGCGAGAGTTTGCTTGCGCCATATTTCGATATTGGTATCATGGCGCGCGAAACAAAAACAATCTTTTCTCTGTAAGCATTGCATTTTATCATCAAATATGTTATTATATACATATGACTTCGCATGCAACATTTCGAGACCGGCTACACACTGCCTATGAGCATCATGATGCTTTGTTGCAGGCACAAAAACTTAGCGTCGAGCCACATCTCGGCCAACTTGCGATTCTTGTATCTAGCTGGACGCGCAACGATATTCCTATGAGCCCCGAAGCGCAACAAAATGCTATGGATGAGGCAGCGGAATACTTGCAAGAAAGAGCCCAGCAAAAAGGCGTGTATAGCGATATAGATATTCGTCGGCATGCGTCTAAAGCTACATTACTCGAAACTATTGAAGACGATGAAGTGGCGGGCATCACGCTTGTAGGCCATGGTAATATCTCGACGTTCCACACAGCAGATGCCTCAAGCTTGAAGTGGTTTACTGCAGCAGCGCACACCGACCATTTAAAACAGGGCGGTATTGAACAGCGTATGTGCGGTAGGGTATACAAAGGTGAAGCAGCACTTGGCACGTTTTTGGTAGCCGACCAGCGGAATATTTTGGCTGCGCCAGGCATAAATGTTGATGATCTAGTGGATGACGAAGAACTTTTCGTACCAGTGTACGATAAGCCACAAAATACGCCCGACGAAATTCAGGCGCTTCACGAACGTTATTTGTAGATATTAGCTATCTTGGTCGCCACCATGTGTGCCAGGTAGCTTGGCGCCAATGGCTTTTAGTAGGGCGGCACCACGCTTGCGATAGGCTTCCAAGTGTTCACGATCTGTCAGAATTACAGCCTTTTCCTTGGTGCTCGCAAGCATTTTTAGCCATTTTTCTGTATCTATCACATCACTTGCGGCAATTCGGGCGCCCAACGCTCCGACGCCCTGCGAAACCGTTTCGTATACACGGGCGAGGTGTTTGCTTCCTAGTAGCGTAGCCAATGTTTCTTCGTTCATTTCGCCATCTTCTTGCGCCAGCCTACACGCTTGCTCTAGTGCAACAGCAAAATGGTCAGCATTCTTTGTAAGAGTGTTGTAAGCTGCTAATGAGCTTTCAGCCTCTTCAAGATTGCCTCGACGCATCAGATCCATGGCGTCTGCAACAACTTGTGCCATTTGCCGTGGTTGGCGCTCGGGCATGTCTCGCGGATCGATATCGTGGTTCATGGTGATTTAACTATGCGTCTACCTCCGAAAATATGCAAGTGTCTGGTATACTGTGAACAGTATGAACAAAGAGGTAAAACTAGAAGATATTGTGAGTTTGGCGAAGCGCCGAGGCTTTATTTACCAAGGTAGTGAAGTATATGGTGGTTTAAGTGGTACATGGGATTACGGCCCACTTGGTGTAGCCCTGAAGCGCAACATTATGAACCTTTGGTGGCAGATGTTTGTAGAAGACCGCGACGACATGTACGGTGTCGACGCGGCGATTTTGATGAACCAAAAAGTATGGCAGGCAAGCGGCCACGTAGATACATTTACCGACCCATTGGTATTCTGCAAGAAGTGCCATTCACGTCACCGTGCAGATAAACTTGAGAATCCAAATAAATGTCCTGTCTGTGGTGAAGAGGGTAGCTTTACTGACCCGGTACAGTTCAACATGATGTTTGAAACAGTCGTTGGTCCCGCGGGCTTCGGTGGATTTAACAGTATTGAGCTAGAAAATGGTGAAACGTACACAAAACCACAAGCTGAAGAGACAAATATTGCAGCGTTAATTTTCGATAAGAACGATCGATCATATCTTCGCCCAGAAACTGCCCAAGGTATTTTCACGAATTACAAAAACGTCGTAGATAGTTTTTACCCCGACCTACCATTTGGTATTGCGCAGCAGGGCAAGGCATTCCGCAACGAAATCAGCCCACGCGATTTCGTATTCCGTTCACGAGAGTTTGAGCAAATGGAAGTGGAATATTTCGTGCACCCAGAAAAGTGGGAAGAAGCCTTCGAGCAATGGCGCAAAGACATTGAAGTATTCCTCGATAAGCTTGGCTTGCCACGCGAAAGTGTAGAAGAAGTTGAAGTTCCTGAAAACGACCGCGCGCATTACAGCAAGCGCACGATAGATTACGAATTTGCATTCCCGCACGGTAAAGACGAGCTGCTGGGCCTAGCGTACCGTACCGATTTCGACCTTGCTAATATTCAGCGTGCTAGCGGTAAAACTATGGAATACCACGTGAAGGGCAGCGACGAGACATTCGTGCCGCACGTGATTGAGCCAAGCTTTGGTGTTGAGCGTGCACTCATGGCCGTACTTACTAGTGCCTACCGCGAAGACGAGCAAAATGGTGAAAAGCGAATTTACCTCGCACTACCAGAGCACCTGGCGCCAGTGAAATACGCCGTGAGCCCGCTGCTAAAGAACAAGCCAGAGCTAGTAGAAAAAGCCCGCGAAGTGTACCAAATGCTAAAGAAAAAATATGGTACTGTAATGTGGGATGACAACGGTAACATCGGTAAACGCTACCGCAGACAAGATGAAATTGGTACGCCGCACTGTGTGGTGATTGACTTCAAAACGCTAGAAAACAATACAGTCACAGTTCGCGACAGAGATACGACAGAACAAAAAAGGGTGGAGATAGGTTCATTGGACAGTGAACCAAGCACTTAAAAAAGCCATCAGAAAATTTCGGGGCTATGTTGCATCAAGCCCACTCTTATTTTTCGAATATACGTTTTTCATACTTATTGTGCCTGCTGCGTCGTGTATTTTGCTTAAATACGGCGTATTAGATAAACCATTTGCAAGCTTTTTATTAGTGGTTTCAGTAATAATTTCTGTAGTACTTATCTACCGACAATACTATAGGTATCGAAAGATGCCTGTATATGTACAGCCAAATAAAGCGTGGGCGCTAGATAAAAAGAAAGTTAAAAAAACTACTACTAACAAATCGGAGATAATTCTAGATTCTTTACCCAACACTCAAGAAGTTATCAAGTTAAGCATAGATAACACAGAAGTTGAGCAAATTAGCTTAATGCCTGACTCGAGCAAATCATTGATAACTATTAATGGTGCTTGGCGATCAGGCAAGAGTGTCACTGCCGATGGCATTGTTAAAAAGCTACTAAATACTGGGATTATAAAAAGGTCATACTATCATAGTCTTTGGGGCTTCGGTAATCCAAGCGAGGGTATAGACGAACTTTTTATACAACTATCTAACATTACAGGTATATCCGAGTTTCGTCGACTGTCACCTAACTTAACGCCTGATATCGATCAAACATTCGGTTTTAACGGCCTGTTCTCAGTAAAAGTTGGTGTTGTAAAAAGGTGGTTCGTCGAAGATGAGCTATTTAGATTACTAAAAAAAATCCAAGGCATATTTACTAATAGAGAGCTAAAGATAGTTGTTATTTTAGAAGACTTAGACAGACTTGATCCAATCGAAGCAACCAAATGGCTGCGCGTGATAGAAGTTTTATCATTTCTAAGAGGTAGTGTGATCATGATTGTCACAACTAATCGAAGCGATCTTGAACAATCACTTGCTGGCGTTTTGCCAAATCCGAAAAAATATCTTTTAAGAACGCTACCAAATGAAATTGTTGTTGCGCCCGAGATCAGTGTACTTATAGAAAAGATAGACAGTTTAGTTAAAAGAACGGGTGTAGATTTGTTCAAAAACGAAGCGAATGACGAGAATTTTATAAGGAACGTATTTTTATGGACTATTTCGTTGCGAATGGTAATGGAAGCTGTATCAAACTGGAAAACCGACCTAAGCTCTAAAGGCATGCTCGATAGTATGGTGGTTGACCCTGTGTATCGTAACCAATTTCTCAGCGGGACAGTGAGCTACGTAGCTCGTGAGTATAGGGCTTTATTAAATAGCTATATAGATCAAGGCAGAGAAATACTTAATCAAGACTATCAAAGCAGGGATAGCCAAGAAGCTCCAGCAGTCTTTGTGAGAGCGTTTGGGGCGCTACCGGATAGAATGAGGCAGGCTTTTCCAGCAGAATTTTGGGAGATTGAAGATTGGTATTCTGGCTTTGGCTTCAGCTTTGTTTACATACCAGAAGGTAGTACTACTCCAGTCTCTAGTTTCGAGGGAGCAACTCAAGAACGTTTGCTTGCCTATAATAATATTATTAAGCCTGCTATAGAGTCATTAATTGAAAATAATCAAGTCTTTAGAGCATATAGCTATAGTATGTTTGACACTGATATTCAAGCACTCGAACTTATCATGAAACAGCTATCATCTACGCCAAATAAAAAATCTGCTTCTCAAGCTGTAGGCAAGGTCAGTGTGTTATTGAATAGGGTAAGAGAAGATATATTTTTTAAGATATAATTCAAACATATGGTATACGAAGGCACAAAGCTAGCGGATTTTGAACCGCGCGAGGAAGTAAAAGGATTAGAAATTATCGACCTGGATGTTGGTAAGGGTGAAGAGGTGCGTGCCGGGGCTACAATCACGGCGCACTACACAGGGGCTTTATGTAAAAATGGCATAATATTCCAAAGTAGCCACGATTTTGGCAAGGCGATCACATTCCCTCTAAGCGGCGTAATAGCTGGTTGGACACAAGGTGTACCTGGCATGAAAGTAGGCGGTACGCGCCGCTTAATCATTCCAGCCGAAATGGCCTACGGCTCTAGCAGCCCCGCGAAAAACATCCCCGCAAATAGCAATTTAGTATTTGATATTGATTTGATGGAAATACCAAAGAACGGAGAATAGTATGAGCAAAATTGCATTAGCAGGTGAATTTAATTTTACTGACGAACAAAAGGCTCGACTAGCTGCTGCGGGGCAGGTTGAAACCATTGCCGCGGAATCGGCCGATGATTGGGTGGAAAAAGTAAAAGGCTACGACGTGGTGTGTAGCTGGGGCGATTACGTGCTGGAAAAAGCAGGTGCGCTTGAAAATGCGCTAATAACTTACCCATACACAGAACTCGGAGCATTCAACGCAGATGAACTAGCAAAGAAAAACGTATTTATAGCCAACGCAAAGGGCGGCAACCGCAAATCTATAGCTGAGTGGGCGATGTTTGGCATGCTTTCGCTCTTTCGCCAATTTCCAACGTTTTTGCGTACCACGACGCAGTATCCATTTACTTCGACAGACAGCCTAGAAGGGAAAAAAGTAGTGGTGCTTGGCCATGGAACCATCGGAACCGAAGTAGGTGAGCGATGTGAAGCTTTCGGTATGAACGTAAGCTACTTTGAACGTGGCGATGACCTGCATGAATCTGTAAAGCACGCAGATGTAGTGCTGAATGCACTGAACTGCAACAGCTCTACAAAGAACTTGCTCAATGCAGAATTTTTCATGGCTATGAAACAAGGCGCTTTTTACGTAACATTCTCGCGCCCATGGACGTACGACATCGATGGTTTAATTGCAGCAATCGAAGCAGGTGTAGTGGGTGGTGCAGCAATAGATTGTGACCCAGAACCGCTATTTGATGTTTCAAACGACTTTTACAAAAAATGTCTTTCAAGCGAAAAGATACTGGTAACACCACACGTAGCGGGTGTAACCAAGCAAGCGGCAGCCAATGGCCTTGAGATTATGGTGCAAAACGTTGAAAAATACCTCGCTGGTGAACCGCAAAACATACTAACGAAAAAGTAGTACATGCGAATTATTAGCGGCGATGTAAGCTGGACAGATAAATATGCTGAATTTTGCCAGCCGATTTATCAAAATGCGTACGCAGCGCCAGAGTTGGGTATACCCGCTGAACTATTTTCAAAAGAAGAGTTTGAAGACGAAAGCACCGTTGTGTACTTTCGTAATTTCTTTGAAAACAACGCCACTTGGCTGGCGCTGGATGACGATGGAACTTTGCTTGGCGGAATCGGCGCAAGCAACACCGACCCAGTGCATCTTTCAGGCTTTTATGTAGCCATAGATAAACAAGGTAAGGGGATTGGCCGCGAACTGTTCAATAAAGTGCTCGAATTTGCCGCTGGTCGCGAGATTGAACTAGACGTAATGCGCCACCGTACACAAGCCATAGAAATGTATGAACACCTGGGTTTTGAGATAGACAAAACTGCACCACCACGAATTTACGGCTGGCAATACCCAAGCGACGAGGGCAGGCTGAACGGCTCGGGTGTGATAATGCGCCGAAAAGCTAACAAGACTTGATTGTCTCGTTTGACACAATTTAGTACACTGTAAATAAGCACGTAAGTCCGCATCCACAGCGAGGCCTGCCCCAAGGGAATAACTCGCCACCGGCACTGCGTACACATTGGGGACTTTTATTAACAATTAATAGGAGTTCTTACAATGTCTAAATCGACAAAAGAAGAGCAAGAACTGATGGGTAAGGAATGGTATGAACTTACTCATAAGAACTGGCGTGCCTGGGGCAGCTGGTTCAGCTGGGGCTCACCAGTAGGATTGGGACTGTTTTTTATCGAAACAGCCGCAGCCGTCTGGATACTCGCCCAAGTGTTCTAGCGAAATAACACCCGGTAAATACGCCGGGTGTTATTTTAATGAAAAGAGTTACTGCGCTATACTAATAGCATGAAATTACTACTGACATCGAGCGGACTTTCAAAGCGAGCAATTGGTGAGGCCTTGCAACAAATGGTCGGCAAGCCAGCCAGCGACTGCAAGGTTGGTTTTGTGCCAACAGCCGCAAATGTAGAGCCATACAACAAAACATGGCTGATTGCTCAGTTTCAGCAACTGCAACGCTACGGCTTTTACGATATAGACATAGTAGATATTAGCGCTGACGGTGTAGATTGGCGCGGCCGATTGGCTGATGTAGACGTGCTGTGGGTGAGCGGAGGTAATACGTTTCACTTGTTGGATCAGGTACGAAAAACGGGGTTTGATGAATGGCTGAAAGAAAATATTGAAAGCAAAGTATTTGTAGGTGGCAGCGCGAGTACGATGGTTATGACGCCAAGCATAGAGATTGCACTACCCATAGACGATAATTCTATGGGTTTGACTGATTTGTCTGGCTTGGGCTACGTAGACTTTGAAATAAATGTGCACTGCGATGAAGCAGGGCTGAATGCTACAGAGGAGTACGCTAAAAACAGGCCGAACGATGTGTACGCACTTGATGATTTAAGCGCGCTGAAGGTAGTAGACGGCAGTGTAGAAGTAATATCTGGCGGTAGCTGGAGACTTTACAAGAAGCAGTAATGGCCTACGATACAATACTAGAAGAACGAATCGACGAAGTGGTCGCCAGTTGGGGCTTGGACGTGTCAAAACGCAAAATGTTTGGCGGGCTAGGCTATTTTATCAATCGCAATATGGCATTTGGCATCAAAACAGACGAATTGATAGTAAAAGCAGCTGAGCCAACCGTAGAAGAATTGCTGCAAGAGCCAGGTATTGGCTACTTCACCTATGGTGGGAAAAGTATGAAAAGTTGGTTGCAAGCTGAGGCAGACGTGCTTGATGAAGATAACTTGAAGCGACTGCTAGAGATAAGTCGTGACTATACACTGACATTGCCGCCGAAGCCTTAGGTATCATATCTTTGACAAATATGTGGTAGAATTGCTAAATAATGGCAAAAGAAACCGGTGAAGAGCTTTTGGTGGGAGTCGAGAGCATGCTTTTAGATACCATGGAGGCGCATGATAAGTTGTGCCGTGACTTGGGTTTTTTACTGTTTGATACTGTAAAAGTTCAGAAATCGAGACCAATAAACGATAGTGAAGTGCTTACGGTGGTGGACAATTTGGCTTTTCAATTTTCGACACTTGTAGAGGTAATGAGAAACCACGACTTTAGTTTTGATGACGGCATGGTAGCAAAACTATGGTCTGACGATATAACAAAACTACGTGAAGTGATGCGCGTGCTGTTGCAAAAAGAGCTTGAGGGCGCGCAGGCTGCTGACATTCCGTCTGTCTTAGGAATTCTCACGAACATCGAAAATGACTCGGAAGACAAAATAGAATCAATAGAAATAGCCTACAAACAGAATCTTGAACATGATATTGGACTTTTCTCGGAGCAACTAAGACAATTGGGAATACAGTAGGCGTATGGCTGAAATAATCGTAATGCGGCACGGCCAGACCGATGGCAACAAAATGAAGGTATTGAATCAGGCGCCTTGCCCAGGGCTTAATGAGGACGGTCAGCAGGAAGTTTTTGACAAGGCTTCTAATTTAGAAGAAGTACATCGGATCTGGACGAGCTTTATGTGGCGAGCACGCCAAACTGCCGAGATAGCAGGGAGGCTACATGGGGTAACACCTGAAATTATGACAGGACTACACGAACGCCATCTTGGGATACTGGAAAATATGTCTGTCGAACAAATCGATGCACTAAAGATTGTAGGCAAAGAAGACATAATTCATGCAAAAAACGGCACGCGCTACGTGGAAGGTAAGTATGGCGCGGAGTCATTCGACGCGACCGTGGGACGAACCGGTAGAGCCTTGAAGATAATTCGTCGCAAACTAAAGCTAGGCCAAAGAGGCTTGATAGTAACACACGGTGATGCCGGCCTGGCGCTTTGCGCGGCTGCATCGGGCGTACCCATGCGTGAGGCGATAGACGTATTTCACTTTGAAAACGCAGGTGTTGCCGTCATCGACGATGAAGGCAATGTTTCATATGAGGGTACACCGGTGCTCGAAAGTCGCCGTAGCAACTAGCCCAGATGCTATACTAGATGTAGTAAACGGGGGAACAAATGACGAAACAGCAACAATTTCAGCTGGTAGAATGGATGCTTGCTTTGCTGGTGACAGCGCTAAGCTTTTTTGTATGGTTTGACGTACGAGGTGATGGTAACTTGAGTATATATGATGTATTTCCACCTCTAGGCCTGATTGCATTTGGACTGATGTGGACGCACTACATTGGTGGCGCACTGCGACGAATGTGGGGAATAAAGAAACAGAGCAACGACATGTATTGGAGCGTTTCCACTGGTGCCGTGTTGGTATTGATAGTAGCACACCCATTGCTGCTGAATTACGGCTTGATACAAGATGGCCTGGGGCTACCACCAGCTAGCTATTCGGCTGCATACCCAGGCAAGGAAGCAATTTTGCTACTTGGAACGCTATCGCTCTTTGCTTTTTTGGCCTTTGAGCTGCGCCGATGGTACGGCACTCGAAGCTGGTGGCACATTGTAGATAAAATTCAGCTCGTAGCGATGGCAGCAATATTTACGCACGCGCTGATATTGGGCAGGGAACTGACGGTAGGTTGGTTTCAGGTGGTGTGGTGGCTGTACGGAATTAGCTTGGTAGCGGCTGTGGTATATAGCTACTGGTATGATAAGCAAACAAACGCGAAGGAGGCATAGCATGGAAGAGAATAATTCGAACTCAATAAAATTCGTGGTACTAATGGTGGCGGCAGTACTGCTGATTGTGGTAGGCGGACTCGCTTGGATGGTGTTTGGACAGAAAGATAGCGATGCAGACGACGCAGGCAGCTCAAGCACAACAAGCAAGACAAGCACGAGTGACACCGATACAGAATCGGTGGTAGCGGCTGAGAGCGTAGAGATCATATTTACTGACGATGGCTTTGAGAAAAGCGTCTACGGCGTTAAAAGCGGAGGTGAAGTAACGGTGAAAAACAATTCATCGGGAGATCTGCAATTTTCGTCTGACGACCACCCTACGCATCTTGACGACACAGAGCTCAACTTAGATGTGCTGGCAGCAGGTGAAAGCACCACCTTTTCACCAGAAACCACGGGCACGTGGGGGGTACATGACCATTTGCACGATCAATTTACCACAACTCTCGTTGTGAAATAGCCAAATTTGCTACAATAGAGTTATACAAAAACGGAGGGAAGTGCTGTGTTAGGAAAGTTTGAGGGCGCACCGAAATGGCTGCGAATAGTGATACCGACAGCGTTGATAGTTGTTTGGTTTGGCGTGTCGGCCGTCGGCGGCCCATACTTTGGTAAGATCGAGGAAGTTGCCGATAATGGTTTTGCTGGCTTTTTGCCAAAGAGTGCAGAATCAACAAAAGTAAATAAGCAGCTCGAAAAGTTTCAGGATGACACTACATTACCTGCGATTGTTTTGTTTCATAGCGATAAAAAGTTTAGCAAAGCAGATGTAAGTACAATTGATAAAACCGCAGAAGAACTTGAATGTGCGGAAGGCATAAGCGAGGATCCAAGTCCAGCAATACTTTCTGAGGATGGCAAGGCGGTGCTAGTCGCAGTACCTGTCGACTCAGGCTCCGAGCTTGAACTTGTGACGTCAAACATCGAAAGAATATATAGCGAAGTTGACATAGATGGTGCAAGCTTTCATGTTACTGGCCCGGCTGCGTTTGCTGCCGGTTTGAACAAGGCATTTGCTGGAATCGACGGAATACTACTGCTTACTGCGCTTGCTGTTGTGTTTGTGATTCTAATTGTGGTATATCGCTCGGTTCTACTGCCAATTGTCGTGCTATTAACCAGCATTTTTGCACTAAGCGCCAGTATTATGTTGGTGTGGTGGCTAGCTAAAAACGACATTGTGTCGTTGAACGGCCAGGTACAGGGCATACTCTTTATATTAGTAATCGGTGCGGCAACTGACTATTCGCTACTTTTCGTGTCGCGCTTTAGGGAATCATTATACGAAAATGCCAGCAAGCTTCACGCAATTGCGGAATCTTACAAGGGTGCGTTTGAACCAATTATTGCTAGCGGGGGAACGGTAATCGTGGGCTTGATGTGCCTCTTGCTATCTGACCTGGAATCGAACAAAGCACTTGCACCGGTAGGCTCTATTGGTGTGGCATTCGCAATGATATCTGCGCTAACATTTTTGCCAGCAGTGTTGTATGTGTTTGGTAGAGGAAGTTTTTGGCCATTTATGCCAAGCACCGACCCAAAGCAGGTAAAGAAGCACAAAGAACGACTCGCCAAAGGCGTATGGCACAAAGTAGGTGATTTAGTGCAAACGCACGGCCGTGCAGCGTGGATCGCTAGCGCTGCTGCGTTGCTTGTACTTGCCATGTTCTCGACGCAATTAAAAGCGGATGGCGTGGAGCAAAGTGATTTAATACTCGGACAATCTGATGCGCGTGATGGGCAAGAAATTTTGAATGATCATTTCCCGGGTGGTTCAGGTAGTCCAGTGCAGATTGTGGCGCAGGATGACAATTGGGAAGATGTAGTGAAGCTAGTCGATGCCGACAAAGGAATTGATGGCGTTGCTGCAGTAGCGATCAACAGCCCTAGCGGTACGATGCCGGTCGGAAAAGCAGCCGATGAATTTATGAAAGAATTTCGGGCAAAAGTTGAAGCTCAGGCAAATATTCCAAAACAGACGCCAAATTATGAATTGATAATCGACTCGGCTGTCGATAACGCGAATCCATTTGGCGCATCACAGGCAAGATCGGAAGACGGACAAATTTTACTGCAAGCAACACTTTTGAAGGAGCCAGATAGTCAGTATTCAAAAGACACCGTAGTTCGACTCCGAGACAAGCTTGACGATGTTTCTCGTGATGTATTAGTGGGTGGTCCAACAGCTATTCAGCAAGATACGATTACCGCTTCTAAGCGAGATAGGGAAATAATCATCCCTACGGTGCTTATCGCGATAACCATCATCTTAATGGTGTTGCTACGCGCCGTAGTCGCGCCTCTGCTACTACTTGCAAGTACGGTGCTGTCTTTTGCTGCAACACTTGGCGTAGCTGCGTTGCTATTCAACGGAGTAATGAACTTCCCGGGTGCTGACCCATCGGTAGTGTTGTTTGGCTTTGTGTTCTTGGTAGCGCTTGGGATAGATTACAATATTTTCCTAATGACTCGTGTGAGAGAAGAGACAGTAAAGCATGGCACGGCAAAGGGAGTAATAAAAGGTTTGGTGGTTACGGGTAGTGTGATTACGAGTGCAGGTATTGTGCTTGCGGCTACGTTTGCCGCATTGGGTGTGATACCAATCTTATTCTTATTCCAAATCGCCTTCATTGTAGCATTCGGTGTGTTGCTCGACACGTTCGTCGTACGTACGTTGCTCGTTCCAGCACTCATTCGCGACATTGGTCCATTTGTCTGGTGGCCGTCGAAATTGAAAACCAAGAAATAAATTGATACGCTAGGGAGACTATGACTGATACGCAAACACCAACTGATATTTTCTTGTGGGCAAACCAAAATGACGGCATAAAAAATGAGCTCGAACTTGAACTATTTGTGTTCAACAAGAACTACACGCCATATTCGATGAAGTTTTCAAAAGAACTCGAACACCAGCTGCGTGCAATGTTTATTTACGATGTAATAAACACTATAAACTTTGGAGCAGGGACTGGCTTAAGCGTTCGTGACTACGAATTATCAGAGGCGGAAGATAATGTTTTGCTACGAACAGAATTAGAGAAAGTTGAGCGCGCAAAAACGCTGATCAATTTACTTGAACACGAGCGGGGCAGCATTGAACCGTTTTCTGAAGGCGATCACGAGTTCAAACGCATAAAGGGCGTGGCCCTGCGTTGTACGAAAAGCGACGGCAGTGACGCGTTCTACATAGTGAAGGCAGTGCAGCAAAGCAATGTGCTAGCAGGCGCAGTGAGTTGGGAGTTAACAGGCGGTACGTTGGCGCCGTTTAAGGCCGACGTTGGCGTAAAAATGCCAAACGATAACCAAGTGATGATAGTGGGTGATGATATATTTATTTTCAACCATGGCAAGTTTGAAAAACTATTCCAGTACGAATTTAAAAAGCAGTTACTGGCAGACGAGAAGGTAGCGGAAATTGAAAAAGCCTACAAACTGAGTTTTCCTGAAGGGCTTGATTTGCAAAGCTTGGTGCGAGAGCGCCGTAAGATTGTAAACAAGTTGCAGAAACTTGAAGTCGGCGCAGTTACCCAAGAGCAGGCGATAGAATATGCTGATACGATGGAGTTGGAACTCATGAGCGACGAAAAAGACCAAATCATCATAATGGATGGTCGTGACCTCGATATGTTTGTAAATTTGATTAACGAAGATTACATTACGAGCGAGCTAACAGGTAAACGCTATGAGATTAAGAGCAAGAAGCTTCTTGGTGAGCCAGAGGGCGAGCCGCCTCGTGGCTAGTAGTCTATAATTAAATTGATGAATCAAACACTTGCGCTCGAAATAATGCTCGCTGGTCACAGCGTGTTTTTGACTGGTCCGGCAGGAGCGGGGAAAACCTACGTACTAAACCAATTTATTAAACTAGCCAAACATGAAGGTAAGCATGTTAGTGTGACGGCCACCACTGGCCTGGCGGCATCACATCTGGGTGGAACAACAATTCATAGCTGGAGCGGAATAGGCGTGCACGATGAATTGCCGCCGAACTTTGCTGAGCATGTCAGCAAGGGGCGGCGCGAAATTATTGAAAAAACCGACGTGTTGATTATCGATGAGGTATCGATGCTGCACGACTTTCGACTTGATATGGTAGACGAAGCCTGCCGGTTGATTCGCAAGCAACCCGACAAACCATTCGGCGGAATTCAGCTGATAATGAGTGGCGACTTTTTCCAATTGCCGCCAGTGAACAGAAACGATGCAAGGCCAGGCAGTTTTGTGGTAAATAGTGTTGCGTGGCAAGAACTCAACCCAGTCGTGTGTTACCTAAACGAGCAGTTCCGTCACGACGACGAAAAATTAAGTAATATTTTGCAGGCGATGCGCGAGCAAGATGTGCGGCGGCATCATGCCGAAACATTGCTAGCTCGGGCGGAAATCACTCCTCCAAGCGGTTTGCTCTATACCGAACTGCACACGGTGAACGTGGATGTCGATAAACAAAACGAAGCCAAACTAGACGAGCTAGCCGGCGATGAAATGATATATACGCAGACCACCACGGGCGGTACAAATTACGTCGAGAATTTACAGCGATCAGTCTTAGCACCGGCCACCTTACGGCTAAAGCAAGGTGCATTGGTGATGGCGGTAAAAAATGACATGAACAAAAAGTATGCCAATGGGAGTATTGGCACCGTGGTAGATTTTGACCCAGCCACCGAATACCCAATTGTTGAATTTACCAATGGCAGGGAAGTGACCATGCAACCAGATACGTGGGAGCTTCGTGATGGTGATAAAAAGCGCGCTAGTATAACGCAAATACCGTTGCGTTTGGCGTGGGCGATAACGGTGCATAAAAGCCAAGGAATGACGCTCGACGCGGCTTTGATTGACCTGCGAAAAGCTTTCGTAGAAGGAATGGGCTATGTAGCACTGAGTCGCGTTCGAAACCTCGACAGCCTGTACCTAAAGGGCATTAACCGTATGGCGCTACAAATTAGTGAAGACGCACATACGATAGACAGCTTACTGCGATCGAAATCTGCTCAGGATGCGAAGGAATTGGCTCACCTAGAAAAGAACGCTTCAAAGCGAGCTGCCATGCCAGTGAAGCCAGCGGCGAAATCATCAAATTGGAGCGAAAAGATTGAAAAAATGCGTGAGACGTACCCGAATGCGTATCGACCATGGACGAAGGCTCAAGATGCTCAGCTAAAAGAGGCATTTGAAAATGGCGTAGATGTATCCGAAATTTCAAAAATGCTCGGGCGACACAAAGGTTCGATTGAGATGCGCTTGAAGAAGCACTACGGCGAAGACGTATCACTCTAGGGTATAATAAGATAGATGCAACCAAACGAAGCGAAGCGCTTTCCAAAACGATTTTTGTGGGGCGTGAGTACGAGTGCACACCAGGTGGAAGGGGGAACCCACAACCAATGGTCGGTGTGGGAGCTTGAAAATGCTCGTAGCCTAGCTGCTCAGGCTGAGTATCGTTTAGGCGATCTTGCAAATTGGAATACTATTAAAAAGCAAGCCAAAGACCCAGCGAATTATGTTTCGGGTAAAGCTGCTGATCACTTCGCTCGCTACGAAGCTGACTTTGATATCGCTAAAAAACTGAACATGAACGCAATGCGCTTTAGCGTGGAATGGTCGCGAATCGAGCCAAAAGAGGGCATATGGGATGTGGGTGCGATTGCACACTACAAACGCTACGTTGCTGCCTTGAAAAAACGCGGTATCGAGCCAGTAGTAACACTACTTCACTTTACGCTGCCAGTGTGGTTTAGCGATATTGGCGGATTTGAGTATCGTCGCAATATCCCGTACTTTACCCGTTTCGCCGAGAAGATTCTCTCGGAGCTTGGTGGTGACGTACGGCTGGTGATTACTATCAACGAACCAGAAATTTATGCTACGCAAAGCTACTTAGATGGCCAGTGGCCACCAGCACAACAAAGCAAGGTGCGAATGTGGCGGGTGCTCCGTAACTTGGCGTATGCTCACAACAAAACAGCCGATATGATTCATGGCTTGAGTCGTCGATACAAAGTGTCGATTGCTACAAATTCTGCCTATACGTATGGAGGAGACGACGCATGGTTGAGCCGTGTTAGCGCCGGGGCAGTACAGTATGCGAGCGATGATTATTTGCTACGAAAGGTAAAACGTCGCTGTGACTTTTTGGGTGTGAATTATTATTTTAGTAACCGCATGTATGGCTATCGAATACACAACCCCGATGAAAAACTAAGTGATATGGGCTGGGATATGTCGCCGATGAATCTAGAATTTACATTAGAGCGATTATACGAAAAATATAAACTGCCGATTATCATTACCGAGAATGGGTTGGCAGACGAGCGCGACGCGAATCGAAAATGGTGGCTGACGCATACAATCATCGCCATGCAAAATGCGATGAAGCGAGGAGTACCACTACACGGCTACTTACACTGGAGCTTGCTCGACAACTTTGAGTGGGCATATGGTAAATGGCCACGCTTTGGGTTGGTGGCGGTAGATCAGCGTACTATGGAACGAACAATACGGCCGAGTGCACTGTGGTTTGCTAAAATCATTAAAAAACTGCAATCGTAGGGTACAATAGCGACTATGGAACCTGAAAAGAAAATTGTAGTGATTGGTGGTGGCACAGGAAGCTTTAGTTTGTTAAGTGCCTTAAAAACCCAAGTTCACGATTTGACCGCGATAGTGAGCATGGCTGATGATGGCGGAAGCACTGGCGTGCTACGCGACGAACTGGGCGTGCTGCCGCCGGGGGATGTGCGTCAATGTTTGGTGGCGCTGAGCGATTCGCCGAAAATACGAGATTTATTTAGTTATAGGTTTGAAGAGGGCACCTTTGGCGGCCATTCGTTTGGTAATATCTTGCTTACCGCACTCGAAAAGATGACGGGTAGTTTTTCGGAAGCCGTAGAAACGGCCTCTGAAATTTTACGCGTAAATGGGCGCGTGCTACCCGCAACACTCGATAACGTGCGACTGCGCATGAGCTGGGGTGATGAAAGCCTGACGCTGCATGGCGAACGCGTGATAGACGCAGACTACTTTGCTCACGATCCGCGCAAAGCCATATTGAGTTTATCGCCAGAAGCAAACGCTAATCCAGCGGCACTTGAAGCTATACGTGAAGCTGACTTGGTGGTAATTGCTCCTGGAGATTTGTATACATCGCTAGGGCCACTTCTTGTGATAGATGGCTTCGGCAAGGCGCTTTCGGAGACGCAAGCAACCGTAGCATATGTGTGCAACTTGGTTACGAAGCGCGGACAAACCGAAGGGTTTTGCGTGAGCGACCACGCGAATGAAATTGAGCGTTTTGCTGGCCAACCAATCCTGGACTACGTGCTGTATAACCACCAGCAACCAAGCGAGGAAGTGGCAAAGCGCTACGAGCAAGAAAATGCCTATTTGGTGGAAGTAGATGCACAGAAACTGACCGACGCGCATTACAAGGCAATCGCTGGAGATTTCTTGGGTGATACTCCCGAGGCAGAGCGGGGAGATGTCCTGGCAAAACTGCGCTCGTTTATTCGACATGACGCCGATCACATTCGTGATGCACTCTTAGAGTTATAATAGAAATATGGTTTTATACGATATGGCACCCACCGATTTACAACACGAGCGCGAACCGCGAGAGGTGGAAACCTTTGTAGCGCTCGATTTAGATCGGACACTACTGAATAGCGACGTGCTTGGCGATGTCCAATGCGATATATTAGCAGACTTCGGCATTGGCCAAGATGAAATAGATGCTCACAAAGCGCACATCGCAGCAAACAAAGGCAACTCGTTCCCAGTGGTTAACTATCTTACAGACACGTATGGAGCTGAGCTGGTAACTAGTTTGCAAGAACGACTGTTAGCGCGAGCTTCAGAGCCTGCTATTAGAGCCGCACTGCTTTTTGAGGGCGTGATTGAGCTTCTAGGTGCTCTAGAAAGTAAGGACGTGCCGTATGGTGTGTTAACGTTTGGCGAACAAGAAAATCAATCATTTAAACTTCGACTATTTGAATTACTCACCGACAGAGAAGGCAAGATACTCTCTGAAATAACAAGCGAAAACAACAAGAGCGATTATATTCACCACCAATGGCAAAATACCAGTGGAGTGGGAAGCGGTACATTCGCTATACCGGAACACTTCACTCATGACCGGCCGATTACCGCGCATCACGTGATACTTCTCGATGATAAAGGCTCACACCTAGACACTGAGCATAGCGATATAGGCGGTATGTTGGTAGGGAATTTGCCTGATGAGGCTGGTGCATACCCAGAGGGAACACATAGGTTGGGCGAGTTCACTGAGGTAGTGAGGCAGCTAGCTCAAGGTGAGCCTTTACGCTTGCCTGAAGAATTGCGCTACCAAGCAGCGTAACAAAGCTAATCTTGACTTTTCATACCGCTTATGCTACTATAGTGGTGCTATGAAAGCAAACACAAACACCACTAAAAAGTCAGCAAAGCAGCTCGCCATGGAGCAAGCCGCTGTATTGCAGACAGAACGTGACTTCAAAGACGCACTTTTGATGGTATCAGTTACCGTTAATCTATTCGTCTTTTGCTTGTGGGTAGCCCTGCAGGTAACAACGCGTTATGATAGCGCACTGACACTTCTGTTTTTCAACCGCTAAATTGTTGATTTGACAGCGTAGTTTTTACGACGTTCTTCTGCTAGTAGAGGGCGTCGTTTCTCTTTAGAGAAAGTGTTTATCCACAAAACTGTGGAAAAAAGTCTGAAAGAAACCTGAAAAAGATAAAAAATACTCTTGCAGTGGGTAGCAGTGGGTATTATAGTAAGGTCAGTGGAAAAAAGTGGGTAACCGCTCGCTACACAAACAAACAACCACTAAACATTAAAAAATAATATCACTCGTAAGCGGTCGAAGGAACGGCGAACAGATACACAGATACGGCAATGGACTATTTCGAACGAAAGCTCGACGAAAAACGACGGTTAACCATACCATCAGAGCTTCGAAATGAATTTGCCAGCGGTGTAGTTGTAACCCGAGGATTCGGCAACTATCTGCACCTCTACCCGCAACAAGTGTGGGATAGGGAAGTAGAACCTGCGCTAGGCGGCAATATCCTAGACGAAGCGGTTGCTGATTTAAACGTTCGATTCCGACGCGGTAAAACTTCAGCTGAACTCGACCAAAAACAAGGCCGAGTAACGCTAGAGCAGCACCTACTCGACTATGCGGGCATCGACAAGCAAGTCGTGGCCGTTCGAGCAGGCGCCTACTGGCGGCTGATGGCAACCGAGGCCGACGCGTGATAAACCTAATGTTGTTGTAACTTAACAACCCAAACGAAAACATACCTCGAGACCACCTATCTGGCAATAATGTCGTGGATAGGCGAAACACATTAACCGATCGCTTGAACCTTCCTTACAATACACACCTCCCAAAAAACTCCACCTCACACATAAGTCTCTCAACCTTGTATGACCCGGTATGAATTACACGGTAATTCAACCAACTACAAATCATACACGGTAACTTATAAACAAAAACAAAAACAACAAAAAACAAACAGGCATTTATTGCCAGTTAGGTGATCTCGACTTCTGAACTTCGCGCCGCATGCACCTGCCAGCTAGCAAGGCTAGCTGCCCGTACATGCTTTTCGGCTTCTACGACATTTTTCGTTTGCGATGCTCAAAGGGTAGTACTTTTGTACAACCCTTCTGCGCTTCTCAACGAGAAAATGCGTATAAGCACGAAACGCGATAGCCCAGAAGCTCCTCATAGCGCATGCTATAGTAGGGGAGATGAGTATAAATGAACATCCACCACAAGATGAGCCGAAGGCTCGTTTACATGTTCCGGTATTACTCGATACATGCATTGACGTGATGCAGCCTAAGCAAGCAGAGTCGTATTTAGACCTAACTGCTGGTTATGGCGGTCACGCGGCGGCATTTTTAGCCAAAACCAATGCGTACTCGAATGCAGTGCTGGTTGATCGCGATCAAATGGCGATTAACGAGCTTGCAGTATTTGAACAAAAGGGAGCAATACTGCTTCATACCGATTTCGTGAGTGCCGCACAGGCACTTCGCGAGCAGGGAAAGCAGTTTGATCTTATCTTTGTGGATCTAGGGGTGTCGTCACCACAGCTCGATAGAGCAGAACGAGGGTTTTCTTTTTCAATGGACGGTCCGCTCGATATGCGGATGGACCAGCGCCTTGAAAAGAACGCTGCAACACTGGTTAATACAGCCCGTGAAGCAGAGTTAGTGCGCATCATCGCCATGTATGGTGAAGAACGCACCAGTGTGGCAAAACGTATTGCTAAAGCAATTATTGCTCAGCGACCGTTTTCGAGCACCAAAGAACTCTCTGACTGTGTACTGGGCACACATCGTGGCAGCTGGCAAAGGACTCATCCTGCTACGCGTACTTTTCAAGCGCTCCGCATTGCCGTCAATGACGAGTTGGGGCAACTAGAGACACTTCTAAGATGTATTCCAGACCTACTGACCGTAGGGGGAAGAGTCGGCATTCTAAGCTTTCACAGCTTAGAAGATAGATTGGTAAAGCAGTTCTTCAAGGAACATGCTGAGGCAGGCTACGAAGCAGATCTAGATGTTCTGACCAAAAAACCTATCGACGGAGCAACTTACGACGTTCACAATCCGCGAAGTCGAAGCGCCAAGCTTCGTGTCGCAGTGAAAAAATAAACACAACAATTGGAAGGAGGCATTTTAGATGCCAATCCACATTCCAGTGCAAAACCAGTCGGTCGAAACAAAAGTGACCGTCCGGTTCAAATAACGACGTTGGCAATGGGGCGTGCCGTATTTAGGGCGCCCCAGCCAGGTCGGCTAATACAAACATAAAAACAAAAACAAACTATCCACCACATGTCGTATTATTCATCCACCACATACGCTCGTCGGCGCACAGGCATGACGAGAGGGTATAACTCAGTCGCATTTACGTCTAGTGTAAAGCTTGGCCCCGTGACACATACAGTGCTTGTAGCACTGATGATTACGGTATTAGGCTTGATATACCTGACGCAGGCGACGAAAGCCACGAGTTACGACTACGAAGCCCAAAAGATAGAGACCAAGATTGCCGAGCTTTCAACCGAGAAAACAGATCTCGAAGTTGAAAACGCACGCCTTACTGCACTGGACTCAGTGCGTAACAGCAGCGTTGCTCGCGCGATGACCTCTCCAGGCGCTCCGCAGCACGTATCTCAATAAACAATTATTACCGCTATGCCGTTTCAATCGATAAGCCACAGCCGTATTCGCATGCTTATTATCGCCTCAGTATTTTTGATGGCGGTGTTTGTCGTGCGACTTTTTTACTTGCAAGTTATTGAGCATAGCAAATATTCAATTTTGGCCGATGCCGAGCAAGTGAAGCGACTGACCATCCCGGCGACTCGAGGCGAAATATACATGGAAGACAACGGCACGCCAGTGAAGGTGGTGCTAAATGAAACCGTGTATACGATGTTTGTTGATCCAAAAATTATTACCGACCCAGAGGCTGTGAAAGATGTTATACGTGAAGTCGCTGGAGGCAATACAGTCGATGGGTTTGCGAAACTAGTAGACAAAAAAGATACACGCTACCAAGTGGTTGCGAAAAACGTGACACGCCGCCAGGCTGAATTGATAAAAAAGAAAGAACTCGCCGGTATTGGTTTTCAGGCGGTGGTTCGTCGCGTGTACCCGGAAGGTACTTTGGCTGCGCAAACGCTTGGTTTTGTAAACTACGACCAAAAAGGCCAGTACGGTATTGAAGGACGTTTCGACAAGCAGCTACGGGGCAAGGATGGTATGTTGCAATCGGTAACGGATGTAAGTAATGTTCCGCTCACCATTGGTAATCGTAATGTGAATATTCCAGCGCAAAATGGTGCAAATATTGTGCTGACGCTTGATAGAAATGTACAAGCTTACACTGAAAAGGCACTGTCTGATGGCCTACGCAAGATTGGGGCCACCGACGGCAGTGTAATAGTGATGGATCCAAACGATGGCTCAGTGCTCGCAATGGCTAATTTTCCTACCTATAATCCCTCTAAATTCGCGAAGGTTACCAATGCTAACGCTTTTAATAACGCCGTAGTGAGCGACCCATACGAGCCGGGATCTGTCGTGAAGACCTTTACCGTAGCGACGGGTATTAACACCAATACGATTACGCCACAGTCTACCTATGTGAATACAGACTACATCACGATAGATGACCGAACGATAACCAATGCGACAAAGGGTCAGACTGGTACAATTTCGATTCAGCATGCACTGACATGGTCGCTTAATACAGGAATGGTGACCGTAGCTCAACGGCTTGGCGGAGGTACGATTAATAGGCAGGCTCGCAACACCATGTACAGCTATTTCCACGATCGATTCCACCTGGGGCAAATGACCGGTATTGAAACGACCGGCGAAGTGCCCGGTGAATTGATTCCGCCTACGGCTGTAGAAGGGAACGCAGTGCGCTACTCCAATATGTCATTCGGACAGGGAATGAACCCAACCATGATACAAGTGGCGGCTGGCTTTAGCTCACTTATAAATGGCGGAACCTACTATTACCCAACCATCATTAAGGGTAATTTGAATGATGATGGTGACATTGTGCCAGCGAAACAAAAGAAGCCTCAAGAGAATGTGATAAACGCTTCTACTTCGGCGACAATGCGCACTATGATATTAAAAGCACGTCGTGAGTTTTATGCTGGCAACGACCGAAAAGGCTATGATATTGGCGGAAAAACAGGAACCTCACAAGATATCGTAAATGGTGAATACACCTTTGACGAAACAACCGGTACCTACATTGGATTTGGTGGCGATACGAAGCCTAAATATGTCATAATGGTACGGGTGTCAAGTAAAGGTAGAGCCCTGAACGGCGGCGACCATGCTCTTCCCATTTTTACCGACATTTCCAACTGGATGATAGATTACCTAAAATTACAACCAAAAGGCTAACCATGAAACAATCATTGACCTACGACGTCGTAACACCCGAGATGATACAACTATTCTTGATAAGCGCGATTGCCTTTATGCTCGCTATGGCTTTGACACCGTTTTATACGTATGTTGCGTATCGTTTTAAGTTTTGGAAAAAGCAACGAACCACCAGCACAACTGGCGAGAAGTTGAACGTATTTAACGTGCTTCATAAGAGCAAGTTTGAACGGAACATTCCTACAATGGCGGGAGTGATTGGCGTAGTGACAATCGGCGCTGTGACCTTTGGACTTAATCTCGATAGAGGTCAAACATGGCTTCCACTTGCGGCGCTGATAGGCGGCGCGATTATTGGCTTACTAGATGACATTATCAATCTTCGGGGCAATGGTCACGGCGTGGCGGGTATGCGTAGTAGTATTAAGTTTACGATGATTGCCGCGCTTGGCACCGCGCTTGGTTGGTTCTTTTATGCTCGCCTAGGCTTTAGCGACGTGTGGGTGCCGTTTATTGGGCCTGTAGAGCTTGGCTGGCTGATTGTGCCGGTATTTGCTTTCGTAGTGACTGCCATTGCCAACGCCGTAAATATCAGCGATGGGCTCGATGGATTGGCTGGTGGGCTTCTCGCGATGAGCTATGGTGCGTTTGGGCTGATAGCGCTGCTGCAGAGTCAGTTTATATTGGCAGGCTTTTGCTTTACTGCCATTGGCGCGCTTCTAAGCTACCTGTGGTTCAATATTTACCCGGCTAGGTTCTTTATGGGGGATGTGGGAAGCTTTGCCTATGGCGCTTCACTTGGTGTGATAGCCATGCTCACAAATTCGCTGTTCTTACTTCCTATCATCGGTATATTGTTCGTTATTGAAGCTGGCTCAAGCTTGCTTCAGATTATTTCGAAGCGATTCTTTGGTCGACGAATATTTATTTCAGCACCGATCCATCATCATCTCGAAGCGATTGGCTGGCCAGAGGTAAAGGTCACGATGCGCTTTTGGGTCATTGGCTGCGTGGCAGCAAGCTTTGGGGTGTTACTGGCACTTGCAGGAGGCCACGTTTAGACATGTTTTCTGGAAGGCGAGCTCAAGCTACCTCACAAGTCGTGCGACGCCACCGGCCAGATTATCAAATCGTACTATTTATGGGGCTACTGATGCTGCTTGGCTTGATTGTGATGTATGCGATAGGCCCACAGAGGGCACAGGTACTTAACTCAGCGTATGGTACCGATTTTTACAGCGCATCGTACTTTTTTACCAAGCAGGTACTTAGCTTAGCACTTGCCGTCGCAGTGTTCTTTTTAATGGCACGTTTGCCGTATCAATGGTTGCAACAGCGATCAAAACAAGTGCTGTATGCTGGCCTAATAGCTTGCGGAATATTGGCAGTGGCTGGCTGGCTTCAGTTGGGGATTGCCCAGTGTAGTTTGGGCGCGTGTCGGTGGTTCGACCTTGGCCCCTTAGGGAGTGTTCAGCCATCTGAATTCTTAAAGCTTGGTTTGCTGCTTTTTGCCTCTGGGTTTATTGCGACTCGCACAAAGCAAGGGTTACTGAATGATACGTACAAGTCAATCATTCCACTCGGTGCACTATTTTTTGTAATCGCAGTGCTCGTGATCGGTATTCAGAAGGATATGGGCACCGGCCTTGCTATGTTAGCTATTCTTGCCACCATGATGCTTGTTGCTGGGCTTAAATTGCGAGTTGCTTTAGGGCTTGGACTGGTCGCACTAGTTGCTGGCGTTCTGCTTATTATTATTGCGCCACACCGCGTGGATCGTATCACGGCATTTTTGCAGGGCGACAGTGCATCGGTAAGTGATGCCGAAACCTACCATATTGCCCACGCAAAGATAGCTATCGGAAGCGGTGGTCTGCTCGGCGTTGGTATTGGCAATAGCGTGCAAGCAACCGGCTACTTGCCTGAGGCCATCAACGACTCGGTATTCGCCATAATGGGCGAGACCTTCGGCTTCGTTGGGCTGGTTTTGGTGCTGATATTATTTACTGCGCTGCTTCTGCGAATTTTGAACGTAGCCGATAAACTTCCAGGCCTAGAAGAGCAACTGCTGGTAGTGGGAGTATTTGGCTGGTTGGCTGCGCATGTAATACTGAATGTGGCCGCTATGACAGGCATATTTCCGCTCACTGGTATTACATTGCCACTGCTAAGCTTTGGTGGAACCAGCATGGTGTTCATCGCCGGAGCACTTGGTTTGGCATTCCAACTATCTCGGTACACAACACACAGAACAATAAGTGAAGGAGCGCGCTATGAAGATTCTCGCAGTCGGCGGGGGGTCGGGCGGACACGTTACGCCAGTCGCGGCAATCGTATCTGAACTCCAAAAAGATAGCGACCAACACGAAATTCGATTTTGGTGTGACAAAAAATTCCTGGCTGAGGCACGGGCAACGATGCGTAGTGTCGATGCCAATTTACCGGTAGAAACAATCATATCGGGCAAGTTTAGGCGCTACCACAACATTCCAGTTTGGAAGCAATTACTGCAGCTTCGCACTATCGTGCTTCCAAATATCGTAGACACAGTAAAAATAGCCGCGGGTACTCTGCAAAGTACACTAAAACTAATCTTCTGGAGACCTGATGTAATTTTTACAAAAGGTGGCTATGTGTGTCTGCCTGTTGGTGTTGCGGCGCGAGTATTACGCATACCCTTGGTAATACACGATTCAGATACGCATGCTGGGCTTACCAATAAAATTCTTGCTAAATGGGCAGTGGCGATAGCTACCGGTGCGCCGCTGGAATACTATGATTACCCAACATCGCTTGCTCACTATACGGGCGTGCCACTCGACCCGTCACTACGTCCAGTCTCAGAGGAAAAACAGCGTGAGGCTAAAACTCAGCTCGGCATTGCGGAGAATCGTCCATTTGTTGTCATCACCGGAGGTGGCTTAGGGGCAAAAGTCATCAATGATGCCGTAGTGGCTTGCTCGAGTAACATAACCGAACACGCTGACGTACTTTTGTTAACAGGGAAGAGCCACTTTGAAGAAGTCAGCAATGCACTTGACGAAGAGCAGTCTACGGCGCTTCGGATTGAGCCGTTTTTGGCAGTACAAGATTTGTATGTAGCGTTTGCCGCTGCAGATGTAGTGGTGGGCAGGGCAGGGGCAACTACCCTTTTAGAAGTAGCAGCATTGGCTAAGCCGACAATCCTTATACCAAATGCGCAGCTTACTGGTGGCCATCAACTCACCAATGCGGCACGCTATGAGGAAAAAGGGGCAGCAGTAGTACTTGATGACGCTGTCGTCGAAGAAAACCCTACCGTACTTGTTCAGACTATCGATGCGATTTTACACTCACCCGAGCAAAAAGATCATTTGTCGCAGGCGATTCGGCAGTTTGCGCGCCCAGACGCCGCGCACGAGGTTGCAGTGCTTATTCTGGCCAGTAAACGAGCGTAACTATCTGATACAATTAGCATAAGAGACATGCCCAAATTTTTTTCTAAGTCATCCGATAGCTCCAAAAATACTCCGCCACGTCGACGTGGTGGCGAAGTCGAGCGACCCACCAGCCCTAATCTATCTCAGCGGTATTCTTTTTTGCGTAATCGAACACTAACGGGTAGCTCATCGGCGCAGGTTGCCAGTACAAATGAATTAAATGCCGAGCTTCGATCACCGCGAGCCCATGTGCATCACCTTACGAAGCTACGCCGCAGATTACTGGTATATTTCGTGGGAGCTGTAGCCGCCGCCGCGGCGCTATACATGATATTAAGCCAGCTCGTGGCCACTTACGCGGTACACATCGCTGTTACGACGCCTAATCAGCTCACGCAGGCCGATACCTCCACCTATGAGCAAGCAATAGATAGCTATTACGCGGCCAGACCAGCTGAGCGCCTACGTACACTACTCAATAGTGATGCTTTACTTCGTCATGTTCAAGCCCTCCAGCCAGAAATCAAAGCGATTAGTATTGAGCCAAGTGGCGGCTTTGGTCAAGCGACAGTCGAGATAATTCCGAGAGAACCATTAGCCAGGTGGAGTATCGCTGGCAGCACACAGTACGTCGACGCATCCGGCGTAGTGTTTGATCGCAATTTCTATAGTGAGCCAACACTAAAAATCACCGACAATAGTGGTATTCCTTCAGCGAATAACCAAGCGGTTACGAGTCAGCGTTTCTTAGGTTTTGTTGGTCGGGTAATCGGGCTCGCTAAGGAGCAGCGTCTGGTGATTACCCGTATTACCATTCCTTCGCAGACAACGCGGCAAATTACTGCGTATGTAAGGGGTATTCGGCCATACTTTAAGTTATCGGTCGATCGGTCAGCAGGGGAGCAGGCCGAGGATATGGGGCGTGTGGTCAAATGGTTGCGCACTACCGGTACTCAAGCTCGGTATGTTGATATACGAGTAGAAGGTAAAGCGTTTTACCGGTAAAGCTTGTAACATATTCACAGGACAGCCTATTGGGCAGGGGGGTGGATACCTTGCAGTGCGCCAGCAGACCACTTTCGGCGTGCTCATGAACTTAGCACGCCTTGCGTTTCGCCTTTAGTCTGCCATCACACTACAAGGTATCCACCCCGCCTTACCGAGCACTAGTTCGGTTTTTGTTCTATTTATGAAAAAACAAAAAAACTATATTAAAATAGGGAATTGGCAAAAAAGCAAATAGGGTAAAGCAACAGAGAAAAAGAGTAGGGGGAAATAAAATTTGAAAAATGCAAATATGTGGCAAATATATGGGCTTGTGTGGAAAACTATGCAGATGGCCGTGAAAACGTTGTATATTTGCACAACATAACTCCGCCCAGGAGACTAGCTAGTAATGCGGAGTAATAGTATGTTGTAACCGTGCGTAGTGTAGAACAAAACTGGCACCAAATGCATATGTATACAGATAAAGTCCCCCGCTAGGAAGGTATAGTGAATCAACTTTGATAACTATTGTTAATGTCGTAAAAGATATATTGTGCGACGTTAAGTCTATATTCAAATCACGACACGTTATACATTCCCTACGCACATAGTTACACCCGATTTTTGCGTGCGCCCTGCTGTTTGTTTCATGCGCCCTGCTTTTCATACCTACACAATGCTTTTTAACCGTTGTCACACCCAGATCCTAGGTTTTGTGTATACATACAATTTACTACACTGACCATCACGTCGATATTTATTAAGTTCTATTTTTGTTCTATGCACTAAAAGACGATGAAATAACGTCAAAATAAAATACCCCTTACGATAAGGGATATTCTACTGCAGTAGGGTACGAACGGGCCTAGACACTCATAGAGAGCAATGTCCAGGTTCCTCCCCGGTTATCACTACGAAGCTTGAACTGGCTGATGCCGTCGGTCATGGTGAGAAGTTGAATTACTTTCCCGCCTTTAGCGACAACACAGCTGAGTCCAGCATCGATGAAGTCGTAGCTTTTGCCACCGTACTCCATTCGCTTTGGGTAGGCCATAAGACCCTTTCTGAACCCTAGCGCAGTGATGATAACTGGTGTGTTTATTGGTTGTGTCATTTTTTCACTCCTGACTCGTGGTGGATGCCTACGAGGCTAATACTTTGATATGATTAGCGAACGGATTTTGGAGTGAACCATCTAACGGACAGGGCGCGGCGACCGCTCTAACTACGCCTTTTTACCGAGATGATTGGTGTAAATGTACATCCCTGATCAGGGGATATAGGTTGTAATTACGGTTTGTAGGTGGAAAGTCCCCCATTTGGGAGCCAGTACTTACATAACCATTACTATTATAGCGCTGCGCTTGCTTGCAGTGTCAACACGTTTATTCATGTATTTAACGCAACGATATGTTGGCCGAGCCGGAATCAGGCAGTGTGCCCTCTTTTTTGGCTGGAGTGTTTGTAACGGGGGTGGTATCAGAGGTCGCACTCCCCTGCTCTACCGGAGCGGATTCGCCCGTGGTCTTTTTCTTGCGTTTACGGGTGCGTTTCTTCTTTGGTGCGCCATCTTCACCCGTTTGTGGCTGGGCTGAAACGGCTGGTTGCGCACCGGCATCGATAGGCCAATTTTGGGCCATGGCCTGTGATTGAGGTTGAGGCTGCGGGGAGGCGGTTCCCATAATGAGCTGGGCTATCTCTGTTTCTACCTCGGTGCGACTGCGGCTGTAATTCAAGCGAGTGTGCTCGATAATTCGGCCGGTGTTGTCGTCTTGTGGTGATGGCAAGTTAAGGGTTTTGGCGCTGAAAGCCGGTGTTTTTTCTCCGTTTATTACCATATTGATGATGAAGTTACGGTTGTGCATTTGCAAGAGGTCGAGCGCTTCAAAGTTTGGTTCGAACTGTTTTGACAGTATTGGCGCGTCATCGGCCGATACACGGAAGCAAATCATGGTACCGACGTTGCCAAACACGGCGTCGCGCACAGTTTCGCTCATCTGACTAATATACTGGTTGGCGACGGTAAGGTTTAGGCCATATTTACGAGCTTCAGACAGAATAGTGGCGAAGCTATCGGTGGCAAAGTTTTGGAATTCGTCGACGTACAGGTAAAATGGCTTACGATCTTCAATGTTCGGAATATCCTGCCTGCTCATGGCGGCAAGCTGAATTTTCGTGACGATGAATGATCCTAAAATTGCGGCGTTATCTTCACCAATCAAGCCTTTCGAAAGATTAACAATAAGGATTTTACCTTCGTCCATGAGTTGGCGAATATTAAACGTGCTCTTTGGCTGGCCGATGATGTTTCGGATAATTGGGTTGGCCGTGAAAGCACCAACCTTGTTGAGCACTGGCGCGATTGCCTCTGCCTGGAATTTGTCGTTCCAGCTAGCAAATTCAATGTTCCAGAACTGCAGCACCACCGTGTCAGTGCAATAACCAAGTGTTTCTTTACGGAACTTTTTATCGGTAAGCATGCGGGTAATGTCGAGCATGGTCGTGTTTGGCCGATCGAGCAGAGCGAGGATGGTATAACGCAAAATATACTCAAGTCGTGGCCCCCAGCTTTCGCCAAACATACGCTTCAATACACCAATCACCTCTGAGCTAATGTTGGTTTTCATGTTTGGGTCGGTGACTTCCAGAGGGTTAAACCCTAACGGAAAGGCGGTATCAGCTGGGTTGAAGTACACCACGTCTTTTAGCCTGCTGCCGGGGATAAAACGCATGTTATTGACCGCGAAGTCGCCGTGAGGGTCGATTATCGCATAGCCGTGGTCGTGGTAAATGTCAGATAGCGCGAACAGCTCGAGCAAACCAGATTTACCAGCACCGGTTTGACCAATAATGTAGACATGACGCGAACGGTCGTAGCGAAGCATACCGAACTGGTGATTGATGCCACGGAAGTTGGTTACTCCAAAGGCAGAAATGTTTTCGTCAATCGCTGAATTGCCAGTAATGACGGGTAGTTTTGACGGTGGTTCGGCGGTTTTGCTGCTCGCCCATACGATGCTCGGGGTTTCCACGTTGGTGTGGGGCAAGTGAAACACACTGGCGAGTTCTTCGATATTGAGCACGAACCCACGATTCTTGAATAACCTCGCTTTATAAGAGCTCAGATCTTCTTTCTGAAAGCTCGCACCCACCATGCGAAATCCGTTTAGGTTGGTGCTGTTGAATTGCTTAAACGTACCCACAATGGCCTGCATGCGTAGCTTGGCGGTTGCTTGGCTATCGCCGAGGTATGCTAGGCGAATTTGTACCTGATAGCCGAGTTTTGTTGCCTTCTTCTCCACTTCTGCGATACGGGTTTTATCACGGTCGGAAAGTTCTTTTGGTGCCGCCGTGCCAGTTCCCTGCTCTGGTGGTTTCCACAGTGCTTCAAAAAAGCCACCGAGCCAGCGAAAATCAAACGCCCCTGCCCCGCCCTGGCTCAAAGCAGCAAATGGACTACCTCCGCGCAAACCAGCCACCCAGCGCTCTGATACGCGGTGCCAATCATCGGCGATTGGCCGTACGAGCACTTGCACCCATAATTCCTCGTTAGCATTTTCGAGCTTAGCTAGAGTACCGGTGATACCAGCTAATGGGTCGACTTCGAAGTTTTGGAAGGTTTTAATCGGGAGAACTTCGTTGTCGGCAACGGTGATGCTAGAGGTATATACTACGGGGTGTTGACGGTCGTGTGTCACGTAATCTTCATCTGCGGTGTGTATCTGTACTGTTGGGTACTGGGCGTAAATTTGACCCTCGACAAAGCTCTGCAAGCTACGTGGTACCCACACGTAGAAGCGAATCTGGCCGCCTACCGAGGCGATTTCAAAGCTAAGGTGCTCTTGCACCCCGTTATTGAGTCGGAGTTCCGTTTTATCGCGTAAAATACCGTGCAAGCTGGCGAATAGCTGCTCGGCAGCGAGTTCTGATTTATCGTTCGCTTTCGGAATTTCAAGAACTAACAGTACACTATCGATCGGGCGCGATGTATCAGCGGTCCGGTAATTTCGCCAAGTAAGGTACAGGAGTATGCCTACTAGGGGTATCCAAACGTACCACTGTAGCAAAAATTCAATTAACCAAGAAAATACAGACATAAATTCTTCTTTTATTGTCCCACCTGTGGCCTCTGTTTGCAAGGCGTTGGACGTTGCGTCTATGTGTAATCACTGGCGTGCCTGCTGTGCCACGGTGTGACAGGATACTTTTTGTTGCACCCTGCGGAACTCGCTTTGCTCAGACATCCTCGGGTGGTCAGAAAAAGAATCCCATCACATCAGGACAGCAAGGCAATGCCAGCTCCTGCACATAGACACAACGGTTTGCCGAGAGAGTCGTTCCTGTTTATTCTAGATGCGTGTGACCCCTGTTTGCTTAAGCAAGAGGGGTCAGCCCAACGCCATGGGCTGCTTGCACCCATAAAGAGTGCTGAGAGAATGAACAGGGGCGACTCTCTTCGTAGGGTCGCGTCTTATTTAGCAGGCTCAGCGAGCTTGTAAGTAGCTTTAGAAACACGTTTGAACTGGGGCTTACTCTGAAGGTTCAACAAAATGGTGGTTTCTTTCACTTGGCGGCTTTTTAGGACACGCTTCACGATTTCATCGCGGTGCAATGGCTCGCCGGCTTTCTTTAGTACATCGGTGATTATATCTGAAACTGTACCCTTGCTGTAGCCCCACTCGTCGAGTGCGTAGATACCACGGCCAATCAGCACGAAGCGCTTGTCTTTGATAAGTTCGTTGTGAATAGCTTGGGTAGTAACATCTTTTCGCTTGAAATCACTTACCTTGATAGACTTTGCGATCTCTGAAAAGTGCATTGGTTTGCCATTGTCGGCCAAGATTACGTAGATTTTGTCGCGAATGTTCTTTGGGTTAACGGTTGGCCATTTTACAAGACCCCAGTTGTCACGTAGGCTCGCAAGCTTTTTGGAGGTGCTTGCAAGTGCGCTCACGTGGCTTGGGTGTTCGTGGCTTAGCTTGGCGTGAAGATCTTCTGAACTAATCGGCTCGCCGTGTGCTTTGATGGTTTTTACGATTTCATCGACATGTGCCTTGATTTTCTTCTCGTCGGCGTGCTCTTTGATACCAATAGAGTGGTAAAAGTCGTCGTTTTCGTTTACTACGGCGAGGTTTGGCGAAAGTTCAGCCAAAAATCCAATGTGAGAACGGTGAATTGGCGTAGCATCTTTGCCTACCATGTCGCGAGCAACATCTTGTACGCGAGCCACCCTACCCTTTTCAGATAAGTGTCGAATAATCTGGCGCTCAACCTCGTGCATGCTGGGTACTTTGTTGTCTTCAGAAGCAAGTTTCAGGCGAATCAGAATGGCTTTTTCAAGCTGACGCACGCGTTCACGAGTAATACCAAGTAGTTCACCAATTTGCTCGAGTGTTTCTTTGCGGTCGCTTAATCCGAAACGGCGCGAGATGATTTCACGTTCGCGATCTTGTTCAATAACACCTAATACATCGCTTACGGCTGTTTGTAAGCTGGTCGACATATCTGTTTGTGTGGTTTCTTCCATCGCGTTTGTTCGTTCCTCTCGGCCACCGGTTATAGGGTTAATAATGGTATCGTTTATATCGATTATAAAACAAAGCGTTTATAATGTCAAATATATTTTTTCACCAACTTGGTTGCTTAAATTATAGCACATACTAGACGCTTATGGTAAAGCGTGTTTTTAGGCTTTTTTATCCACAGTTTTGTGATTAGCCTTATACTGCTTCTTTGAAATGTCAAAAATTAGCGAACCCGCCCCTGTAGCGTCGCCGCCACGTGGGGCGGGTGCGCTGGATGGGCGGGTTGAGGCCTGTTGTTAGTGGATGTGCAGCGACTTGATGGTGCCGATCGCGCGCCCGTTGACCGTCAGTGGGCGGCCCACGGTGGGCCAGCGGCTGACGAAGGTGTCCTGGCGGTCAGCGCCAGGACCGGGCGTCAGGGTGACGGAGTGCACCCAGTTGGTCGACACACGACGGTCGACGGGCACCGAGATCTCCAAGCTGCGGTCGTCGTCCATCACGGCGGTGACTCGGCGGCCACCGAACTCCGCGAGGTTCACGACATCAGGGTTCGGTTCGTGCTTCGGCATCGAAAAATCCAATCCGTAGGTGAAACAGGTCAACGAATATCATACCGCAAAAGCATGCATTTGTAAATGGAAGAAAGTCGTTATGATTTCTTGCGAGGGAAGCGACGTTTACCCTTTTCAGGTGCATCTTTTAGTAATTGTTTGGCTTGGTCGTGAGTGATCGTTTTCGGGTCAGTATCTTTTGGAATTTTGGCGTTTTTCTTGCCATCGGTAATATACGCGCCCCAGCGGCCATTGAGCACTTTGACTCCATCACCAAAGTCAGCGATATTTTTCTCTGCCTCAGTCTTTAACTTAGCAGCGTAGAGCTCTTTTGCCTCGGCGAGCGTAATGGTATGTGGGTCGAGAGGTTTTATGCTCACGAACAGCTTATCTACCACAATGTATGGTCCAAAGCGGCCAATGTTTGCCTTTAT
>DCDR01000003.1 GCA_002316545.1 Candidatus Saccharibacteria bacterium UBA1050 | reverse complement strand
AGATGTGTATAAGAGACAGCTCGGGTCCCTACCCGGTCGAGGCACAGCTGGCGTGTGGTGGCAAGGTGGTCCCGCCCTGTGGCAAGGGCTCGGCCAAGGTCGTCACCAACTGCAAGGCGCTCCACAACGCCGCAAGGGTGGTCGTGAAGTCGGACGTCAAGTCCAACACCATGGTCACCTGCAAGGTCACGTTCCGCAGGAACGGCGAGCAGGTGCGAGAGCCCTTCACCAACTGCTCGGTGGAGCCCGGCAAGTCGTTCACGAAGACCTTCAAGCACCTCAAGCGCGGTACGAAGGTCACCGTGCGGGTCGCCGGCAAGGCATGGTCCGCCATCGTGAAGGCCAAGTGCTCACCGAGCACACCGCCGGACACTGGTCAGAAGACGGTGGGAAAAGCCTGAGCCGGATTCGTCCGGCAGCAGCCGCTTCCAACGTGACCAAAGTGCCGAAACGAGGGAGAATCATCTTCCCTGGAATCGGCGCTCGCTCGCGGATCACGCTGGTCCGCGCAACGAAGAGCGGCCTTGGGCTTGCCCTTACCGGCAACGTCAAGGTGGCGCAGTCGTGGCGTGGTGGCGTAGGTGTCGGTAACCCTGGCTCCAACGTCCTCGCCGTGCACGAGTGTCACTACTCGTGCGACCCCCAAGATGCCGAATACCACAACCTGGGCAAGGCCCAGGTTGGTGATCGCGTCGTCAAGAAGTGGCGCGGTGGCAAGGTGGTCGGAGAAGTGGTCAAGGTCATCCGCAAGGTGAGCCATCGACCGCGGTCGTTCTGGTCGAACATGTACCAGTGGGGCGGCGAGCGTCTCGCCTACTTCGTGAAGTGTTCCGAGCCTGACGGGCACGGGCACTACAAGACCCACCTGGTCGTGAAGGTCAAGTGGAACGAGCCGAAGACCGTCGCGACCACATAGCAGTACCACTCTCCCGCTCGGGGGGTGTGTCGACCACGCGTCGATGCATCCCCTGAGCGCGGAAACTCAATCCCATCGAGTATGAATAATCTTGTTATTATTCATAGCCAATGTTGTTGATACACTAGTTACTAGCAATTGCGTTGTTAGCTTGTAGCCAACCTTCAGGGCTGCCACATTCCATATAGTCGCCAGAAACTGTACCGACGACTATTTTCCCACCGTCGACAACATATGCGTTAATCGCATCGGTTACCTCAAACTCACCTCGGGCAGGATTTGCCGGTAGTGTTCGAGCTAATTCAAAAATTGTTTTATCAAATACGTAAAAACTCGAGTTGTTCAAATTGCTCGGCGCGTCCTCGCGTGAAGGTTTTTCTACAATTCGGACGAAATGATCATCTTGGTCTTTTTCGATAATGCCAAATTTCGATACATCTTCGTCTGGCACTGGATTACCGTATAAACCAGCGCTTACATTGTGTGACTCTACGAGGCTTATTAAGTCAGCTGTGTTCGAACCGCCGTCTGTACGCCAAAAGAATTGATCACCCATTATCACCACGGCTGATTCATCTTCGGCAATGTATTCGCTTGCTAGTCCTACAGGAATACTTGTTCCGTAACCACCGGTACTTGGTTGAGCAATGAAGTGAATCGACACGCCCTCAAGCGGCGCAACAAGTGAAAGTTTGTCATTTTTTCCAGTCGCGCGTAAATAGTCATTTAACTGAATATTGCTTCGATAATAGTTCTGAATTTGAGCGCTTTGCTCTCCAACAATAAAATAGATATCTTTTATACCGGCTTTCAATACATCTTGAACAACGTAATCAACCACCGGTCTGGTTCCAACCGGCAGCATCGACTTTTCAATTGCCTTGGTTATTGGAAGCATGCGGGTTCCCCAGCCAGCAACCGGAATAATAGCTTTAGTGATATTCATACAATAAGTGTACTATATTTTGCTGTCGCGGCGCTGTAGCTCGTCCATCCGGTGATGGTCAAGGCCATAGTAATGCGCGATCTCATGCCACAATGTTCGTTTTATTTGTTCAAACAAACTATGCTCGTCGTTTGATACCGCCTGTATAGGGTATTTAAATAGCGTGATTTTATCAGGTAAAAGTCCAGAGATGTTCCCACCTCGAAGCGTTAGCGGCACTCCCTCGTAGAGGCCAAGCAGTAGTTGATCACCACGAAGTTTTAGTTTCGCTCGCTGCTGTTCGTCAGGTTCATCTGCCATCACAATCGCTACGTTTTTAAGGCCAGTAATATAATGCTGTGGCAGTTCGTCCATCGCACGAGTAATGAGTGCATCAAATTGTTGGTCGGTAAGTTCTTGCATTTACTATACTAAGTATATCATTCGTCTTTGGCAAAATCGAACCAACTTGGGTCTTTTTCAACGTCATCAACGATTTCTTGCCATTTCGTAGCTAATTCAGGGTCAAATTGCTCTCGTAAATCAATTCGTTCGGCTTCTTGTTGCTCGATAGAAATCTCGTCACCCAAGCCATCACCTAGAGGATCGGCGGGCGCAAATGCAACAGTGTGGTGAGAAAATGGTATGTTCATTGTGTTTGTTTTATAGTCTTATACTTTTATAATAGCATAAGTAGTATAAAAAGTCAATCTCTACCCTATTTCTGCTACACTAGCTGTATGAATTCACGGGTTCTTGTACTTAACTCTATCGCACCCACCTCCGGTGATTGCGTGATATATGTTATGAGCCGCGACCAGCGTGTTCACGACAACCACGCGCTGTTACATGCCCAAGCGTGTGCTATTGAGCATAAGGTACCGCTTGTTGTTGTGTTCAATCTATTACCCGACCTTGGCGTGCGGGCACGTGAGCATTTTTCGTTCATGCTTGAAGGACTCAAAGAAGTTGCTAGCGAACTTCACACGTTCAATGTCCCGTTTGTACTAACTTTTGGTGATATGCCGACACAGGTTGCCACGTTAAGTACCCAGCTCCAACCCGGTCTCATCGTCGCTGATTTCAACCCTCTGCGCGGCGTTCGTGAAGCTCAAAAATCGCTCGCAAAGTCGCTGAAAGTGGCTGTGCACGTGGTTGATACGCATAATATCGTACCCGCCTGGATTATCAGCGACAAACAAGAATTTGCTGCGCACACATTGCGAAAGAAGCTTCATAAACAGCTTGGTTCATGGCTAATAGAACCAGAAACGCTTAAAAAACACCCGTTTTCATATACCGGCAAGCTTGATGCGCCAGATTGGAAGCACGCCGAGACTATCGTAAATAGCATCGACGCATGTGGTATAGAACATGGCTTTACCTCTGGAGAAATGGCAGCCAAAAATCAAGCATCAAACTTCATCGCAAATTCTTTGGCGCTCTATAGTGAACAGCGTAATGACCCTACGAGTGAATCTCAAAGTTCTCTAAGCCCTTATCTTCACTTTGGCAAAATATCTGCCCTTCGTATTGTGCTAGATTGCATGCAAGCGACCGGCCACGAACCATTACTACTACGCGAACCTCGTATGCCTGAAGCTACCGGCAGTAATCCAACTCAAGATGGAGTTGATGCGTTTGTTGAAGAATTAGTAGTGCGAAAAGAGCTTTCTGATAATTTTTGCCTATACAATACTTCCTACGATAGCCTTGACGGTGCTCCGCCCTGGGCGCAAAAAACATTAGCCGAGCACCTAGATGACCCTCGGGAACACGTCTATACACAAGAACAATTTGAACGCGCCGCCACGCATGATGATGTATGGAACGCTGCTCAGCATCAACTTCTCAAAACCGGCAAGATACACGGCTATATGCGCATGTACTGGGCAAAGAAGATTCTAGAATGGTCTCAGAGCCCTGGTGAGGCTATTAAAACAGCTATCTACTTAAACGATCACTACTCGATTGATGGTGGCGACCCAAATGGCTACGTGGGAATTTTATGGAGCATCGCAGGCCTGCATGATCGCCCATGGTTTAATCGAAGTGTCTACGGAACAGTCCGCTACATGAGTAGTAGCGGACTCAAGAAAAAGTTTGATACAGTGGCGTATATAGCGCGCTGGAATTAGCCGCGTGCGGCGAGTAGTTTCTTGACGTGATTTTCGTTTATACCGTTCACGATATTGGTGAAACCATGCTGGCGCAAAATGTGGCCAACAGTATTTGAACGAGCACCACTGCGGCAGTACAGCACAATCTCATCATCTTTTTCTATGTCGGCGAGTTTTTTGGGCAATGTTGGCTTCATAAATTCCATTGGTGGAATATTAACAGCACCTTTAACATGGCTCGCGGCAAACTCAAACGGTTCTCGCGTGTCGATAATAATTTGTTTCATATACTTAGTATAGTAAATCTATTTATTCTTGTATAGGCTCATGATTGGTAGCGCAATCACTGCGAGTATCAATGCGAGACCTGGCAAAAATACCGGAATAAATTGTAGATTCGCCTCTGGTTTTTCTGTAATCAATAACCAACTAGCGCTTAGTGCGGTTACTACCAGGAGCAAGGCTGCAAACACGTGACTCAATGCAAATGCCCAGTCCATCCAGTTAATAGTAGGCTTTTTGCGTACGTAAAAGATGTATATATACAAAGCACCGCGAAGACCCAGAAACACCGCAGCCCAGAAAGTACTAATAAATATTACTTCAGCTATGCGATCAATCGACTTAGTAAAGAGCATTAGTAGCATCACTACTCCAAATACCAGCAAAGTATGTGTTACTTCCCATGTTGCGTCCACATAGCCACGCTTCTCTTTTTTTGGTCCTTTCAAACGTAAGAAACTTAGGTACGTTTCGTACAAAAATGCTACTACGAACAGTAGAATTGGCACGTAAATCAATATATAAGCCCACAACATTACAGTACTGCCCCTTTCTTTGCTTTTTCTTGTTTAATGAGCTGTCGAATGGCAAGATACGTAACCAAAAACAGCACCACGTAGGCGGCCGGGAACAAGTAGCCAAAGGTACTTACATCGTGTGTTTTTGTCAAAGCTTCCGCCGTGGTGACGTAGCCTCGAACCGCCCAAGGCTGGCGTCCAATCTCAGTCATCATCCAACCAAGCTCCACAATAGCTAAACCAAACCAGCTTACTGCCACAAAACCACCAAGTAGTAGTTTGTTCCTCAAAAGCTCTGGTCGTTTCCAGCGAACGATGAAGTATAGCGGCACAACAACTGCCAAAATGGTGATAAGCGTCATTTTTATATCGAAGAAGGTGTGTATATAGAGAGGTGGTTGCAAATCTTTCGCAGTTTCACTCAAGCCTTCAACTGTACAACCTGGTGTGTTGCATGCGAGCAAACTAAGTGCACTTGGAATTTCAAAGTACGGCCCCATTACACCGCCATTACCATCGGCAACGCCACCGATTAGCAACGGTGCATTGCTACGCGTTTCATAGTTCAACTCAAGCGCAGCAAGTTTTTCTGGTTCGTTTTGTGCCAAGTACTTGCCTGTTAGATCTGCCGTAATTGCAGAGAAAACAAGTGCCACAGCCGTGAATAACATAAGCTTTTGCACAATAAAGTAATCAAGTTTGTGCTTGGCTGAACCTAGTTCGCTTTTTCGCGTCTTAAATAACCGCCAGGTGTATAGACCGGTAATAAATAGCCCAGCCGCAACATAATAACCTGGCATGGAATGTACGAAAGTAACCAGCGCTGGCGTTGAAAACATTGCAGCAAGCACATCAACATTGGCAAACTTACCATCAATAATGTCAAAGCCAGTTGGTAAATTCATCCAGCCATTAATACTGGTAATTACATAGGCGCTTCCGGTACTTCCAAGGACAATCATTATACCGAAAAACCAGTGCAACCACGCCGACACACGCTTGTTTTCCCACGTCGACATGTAGAGTGCTAAGAAGACCGCTTCAATCAAGAAGAAGTACGTTTCAAGCATAAACGGTAGGCCAATTACTTCACCGCCGAACTTTAAAATACCTGGCCACACAAGTGACATCTGCAGCGCTATTACCGTGCCGGACAGCACACCTGTAATGACCAGTAGGGCCATGATCTTTGACCAAAACTTTGCTACATCACGAAGTTTCGAATCTTTCCGCCGTATTGCCATGTATTCGAACCAAACCACCAGCACTGGTAGCGTAAGTCCAAACAACACAAAGATAATATGAAAGCCCAAGCTGTCGCCCATGAGGACGCGCGCGGCCGTGAGTGTATGTTCCATGGCTGTTGCCCTTTTTTATATAAGAATTTATATTGGTACCTTCACTATATACCCATACCGCCTATGCTTGCAAGTATTTTCCACAACTGCTGAAATATTGGTATACTAGATATACGTATTTATGAAGAAAATCGTATTTATCGTTGGTGGAATAGTAGTCTTGGTGGGTGGCGTGTTAGCTTGGGCGTACCTTTCGAGCTCTCAAGAAGCCACCAGGCAGAACCAGCAAGCCGCACGTACAGATCAAACCACCGACTCAACGAAAGCTGCAGCCAAAGACCAAGCTGAGCTTCGCGAAACGAAGGGTGCGTACGTAGTGTACGAGGGTGGTACTATCGCTTCAACCAAAGGCACAAAGGTTCTATTTTTCCATGCGCCGTGGTGCCCCCAATGCCGTGCCCTACACGAAGATATAAAAAACTCTGCTATTCCAAACGGAGTAACCATTGTTAAAGTCGATTATGACTCGCATCAAGACCTGCGCGAAAAATATGGGGTGACTCTTCAAACAACCTTTGTGTTAATAGATGACAATGGCGATTTAGTGAAAAAATATGTTGCCTACAACGAACCAACCTTTGACTCTGTAAAGCGTAACTTACTCGAGGACAACAGCTAGTGGTGCTATTTTTACTCACCTTTCTCGCCGGCGTTCTTACTGTTGCAGCACCGTGTATTCTGCCTTTGTTACCGCTTGTTATTGGTGGAAGCAGTTCACGATCAGACGATTCAAAAACAGAGCTTCTACGCCGTGCTCTCGTAATCATCGGAAGTCTAGCACTGTCTGTATTTATATTTACTATGCTGCTCAAGGCTACCACTTCACTACTCGGTGTTCCGCAGGTAGTATGGCAGCTTGTCTCTGGGGGAATTGTGCTAGCAATCGGCTTAAACTTTCTCTTTCCAGAGTTTTGGCTCACCGTTTCTGAGTTTTTTGGCTTACCTATTCGCGCCAATAAACGTCTGGGATTAGCCACTAAACGCGAAGGTTGGCTCGGCTCTGTTGCCACTGGCGCAGCGCTCGGGCCAGTATTCTCAAGTTGTAGCCCCACCTATGCGCTCATTTTGGCAGCCGTACTCCCTGTATCATTCGGTCTTGGCGTACTGTATCTGCTTTCATACATCTTGGGCATGAGTCTAGCGCTTCTAGTCGTCGCTTTATTCGGCGCAGCCGTGACCCGTAAGTTAGGCTGGGCACTTGATGAACATGGCATATTTCGACGAATTATCGGCGTGTTGTTTATAGTAGTAGGTCTGGCTGTCATACTTGGCTGGGATAAATCAGTCCAAACATATCTACTCGAGCATGGCGTTTACAACGGCACCAGTGGCCTCGAAGAGAATTTTCAGTCGTTTATTAAACCAAGTTAGGCTTTTTCGAGTGACACAGTAAGATCAACCTCGTCGACTCTTGCTTCGGTTGTGTAGGCATGTGAAACGTCATCAAGTGCTGCCGCTAACACTTCTGCTTGAATAGTTTCTGAGTGCTCAGCTATTGCGGTTTGTAGCTCGCTATCCTGCGTTGTGAGCCGAAGTAGTATTCTATCGTCGACGTTCAGACCAGCATTTTTGCGCGCAGCCTGCACATGTCGAATGATTTCACGCATCATTCCTTCACGTTTGAGTTCTGGAGTAATCGTTTCGTCAATCGATACTTCACTACCTATTTTCACTTCTTTTACATTTAGTTCTTCAGTCAGGATACTTTCGTAATCAACAACGCTACCAAGCTTCGGCACGGTAACACTCACCAGGGGTTGACGCACCTTTAGGCCCGCTTTAGCACGGAGACTCAAGCCTTCGTTTACGTACTCGCGTACTTCGCGCATTTCGGCTAGTACTTGTTCGTTCATACTGAAATCTGTAGGCCAATCAAGCAAATGTACTGAATTTTCCCCGCCCAAGTTGTGATGTAGCTCTTCCGCTAAGAATGGTGTAAAGGGCGCCAAAATCATTGAAAGCTTCATGAGCACATAGTGTAACGTACGATACGCGTCTGCTTTGTCGCTTGTTTCTTCGCTCTTCCAGAAACGGCGACGGCTGCGACGTACAAACCAGTTACTGGCGTCTTCGATAAATGGCAAAATGTCACTCATCGCCTCTGGAATATCATAAGCGTCCATGTGCTTGCTAACATGCTGGTTCAGTTCATGCACACGTGAGACTACCCACACATCCAGTGGATTTTTAAGCTCATCTGGCTGTAGTGAAAGGGCTTTAGATGCGTCGTATTCCCAGCCATCAACTTCTGCATACATCGTGAAAAAGTCGTACATGTTCCATACCATTGAAAGCTTACGCGCTACATCACCCACTTCTTTATCTTGCAAAGCAAAATCTTCACCATTTAAGAGTGGTGAGCTAAGCAGCAAAAAGCGGAGTGAATCGGCGCTGAATTTGTCCATAAGTTCATTCGGGTCGGTGTAATTACCATAGCTTTTGCTCATCTTACGGCCATCATTCCCGGCCACATTGCCAGTAACAATCACGTTGTTGAATGAGTTTTCACCAAACAAAGCTACGCTCATTGCATGCATGTAGTAAAACCATGCTCGCACCTGTCCGATGTATTCTACGATGAAGTCGCCGGGGAAGTTCGCTTCAAATTTCTCTTTGTTTTCAAATGGGTAGTGGAACTGAGCGAATGGCATGCTACCTGCTTCAAACCAACTATCCATCACTTTATCGATTCTCGTATATTCTTCCCCGTCAATCGAGAACTTCACATCATCAACCCATGGGCGGTGATAATCCTCTAATTCTGCGCCTGAGAGTTCTTTCAATTCACTGTAGCTTCCTACCACTCGAACTTTGCCGCTCTTGGTTTTCCAAACAGGCATAGCCGTCGCCCAGAAACGGTCACGCGATATATTCCAGTCTGGCGCTTGTTCAACTGTTTTTTCAAAACGACCGTTTTTTACATGCTCAGGAAACCAGTTTATCGGTTCATTTTTCTCAATCATTAGCTCTCGTTGGCCATTTATGTCCATAAACCAACTAGGGTGTGCACGGTACATCAGCTTTGTGCCACACCTATGACAGTGAGGGTAGCTGTGACGAATATAATCGATTTTCCATACTACGCCGCGCTCGTGTAGGTCCTTGGCAATCTGCTTATTTATCTCCCACACATTCTTACCTTGCCAGTCACCCTCTGTAAAGAAACCATTTTCGTCGATAGTGTGAATAACAGGGATACCCACTTCTTTGGCAAGCTCAAAGTCCTCCTCGCCATAGGCAGGCGCAATGTGCACGATGCCCGTACCATCTTCGTGGCTAACATATGGTGCATGCCACACCTTGTGAGCACCTTCACCTCGATTTACGCCAAGTAGGGGCTCGTAGCTTTTACCTACAAGTTCAGAGCCTTTTAGTTCGCGCAGTGTTTTGTACTCAAGTGGCTGATGTTTTTCGTCTTGCAACACTTTTTCAAGCAATTCTTTTGCTAAGATAAATGTTTCACCACCTACTTCTACTTCTACATAAGTAAGCTTCTCATTTACGGCAAGTGCGGTATTTGCTGGTAATGTCCACGGGGTTGTTGTCCATGCAAGCAACGTACCGCCATCATCCAGCTTAAACTTCACAAATACACTTGGATCGGTAACATCTTGGTAAGCACCGGCATCCATGGTAACTTCAGCTTTCGAAAGCGGCGTGCCGTCAAGGGTACAGTACATCAACACTTTTTCACCTTCGTAAATTTTGCCTTTTTCGTAGAGTGTTTTAAACGCCCACCAAATAGATTCCATATAGTCTTTGTCCATGGTTTTGTAGGCACCCTTAAAATCAACCCAACGACCGATTCGATCTACCACATCTTCCCACTCGCTACTGGTTTGCACCATATTTTCACGAGTAGCATTGATGTACTTTTCAATACCGTACTCAATCACTTCTTGCCGTGAGTGAATACCCAGTTTTTTCTCTGTAAAACGCTCCGCTGGCAAGCCATGGCAGTCCCAACCCCATACACGTTCAACGCGTTTGCCTTTCATGGTTTGATAACGTGGTACCGCGTCTTTTACGATGCTTGAAAGTAGTGTGCCATGGTGCGGTACACCCGAAATAAACGGTGGGCCATCATAAAATACATATGAATTATTTTTTGATCGATTTTCGACCGATTGTTCAAACGTTTTGTTTGCTTTCCAGCGCCGTACCCAGTCTTTTTCGTACTCAATCGCTCGTCTACGTGTGCCGTGTTTAAACTTCATTTCTCGCCTCCTTCAACGAAAAATAAAAATCCTTTCTTAGCTACTGGAACCCCTAGGGGCGATGCCATCCAGTTTCTAAGAAAGGATTTCTTTCATTAGCTCTTATTTGTTCGGTCTTTCGTGCCGATTCCGACAAGTTCTACTGAGCATTTGGCCGTTCTTCTTGTAGCTCGTGGCTGATAACCACTCAAGCGCCTATCTGAAATAGTATACCAAACAAGCGATTATTTCAATCTAGATCGCGAAGTTCTTCGGGAAATCCATTGCGCTCAAGTATGTCATCTACTCGAGTATCGGCGGTTTTTAGCGCTAAAATGATGCCGGGGTTGTTCGGTTCTTCTTCAATAAGTAGCTTGTAATACTCACGCCAAAATAATGAACAGTAGCGTTCAAAATCTTCATCGTCTGAATAGCCGTGTATTTCTAGGTTTGTAGATAGGTGTGCAACTTTAAAAAGCCGTTTCAAACGCCTTTCTTGCGCCATAACACGACTGTACATCTCGAACTTATCGGTATACCTCTCGGGCATTCCATCACTCTAGCATAGCCTGGAGAGCATTTCGAGCTTAAGCAAAAATACCAGAGCCGTATTTCAGTAAAATCGCAGCGATGAGTACAGCGATAAGGCTAAACATGGCTAACTTGTCATAATCTTTTTCCGTCCATGAATGTAGCTTGTTTTGCATAGATTTAGGCAAGAACAAGTTGTTTTCACGAATGTTGTAGCGTGTAATTGCAAACCACACCAAAATTGTTGTTAGTGTGACAAGCAAACACCACGGGCAAAGTGCCTGAATAATAAAGAAACTAACGTAAAACAAAAACAAAGCGAACATAAAACCGAGACTATAGCCAATTTGGGCTGCAAACATAAACTTTCGTGGGAAAGCTACACCGGCAAGTCCGGTAATCGCAACGGTAATAACAATCGGCTCTGCCATCAGACCGATAAAGCTGTTAGGAAAGCCAAGTAGCGTGCCCGTCGGGTGGTTATTTACTGTCCCACAGTTCAATACTGCGTTTACATTACAGCTTAGTGCCGCATTTGGATTTTTCGCAAGCTCGATCGCCTCTACGGAAAGTACAAAAGAAGCAAGCAGGCTCAGCAATGAGCCTATCAGCATGCTTGTGAAAATCCAGCGGTTGTCGCGAAGTTTTTTGTCGCTGTGTGTGAAAAAATCTTTGACTGAATTAAACATAGTAACTCACCTCACTGATTGTCGGTAAGGGCAACCCACTCCACATATTTTGCATATGGCCATCGTCGCTAGTTGCCAGCAATGTTGGGTATTCAACGATGTCGTAGGTTTCACAGGTGGTTGATCCATCTTTGCTATCTGGGTCTAGTGTTTCGAGCTCATGACCAGTTTGACGTTGAAAATCACGCATGTAGTCTTCCACTGCACGCGCGTGCTCACTTTCTGACTTGTATACAATTACTACTTTCATGGCTATTTACTTTTGCTGTCGCTTAGCTAGTAATGCCACAAAGTCGTCGAGGGTTTTAAAGTCATGAAATACGCTCGCAAAACGAACATAGGCTACTTGGTTTCTTTTAGCCAATTCATCAAGCACTATCTCGCCAATTTGCTTTGAAAATACTTCACTTTCCGCCAAGCCATATACCGCTTCTTCTACGCTATCAACAATTTCTTCAACTTCTACCTCTGATGAAAAGAATTTTCCCACCGATTGTTTAATGGCAGCAGCCAATTTATCACGGTCAAATAACTCGCGGTCACCGTCTTTTTTAATTACCGCCAGGTTGGGTTTTTCTATGCGCTCATAGGTAGTAAATCGCGTTCCGTCGGGTGCTTCACGGCGGCGGCGGATTGTCTTCCCATCGCCTACCTCTCGCGATTCAAGAACCCTGCTGTCGCCGATGTTGATTGATGTGCTCATCGACTCGCCTTTCGTTATTCGTCTGATTTCTTGTTTTTCTTACGACGTCGTAAAAATGCTGGAGTGTCGTCTTCGTCTTCTTCGTCAGGTTGGCTCCAAATGTTCGTCGTGTTTTCATCGGCGGCAAATGAAGCGGCTGGGTCTTCTTTATCAAGTTCCATATCAACTGACTGAACCGTGCTATCGTCAACGTTGTCACTGTCGCTTTGCGTCAACAAAGTTGGCTTGTCGAGGCTTGCCGCTTGCTCGTGAAGGAATTCGCTATCAAATCCAGTTGCGATAACCGTAATAATAAGCTCGTCCTCTAGCTCAGGTTTCAATGTCGCACCAAAGATGATGTTTGCGTCTGGCGACACAGCGCTAGTGATGATTTCAGCAGCTTCTTGAATCTCACTCATGCTCATGTCGTAGCCACCGGTTACGTTGAACAATACGCCCTTAGCACCGTCGATAGATACTTCGATAAGTGGTGATTCAATCGCCTGCTGAGCAGCCTGAGCAGCACGGTCGTCCCCACTGGCACGGCCAATTCCCATAAGTGCAGAGCCGGCATTGCTCATAATCGCTTTCACATCAGCAAAGTCGAGGTTAATCAAGCCGTGTTCGGTGATAAGTTCGCTAATACCCTGCACACCTTGACGCAGTACGTCATCGGCAATCTTAAAGGTCTCAAGAAGTGGTGTACGTCGATCGATAGTTTGAAGTAGGCGGTCGTTCGGGATGGTAATAAGCGTATCTACCTGGCGTCCTAGCTGTGCGACAGCCCATTCAGCGTTGGTACGTCGCTTTTCACCCTCAAAGCTAAATGGTTTGGTAGCAACACCAACCACTAGAATTCCCAGCTCACGTGCGACTTCAGCGACAATATGACCGGCACCTGAACCAGTACCGCCACCGGCTCCGATGGTAACAAACACCATGTCGGCGCCTTCTAATGCGTTTCGAATTTCGTCACGAGACTCATTGGCTGCTTGCTCACCCTTAGCTGGGTCTGCACCAGCGCCAAGTCCCTTGGTCGTGTCTTTGCCTAAATGTATCTTTAAGTCTGCTCTAGAATTGTGCAATGCTTGTGCATCGGTGTTCATTGCAATAAATTGCACGCCGGTTAAACCCGCATCTTTCATGCGGTTTACGGCAGAGCCACCGGCTCCACCGACACCAACTACTTTAATGCTGGCAAATGTCTGTATTTCACTTGGTTTTACTTCAGGCATGAACTTTAATTCGCCTCCCGCTATTCATCAACTAATTTACTCATTTAAGTATAACACTACTGAACAAGAATTTTAAACTCTGAATTTTCCAAGGAACTTGGAAACCGAGCCGCTCGCTTTTTTAAACGACTCGCGAGCTTTCTTTGCGTTCTGTCCACTGCCATGGCTGCGTTGCTTTACAGAGGTAGCAGAGCCACTTTCTGCGTCGATAAGCATCAAGCCAACTGCGGTTGCATACTCAGGTTGTTCACATTCATCACTCACGCCACCAAAGCCTGTCGGCTTGCCAACTCGTGCCGCAAGGCCAAGCTTTTGCTTAGCGTATTCATTAATATGCTTTAATTTTGCGCTGCCGCCTACCAACACAACCCCACTCGGTAGTTGGCCTGCACGGCCTGCTTTTACAAGCTCTTTTTGTACTGCTTCAAAGATTTCCTCAAGCCGAGCTTCAACAATCTCGTCTATTTCGCTGGAGTGAAATGTGTAGATTTCGTTTTCATGCTTTATGCTAATGCCTTCGGTGTGTTCGCGTCCGGTTGCTACGGCATGTTTCAACTTCACTTGTTCGGCGACTTCAGGATCTGTTTTTAGGCCAATCGCTAAATCATTGGTAATATTATTACCGCCCATTGGTACTACACCAACGTACTGTAAATCGCCTTCTTCAAATACAGCTACAGAGGTAGTTGAGCCTCCAAGGTCAATTACAGCGACGCCATTTTCAATTTGAGGCTCTTTCAGTACGCTTCGACTAGCAGCAAGTACAGCTGGTACAATCGTGTGTGCGTCAACCTTGGCCAGTTCAGCCGCTTTTTGCAGGTTTTTTACATGAGGAGTTAAAGCAGAGACAACATTTGCTCGGATCTCTAGTCGTGTGCCAGTCATTCCTAGTGGGTCTTTGATGTTGTCTTGTCCATCAAGCCTGTAGCTATGTGGAACAATCTCAATCACCTCACGATTTGGCGGGACTTTACCTGTAGCCGCAACGTCTTCGAGTCTGTGTAAATCATCTGGTCGAATTTCTTGATCAACTGTCCCAACAGCAATCATACCGTCGGTTTTTGTACTAATAATATGCGCGCCGTTAATACTTACGGCAGCGAAGTCTACCTGGTATCCACTCATACGTTCTGCTTCACCGAGCGCATCGTCAATCGCAGCAGCCGGCCCCTGCAAATTAGCCACTACACCCTTTCGCATACCGGTGGTGGGTGCTTTGCCCACACCAACAATGTTTGGTGTGCCAGTTGCTGGGTCTATATGGCTCACGACGCAGCGAATAGTCGTTGTTCCGATATCGATACCTACGGCGTATCGAGAGTTTTCTTGCATAAGCGTATTATAACACAAGGAGACGCGTGCAATACATGCTACAAAGTGGTTAGAATTTCTGCACCATCTTCCGTAATAAGCACGGTATGTTCAAACTGAGCAGCAAGGCTGCCGTCTCGAGTTGAAATCGTCCAGCCGTCTTCGTGATCATGCGACACCCTCTCACCACCAAGTGTTGCCATTGGTTCAATCGCTATGGTTTCACCAGGTGTTAGCACCAAGCCAGTGCCCGCCATACCGTAATTAGGCACTTCAGGTGGCATATGCATTTCAAGTCCTACACCGTGTCCAACCATTTCACGTATTACACCAAGCTTTGCGTCTACTAATACGGACTCGACAGCAGCAGATATGTCACCAATATGTGTACCACGACCTTTTATCGCGTCAATTCCTGCGTACAAACTTCTCTCTGTATTCTTCAGTAGATGCCTTACTGCACCACTTGGTTCCTCGCCAATCACCACCGTAAATGCCGAGTCGGTTTTCATACCCTTGTAGGTTATTACTAAGTCAAAGCCCACAACATCGCCTTTTTCAAACGGAATATCAGTTGGTACGCCATGCACAATCGCGTCGTTCACGCTTATACAAATTACATTTGGAAAGTTAACTTCACTGGTTTTATAGGTAGCTTCAGCACCAAGCCGTTGTATTTCTGCTTCAACCCAGGCGTCTGCCTCCAAACCAGTCATACCGACGCTCAGCTGCTTTTTTAGGCCATCAAAAATAGTCGCCAAAATCTTGCCACCTTCGCGCATCGCTTGAATTTGTGCCTCTGTTTTTGGCGGCTGGGTCATCGAATTATTCTCCAACTACTTCAGCGAACAGACGGTCGTGTACTTCGCCAGCCGTTCCGGTACCGTCTAAGTGAACAATCTTCATGTCTTGTTCGGCAAAGATCCCTAATACTGGATACATCTTTTGACGGTAAATTGCCATTCGTTTTGCAATCGTTTCTGGTGTATCTTCCATTCGTCCTCGTTTTTCTAGACGCTTCATAATTTCGTTTTCCGGGACTTCAAGTACCACCACTTGTTCAATTTGTTCACCGCTCTTTTCTAGATATTTGGCTAACCATTCCGCCTGTAGCTTCGTGCGGGGGAACCCGTCTACGATAATGTTTGGGTAGCTTCTTGCTCGTGCGTCTTGAATTGCTTCGTTGAATACCTCAAAGGTTACGGCGTCACTCACTAGGTCACCGCTTTTTAAAATCCTGATGATCTCTGGGTCGTTGCTTGAACGCAACATTTCTCCTGTTGAAAGCCATTTCCAACCCATGCGCACTGCCAGCATTTGACCTTGCATACTTTTACCAGCTCCGGTAGGACCAAACAGTAGAATCACCCTAACTCTCTCCCTATTTTGTTAATTCTTCCTTAACGATTTTAGCAATGATTGCGCCGTCGGCTGCATTGCCAGCTTTGGCTTTCACTGCACCAATCACTTGACCCATCTGCTGCACAGACACATCGCCCATGCTCGCCACAACTTCACTCACAATACTTCTTATTTCATCGTCGCTTAACTGAGCTGGCAAATACTTTTCCAGTACCGCCACTTCATCTTTTTCGGTCTGCGCCAATTCTGGTCGACCGTTTTCTTCATATACTGTAATGCTCTCGCGACGTTTCTTAACTTCACGAGCAACTACCTTTTCAATCTCAGCATCGTCGAGGCCTTCATCTCGCTTGCCCATTGCCACTTCTTCGTTCAAAATAGCAGCTTTTAGGTTGCGCAATGTGTCACCTTCAAAACGATTGCCGCCTAGAAGGGCGGCTTTTATATCGTTTTGAAGCGTGTCTTTAAGCGACACTACTTAGCGAACTCCTAGCCGCATCTTTGCCATCTTGTCAGCCTTGCGCTCTTTGCGCAAAATTGCTTTTTTACGTCGTTCAGTCTTACTTACTGGTTTCTGAAAACGCATACTGGCTTTTGCAGTAGAAAGTACACCGCTTTGCAATACTTTGCGATTAAAACGACGAATAACGTTCTCGTTCGCCTCGCGCTCATCTTTACGTGTAACTTGTACCATATCGAGACCATTGTAACAGATTAGGATTGATATGACAACACGCGCCCTATACAAATAGAGCTAAACTTTTTCGATGTTCCGTATCACACCTTCGACATTTCGCCTACCTTGCCATTCGTTGATGTCTGGTTGGTACCATATGGAAATTGTTTGTCCTATTTCTACAAAATAATGTTCTGGCGCATTAAAGGCAATAAACTGCATTGTTTTGCCGTCTTTATGTCGCAAATCAAGCTTTACATGTTGCGCGCTGTCGCCCATTTTGCGCACCTGTAGTACCGTCAATTTTTCCGTATGCAAAATGGGTTGTGAATTGCCATTGCCAAATGGCTCTAGACTACCAAGAAGCTCCACGAGCTCTTCAGTTACCTGTTCTAGCATCGCTGATGTGTCAGCTTTTGGCAGCAACAAAGCTGCCTGGTTTTGTAACTTCAAATCCTTGTAATGCTTATTCACGCGCTCTCTAAACGCCTGAATATTTTTTGTTGGTAATGTTAATCCTGCCGCCAATTTATGCCCGCCACCCTTGGTAATTAAGTCATCCGCCGAACGTATTGCATCGGCCGCCGAAAAATCACCATAACTCCGCGCACTGCCTTTGGCTTCATCGCCCATTTCTTGCAAAACAAATGTCGGCTTCTTGTATTTTTCAAGTAGTTTCGCCGCTACGATGCCCACGATCCCATGATTCCAGCCTGGCGAACTCACCACCAGCACATCATCGTTAGCGTGCGTCTCAGCCTGCACCATTGCTTCTTTGTAAATTTTATCTTGCTCGCGTCGTCGCTCCATATTCAGAGCATCGAGTTGCTGTGCTTTTTCAAGCGCTTGCATACCATCTTTACTCATCAGCATATCAAGTGCAATTTGTGCTGTTTCCAATCGCCCTGCCGCGTTCATGCGTGGCCCTAGCGCAAAGCCTAAACTACGCGCATTCACCTTTTCTGGCACTACTCGTGAAACAGCCATCAGTGCCTTTAGTCCAGATCGACGCGTTTTCGAAAGCACTTTTAGCCCCCAGTACACATGCATGCGGTTTTCGTCTATTAACGTCACGACATCACACACCGTTCCCAGCGCTACCAAATCGAGCAGCCATTTTTCTTGCCCAGGTTCGATTCCTTTTAACTTTGTTTGCAAAGCTTGTACTAATTTGAAGGCTACGCCTACACCTGGCAGATCCAGGAATGGATAAAGTCCTTCTTCAAGATTTTTTAATACAAATCCGTCATATGCGTCTGGATAATCTTGTAAAAGCCGCTTTGGATTAATCACCGCAACCGCTGGTGGCTGCTCAGGTGCCACATTGTGATGATCGGTCACAATCACATCAACCCCAAGCTCTTTCGCTCTTGTGATTGGTTCGTGACTCAAACTACCGCAGTCTACAGTTATAATCAAATTCGCGCCACCTGCTGCTATTTTTTCAACCGCTTCAACTGTCATTCCGTAACCCTCTACGAATCGATTAGGAATAAATGCTTTAACATTGCTAAAACCAAATTGCCCTAAGGCATCAAGTAGAAGCGTCGTCGCGGTCAATCCATCGATGTCATAATCACCATAAATCGTGATGTGTTCTTGCTTTTTATGCGCCATGACCAGTCGCTCAACAGCTTGTTTCATATCCGGCAACAAGAATGGGTCGTGCCGTTTTTCATAATCCGGATTTAAAAAAGCCTCACGTTTTATGGGTTCATCAAGTTTTCTTGATTTCAATATCTGTTCAAAAATATCCACTGGTCTCATTGTAGAGCACGATAGCTCATGCGTACAAACTAGCTCTTTTTATACTTGTCTAAGTAGTTTTGCGCTTGCGCTGTCATCATCTTCACATTACCGATGCATACATTATAGAAGTCCCACACATTGTCTTCAGGACCGTTAACAAGACGGTTGCCTACTTTTTGAAAAATATATGCCTCCATGCCGTTGACCAGCATTACTACACCCGCTTGCGGAATTGATCCCTCAAGCTTCCACTCACCTCCGTGAAACCTTCGCATTACTTCGCCTATATAACTCGAGGCTTTTCGTGCAACCTCAGTTACTTCTTCGTTGCTTAGCTTCTTTCGAGATCGTGATAAACGATCAAGAATTTGTTCAATGTATTTCACACTGTCCTCTGAAAAATCAAGTTTGCGTTTCATCTTTCCAGAGGCATCAACCATATCAATCGCAAAACCAATCGAAAATGCCGCAATGCGCTCTTCATCAGTGAACTTGTCGAGTCTTGTTTTCCTATCATTCCATTCGCGACGAAGCTGATCGGCGTAGCTTTGTTCGGCTGATTCATGTTTTTTACTAAAGAACATGGCGGGGGGTCTCACATCGGCTGTATGTCACTAGTGGCACGCTTGGTACGACCAGTGGCGTGTTGCTGCGACTTAATCACAATGCTTTGGAGCTCTTTGAAGATTGGGAACTGCTTGTTCGTAGCGTAAATCTTGGTGTTTCCTTGCTTTTCGCTCTTCAAGAAGCCAACTTTTTCAAGGCGTTTTAATTCACGCTGAATATTGCCCGGGTCTTCTTTGATGAGTTTGGCTAGGCCACGAACATGAGTATGGAAGTCTGGGTATTTGGCGTACACCACCACTATTTTCCGGCGCACTCGACTAGTAATAAAAACGTCTAACATACTCTCCCTTATTAGTCTTGCTGTTCGTTGTTACATACTATCGTAGCACAATCTTACAACGTTTCTCAAGTGTATTTGTGTATAATTTTAGCGCCAATTCAAAATAATTTGATTGATTCGGGCTATTACTTCCTCGTGCGAAGGGAGCTCATTATCTTCATAATAGTGCTGTGTTCCCATAAAGTTTTGCTTTACATCTAGAATGTGAAGTTCGTCTGCAGCAAGGTGCAATTTGTCGACAGCTGGCACGCTCACCACTGGTACTGCTGCAACTAATTTTTCTATACGAATTGGTTTCAGAAAATCTACCGCAACATCAATAATCGTCGTATCATCGATTCCGTCTGTTACGAGTATTACTGTTTGGTCACGAAGCATTTCGTGATCTACCAGTCCACCATCACCCAACAGGCGATTTATCTTCTGAAATACTTCACGTTTCTGATCTTCAAGATAGCCATGGAATTCGCTTACGTATTCCTCTACCTCACCACTGCTAAAACTACTATTGTAGGTAAAGTTTCCATCTTGTGACACACCACCAAATTTGATGTTTTCACCAGGAATTTCGATGTCTTCGATAACCAATAAAGTCAGCATGGCGTGTAAGGCTGCAGCTATTTCTGAACCAACCAGTACGCCCCCGTCAGACAAGGCGAGTACGACGCAGTTTTCGTATCGATACAGAGGTGCTAGCTCACGCGCGAGCAATTCCCCAGCCTGTGATCGTGATTCGAAATACATACAGGTATTTTAGCATTATACTAGTACTATGCACTACTACGAGGTGGCTCCCCAACAAATTGTCCGAGCCAATACATCAAGCTTTACCTATAGCCACTCTTCTGTATTGCGGATAGGCCAACTAGTCCGAATAGAAGTTGGTAAAAAGAAACTCACTGGCGTTGTTATAAGTGCGTCGACAAAACCAGACTACGCTGTGAAGCCAATTACAAGTGTTCTTCACGATGAAGCCTTGCCTAAGCCCTTATTGAAGCTTGTTGAGTGGCTTTCACAATACTACGCGTCTGCCTTGCCACTTGTACTGCAAGCCGTCCTCCCTCGTGGGCTTGAAAAAAAACGAAGAACCATTCAAAAGCAGGCGCACACGTCGCGAAGAAAACGAACAAATTTTGTACTCAATAAAGACCAGGCGGCCGCTGTTGAGTCGATTACTACAGATATAGCGGGCACTTCTCTACTCCACGGTGTTACCGGCTCGGGCAAGACAGCCGTGTATATTGAGCTAGCCAAACGAGTTATAAAAGATGGAAGGTCTTGTATCATTTTAGTTCCTGAAATTGCTCTTACCTCACAGCTCATCGATGAATTTTCACAACATTTTGAAGACATACTACTTACACACTCAAAGCAAACGGAAGCAATGCGACATACCACCTGGCTTGAAGCCCTGCAAAGCGTTAACCCACGTATCGCAATTGGTCCTCGCTCGGCACTATTTTTGCCCCTTCAAAATATTGGGCTTATTGTCATTGATGAAGCACACGAGCCAACTTACAAGCAAGAGCAAACACCTCGCTACTCTGCTCTGCGCGCGGCACACACTCTAGCTAGTGCTCACAATGCAAAACTCGTACTCGGCAGTGCCACGCCGTTGGTCGCCGATTATTACATGGCAGTTCATATGGGCCGTCCAATAGTGTCCTTACCTGCTCCCGCAGTCCCCACTCACCCACCAAGTGTTCGGCTAGTAGACATGACCAAGCGCTCACATTTTCGCCGTCACCGCTTTTTGTCAGATGACTTGCTTACCCAACTCGACGCCGATTTTGAGGCTGGCAAGCAGGTACTAATCTTTCATAACCGCCGTGGTAGCGCGAGTGTTACTTTATGCGAAAACTGTGGTTGGCAAGCTGGCTGTCCACGCTGCTACATACCACTCACATTGCATACCGATTCGCACCGATTGCAATGTCACATTTGTGGCTATAAAGCGTCCGTGCCTACGAGCTGTCCTGAGTGTCGTCACGTCGACATTGTACATCGTGGCATTGGTACAAAACTAATTGAAAGTGAGCTTTCGAAGCTGTATCCGAACATATCAATCGCGCGGTTTGATGGCGATACCTCACCCGAAAATAGCGTAGAAAACAGATATAAAGAGTTATACGACGGCTCAATTCAGTGTATTATCGGCACACAAGTCATCGCCAAAGGTCTTGACCTGCCAAAACTTCATACGGTAGGTGTCGTGCAAGCCGACGCCAGCCTCAGCCTGCCGGATTTTTCTTCACCAGAACGTACCTTCCAGCTGCTCGCACAAGTAGTTGGGCGTGTTGGTCGTGCCGCTCATGAAACCAACGTGATTGTTCAGAGCTATCAGCCTACTCACCCTATTGTTCAAGCGGGCATGAAGCAAGACTACGAGGCTTTTTATCACATCGCGCTTGAACAGCTCAAACGCGGCAAGTTCCCACCATACTCATATTTACTGAAGTTGACGTGCGTGTACAAAACTGAAAAAGCAGCGATCGCTAATGCTCGTAAACTTGCTGGCCAACTAAAGCAGTTACTTCCTGATGATGTTGAGATTCTCGGTCCTACTCCAGCATTTTACGAGCGTGTCCGCGATACCTATCGGTGGCAGTTGGTACTAAAATCACCAAAACGCGCGCATCTTGAACAAGCTATCCAGCACGTTCCACCGCAGGGCTGGCAATTCGAACTTGACCCCTTGTCGCTGTTGTAAGCCTTGGGAAGCTTTGTTACAGTGTAAAGATGTCTAGAAGCATAAGCGGTTTCACGATTATTGAACTTCTGATCGTCATTGTCGTCATCGCTATCTTAGCGGTTATTACCGTCGTTGCCTACAACGGTATTCAAGCGCGGTCCTACGATTCAACTATCAACGCCGATTACTCAACCCTCGCTAAAAAACTTGAACTCTATCGGATAGACAACGGCAACTTTCCAACCGGTGCAACTCAAGCCGACCTGCGAACTGCTCTCGAGACTATCGACATGAAGCTTAGCACTAGCTCGTACAGTTTAACAAACCTTAGTGGTTCATCGGCTGTAAACATATTGTACATAGACGAATCGAGTGGCCAAAACTATGCAGTATTTGCTCGCAGCCGCTCAAAGAAGTTGTTGTATTTTAGCTCATTAAGTAAAACGCCTCAAGAATACACCGGTACGTACGCTACTAACTTTCCGGGTGTATCGTACCCGAATTTAGCCAATGACATCGGGTTAAATGGTGCCAGTATTATTACCTACTTTGTCTACTCGGGTTCAAACTTCCGTTTCTGGAACTAACCCTTTTTATATTTGTTATACTAGGTACTAATGAAAAAAGAAGACATCATTACGCTGCCAAATCCTCACCTGCGGCAAAAGTCGAGCAAAGTACACGTAATTACCGATGCGACTAAACAGCTTATCGATGACATGACCGCCGCCGCTCTCGACTGGGAAGCATCTCGTCCTCATGAAGTAAGTGCTGCATTAGCTGCTGTACAAATCGATAGACTTGAGCGCGTGGTCATTGTACGAGCAAATTTTGATGATAAAGACGACGAGCGTTTCGTGCCTCTTATCAATCCAGAAATTATCAAAACCGAGGGTGAACCAGTAGTGATTCAAGCTGAGGGCTGTTTGAGTGTAAAACATATTTACGGCAACGTATTGCGGTACCCAAAAGTCCGCGTGAAAGCGCTCGATATTAGCGGCCAAGAAATCCGCATCAAAGCAGATGGCTTTATGGCTATGCTGCTACAGCATGAAATCGACCACACCAACGGTGTTGTATTTGTCGATCGCATCAAAGACACACCCGATGCCTTCTACACGCTCGACGATAAAGGCGAGTTGCAACCTCTTAATTTCGAAGAAAGCATCAAAGATAATGCCACACTCTGGTCATAGCGATTCATGCGTTTTTTTTGGTAGTGGACCTGTTGCTGCAGAAAGTCTCGAGCTTCTCATGCAACATACTACTATTGAAGCAGTTGTCACCAAGCCTCGGCCACCGCACCACAAAGGCGACGTGCCGGTACTTGAATTAGCTCAAAGGCATAGCTTGCCGGTCGTCACAGCGAGCACTAAACAAGAACTTGAGCAAGTTATGAGTGAGCAATCATTCGCTAGTCCATACGCCATTCTCATCGATTTCGGCATTATTGTGAGCCGCCAAGTTATCGATTATTTTCCGCTCGGTATTATCAATAGTCACTTCTCGCTTTTGCCTCATCTTCGCGGCGCCGACCCCATCACTTGGGCGATTGCCAATGGCGACCCAAAAACAGGAGTAAGTTTAATGTTAATCGATGAAGGTATGGATACCGGCAAGTTGCTTACCTCACGAGTATTACCGATTGAACCCACAGACACTACACCGTCACTTACTCATAAACTTATTCAGCTATCTGACACGCTTTTACAAGAGTATGTTCCTCCCTATCTTACTGGAACGTTAACACCGAAAGCCCAGCCTCACCCCGACCGCGCTACCTACTCGCGTAAACTCACCAAAGCCGACGGAAATATCAACTGGGACGAGCCTGCTCAGCTTATTGAACAAAAAATTCGTGCGTTTCAAGGCTGGCCACAATCACGCACCCGGCTTGGATCGGTTGATGTTATTATCACCAAAGCCCATGTTTCCTCATCACAAACCCCTCTTTCTGTTTTGTGTGGAGACGGCAATTACTTAGCAATCGACTTCATAAAGCCGGCAGGCAAAAAAGAAATGCCTGCTGAGGCATTTCTTCGTGGCTATAGTCTATAAGTTTTAAGCAGATTGAGCTGGTGGCTGACTAGGCTGTTGCCCACCGGTAATTCCGCCCAAAATCGCGTCGCGGTTAGCAATGATTTCTTTTTTCAGTTCGTCGAGCACTGCAGCTACCACGTCTCGGTAATCTGGGCGATTTACTTCGAGCCATTTAGTGGCGGTAAATTCGGCAATTAAACGCACGTCATTTGCAGGCAAATTAGTTGCTTGCTGCAACTTACCAAACGCTGGGTCTTGAGTATAGTTTGGTGCATGTTCAGCCAGCCAACTGTTGATTTTTTCTTCCTTACGGTCGATGATTTCTTCAAATTCTTCTAGCTGTGCATCGCTCAAACCATCGCTCAGGCGCGTACCCACGCGAAGCTCTAGCTCACTATAAATGTGCTGCAAAAACGGCTTCTTTTGCTCTTCTGGCAATCCATCAAGGCCGATGTCCTTGAGAAACTGGTCGTCTAGTCGAAACATGTGTGGTTTTCCTTTACTAATGTCCTTACTACATTATACTACGCCAAATAAAAATCCCCATCATGAGCGATGGGGATTTTATTACATTGCGTATTATGCGGCTAGATCTACGCCGTCGCGCTTTGAAGCTGCAGCGATAACACGTAGGGCACTTTCAGACAGTTGACCAGGGCGTGATATGCGCCATTCACCAGCGTTGTTATCGTAGTACGCTTCACCAATTTTGCCCAATTTAGGACCAGCGTCATTTAGTACATCAGCCCAGTGTTCTTTAGGAATACCCATTTCTTTAAAGGTATTGTACCAACCTTCACCGCGGTGAACATTACGTGCTTTTGGCAAGAAATCTGCCCATTCTACACTGCCGTTGTGACCGCCGCCACCAGTTGGTTTATCAGTAGCTGCATCTTTAGCTTTATCTGCAGCATCGCCAATATTGTTCATTATGTCGTTTAGCCAGTTTCCACCATTGCCGCCAGAACCACCACCGTTGTGACGGTTAGCTGCATATACGGCAACTCCCACACCGGCTGCAGCAACAGCTAGTAGACCAAGTGCTAGTTTGCCTTTTTTACGCTTACCAAGTCGTTCACGAGCGCTTCCACTCATGCGACCAAGTTCTGCAGCTAAACCAGCAGGTGTAGCCATGTCGCGAAGACGACGGCGCCAACTTCGTGCAACGGTTGGGGTATCTTGCTCTGCAGCGGCGGCTGCGGTAAATTCACCTACTAGGCGACCTTCACCGACGTTAGAGTTAAGCATAGCCTCCAGATCATCAGCGGATACAGAGCGTTCTTGTGATTGTTCGGCAGAAGCTGGGTTAAGCATGGCTTCCAGTTCATCAGCAGATACATCACGGCGGTGACGACCAGCTTCACGTGGCTGACGAGCTTCGTACTCTTCAAGTGATTCGTTTTCACGAACTGCTTCATCCGCTACTACTTGTTCGGCTTTCAGTTCTTCAAATAAAGGAGTATCTTCGTCGCTAAACTCGGCACGGTGTTTTGGAGTATGTGCTACAGAAGCTTCTTCAACTACTGCATCTTCGGCCGTAGATTCTTCTGCCGTATCGTTTACTTCGCTACTGGCACCACCATAAGTGGCAACTTCAGCGCGTGCATCGTCTACATATTTCATAATTTCTGCGTCAGACCAATCGGCAAATTCTTCATCGTCAATATAACCTTGCATAAATAAAGAATCACGAATATCACTTGGATCCGTTAGTACACCAACGGCGTTTTCAATCATGTTTTCAGATTCACGAGCGGCATAGCCTTCATCAATTTGCTCTGTGTGCGCGGCAATTTGTTGCAATTCGTAATCAGACATAAATGAGCCGCCTTTTGTAAAATGGCGTTTACCGTTATCGTCTATGTAGTCAGAACCGACTGAGCCTTTCGGCACGCGAGCACGGCCATTTACATCTACATCAACTAAGCTGCCAACAGAACTTGTTAGCTCAGCTCGCTCTTGTTTACTTAGTTTTTCACTCATTGTGGTGGATTCCTTTGCTTAAAATCTGATAGTTTTTGTTTTTATTTGGTTATGCTTACATATTAGCACAGATTTGCTAATATGTCAAGTATCTACTGGAGGGTATATAGCTGTAGTGAGTACTAATTTGGTTCGTTTGGTCCGCGCCCAGCCCCCGAAGGGGCTAGGCGCGGACCGGTGTGAACGAACGGACAGGTGTCAGTCGGCGTCGCGCTTCCACGGCAACAGGGCATCGAAGCCCACGTTGCCGCAGATGGCGCGAAGCGACACCGAGGAGTCGACGCTGCAGCCGTCGGTGGACACGTAGATCCACCAGACGTCTCCACCGAGGCCCTTCAGCTCCCCACCCTTCTCGGGCTTCGAGCCGTTCCAGAACCAGTTGCCCGAGTACTTCGTCTCTGGGAACTGAACCGCGACGTAGTTGGACGTCACCACCTCGGTGCCGATGAGATCGCGCACCGCGTTGGCCCTGAGCGACTGGGTGTCGCGCAGAGTGATGATGTCGTCCAGCGAGAGAAGCGGTCCGCTGAAGCGCCCGTCGGTGTTGGAACCGACCGGAAGCTTCGGCCAGTCGACGTCGAGGGTGAAGGATCCCTTGCGGAACCCCTGCTCCTCGAAGTAGTCGATCACGACCTGACGGTTGTTGCAGGTCTCCGGCGGGTCGCTGGAGTCCTGCCCGTCATCGGGCGGGGTGGTGTCATCGTCTCCCGCATCGGGAGTCGGCGACTCGGACGAAGACGGCGACGCTGGCGGCGACGCCGACGTGGTTGGCGTGTGCAGAAGCAGCAGACCTCCTCCCACCAGGAGAAGCGCTGCCACGCAGGCGAAGAGCCGAAGCAGTCGGTTCATCGCACGCCCGCGTGAGCATGCGCCGACGCGACGTGGTACTCCACCGGCTCGTCGTCGATGTCCTCGTCGGCCTCGAACAACACGGCACCGCGGCGCCGGTTGTCGGCCTCCACGATGGTGACCGCCTCGGCGTAGCTGAGCACCTCGACTCCGGGGTTGTAGTTCCGGAGCCAGGCGACCAGCACGACGAGACCAGCGACGACGGCGGAGATGCCGATGATGTTCAGCCAGTCCCACTGGAGCGGGCTGATCATCACGACGACGGCCGAGACCAGGAAGGTCGCGATGAACGCGATGGCTCCCCACACGCCGGCCTCGCGGAGGTTGTTGCCGGCGACGACACTGGCACGGGCCTGAGCGAACGCGGAGGCGGTGACGCCCTCGTGCACGTCCAGGTGGTGCTGGATGCTGTCGATCTCGCCCTGCATGTCGTCCAGCCTGCTGACGGGACGGCGGTTGACCGGGTTGCCCGACACCAGAATGGCCTCGTGCCGGAGCACCATGGCCGCGAGGTCAGGGTCGCTGTTCGGCTCCGCCCGGGGGGCGGGTGCCGGCTCGTCGACCTCGTCCGCCGGCTCGGGGGTGGGCTCGGCCTCCGGCTGGCTGCCGGCGTCCTCGCTCCCCTGCTCGAGCGCCTCGACGGCCTGCTCGGCCGCCTCGGTGCGTGCGGTGTCCTCGGCCACGGCCGCCTCGTCGGAGACGTCGGTGGCGTCGTGCTCGCGCGAGGCGGTCACGACGGTCTGGACGGCCGAACGGATCTCGGGGTCGTCCGCGCCGCGCTCGGTGACCAGGTCGGCGAGACGGTTGCGGAGGGCCTGCAGGTTGTCCTCGTTGGCCATGTAGGCGGTGATGACCTCCTCGGCGACCTCGCGGGCGAGACCCGCGATGGCGTCGGTGGTGGTGGTGCCGAGCGCCTTCTCGAGGTGCTTGCGGCTGGCGGACTTCGCCATGGTTTTCTCCTTCGGTTCGAGTGCGCTCCACGGTGGAGCGACACTTGAGGGTCGATCGATGCTTGTCCGGACATAGCAGCGATCATCACGTGAGATTCTTGTCTTCTCGCGTGATAATCTACTGCTACGTCATTGTTCGTTCACTATGCATGGTCCCCTGGAGTAATTGCTTGCTCAACAGAGGTATTAGTCCATACTATAGCTATATAAATGCTAAAAATGTTAACCTGCCCAATCAGCGCTTTTTTAGGCAAAAGCGTTATTGCAGCTACATTGTAGCATTTTATTGCAATTTTGTCAATATATTACTAAAGTTATGATAGCGTTCGCTTTACCATCTCACGGGTAAAGAATTCGAGCTTGTCGCCCTCTTCGAGCTGCAGCTTTTTCTGCGTCTTCAGGCTAAGACCACACATTTCACCTTCGAATACCTCTTTGGCTTCGACTTGTTGGCGCTGCACTTTTTCTACTTCTACTTCGGCGATTTGCTCTTTGTCTCGTAGTACGCGAGCCATTACACCAGGGGTAATCTTACCACTGGTCACTTCACCACCACAAATCACTTCTTCTTTAAGCGTACGGAATATGCCCTTGATGGTAAGCTTACCAAGTTCTGTCTCTACTACTTCTGGTGCAAGAAGCGCTTCCATACTCTTTTTAGCATCATCTAATAGCTCGTAAATCACTTTAAAAATACGCACTTCTACCTTGTCACGAGCCGCCTGACGTTTCACCGCTGGCGGCAAGTCAACACTGAAACCATACACCACGGTTCCTTCGGTAGCAGCCAAGTGAATATCGTTTTCAGAAATATTGCCCACGCCACTTCCCACGATACGTAGGTTAATCTGGCCTTCGGTTTCGATGAGCCGTAGGCTGTCGATGACAGAGGTAAGCGAACCTTGTACGTCGGCTTTTACAATGACGTTGAAGTCTTGCGCTTCGTGTTTTTGGCTCATGAGCTTTAGAAGATCGGCTGAAGTAACGTTGGTACTGGCGGCTTCTCGTTCACGCTCCAACCGAGCTGTCACGGTTGCCTGACGAGCCTCTTTTTCGTTCTTTACCAGGTAAAATGTATCACCAAATTGTGGCAAGTCTTTAAAGCCAGTCACGGTTACCGGTGTAGACGGGCCAGCTTCTTTCAGCGCCTTGCCCTTGAAATCGCACAACGTACGAACTTTACCGTATGAGGTACCTGCCACCAAAAAGTGCCCCGGATGCAACATCCCGTGCTCTACTAGTAGACCAACGACAGAGCCGCGACCTGTTTCCATGTGTGACTCGATTACCAAGCCTTCGGCTGGTGTATCGGTATCGGCTTTTAGCTCTTCAAGATCGGCCACAAGCAGCACGTTTTCGAGTAAATCATCAATTCCTTTGCCTGTTTTGGCACTTACTTCCACCATAATCACGTCACCACCCCACTCTTCTGGGTTAAGCTGGTGCTCACTGGCAAGCTGAGTTTTTACTAATGCCGGGTTGGCGGTTTCTTTGTCCATTTTGTTGATCGCTACCACGATTTTCGCATTGGCTTCACGAGCGAATCGAATCGCTTCAACAGTTTGTGGCTTCACGCCATCATCGGCGGCAACCACGATAATTACCACGTCGGTAAGCGTGGCGCCATGCTGGCGCAAAGCTGCGAATGCCTCGTGGCCAGGGGTGTCGAGCAAGGTAATCTTGCGACCTTTGCGCTCTACCTGGTAGGCGCTAATGTGCTGGGTAATTCCACCGGCTTCATCATCAACGGTTTTCGTGTCTAAAATCGCATCGAGCAGGCTGGTTTTACCGTGGTCGACGTGTCCCATCACCGCGACGATTGGCGCACGCTCTATGGCGTGATCTGATAGCTGGTGGGTTTTACGCACCGGGCCGGCAGCAGCTTCCTTCTTTTCTAAGGCTACGTCAAGGCCAAGCTCTTCTACGATAATCGTCGCTGTTTCAAAATCGATTCGCTGGTTAATAGTAGCGATAATACCGTTTTTGAACAGCTCGCCAATCAGCGTAGTAATCGGCAAATTGAGGGTTTCAGCAAGCTCACCAACCGTGATCGAGTCGGCAATAACAACGACTTTCTTTTCCATAGTCGGTGAACTCCTTTCTTCGTGCTAGCCTCTTGCTAGCAACGTATTACGATTTTTTCTTCTTGCCGTTAAGGCTAAGGCTAATTTTGCGGTTGTCTTTATCTACTTCAAGAACAGTAAAGTTTTTGCGCTCGTTGAGCGTAAATACTTTTTCTGGGTCAACACCTTCACCGCCACCGAGTTCAGAAATGTGCACAAGTGCTTCTACCGCTGGTGAAAGCTGCACGAATGCACCAAATGGCGTGATTCGGGTAACGGTACCTTCTACCTCTGTACCTGGGGTTAGTTTTTCAACTTCATCAAGCCAAGGGTCTTTGGTAAGTTGCTTCATGCTAAGTGAAAGGCGGTCTTTGTCGATAGAGATAATCTTGGTGTCGATGCTGCTACCAACTTTTACGTAGTCGCTTGGGTTGTTTACCCGCTCCCAGCTGATTTCTGAAATGTGCACCAAGCCTTCAATGCCTTCAACGTTTACGAATACACCGAAGTCTACGACGCCGGTTACAACACCAGTTACGGTGTCACCGATCTTAAGCTTTTCGAATCGCTCAGCTAGGCCGTCTTTGATAGCTTCTTTTTCACTAAAGATAAGTTTGTTTGCTTTGCGGTCAGCGTCAAGAATTCGTACGCTCAGGTCTTTACCAATCAATGAGTTAAGGCGTTGCAAAATTTCATCTTTGTCGCTGCTGCCAACGCGTGGATAATGTTCGGCAGATAGTTGGCTTACTGGTAGGAACCCACGGACACCTTCGTATTCAACCAATAGACCACCTCTGTTAGCGTCGTATGGTGAAATGGTGATAGTTTCGCCAGCCTCTTGCTTAACCAATACTTCGTCCCAGCCACGGTCTTTAGCGGCTTTGCGTAGGCTCAGCAAGCTGTAACCGTTGTCGAGTTCGGTATCCACCACACTGGCAGTTACTTCATCACCTTCGTTCAGCTGACGTGAAAAGCCAACTTCACGACGTGGTACGTAACCAACGCCAAGTGGACCAAGGTCGATTAATACTTCATGTTTTTTGAGGCTTAACACTGTTCCTGAAACAGTTTCACCTGCTACTAATTGTTTGACCGTGCTTTCTTGTGCGAGCAGGTCATCCATTGTTACTGCGGCTTTTGTTGCCATAAGTCTAAAAAGACTCCTTCCTTAAATAATATTGCTCATGAAACAGCCTCATGATGAGTCCTCCTAAGACTGTCTCTAGATTCATCTAGTAGTATACGCTATTTCTCTTAAAAACACTAGTCTTACGCGCGGCGGCTACCGATGTAGAGTGCGCCCGCGTACGTTACCAGGCTCAAGATTGCTGCTGCAGCGAAGGTTTCTGAGGCACCGGTAGCTGGTAGTTCTTCAGTGTCGTTGCTTGAACCTGTGGTCGTGTTAGAGTCATCTGTTGTCGTATTACTGTCGTCAGATGAAACAGGCGTATCGTTTTTCGTGTTGTCTGTATTTTTATCGGTGTCAGAATTTGTGGTGTCTGTTGAACTACTGTCTGGCGTTGTGCCGTTGTCTTCAGTGTTATCCGACGTATCAGTCGCAATTTGCCCTGATTCATTATCAATCCGTCCTACTGTATAGAGTCCTCCGACCAATAGAAGCACCAATAGTGCGCCTACAACGATATAGCTACCGAGCGATCCACCCTGATACATGCGGTTTTTTGTCATACACTTCCCCTTAAGTTTCTTATGCAATAGTATAGCTGGTTTTGCAATCAGGGGCAAGCACACAGGAGCCAGTTGGCGGCTAGGTTACTTGGTGAGGGTAAAGGCGTAGAGCAACCCCATTCATTCCTGCCCGTGCAAAGAATGAATGGGCGTGTAACGCCCTCTCCAAGTAATCTGGTCGCTAAACTGGCAATCTATAAAAGCAGTCCGCGGAAGTACAGCCACCTCCGCACTTCCGTCCGCATATGCTACACTAAAACTATGTTAATTGCAGTCGACACCGGAGGGACAAAAACACTTGTCGCCAGCTTTTCGAGCGATGGTTCACTGCAAACGTCTGAACGATTTGAAACGCCAAAAAACACCGATGAATACATTGCTCAAGTGGGTGAAACCATCCGAAAAGTACTGGGTGATGAAGCGCCAACCGCAATTGTAGTTGCGGTGCCCGCTATAATTAAAAATAACGTCGTGGTAATTGCCCGTAATCTCGGCTGGGAGAATTTTGACATTGTTTCTGCTCTAAAACCGGCCTTTGACTGCCCTATTTTACTTGAGAACGATGCCAACCTGGCCGGACTAGCTGAAGCTCACGCGTTGCCTGAAATGCCAAATGTATGCCTCTATATTACTGTGAGTACTGGCATTGGCACTGGGGTTATTGCTAACGGTGTGATAAGCCCGGAATTCGCACAAGCAGAAGGTGGCCAGGCGGTCGTAACTCACGATGGCGAGTTAAAAACCTGGGAATCTTTCGCCTCAGGACGTGCCTTTCACGAAAAGTACAATATGTACGCGAAAGATGTAACCGACCCTAAACTGTGGCAAGAAATCGGCGAAAACATTGGCCTTGGTTTGGTAGCCCAAATACCGCTTTTAAACCCAGACGTAGTAGTGATTGGCGGTAGTATTGGCACCTACTTTGATAAATACGCCGAGTATTTAGAACCGTTCTTACGCGCGCACTTAGTCGACCGTACCCCTGAGGTTCGCGCCGCTTCCCACCCAGAACAAGCAGTAATTTACGGATGCTACTACCATGCCCTCGACCGACTCGCTTCTGAAGCAGCTTAAAGAATCGTATCCCCAGCTATCGTTTACAGAAGCAGACGATTTTCAATGGCTACCGACTACACATACCATCGCCTACCCAGCCAGTGATGATAGTTTTGATGCGCGATTACTACACGAAGTTAGCCACGCGCTACTAGAACACCACGATTACACTCGCGACGTTGACCTGATAGCTATGGAGCGTGACGCCTGGCAATATGCACGTTCTACCTTAGCTCCTCGTTTTGAAGTGACCATCACCGCCGATAACATACAGGATGACATGGACACGTACCGAGAGTGGTTGCATGCACGAAGTACCTGCCCAAAATGTGGGGCGAATGGCTTGCAAACCAAGCAGTGGCACTACCGTTGCCTCTCTTGTGCCAATATCTGGAAAGTAAACGAGGCGCGAAGCTGCGCCCTACGCCGATATAATATACAAAAATAGCCCGTACAACAGTAGTACGGGCTATTTTCTGCTTTGCGTGCTTAGGCAGCTTTTTTAGCTACATCGCTTGCTTTACGGCGGCGTGAGATACGACCACCTTTAGCGCCTGCAACACGTGCAAGAGCTGGGTTAGCGGCAAAACCACCAGTGTGACCATTCTTGCCACCTTTTGCGCCGATACGAGCGTAAAATTCTGGATCTTTTGCTTTGTTCTTTGCTGCAGCCTTTAGGCCGCCTGCTTTGGTTCCTGCCATTTCAGGTCTCCTTATATATTAAAAGGCCCGCACCTGTTAATAGATACGAACCCTCCTAATTACCTCACACATGAGATGTGTATGCTCTTATATTAACACAGCTTGTGCTTTTTGTCAACATTTACGATAAGCATTTTTATGGTGTAAAAACTGTTGCAAATATTCGGTTGGTGCTATATTATAGAGGTAGTTTGTGACGTTGTCGCAAACGGCACCTGTTTGGACCCAAATTTGGTTTAAACACACGAAACGACCCTATCTGCGAGATGGGTTGTTTTTTTATGTGAGAAAATAATGCTAATTTACAGGTTGGTCGCTGCTGTTTCAAGCTTTTTAGTCAAATTGCCAAGCTCGTCTTCACTAGTGTTTGCCACCGATGCTAGATCTGTTATTGCCCTATCAAGGGAATCGTATGCTGCTGTGAAGTCGGCTGAATTTTCTTTTTTGTCAGCAGTCGCAAGCTTGTCCCAAGCGGTGACCACCTTGTCCAACTGCTTCGTAGCCTGCTCTTTTACGTCACTAAATTCGCTGCCCACCCGAAGCGACTTCGCATCACTGGCAACTTCTTTCCATTCCTTTGCGGATGCATCCCAGGTTTTTTCGGTCAATTTGCTGCTAAGCCCTGCCAGAGGTGCTAGCACCTCAATCAGTCTTTTTTCATCTGTTACGTAGGCAGTAATCACATCAAGCGCCGTGCGTACTGCATGATGTTTTGATGCGAGGTCTTTACAACGTTTTACTTCTGAAGCCGGCGTAGGAAATGCTGCTTGCCAAGCCGCCCACCATGCCGGTTCGCATGACGTGCTATCTTTAAACAATCGTTTTGTAGCACTTGTAAGTGCCGCAAGCTTAGCAAGTTTTTGTTCGGTAGTTTTAACTGGTTTGCCTAAGGCAGTTTCTACCGCTGTTTTGGCCGCTTCGTGCTTTGATACATCAGCTGCATACCCCTGCCAATACATAAGACTTGCCACAATATAGGCTACTAGCACAACAAACACCGCTCCTAAGCTTATGAGAAGCGTTCTGCGGCTTGTTAGCATGTTTTTCAGCTTCCTATCCATAACTCACTCGCAAGCGGCCAGGGGTTGAATGTGCAGCCCTGGAGGCTAATAGATTGTTGTTGCATTACAGGTGCTGGCGTACCTGCGCCACCACAGTATGCATGACCATGGCCAAGCCAGTGGCCAGTTTCGTGGTTTACTACCATATGACGGTAGTCACGCAGACTTCCGCCGCTCGCGTTCCATGCAGCCGAGGCACCAAGCCATCTATCTTGATTTATAACTACATACCTACCAGCATTACAGCTCCAGTCCGCACTACAGCCGCTCGAAAATGTCGGCAACATACTTGCCTGTGACAGCACTAGAGTAAATTCACCACCAGACGCGACTTCTCGGAAGCTCACGCCCATACGTGCCCAGCCCCTGCCATCGTTCAGTGTTTGGTTGGCGAGTGTCTTAAATTCGGAGAAGTTGGCCGTAATTACTCCTTTGGTCGTCACATCATAGGTAATGATTCTTCCTGCTTGGCTTGCCATGTTGTGCGCCGCAGCTGCCTCGGCGGCTTCTGCTTTTTGCTTCACTAGCCATTTGGGATCTTCAACTTTTGGTACTTTTATAGCTTTTAACGATTCGCGAAGTGTCGAGAAGTCTGTTCCGTCCAAAGCGTTGGTATTTTGCCCATAGCTAAACAAGGTAGCAAACGCTACCAATATAAACACTGCCACACCCACATATAGATGTTTCATACGCTTATAATAGCACTAAAGCAGTGTTATTTTACAGCGACAATGTATTCTTGAGAATCGTATTCTACAGATATTTTCATGTTTGTTTCCCTTTGTGGTGTTAGCCTAATCATAGCCGAACCACTAGCAGTTTGCAATAGTTTTTTGTTCAAAACAATACCCCTCCTGTTCGGAGGGTAGGTTATCTTACCGCCGAACCGGGGCAAGATAAAGAAAAACCTCCTATTCGGAGGTTATTTCTTATAATTCGGCGCCGTGCTAGTTTCCCACTTGTGGCAGTATAATCGCCGCTGATGAGCTTGACTTCTGTGTTCGGAATGAGAACAGGTATTTCCTCATCGCCATGGGCACCGAAGTAAGGCTTCGCTCCTCGGAGGTTCCATATAGGCAACCTGGGAAAAGCCTTACTTCGGTGTCGATGACACGTTGCACGGTCTAATTAGTGATGTTAATGGAATTAACGTTGGTGCTACGCACCAAATGCTAGTTAAGTCTGTCGCCCGCATTACTGCGGAAATCATGATTTATTGCATGTAAAATGCAAAAATCATGAATCATAAAAAGGCAATGGGACTATTAGTATGCTTCAGCTCCATGCATTGCTGCACTTCCACCTTGCACCTATCAAACTGATAATCTTTCAGTGTCCTCATAGGGAAATCTCATCTTGAGGTTAGTTTCGCGCTTAATATGCTTTCAGCGCTTATCTAGTCCGAACTTAGCTACTCGACAATGCAGCAGGTGGCCACAATCGATACACCAGAGGTTCGTCCGCCCGGGTCCTCTCGTACTACGGGTAGATCCTCTCAAATTTCCTAACGTCCATACCGGATATAAACCGAACTGTCTCACGACGTTCTGAACCCAGCTCGCGTACCACTTTAATCGGCGAACAGCCGAACCCTTGGAAGGTGCTCCCCCTCCAGGATGTGATGAGCCGACATCGAGGTGCCAAACAGCGCCGTCTATGTGAACTATTGGGCGCTATAAGCCTGTTATCCCCAGGGTAACTTTTATCCGTTTGCGCTGTCGATCCCACATTCATGTACAAATGTACGTACAGCGGATCACTTGCTCCGACTTTCGTCTCTGTTTGGAATGTACTCCTCACAGTCAAGCTGGCTTATGCGCATACACTATCACTTCGATTTCCATCCGAAGCTAGCCAACCTTTGAACGCCTCCGCTACTCTTTAGGAGGCAACCGCCCCAGTTAAACTACCCATCATACACGGTCCTCTAACCGGATAACGGTCAGAGTGAGAACACAATCACAGCAGGGGTGGTATTTCACCGGTGACTCCACAAATGCTAGCGCATCTGCTTCAACGTCTCCCACCTATGCTACACAAGCTGAAACCGTGTTCAATGTAAAACTGTAGTAAAGCTCCATGGGGTCTTCTCGTCCTGGTACGGACAGACGGCATCTTTACCGCCAATGCACTTTCACCGAGGCCTTCGCTGAGACAGTGCCCACATGATTACTCCATTCGTGCGGGTCAGAACTTACCTGACAAGGAATTTCGCTACCTTAGGACGGTTATAGTTACCGCCGCCGTTCACTGGGGCTTCAGTTCGCACCGTGAAGCGCTCCCCTTAACCTTCCAGCACCGGGCAGGAGTCAGCCCCTATACATCCACTTTCGTGTTAGCAGAGACCTGTGTTTTTGATAAACAGTTCCGTGGGCTCTTTTGCTGCGGCCCCCACATCGTTAGATGCGAGAGTATCGCGTTCAAAAGAACAAAATCATATTGTTACTTATCTCAGAAAATTGTCGTAATTAAAAAGGATTTGATCACATACATTGTTGTTATTTTCATAACGTAAATCTATGCGTACTCACTATCCGTTGTTTTTAACGCAACGGACGTTATTTTTAACCGTTAACTCTTGCTGAGTGAACGCGGCTCATATCCACCGAAGTGGGGGCAGACCTTATCCCGAAGTTACGGTCGCTGTATTGCCGAGTTCCTTAGCGAAGGGTCTCTCGTAAGCCTGAGTCTACTCGACTCGAGCACCTGTGTTGGTTTGCGGTACGGTCGACATAGCCACGCGTACATCTGCTTTTCTAGCCAGCGCCTTTTCCAGAATCGTCACTCATAAAGAGTAACTTTCACTCCCGTCGGGTTCCCCCTAGGTTGGACGGATACATACCATGAATCCGCTCCGAATATCTCGCCGTGAACAGTGTACAAACTATGCCGGTTCAGGAATATTAACCTGATGTCCATCGCCTACGCTATGCGCCTCGGCTTAGGCCCGACTAACCCTGAGATGATTACCATGGCTCAGGAAACCTTGCTCTTACGGCCGACAGGATTCTCACCTGTCTTATGGTTACTCATTCCAGCATTCTCACTTCCTAACGCTCCACAATTCTTTCCAGAACTGCTTCACTGCAGATAGGAACGCTCCTCTACCACGTGCAATAAATTGCACATCCATGTCTTCGGTATAACACTTTAGCCCCGTTACATTTTCCACGCAAGATCTCTTGACGAGTGAGCTGTTACGCACTCTTTAAATGAATGGCTGCTTCTAAGCCAACATCCTCGCTGTTTAAGAAATCTCACCTTGTTTCCCACTGAGTGTTAATTTAGGGACCTTAGACGATGGTCTGGGCTGTTTCCCTTTCGAGCGCCGAGCTTAGCCCCGACGTTCTAACTGCCGCGATTACACAAATAGTATTCGTAGTTTGTTAAGGGTGGGTACAGTTGCCCGCCCCAGTCCTTTACAGAGCTCTACCCCTATTTGCTACTACGCGACGCTAGCCCTAAAGCTATTTCGAGGAGAACCAGCTATCTCCGAGTTCGATTGGCATTTCACCTCTAACCACAGGTCATCCGGGAGCTTTGCTGCGCTCTACGGTTCGGCCCTTCACTACCTGTTACAGTAGCTTCAGCCTGCCCATGGTTAGGTCACCCGGTTTCGGGTCTAATCCTCAAGACTAATTCGCCCTATTCAGGCTCGCTTTCACTGTGGCTCCGTCACATGACTTAACCTTGCCTTGAAAATTAACTCGCTGGATCGTTCTACAAAAAGCACGCCGTCACGGAACAAGTCCGCTCCGACTCCTTGTAGGCACAGAGTTTCAGGATCTATTTCACTCCCCTCCCGGGGTTCTTTTCACCTTTCCATCGCTGTACTAGTTCACTATCGATCGTATATTATATTTAGCCTTGGCTGGTGGTCCAGCCGGATTCAGACAGGGTTTCTCGTGCCCCGCCCTACTCGATAAAACATACATAAGGTCAGCGTCGTTTTCGCATACACGACTTTCACGTCCTTTGGTTAACCATTCAAGTTATTCTGCTAACCACGCCGATTTTTTACCTTACTAACACCTGATAGAGTGCTATCGCAAATCAGATACCTCAAACTCGAAAGCTCAAGTTCTCTGACTTGGTCATATGTAATATCACAACCCCTTATATGCATTGGCCTATCAGCCGTATCTACCTGTAAACAGGCAAAAACATGTAAGGTTTGGGCTCTACCCGTTTCGCTCGCCACTACTCCGAGTATCGTTATTTACTTTCTCTTCCTCAACCTACTAAGATGTTTCAGTTCAGTTGGTTCCCGTCTAAACTCCCTATATATTCAGGAGCCAGCAACATGACATAACTCATGCTGGGTTTCCCCATTCGGACATTCCCGGATCAAAGCTTGTTGACAGCTCCCCGAGACTTATCGCAGTCTTCCACGTCCTTCATCGGTAATATACGTCTAGGCATCCACTACTGTGCCCTTGAGTACCTTTTTATGCATTGACTTAACTAGCAATTGGTATGAACCACTTGCTTGCCGTCAATTCCATATTTCGTTTCAAAAAAATTTGAAAATTTTCTTACATCACTAATTGTTAAGTTACATGTACCTCTTGCACCTCGCCATGAGCGAAGGTCAATCTTGAGCGCACATTTCCACCACATCACCTCGCAATCGATGTAGTTTTTTCTGCGTTCAAGACTAAACTGTTTTAACAGACTGTAGTCTATCGTACCACTGTTACTCGCAGGTTGTCTAGTGGTAATTCGTTGTAATTTTGGCGATAAAAAATCCCCTGCAACATGCCTTGGATTTATCACACATTGCCAGAGGTTCTTATGAACATTCGCTTAACTAATAGTTATTATACCAAAGCAAGCGCGTTATTACAATAGTGTCCGTAATAAGTTTTTTACTGACTTCAGGTGTATCTTACCACTATCAATGTTAAATACTTCTCCATCTAACTGAATTTGATACGAGCGCTTTGCGGTCACTTTAAAACTGGAGGCCCGGTGCTTTGCTTCAAGGCCGACAGACACGCCTTTCAGTAGATAGCTTAGTAGTTCACCCGTCGTGCTACTGTATACCTCAAATTTACCATCACTAAGCTCTGTTTTGTCACTCAGCTTAATTACCTTTGACATTCTATCGATATTTCCAAAAATGACATTGCTGTATCGTTTCCATTGCTCTGCATCTCCCAGCTTCAATGTAACGTGGCTAAACTTCAGCATATACTTTATTACCATCCACTTCTCGTTCCACGGGTTCAAATCAGCTTTGGTTAGTTTTTCACCTATATAGGCGGTCATCCCGAGTCCGACATATGAATGCGCATAGTGCTTCCACGGCTTGCCTTCTTTAGTCGCATTCACGCCTATGACGTCAATTTTATGGGTTTTTCCGGCTATAATACGTGCCCCTAGATCGTCTGTTGCAGTGGCATGGTGGTGATCGTTTGCATTACCGCTCGGCATCACCGCTACGGTCACGTGATTAGTCTTATGCTGCAACACGCCATTTACTAGCTCATTGTAGCCCCCGTCACCACTTGAAGAGACAAGAAGCGTCTTGGAGTCTTTCTTGGCATATCCCGCACCGATTTCTTCAGCATGCCCAGCATCTTTAGTGCCTTTTGTAATAACACGCACCGTTTTTGATAGCTTGGCTTTTAGCTCCTTCTGCAAATCTAAGGCGTTCTTCTTGCTTGGCCCCGTACTATTTGGGTTGTAGATGATTATAATTTCTCTAAAAGGATAGCTCATACTTCTCTTGAATAATTATAGTAAACATAAAACACCCTGTGAATGGTGGGCGATGAGGGACTTGAACCTCCGACCTCGTCATTATCAGTGACGCGCTCTAACCAGCTGAGCTAATCGCCCCTGCTTCACAGGGTGTTTTGTGAAAGTCTAATCATGGTGGGCGCTGAGGGGCTCGAACCCCCGACCCCCTCGGTGTAAACGAGGTGCTCTAGCCAACTGAGCTAAGCGCCCGCAAATGATTAGGTACAGAAAGGTGCACTTGGTGGAGTAACAACAGACCGAAGCCTGAGTTACCCCATATCTGGTGGAGCGTCGGGGACTCGAACCCCGGACCCCCTGCTTGCAAAGCAGGTGCTCTAGCCAACTGAGCTAACGCCCCAGGCAACCAAGTCTGAACAATTGTATCAAAAAAACAGATACAAGCCAAGTGATTACTGCTATACTTCCCCTATGGATTTCATCAGCAACATATTCGGCCCGGTTGTCATAGGTATATTGATGATGCTCTTTAGCAAGAAGCTGGCGAATTTTTTTGAATCGACTGGCTCTACCTCACTTATCCGTGGGCTAGATAACCCCTGGACCTTCAAAACTGTTGGTTTTGTCATTGCAGTAGGATACCCTATTTATTATCTCGTTTCGTTAGCAGTACTAAAAAGTTTAGCAGCCTAACAAAACTACCTCCAATGGAGGTAGTTTATGTATTAACAACTTAGCTGCGCAATAACTCGTCTAAAGCGTGTCTATGGGACACTTTGAACTTAGTCCTTCCCCGAAGGGTACATGAATATGTAAGCTCATCACATTCATAGGACCGACCTAGCTTCAGACTATGATTTCTCGATAGTCTGGCATAACTCTCCCTAGAAAGGAGGTAATCCATCCGCAGCTTCCGCTACGGATACCTTGTTACGACTTAACCCCAATCATGCCCCCCACCTTAGGCCGACGAATCGGACTTCGGGTGTTGGTCACTTTCATGGTTTGACGGGCGGTGTGTACAAGACCCGGGAACGTATTCACCGCAATTTGCTGACTTGCGATTACTAGCGATTCCGACTTCATGGAGGCGAGTTTCAGCCTCCAATCCGAACTGGGACAAGCTTTGGTGCGATTTGCTTCACCTCGCGGCTTCGCAGCGCATTGTACTTGCCATTGTATCACGTTTCTAGCCCAGGACGTAAGAGAAATACTGACCTGACATCATCCCCTCCTTCCTCCCCGTTACCGGGGCAGTCTGAATAGAAAAATACAACTATTCACAAGGGTTGCGCTCGTTGATGGACTTAACCAAACATCTCACGACACGAGCTGACGACGGCCATGCATCATCTGTCACAGGGTTCCAAAAGGCACAATCTACTTTCGTAGAAATTCCCTGGATGTCAAGCCCTGGTAAGGTTCTTCGTTTAGCATCGAATTAAAGAACATGATCCACCGCTTGTGCGGGTCCCCGTCAATTCCTTTATGTTTTAGTCTTGCGACCGTACTCCACAGGCGGGATACTTAACGCGTTAGCTTCGCTACTGAAGGGGTCGATACCTCCAACAGCTAGTATCCATCGTTTACGGCGTGGACTACCCGGGTATCTAATCCGGTTCGCTCCCCACGCTTTCGTGCCTCAGTGTCAGAAACAGCCCAGTAACCTGCCTACGCCATTGGTGTTCCTTCTGATATCTACGGATATTACCCCTACTTCAGAAATTCCAGTTACCTCTGCTGTTCTCGAGTCAGTGAGTTCGAATAATAGTCTGTGAGGTTGAGCCCCCAGATTTCACCATTCGCTTTACTGACCACCTACGCAACTCTTTACGCCCAGTCACTCCGGATAACGCTCGGATCCTACGTATGACCGCGGCTGCTGGCACGTAGTTAGCCGATCCTTATTCATTAGTTACCGTCATATTCTTCACTAATAAAAGCAGTTTACGACCCGAAGGCCTTCATCCTGCACGCGGCGTTGCTCCATCAGGCTTTCGCCCATTGTGGAAGATTCCTTACTGCTGCCTCCCGTAGGAGTCTGGACCGTGTCTCAGTTCCAGTCTGACTGATCATCCTCTCAGACCAGTTACCGATCGTCGACTTGGTGAGCCTTTACCTCACCAACTATCTAATCGGACGCAGGCCGCTCCCAAAGCGCATAAAGCTTTACTCCGAAGAGCATATGCGGTATTAGACACCGTTTCCGGTGCTTATCCCTCACTTTGGGGCACGTTCCCACGCGTTACTCAGCCGTCCGCCGCTCCCCATAGGAACTGACAATCAAATGATTATCACCTCTTAAAGGGGCGCTCGACTTGCATGTATTAGGCACGCCGCCAGCGTTCATCCTGAGCCAGGATCAAACTCTCCATAAAAGATGTCACTACTAGAGTGACGTCTACATCATAGACTGACGATGTTATTGCACAACTAAATTGTTAACGTACATTAAAATCTGACCGGTAACCCGTAGTTTCTCGCAGTTCCCTGGACAGACTGTTATCCATCATACAGGATTTAAAGAGGTGCGTCAAGCCTTCAAAGCCTGCTATTTTGTAGCTATAAAGACAACGAATCCAATTATGACGCCGATTACTAGTCCAGTGGCCACTTCTAGCGGTGTATGGCCTTTTGCTGCGCGAGGGAGCAACACCTTGCTTTTCAGTTCGCCTATCAGTTGCTGGAGTGCTAGGCCTTGCTCGCCAGACGATCGACGGACCATCATGGCGTCGTACATCACGATTGCCGCAAATAGAGCCGCTAGCGCAAATAATGCTGAGTCTACCCCGTCTTTCAAGCCAATCACCGTTGCTAGTGCCACCACTGTTGCAGTATGTGCGCTCGGCATATTACCTGAAAGATATAACTGCCTGACGTTACCTATCAAATCACGACTTTTTAGCACCGCAAAGACGTACTTCAGGCCTTGAGCAATAACCCATCCTGCCAAGATTGATAGTAGGTATGGTGATAGACCTTGCATATAGTACTATTTTACTCCTCTTCGTCGTCTTTTGACTGTTCTGGCATCAATCCGATTGATGATACGCTGTCGCTATCAGACAGGCGCATAATCGTCACACCTTGCGTCGTTCGACCAAGCAGCTTGATATCAGCTAGTCGCAGACGGATCGTCTGTCCATTTTTTGAAATCAATATTGCATCAGTCATTTCTGGGTCGATGGTCTGTACCGATATGATCGGGCCAGTCTTCGCCGTTACAACCGCCGCTTTTATACCTACACCACCTCGTTTGTGGCTCGGGAAGTTAGCAACCGTTGTTCGCTTGCCAAAGCCCTTTTCGCTAATTACGAGCAATGTTTGGTCTTCGGACGCAACAACATCCATACCTACCACTATATCGTTTGGTCGAAGTCGGGCACCCCTTACACCCCGTGCAGCACGTCCCATTGGTCGAGCATCTGACTCATTGAATCGAACAGCCTGACCGGCAGATGTTGAGATTATCACATCGCTTTTACCATCTGTTTTCTTTATCCATCGAAGCTCATCACCATCATCAAGCTTTAGGGCAATCAGACCGTTGGTTCGAATGTTTGCATAGTCTTTCAGAGGTGTCTTCTTTACCGTACCCTTGCAGGTTGCCATAAAGAGGTAGCCCTCGTCGCTGGCGTCCTTTTCATGACGAATGATTGAAGTAATCTTCTCTTCCGGCTGAAGCTGCAGCAAGTTTACCGCTGCGACACCCTTGGCTGCTAGACTTGCTGCAGGCACTTCGTATGCTTTGAGCCTAAATACGCGACCTCTGTTTGTAAAGAAGAGGAGCCAGTCGTGTGTACTTGCAGGCACCAATTGATCAATCACGTCTTCTTCCTTGGTGGTCATGCCACGCTTGCCTTTACCACCTCTGTTTTGGCGACGATACTCGCTCAGCAATGTACGCTTGATATAGTTTTCGGTCGTTAGTAATATGACGCTTTCTTCTTCCGGTATCAGCTCTTCGTCGCTAAACTTACCAAGTTCATGACTGATAATCTTGCTTCGGCGTTCGTCGCCGTACTTGTCTCTGATTTCAAGCAGTTCAGTCTTGATAATTTTCATTATCTCTTTTTCGTCTGCAAGAATCGCTTCAAGTCGAGCGATTAAAGCCTTAAGTTCCTTCAGTTCGTCCTCTATTGCTTGGCGTTCAAGACCAGTCAATCGGCGAAGTTGCATCTCTAAAATAGCTTTAGCTTGAATTTCGCTTAGTTTAAACTTCTTTATCAAGTTCGTTTCAGCTTCTTCACGAGTCTTGCTGGCACGAATGGTGGCGATGACTTCGTCGATATGATCGAGTGCAATCTTGTAGCCTTCAAGGATATGTTCACGCTCTTTCGCTTTTCGAAGCTCGAACTCGGTGCGACGCCTCACTACATTCTTGCGGTGTTTTAGGTACTCTTCGAGAATTTCTGACAGCCCTAGCACGCGTGGCTGAATGCCATCAATAAGAGCCAGCATGTTGAAGTGATAACTGGTTTGAAGTGCGGTCAACTTATATAGTTGGTTAAGTACCTTTTTAGGGTATGCATCTTTTTTAAGCTCAATTACTACCCGAACCGATCCTCGAGCACTTTCGTCACGAATGTCACTAATTGTCAGAAGCTTCTTTTCTTTTACAAGTTCTGCTACTCGCTCAATGAGTGTTGCCTTATTTACAGCATACGGCATCTCTGTTATAACGATTTGATGCCGACCTTTTTTGCTTTCCTCAATGTCAGCAACCGCACGAATCATAACGCTGCCTCGACCAGTCTGGTAAGCCTGTTTCATTGGCGCACCGCCATACACCGTTGCACCTGTTGGGAAGTCAGGACCTTTTATATGCTTCAATAAGTCTTCGATTGTAGCTTCCGGATTATCGATAAGTTCTACAATTGCATCAACTAGCTCGCTGAGGTTATGGGGGGGTATATTTGTTGCCATACCAACTGCAATACCAATTTGTCCATTAAGTAACAAGTTCGGTAGCTTAGCTGGCAGTACTACTGGTTCTTGCTCAGATCCGTCAAAGTTATCACGAAAATCAATTGTATCTTTATCAATATCAGCCAAGAGTTCATCAGATGCCTTGCTCATACGAGCTTCCGTGTATCGCATCGCTGCTGCAGGGTCACCGTCCATTGAGCCAAAGTTACCTTGGCCTTGTACGAGCATGTAGCGCATACTCCAGTCTTGCGCTAAACGTACCATTGAGTCGTAAATAGCACTATCGCCATGCGGGTGGTACTTACCCATCACATCACCAACGATGCGCGCAGATTTTACAAATTTCGCACTACTACGGTTACCGTTTTGGTTCATCGAATACAAGATACGTCGGTGAACTGGCTTTAGACCATCACGTACATCAGGAAGTGCACGATCAATAATCACGCTCATTGAATAGCGTAGGAAGCTATCTTCCATCACTGATTCAACCGTACGATTTTCTACCAGTTTTGAGTGAGAAGTATCAACAACAATTTCGTCGATATTCTCGTATTTGCTTGGTGCGTTATCTTCGTCCATTTCTATACGTCCAATTCCTCTAAATCAACATCTTTTGCCCGAGTCTGAATAAAGTTCTTTCGAAGGCTGACATCATCGCCCATCAATTTAGTAAACACAGCATCGGCCGCTTCAGCATCGGCAACTTTGACCTGTATCAATACCCTATTTTCGGGCTGCATTGTCGTTTCCCATAGCTGCTCTGCATCCATCTCACCAAGTCCCTTAAAGCGTGAGATTGTAACACCTGCTTGCTTGTTCTTATCCTCATCGTCAGCTATTACTGCACCCTTTTCGGCCTTATTTTTTATTATCTCGTCAAGAATTCGTTCGCGGTCATCTTCGTCATACGCGTAAATCTTCTTCTTACCATGATTGACACTATAGAGTGGTGGTTTTGCCAGATAGACATGTCCGCCGTCGATTACTTCCTTCATGTACCGGAATAGGAATGTCAAAAGTAGCGTGGAAATGTGGCTACCATCAACATCGGCGTCGGTCATAATGATAATTCGATGATAACGAAGGCCTGAGATGTCGAATTGCTCACCAATTCCAACTCCTAGTGCCTTAATAAGCGCGACGATTTCGTTGTTCGCAAGCATTCGGTCAAGTCGGGCTCGTTCAACGTTCAAAACCTTACCACGAAGCGGCAAGATTGCCTGTGTGCGGCTATCTCGTCCACTCTTGGCGGATCCACCTGCTGAGTCACCCTCTACTATATATATCTCGCTTTCAGATGGGTCTTTGCTCGAACAATCTGCCAACTTACCCGGCAGATTCATACCATCGAGCGCGCCCTTTCGAATAACGTTATCACGGGCTGCACGGGCTGCCTTACGAGCGCGGGCTGCAAGAAGTGCTTTGCCAACAATTTTTTTTGCAATTGCGGGTGTTTCATCAAGGTAATACGCGAAGTACTCGTTCATTACCTGCTCGACGTAGCGCCGAACTTCTGGGTTACCAAGCTTATTCTTTGTCTGGCCTTCAAATTGTGGGTCTGGTAGTTTCACTAGAATAATAGCGGTCAAACCTTCACGAATATCATCACCTGTTAGGTTCTCTTCTTTTTCTTTCAGTAAGCCACTTTTACGAGCATAGTCATTAATTACGCGCGTGAGCGCAGAGCGAAAGCCTACCAGGTGTGTACCACCGTCTGGGGTTAGCACGTTGTTTGCGAATGGGCGTACTGTTTCTACATAACTATCGTTGTATTGAACAGCAACTTCGATGAGCGCTTCTTCAACTTGCTTCTCGACATAAAATGGTTGGTCACCAACAACATTCTTTCCAATATTTAAGTGCTTGGCATAGCTTTGAATACCACCCTCAAAGTAGAAGGCGGCTCGTTCGCTTGTTCGCTTATCTACAACAGCGACGTACACACCTTTAGTAAGATAGGCTTGATGGCGAAGATAGTTAACGACCCATTTGTAATCGAATTCAATGGTTTCTTTAAATATAGTTGGGTCTGGATAGAATGTAATGGCTGTTCCGTCAGCCCGTTCGGTTTTGCCCATCTTTTTTAGTGGGCTAGTTGCTGCACCACGCTCAAATTCAATTCGGTACAATTCGCCGTCTTTTACGACTTCTGCGATTAACTTCGTCGAGAGAGCATTCACCACGCTGGAACCAACCCCGTGAAGTCCAGAGGATACTTTATAACCACCGCCACCAAACTTTCCACCTGCGTGCAGTACGGTCAGCACTGTTTCAAGCGTACTTAAGCCGGTTTTAGGGTGTTTATCAACAGGAATACCTCGACCATCATCAACGATAGTAATACCACCGTCTTCGAGTATCTCTACATCAACTCTTGAAGCGAAACCAGCAATGGCTTCGTCGATAGAGTTATCGGCGATTTCTTTGATTAAATGATGCACACCGTCATAGCCGGTGCTACCTATATACATACCCGGACGTTTACGTACAGGTTCAAGACCCTCTAATACTTGAATCTGTGACCCGTCATACGAGCCGTCAGCTTTTTGTTTAGACATTATTCCCTCACTATTTCAGACTGTCTAGCTACTGTCTCTTATACACATCTCCT
>DCDR01000001.1:187691-791994 GCA_002316545.1 Candidatus Saccharibacteria bacterium UBA1050 | reverse complement strand
CCTATATACATACCCGGACGTTTACGTACAGGTTCAAGACCCTCTAATACTTGAATCTGTGACCCGTCATACGAGCCGTCAGCTTTTTGTTTAGACATTATTCCCTCACTATTTCAGACTGTCTAGCTATTTACACTGCATTTATTATATCGAACTATTTGTATTCACTCAAGTTCTTGCATTGAACACAATACTTATGCTAATCTAAAGTACAAAAGGATAAAATCGCACAAAAATAAAAACAAAACTAAACAATTTTAAACAAAAAAGGTACCTAATGCGATGTTTCGGAAGTTAGTATCAAATCTCAGCTATAGCCCTGCCCTTGTTGGCCAGCTTGGCTTCTATGCGCGTCGACTAAAGCGCGAGGAGACGACTCGTCGTATAGGGCTCGTGTTCACGGCGCTTGCTCTTACTGTACAGTCTTTGGCAGTGATCTCACCACCAGAAGCAGCAAATGCGGCGAGCTCAGCCGATTTTGTGCGTGGAGGTGTTTCAAGCCCTGCTGATTTCCTTAATTATTATGACCGTAACTCAAACAATATTAAAGATATCTACAAGTCACTTGGTATTACCAGAGCAGAAATTGCTGATACCAAGCTCACAGTTATAGGTGAGGCGAGCCGATATAACTGGTCTATGACTAGTCTTTATAGTTATGCTCAGGGTCAACGTAGCTACAGTTACGATAAAGCAAACGGCACCGAGGGTACCGTTTTCTATCGACCAATGCGGCTTACCCAAGAAGGTGGCGATAGACATGAAGTGTTTGCGGGTCATTCAAAGGAGTTAGGTTGGTTTGCGATAAAGAAAGATTGTGGAAACCTGATTACCGCTCACCCGCCGGTGGTTAAAAACCCAGAGGCAGTTTGCCAGAGGCTTACTGTTGAGCGAATTGCGCCAGATCGCTTCCGCATGAACTCCTTCGCGAACACGAAAGACGGCGCAAAAATCCGCAAATATGAATATGTAGTAAAGGACAGCTCAAAGAAAGTTATATTCACCCAAAGCTTCCCTTCAACTGCAGAGAAACACTCATTTGTATACAAGCAAGCCACTCCTGGTGCATATCATGCAAAAGTGACCGTTCACACCTCTGAAGGCGAGAAATCTGGTAAAGATTGTCAGGATTCATTCGTAGTCGCGAAAGAGCCAGCCGCCTACTGTACACAGGCGAGTGCAGTTATAGCAGACAGAACCATTGTTACCCTCAGCGGCTCAGCACGGGCAGTAAACAAAGCGACTATTTCTAAGTATGTCTTTGTGGTGAAGAATAGTGACGGTAAGCAAGTTAAGCGTGTAGTCGTGACATCTCATAAAGAGGATGTCACCGCTGATAGTTTCACGGTCACTAAAGCGGGCACCTACTCTGTGATACTCACCGTCCACACAAGCGAAGGAAAAAAGACAAGTAGTGATTGCCAGACTCAATTCACCATTGTGAAGCCTGAGGTGTGTGCCTATAACCCTCAGTTGCCGGTCGACGACCCCCGCTGCCAGCCTTGCCCTGATAACCCAGAGCTGTGGATTGACGACGAGCAATGTGAAGCAGATGTTGTAAGCACTAAATCAGCTATAAATATGACGCAAGGAAATGTGAGCGCAAGTAGTGTCGTAGCTCGTGCGAGCGATAAGATTAGCTATACTATCTCGGTTGAAAACAATGGAGGTACCAGTGCCCCAATCACGCTAAAAGAGTCCCTTGAAGATGTACTTGAATACGCCACCCTGATCGATATGGGAGGCGGAAGCTTCGACCAATCAACAAAGATGTTATCTTGGGCCCCTTTCAATCTTAAACCAGGTGAAAAACAATCTCGAACCTTGGCAATTCAACTGCTCAGCGCTATTCCTGCTACCAATACAGGAACGAGCAACGAGGCTTCGTTCGACTGTGTAATGACAAATACCTTTGGCAACAGCATCGATGTACGGGTTACCTGTCCTAGCGAAAAAGTGGTGGTTGAACAAGTTGTATCAGAACTGCCTCAAACAGGTCCACGAGAGAACATGATGTTCGCAGCCGTTCTCTTCGCCGTAGTTGTATACTTCTACGCACGTTCACGTCAAATGGGCAAAGAAATACGGCTTATTCGTCACGACTTAAATACGGGGGCAATTTAGGTAAATACTATGAGTAATAAAGAAAAACTACAACAAGCACACGAAGTTGAATCTAACAACGCTGAGCTCGAAAAAGTCGCAGCTGAAGAACACGATCGGCTCAACGAAAAGCTAGAACAGCGTGCTGAGACAGAAGCAAGCATTAGCAAAGAGCAGCTAGAGAATGAAGCGCGAGCCTCAGCCGAGCGTCATGCTGAAAAACAAGAAAAGGCCGAAGCTTCTCCCGCTGAAAAGCGAAAACCAAAACCATTACCTCGAAGCAAATCAAACCTTGAAGCAAACTTTAAGCTAACCCTTAACGATGCGCAAAAACACATGTCGGCACCTAGTAAAGCTTTTTCGAAGGTCATACACAACAAGGCCGTTGAACGAACTAGCGACGTAGTAGGTGCCACCGTAGCAAGGCCCAACGCAGTCCTTGCTGGGTCTTTGAGTGCTTTCTTGTTTACTCTAGCCATCTACCTGCTAGCTCGTCGTAATGGCTATCCTCTCTCGGGTACTGAGACCATCGCAGCATTTATCGTAGGCTGGCTCGTTGGTAACCTCTTCGACTACCTTCGCCTTATGATAACTGGCAAAAAACCTGGCCAGCTACAGTAGTTCGTTAGTTCGTTTTAGTGTAGTTTGATTGAGATTTCAGAGTGTGCGTTATTTTCATCACCGCGTAGATGTAGTTTCTCTAAATTGGCTGATTCGTCAGTAGAGCTATCCTCTGGTGTCACAGGCTTAGCGGCTTGAGGTATTTCTTGTTGAGGAACTTTACCAAGCACGGGTGCGTTTCCTGCAGCGGGTACGGTTGTTGGTTTTCCGGCGGCGGTAGCTGGCGAGTTGGTTTTGCCCAGCTGCTGACGCTTTGAAAGCCAATCATCGAGGAATGACGAACCCGTTTTTGCAGCACTAGGCGTTGAACCCGTCACGCTAGGACCTACTGGATTTTGCTGTAGTTTGCGCATTTCCTCAAGACGCTGTTTCTTAGCCTTTTCTGCGGCGCCAAGACGGTCGAATATCTCTTTCTCAACGCTAGCGCGAGGCTTGCCGTATTTTGCCGCAGAGAGGCGTTTAAGCGCGTCGCTGAGCTGTGTATTGCTTTGTCCCATTGGAGGTATGAAAGACATGCTAAACGGCGCTGAAGGCACGTTGTTTATCATCACGCTCGTAATTGACTGGTAGTTTGGCATCTTGGTTAAATCTTCTACATCGAATGTGGGCTGAAACTTCTTCACCAAAATCTCGGCGTCTGTGATACCTATTCTTCCCGAAATTACCGTACCAACGTTACCGATGATTGCTTCACGCACTTTATCGGTAAGTTGTGTCATGAACTGATTACCAAGAATCAGATTCAGTCGATATTTTCTTGCTTCGCTCAAAATAGATTCGAAGCTATCCGTAGCGAAGTTCTGGAACTCATCAACGTAGAGGCTAAAGTCTACTCGCTCGGATTCAGGAACATTCGCTCGACCCATTGCTGCCGCCTGAAACTTCATCACAAATATCATACCCATCAGTTTCGAGTTAAGCTCACCCATTTTACCCTTTGAGAGGTTCACGAGCAGAATCTTCTTGTTGTCCATTATGTCGCGTAGGTTAAAGCCACTGGCCGTTTGGCCAATGATGTTTCTCATAGCATCATTGGAGATAAAGGGCCCAAATTTCGAGACTACCCAGCTAATAACCTCTCCGGCCTCGTTTGAGCGTTGTGAGGCTGGAAATTCTTTTGTCCAAAAGTCGAGCACGCTTTGATCGGTGACATATTTGAGTTTACTCTTCATGTAGTCTTGATCGATAAGTAGTTTCGGTATGTCGACGAAAGTGCCCCCAGCAGGATCGCTCATTAATAGAAGCGCACAGTTCCTAAAGATATGCTCGAGGCGTGGACCAACGATGCCGGTGTGCCCTGGGTCGTACAGGCCGTAGAGCATGTTTATAGCCTCTTGTACCAGAAAGTCTTTCTGATCCGGGTGATCAAATTCGAACATATTTAACCCAACTGGGTTCGCCATGTCTCCGGGATTAAAGTAAATAATATCTTCGACTCGTTCTTTGGGCACCTTACCCAGCAGCGCCTCAACTGAATCACCATGCGGATCGACAAATGCAAAGCCCTTCCCGTCCATCATGTCCTGATAGGCCAGATTTTCAAGCAGTACAGACTTACCTGTTCCAGTTTGTCCAATGATGTACGTGTGTCGCCTGCGATCATTCGTGCTTAAACGAATCGGTTTCTTCGTGCCCCTAAATTCGTTGTAGCCGAGTAAGAAACCTTCGTCCATTAATTGTGTAGGGCCGTCGACCTGCTTACTCATCTGGCGTTGAACCTGGGAGGTGGGGATATTCTTTTGGTCTGGCAGGTGGAACAGCGTAGCAAGTTCAACGGTGTTTAGAATGTTGTGTTTGAGTGACTGAGGGAAAAATCGAAAAATATAGGCGGTCACAAGCTCTTCAATATTGCGAGATACATTAAACTTGAAGCCGTTGTAGCTCGGAGAGTCAAATAAAGCAAAGGCTGCGATCACGTTTTTTAGTAGCACTTGTGATTGTGCGGCAGTATTTGATGATACGACGACACGAATCAAAGTTTCGTAGCCAGGGTAGCGCGTTTTTTCTTCGATAGCTTCTATCTTGGCACGTTCAAGTGAAGTCAGCTGCTTGTCTTCTGGTTTTTCAGTTTCATCGCTTGACTCTGGCGGTTTCCAAAGTGCTCCCATAAGCCCACTTGGAGCAACGAAACCTGCAAGTCCGCCCTTCTTGCCCTTATCTTTCGTTATTTTGTCGGCTTCAGCGACAGATTTTTTCGTCCAACTTTCACGAGCAGGTCGAAGTAATATCTGTACCCCTATACCGTCCTCGCGAGAGGCACTTGATAGTGCGTTCAACAGTGCGCGTGAAGCATCTCGTTTGGCCTCTTGATAGGTTGATATTGGATATATAAAGTTTTTCTTTAGAGTGAACTCACCGCCTATCGTGCCGCTGATTTTGCCCACTTTGCTGAACACAGTGTGCTCTTCAACCTCTTCAAGCCTTGCAGATGGGTACGCTGCCGCTACCGCTTGTCGCAGCACGTCCACAAGTACTACCGGAACAACTGCGTAATAATGCACCAGCCCGTCACGAGCAACGAGCTCAAATGATATGTGTCGCTGGCCATATACCTTACTTTTGAAGCCCTTTGTCGCTGTACTCGCGATAATGTTGTACATTACCTGTGCTTGGCTCAGAAGCTCCTCGGTGACATCCCGTTCATCCCTGCCCCCAGTTTCTAAATCATCACTTGAAGGAGGCAAATGAATCAACATAGGAACCATTTTTAGCCCACGTTCATAGTTTTTGGCCTCTCGCAAAGTTCGTTGGTATTGGCTAAATACAAAAAGACCAGCAGCTACTGCCACCACCGTAATTCCAGCCACTGCGACCAATGCTTCCAACACCCCCTCTTATCTCCCGTTCTAAGCTGAGCCTAGTTCTTTTCCGTACCGTTTGCGCAAATAGTCCGCTTGTAACTTGCCGACCTCTTGTTCACGTCTGTGTGGGTCGTCTCGTGTTTCCTCCACGATTTTTTTTGCCTTATCAACCCATTCTTTTTCTATCAGGTCATCGTCGGCCGCTGTTAAAGGATTTGGGTCGTTCGTTGACTGGATAGAATCATCAGATGAATCGTCGTTTAAGACTGGCGTTGGCAAGCTTATTGGCACTGGTGTTGCCGATGTTGTCGCATGATGTTGCTCGCCTTGTCGTTCTGGTGCTTTTTCGGGTGAGTGCTGAGGTAGCTCGACTCGCTCGATTGACTGATCGACTTCACCCTCCCCTTGAGGCTGTGGTGCGTACTCAGGACTATTCATCTTGGGTTCCATATCTGTAATTATAGCATAGAGCCGCAGGGTCAAGCGCTAGTTCATTCGCTTTGCGACGTAGAGCAATCCAATTAGTAAAAATATACCTACGAGAACGAGTTGGTATACACCTAGTGAACCAATAGATTTCATAGCAAGTATCATTACGGGAGCAAGAGCAAGCACAGACGCGTAGTAGTAAGATTTCTGCAACGCGACAGGCTTAACTGGTCGTTTACTAGTAAATGGTCTAGCTGCTACCGCTAATGCCTTGCTACCCCACAATAAAACTAGTGTTGCTACACCCACCAGTACTACATATAGCAAAAAAAAGACCGCTAGAAGTCCTAGGGGTCCAACTTGGGAAGGTGTAGTAGCTTGAAGCAAGATGAATAGCACTATAAGTGCTGCTATCGAGCTGCCTCCAACAATCCTCCCTACCATAGCTTTACTATACCACCTTCAAAACATTTAAGAGAGCCTGAGCAACTGGCCTGGAATCCGGTCGAAACATCTCACCCGTCGGTGTCGATGCTTTGACCGAACCCCCGTCAAGACAAGCACTGTCCGTTCTAAAAAATATATAAACGCGTGTGTCGTTGACAACCAGCTGCTCGAGGCAACTGACCGCTCCAGCAATGCTGAAGCATATCACTTCCATATGGGTTTCCTCATGAAGTACAATCTTTCGACTATCTTTCAGGTACTACCCCATGGGCGCTTCCGTTTGCAAAATGATGCGTGGCGGAGCATCGGCAACGTCAATGATTAATCACAGAAGAAAAGGTGCGTGGAGCGAACAAGATGTCCGACCCATGGTCTTCAGGTGCGATTATTGGCGCTACCAACTATCCGTCACCCGCGCTCAGAGCGCAAACGTAGTGAGTAAATTGTTAATGTTTTTTGTGCTTTTTTTGTTTTTTGTAAAAGCTTATCTAAAGGTTAGCATAAGCAATGCACGTTGTCAATATTATTGATGTATTTTACACATGTAAGAATAACAACGTTTTGGTAATCTGTTTTAAAAGTCATTTCGAAATAAATAAACGTTGTATTTAATATAACATAATACATTCTAAGTAGAATATCCTCACCAATCCCGTTTTGTGTACCCTGTCCTAGTGTGATTTGTCTTGGACGAATCAGCAAATTGCGTACATGCTACAGCAGCTCACTGCTAGCATTCCCACGAGCAAATCTTGCTCAAAATATTTCAACGATGCCGACTCGATTTTAGCCGAATGTTCGTATGTCGCTGAGTGAGCTTCGTCGTCCACTTTTTTACGCCACGCAATTATTATTCTACGTAGTACGTGAATGAATGCAGGAAAGCGCGTATTCGTCGAATCAAACTACACGTGGATCATAACGTCTGTCTTGTTGTAAATGTACTTGAGATAGCATGTGATACGATTTTATCGAGCCCTCATGCATAATACTAATCCTACTTTCACGGCTAGCAGCTTCGTTGCTTCTTTGCAGACTTGCCTTCACATAATGACATTATTTACTTATTCATAATCACGGAAGTATTTGACCAACGGTGGCTGAGCATAATACCAAAAATAGTTCTGTGAAACACTCAAACAATTTGTGTGTAAGTGCTGTCATGTTGAACAACGACACACTATATGTAGCGTATAAAATATTCTCTAAATGACGTGGTATTTTTTACGCAAAAATTACCTAAAAAGTTATTGACACAAGCGCTTTGAAGGAATACTATAGGGGTAGTCTCTGAATAAAAAAATTGTGCAGAGGCCAAAAACAAAAAAGAAACCAAAAAAACTCCACATAAAACAACCGTTCCTCGCAGGCGGTTGTTTTTTATTGACCAGACAACTAGTTAGTACTAAAAATCATCCCAGCAAGTGAGATGATTTTATATAATTCCTGGTGGAGCTGGCGGGTACTGCCCCCGCGTCCATAAGGTAACTGATTGTCCGTCTACAAGCTTAGTTTCATTCAAGAAGTTAGCCACGCACAACACTCAAAACGAAACAAACATATGCTGCGTGTGGATGCCGAAAAGTTTAAATGCACAATGTCGTCATGGCACTATGCACCGAGTCTTATACATATGACACGCGCTGTCTTATAAGACGTTGGACAACGCATGGCGTACCTATATTAGGCAGCGATAGCTACAGGCTGTAGTTTAAATGGATTAAATACAGCTGCGAGCTTCTGCAATTTTGTTGCAATTATTGTGTAGATTACGTCTACGTTCGACTTGCAAAACAATCTGTTAAATTCCTCATGTCGAAAGCTATAGTCAGCCCCATACATACCTCTGTTATTATACCATAGATTGCTTGTATAAGACAGGTGTGGTTAACTTTAAGCAGTATGTCGGTGGTTGCTAAGGTGCGAACAGTCGCCCCAATTGGATATGATGGCTCTCTGGTGATAGTAGAGAGTGATCTAAAAAATGGCCTTCCGAGCCTTCAGATAGTGGGCATGGGCAGCAAAGCGATAGACGAGGCCAGAGAGCGTGTACGAAGTGCAATTACTAACTCCTACCTCGATTTCCCTGCAAAAAAATTGGTTATTAACCTCGCTCCTGCACAGCTGCCAAAAGACGGGACTCATTTTGACCTGCCTATCGCTCTATCAATTCTCGCCGCCTCTGGTCAGTTAAAGAACAATGAGCTTGATGATGCGGCATTTGCTGGAGAACTTGCCTTAGACGGCGATATACGGCCTGTGCGTGGTATTGTGTCAATTGCTGAAACTGCACGCGATAATGGCCTGAAGCGACTGTATATACCGAAAGAAAACGTTGAGCAGGCCCTTTTGGTTGAAGGTATCGACATCATTGGTGCCAACTCGTTAAAGGAGATTTTTCTGCATCTAAAGAGTGAAAAGACTTTACCAACTGCTAGCGCTACAGATATAGCCGTGTCTGAATCCAGAACAGCATCTATCCTTGATGATGTTCACGGTCAAGAGGTTGCCAAGCGGGCGATGACAATTGCAGCGGCCGGACATCACAATATCCTCTTATCTGGCCCTCCTGGTGCTGGAAAGACAATGCTAGCCAAAACCCTCGTTTCTCTTCTCACACCCCTATCAAAACAAGAACAAGTGGCTGTAACAAAATTACATAGCCTTGCTGGTGAAACCATAGATGAAATCGTTCACGATCGCCCCTTTCGATCACCACATCATACTGCGAGTCGTGTAGCGCTGATTGGTGGTGGTGCAAAACCTAAACCTGGTGAAATAAGCCTTGCCCACTTGGGTGTATTGTTCTTAGACGAAATACCCGAATACCCTCGCGCGAGCCTAGAATCACTGCGGCAACCTTTAGAAGATGGACAAGTTTCAATAAGTCGCGCCAATGGTCACATCGCTTACCCATCCAACTTTATGCTTGTTGCCACAATGAACCCATGTCCTTGTGGGTATTATGGTGATGATACGAAAGAATGCCGATGCACAAGCACTCAAATACTCTCGTATCAGCAACGTCTTTCCGGTCCTCTTCTTGACCGTATAGACTTGGTCGTCACCGTCGGCCGTGTATCAAATGAGGAGTTATTAAATCATTCAACGAAGACTAATACACAACAAAAATCAGCTCGGGAATCGATTGAAAAAGCGATTTCATTACAACATAACAGATACAATAGTGGTACAACTTACAACAGTAATTTATCTTCAAAAGAAGTTAAATCCCTTCTAGCACTATCGGACGAGTGCAAGAATATACTCAGCAAAGCCAGCAGTTCACTACATATTAGCGCTCGAAGCTACTTCAAAATTATTAAAGTAGCGCGAACAATCGCCGATCTTGCAGGCGCAGAATCGATACAACCAAGCCACATTGCGGAGGCTTTGCAGTACCGAATGATTACCTCTTGAAAATACCTTGTCATCTGTGATAAAATAGCTTACGAGTTAAACGTATTGGTAACGGTAGTTAGCCAGCGCATCAACTCTAAGCAAAAAGGAGATCTACAATCAGTCAACCCATCCGTATCAATGACGCTATTCGTGCACCAGAGCTGCGCGTTATCGGGTCAAGCGGGGAACAACTTGGTATCCTCCCCCGAAACGAGGCTCTCGCCAGAGCGGAAGAAGCGGGTGTAGACCTTGTAGAAATCTCACCCAATGCAGATCCACCTGTAGCAAAAATCATCGACTGGGGTAAGTACCAGTATCAAAAGATGAAGGAGCAGCAGAAGAATCGCAAAAATTCGCGACAAAGTGAACTAAAGCAAATGAGGTTTGGGCTCAAGATAGGCAGTGGAGATCTTGAGATTAAGCTTCGAAAGATTCGCGGCTTTCTATCTGAAGGCCATAAGGTACGAATTCAAATCTTCTACCGTGGACGCGAGATGGCACACAAAGAGCTCGGATACGAGCTTATAGACCGAATTGTTGGGCAACTAGAGAATGATGCAGTGGTCGAACAGCAGCCACAAATGGCTGGCCGAAACCTGAGCATAGTAGTAAGGAGCAAGTAATGCCAAAGATGAAAACCCACAAAGGCACCGCAAAGCGAGTGAAGATTACCGGTAGCGGTAAAATCACTCGACAGCGCGCATCAGGTGGTCACCTGTTAGCCAAGAAAAGTAAAAGCCGCAAACGCGCTATCAACACCACTGGTGAAGTAACCGGCGCTATGGCTAAGAACATTAAACGAGCCCTAGGAGTTTAGTAATGCGAGTAAAACGAGGCGTCCCTGCACGCGCAAAGCACAAGAAAATTTTAAAAGCTGCTAAAGGCATGCAGCACAACCGTACCCGAAGCTTCAGATTAGCGAAGCAAGGTGTTATTCGTGCCCTTCAATACGCATACCGCGACCGTCGAAACCGCAAACGCGACTTTCGTCAGCTGTGGATTAGCCGTATCAACGCGGCAGCCCGTGAAAACGGCACTACTTATGGTCAACTGATCAATGCCCTAAAGAAGGCTAACGTCGAACTTGACCGCAAAGTACTTGCAGAACTAGCGGTAAATGAGCCAAAAGCCTTCTCAGCTATCGTAAAGCAAGTTAAGTAGACAGAATTCGAACTACCAAGACACTCCTTCGTTTGAAGGAGTGTTTTTACGAGACGAACGTCGAGGTTTAGGGAGTGGAGATGCTTTTTGAGTTAACCTCAAAAAGCAATCGGAGGGGCGTGCCCCTCCTCATACTATGCGCAGCCCAGCTGTAAGCCGGGTTCTGTCGAGAACGATCATCTATCTAGTCTACGTGTTACCACGCAGCTCAAGCGGTTATCGGACCTCAGGCGAGCAACCTTTTAATGAAATCCTCCTTGCAGTAGACAGGGTTTACCTCCTCCATACGTCACCGTACGTCGCTGTAGTCTCTTACACTACTCGTTTCATCCTTACCTCAAATGAGGCGGTTTTGTTTCTGTGGCACTTTCCCTAAGGTTTCCCTCGGTTGCCGTTAGCAACTGTCTTGCTCTATACTGCCCGGACTTTCCTCTCGCACCAAAAGATGCCAGCGATCGCTCACCAGGCTGCTTCACTATTATACTGTATTGGTACTACCGTTGGCGTGAGCATCCAAGATTTTGTTTACCATACCGTCTGCAAGCTGATTAAACTCGCGTCGAACATGGGTAAAGGTTACTTTATCAAATTGCTTCTCAAGATCTTTAATGCGTTCGCTAATCGGCCATAAATCACGGTTTTTAATCTTATATATGCCATTTAACTGATTAACTACCAGCAGACTATCCATCTTGAAATCGACAGTTTTGGCACCCATTTCTAAAGCTTTTTCGAGCCCTAGTCGTACACCGTGATACTCCGCCTGGTTATTTGTGGTCACCCCTAGGTACATGCCCCCCTGATGCACCACTTCCTCACCAGCATTCATAATCACGAAACCACTTGCAGACGGACCAGGATTACCTCTTGAGCCGCCATCTGAGTACACAATCACATGGTCGGGGTTAGTCTCGTTTAGAGAATTGCCCGCATCTATTAGTTCGCCCTTAGGCGCTGATTTGATGTCTTGACTCGAGATGCCGAGTAGGAGTTTAGCGGATTCAGTAAGCTCAGACTGCTGCACATCTGCCAACGTCTTCCAAATATAGTGATCGTAGTTTACGCTTAGTGAGATCTTGTTCCCACCCTCTCCTAAGCTGACTAGATACAAGATGAACGTGTACTGAATGTCTCTGTCATCGTGATCAATATAGGTAATTACATCAAAAAGTTGAGCGGTTTGAATATTCAGACCTGCGTCATCTTTTATGTAGCGTGCCAGAGCATCTTCTGGCTGTTCACCGTAGCCAAGTTTGCCTCCGGGCAACTCATATCTCCCCAATATTGATTCTCGACCGTTGGCACGACGAAGAAGAAGAGTTTTATTGTCATTTCGAATCAGAGCTCGTACGGATATTAGTTGCTTCATGTTTGTCTCGTGATTATCATTTACTATAAGTATACCATCTGGTCGGGATGACTGGACTTGAACCAGCGGCCTCACCACCCCCAGCGGTGCGCGCTACCAACTGCGCCACATCCCGGTTACACAAAAAGTCCCAAACGAGGCGACGCTTGATATATCCCCGCGTAAATGCAAGGTGGGTGTTTGCTGCCTCATACCACAGTATGAAACGTATAAACTCCCTATCAAATGACGTTAGGAAATCATTTACGTCACGTCCTTTGGGACTACTTTTATTATATACCCGCCGCGATTCAAAGTCCAAAAATTGCCTGAAATAGCTGGAGTATGCCATAGATAGCTGCTTGCATGAAACCACCAAGCACAGCGCTACCAAAGATAACGATAATAAACACAACCACCAAACCGTACTGCTCCATTACTTCCATACCACGCCGTACAAAGTCAGGCGCCAAAGCATACATTACTCGCGAGCCATCTAGTGGAGGTATAGGGAGCATGTTAAATACAAAGAAACCTAGGTTCACAGACACGCCCACTTCCAAAAATTGTTTTGCAAGGTTGCTATCACCCAGAGGTAGTAACACGTAAAAAGCGTAGAATATAAAGGCAATAACAAAATTAGTCAGCGGCCCGGCTGCCGCCACCAACGCCATGCCCCACTCGTCGTAGCGTAAACGAGCAGGATTGAACGGTACTGGTTTCGCACCACCAAAAATTGGGCCTCCAATTACCGCGAGCATCAGGGGTAGCAGGATGGTGAGAAACGGATCAATGTGCTTTATCGGATTTAGCGTCAGACGACCCTGAAGCTTAGCAGTGTCGTCTCCAAGCCAATAACTCATGAACCCGTGCATCGCTTCGTGTAATGTCATTGAAAACAAAATCACGACAAGCACAATCAGCAAATAAGTAATGTCCATACTCTTTTAGTATATCGTATCGTAAGCAGCTCTTACACCTTGACTAATCTTATAAAAACCGCTAAAATGGTACAGATTGACCAAAAAAGGATGTATTAATTATGGCAGCACGATGTGAACTGACCGGTAAAGGTAAACAGTATGGCCACAATGTGAGCTTCTCTTTGCGTCGCACCAAACGTGTCTTTAAGCCAAATCTTCAAAAGAAAACGTTTGTCGTAGACGGTCAAAAGGTTACCATGACCTTGTCGACCCAAGCAATCCGAACGCTCAAGAAAAAAGGCCTCCTGCAACCAGCCGTAAAGGCAGCAAAATAAAATCTCCGCACTCCGCGGAGATTTTATTATCAGTATAACCTCACTAGCTTCGCTGTAGTTCAAAGATAGTCTGAGTAAGTGGTAAGCCACTAGCTGATTTTACCTTAAGCTTCGTACCAACGTTCTCTACCGTGCCACCAAACTCACTAACAAACAGGCTCAAATCGTCTTGTGGAACCTCATATTTCAACGCTTTGTCTGCGTAGTGTATAGGAATCACTAGTTTCGCATCGATATCACGTACTAAGTGAGTAGCGCTTACAGCATCGAGCGTGTATCCTCCACCACCTACCGGAAGGATTACCACATCTATCACACCTAAACTTTCCAGTTGGTCTTCTGATAATTTACCTTTGATATTGCCAATTAGCGCCAGTCGAACATCGCCAACTTCAATTCGATACATAGTTGAGATCTTTGGATCTGCCTCTGTATCTATATGTCGCTCAGCAGCAATTCCGCGTATAGAGAAGTCGCCTACCTCATATTCACCAGGGCCTTCTAGGCTTAGTAGGGTGTCGCTACTAGTTGTTACGAATCGGGCTTCTGTCGCAAGTTGCACTGCTCCCTTAATATCAAGGTCTTTAAGCCCAACCAAACTGAGCTTTGGGTCAGTAACCAATTTGCTTTTTTTCGTTGTTATCGTAACGGTGTTACCACCTTTATACTCAATATCAAACATATTCCTCCTATTTCTGTCTTGTCAGCACGTGTTCTTCGTCACGCAGCAATGTATGTTTGCTCGCTATTAGTTCTGTTATAAATTTATCACGAATACTCAAGCGATAGTAGAACTCGTCGTATGGCATCACGCTGTAGTTAATTTCCCTACCCTCTTTTTTCTCGAGCGCCTTAATAAAGGTACGAAGCTTAGCTGGTGCTGGCGTACCTACCAGCAACAAATCTACACTACTGCCAGAGTTAGGTACGAACACACCAGATAATGCTGCTAGCTTTATACTTCCTAGCTCGTCTAATTTTGCTTGCCAGTCTAGCGTTGACGGTTGGGTATGTGCAATTGGCTCACTTGCCACTACTTCATCTGCGAATATTGCCCTGAGTGGCACGTAGTGCTCGTAGCGTTGGTTTACTTCATAGTATAGTTTGTTATCAGCACTATCGCTTTTGATAATACCTACGTTAAGCATATTTGAGAGTTCTCGACGAACAGAATTGATTTGTTCGTCGATGAGTCGAGTTATCTCACGAACATAAAAAGATTTACCTGGATTGTTTAAAAACAGGTGAAGCAATTTTATGCGCGTCTTTGAGCCAAATAGTGCGTCAATCATACCCTACCGAATAACTTTCTTGCTTTATGATAGCACATTTATTGCTCATGCGCGAGCAGGGTTCGAATGGTCGGCAGTGCCTCTGTTAACGACACCCAGTGTATGTATGGATTTCGCTTCAGCCACGTTCGCTGACGCTTAGCTAGTTGCCAGTCTAATGTTGTAAATTTATCTCTAAGTTCAGCTATCGTAATCTGGTTTTCAAGATACAGTCTGATTAATGGATAGATATTTCCCGTCATCGCTTGGTTTTGCCAGCCATATTTTTTGCCCAACATAGTAGCCTCCAAGACAACATCGTGCTTAAGCATGTGTTCAAACCTGTCTTCAATTCGATTGCGCAATTCCTCATTTTCCGTTGTTATTCCTACTACTATGGTGTTATCGATGGGCTCAGCTTTTCTCGTGGTGCTTATGCTTTTTTTCTCAATCGCTCGAATCACGTAGCGTTTATTTTTGTAATTTTCTGGTAATTTAATGTTGTTGTCTGCACAATATAAGTATAGTTCATCCAATTCCATTGCTTCAAGTCGCTTCCTGTTGCTGGCGTTGACCTTCGGACCAAACTGATAGTCAAACAGTATCGCATCGATGTAGAGCCCCGTTCCACCAGTAATTATCGGTAGGTTTCCCCTCGCTCGTATTTCCTTAATTTTTTCTAAGGCATAACGCTTGAAGTCTGCCGCGCTGAAGTCCTCGGAAGGCTCCACTAAATCTAACCCCCAGTGTGGCACAGCCTGTCGCTCTTCATCAGTGGGCTTGGCAGTGCCAACATCCATACCCTTATAAATTGTCCTCGAATCGGCACAGATAATTTCACCACCGTGTAGTTTTGCTACTTCAATCGCTAGACCTGTTTTGCCACTGGCGGTTGATCCAACAATCACGAGCAGCGGCTGTTGATTATCACTTACGGAAGCCATCTGCGCTCCTTGAAATCAACAATCCTGTAGTCCTTAACATTGAAGCCTTCTTGTTCAAGTACCTGCTTATGGCCTTCTTTGCCTCCGTAGTAACCGCTAGCGCAGTCGCCAGTTCGATTTACCACTCTGTGCCATGGCAGGTCTGAAGGCCCAAAGTGAGCCAACCCACCCACCTGACGAGCCGCATACGGATGGCCGGCTAGTGCAGCAATATCACCGTAGGTCATCACGCGACCTACGGGAATGCTTGCTACTATCTTATACACTGCTTGTTTGAAGTTACTTGTCATGGAAGTACTCTAGTATTGCAGCCCAATCTCTACACCTGGTTATATCTTTTGGAAGATCACTCACTTGGTTCCAACCATAATTACCAAAGAGTATAGCCTGAACACCAGCCTCACTGGCTGCGTAACAGTGCTTTAACTGATCGTCTATCAGGTATGAGGCCCCGATTTGCTTTAGTACGTCTGTCTTTGTCATAGCATGAGAGTTTGACTCGAGCTTGTCCCAAATGCCGGCAAAGTGTATGTGGTCTTCACTAAATACACCTGGGTAAGTTTGTTTAATCCATTCTAACGTGCCCTCTTTCATCGAGAGTAAACGGGAAGTTACAATACGAAGTTCAAATCTTTCAGCTAATGATTTTAAAGCCGTATCCGAATCTGTGTGAGCTATAAAGTTATCATGTACTTTCGAACTCACGAACTCATCACGACGTCGCAATGCTTCAGCTATATCTACCTGCCATACCTTTGCCCAGTGTTCATCGTAGTCATCTAAAGTTAGTGATGTGCCCCATTTCTGGTTGCTGTACTCAATGAACGACTCTGCATGCTGAGCCAATACATCATCAACATCGATTGCGATAACTGGTTTTGTAACCACTACAACGCCTTTAGGTATTCCTCTAGCTTATCTAGTGCAATTTTCTCTTCGCCAGATTGCGTGCGTACACTTACCTCACGAGACTCCTTGTCTTTTGGACCTACAATCAGCTGCACCGGAATTTTCATGGCCGTTGCCTCGCGAATCTTCTTGCCAAGACTTTCATTTCGATCATCTGTTGTAAAACGTACTTCATTGTATTTTACCGGTTTCATGCTCACTGTATCAGAGATTACTGTTGTAATTTCGTTAACGTAATCAAGTACTGTATCGTTTATCGTTAGGATTCGAACTTGCTCAGGTGCAATCCAAAATGGGAACCAACCACCAGTGTGCTCAATAAATACGCTAAGGAATCGCTCGATTGAACCCAATAGCGCAGAGTGCACCATAACTGGTCGTTCCATTGCTCCGTCACTACCAGCGTATTCTAGCCCGAATCGTTCAGGTTGCACGAAGTCTAGTTGCACGGTTGCGAGCTGATGCTCTCGGCCTATTGCATCTGTTGCCATGAAATCAATTTTTGGGCCATAAAATGCCGCTTCACCTTCTTGCTCGAAAAATTCGATATTGTTTGCCACAACTGCAGCCTTCAGTTGCTGCTGAGCAGACTCCCATAGCGACTGGTCTCCCAAGTAAGCATCGCTGTTATCCCGATAACTTAGTCTTACTCGCAACTTCATACCTAGGCCTGCGTACAACTCGTTTGCACTTGCCATCAGGCCATTTACTTCTTCCTCAATCTGATCAGCGCTACAAAAAACGTGGCTGTCATCCTGTGTAAGTGAACGGACTCGGTTCAGACCACCCAATTCACCTGTTTTTTCATCACGATAGTCGGTGGTGGTTTCTAGAAAACGCAAAGGCATGTCTTTGTAGCTACGTGGTTGACTAGCGAATATTTGGGTGTGGTGTGGGCAGTTCATAGGTTTTAGAGCCATCTCGTCACTTGTTTCCTGACTCTTTACCAAAAACAGCTCGTCGCCAAACTTTGCCCAGTGACCTGAAGCCTCGTAGAGTTCCTTTTTAGTAATGTGTGGTGTCCATACTTTTTGGAATCCACGTTGTTCACGTAGCTGGTTAGATAAGGCAGCAGCCTTATCGCGCAGTACTGTACCTCGTGGAGTAAACATAGGTAAACCAGACCCAACAAGATTTGAGGTGGTATATAAATCGAGTTCTTTACCAAGCTTACGGTGATCGCGTTTTTTTGCCTCTTCAAGCATAGTCAAATGCGCATCCAGTTCTTCTTGAGTCGCAAAGGCTACGCCGTACAATCGCTGCATCTGAGGGTTCTTTTCGTTGCCGCGCCAGTACGCACCAGCAACGCGCATTAGTTTAAATGCCCCTACCTTACCCGTGCTTTCAGCATGCGGACCTCGACAAAGATCGGTAAAATCGCCGTCTGTATAGAACGATACGTCAACTACACTCTTTACTTCAGCATGTGGCGAGCCACCAATTCCGGCCGGAAGTTCCATTCCCATCATGGCGGCATCTAGTTCGCTCGCCAGTGTTGTTCCTTCACGTTTTAGATCGTTAAGCAGCTCAACCTTGTACGGTTGCTTAGCGTCTTTTGCCCAAGTAAGTGCTTCGTCAATTGGCTTTTCGGTTCGCTCAAAGGGGTAATCTTTATTTATGATGGCACGCATTTCCTTTTCGATTTTCTTGAAATCGTCTTCAGAAATCTTTACGTCTCCAAGGTCAATATCGTAGTAAAAGCCATTTTCAACAACTGGTCCGACACCAAATTTGGCCTCAGGCCACAAGTGTTGTACCGCCTGAGCGGTAATATGCGCAAGGCTGTGTCGCATTGCATAGAGTTGGTCTTCGTTCATGGAACCTCCTTTTAATAATAAAAGCACGCATAACGTAACAGAACGTGCGCGCCTCGGGCCCTTTCAGGCGGTTCCACCTTGGCTATTACTATTCCCGGCATTCTTTTTCGTGTGTCTGCCTGGCTGCTCCCACGTGCTCTACGGGTCGTTACGCCGCTTCATTGCATAGCAATATACTACCTGATTTCCCCTGTTCGTTGCAAGCCCCGCCTCTGTTTGATATGATAAAGGTAATTGGGCGATTAGCTCATTTGGCTAGAGCGCTTCATTGACGTTGAAGAGGTGAGAGGTTCGAATCCTCTATTGCCCACCACAAATAGCACTTCCCTTCCTGGAAGTGTTTTTTGTATAAGCTATTTCCCCACAACTTTTCCACGTAAATTGTATACGATTTTTACCCCTGTTATATCACGCATGGTATAAAGTTTTTATACATGTTCTATTGACAAAATATACCGCTTATGCTAATATGTATTCATGGCCCAACGAGAAATCAAACACAGCAAGCCATCCAAACTCGAGTCGTTTGCGCTCCATTTCGAGTACAACGAGACATGGAAAGACGCTCGAAAAAAATATAAAAAATAAGTCGCGTTACCTATAAACGGACTTTTCTCCCCCGAACTTCCTGCAAGATCGGGGGTTTTTCTTTCTAGAGAATAACATCCACTGCTTATCCACTAGCATTTTACATTGCTATATGACAATATATAGCTATGATATGCATAAATTGTTTCAATACAAAAACATCTATCGTAAACTCACGTCCACATAAAAGTGCCTCTGCTACCTGGCGCAGGCGTGCTTGCAGCCAATGCAGCCAACGATTTACTACCTACGAGCGACCTCGCCTCGATGAGAGCGTAAAGGTAGTCAGAGATAACGATGCCTCATCGCCCTTTAGTCTGGGTAAGCTGACTCTTAGTATCGCTGACTCTTTCACGCATGATAAACAGAAAGCCGAGTACGACTGTTTACCCCTTGCTGAGACGGTCGAACAGATGCTTGTGCGTGAAGTGCCCCAGCCGAGCGTGCATGACATTGCTGTATATACTCATACGGTACTGCGTCGTTTTGATGAAGTGGCTGCGTTACAATATGCGGCCCGTCACGGCCTTGTGGAAGGTGTTAGGAAGCGTGGAAGACCTTCTATTCGGCCGACTTCGCTTTAGCCTTGGTGGCAACCGTTGCTTTGTCTGTAACGTCAAACGTATCAAGGTAGCGCCCTAGCAACAGACGTGTCTGTGAATAAAACGCCGATGCTGCGCTATAGCATATGGCGATAACCGGCATGAGCGCCCACTGAAGCACCATTCCGATGGTGCGGTGGCGTTTATAGCGGCTTGGACGAGGCGGAAGCATCTTGAACGATAGAAAGACCGTAATAACAATACCTATCATGGCGAACTGCTGTATAACACTAAGGATCTCGGGGAGCTGATTAGCCACCACACTTCTGCTTGCCTCACTGTTAATTAACAGTGGTACCCAGCCTCCAAACGCTACCAGTAATGAAACAGACGCAAGTGTGACATGCCCATCGACTAACCGGACCAGTCGAGCAAAGCTTGGTATGAACGGCGCTCGCGGTTTGGTGCTAAACACTCGTGTCGCGACATATGGCACGTCAGAGGCACCATAGGCCCAACGGCGTAGCTGAACAAACTGTGCTTTCAAGGTTTTTACGTATGTATCTGATAGCACAGCGTCTTGATAGATAGGCACGTAAATTGGTATCACCTCATAGTCACCTTTAAAGTGAAAATAGCTTCGCCAATACTGGTGACCATCTTCTACAATCGTGCGCTTACTCCAAAAGTTCATTTCTACGAGCGCTTCCATAGGCTGTGAATGTGATGCAAAATTACGCAGAGTGTGTGGGCGCATCGAACTAATAATATTCCAGAAAGAATTACCTGTGGCTACTACACGCATCGGTGCGGGCACATCCCATATATTATTCAGGAACAACGATACCGGCTGGAATGAAAGATGCTTACGATTTGGGTGAACAATATACTCATAGGCAACGTAGCTAAAATAGCTTGGGTGCGGACGATTGTCACTATCAAGCGTAGTTACGACCACATTGCGAAACTCAATGTGGTTTTTGTTTAGCCATGATTTCAAATATTCAGCTGCGTAGGTGATGTTGGCACCCTTGCCTCGAACTTCATCCGGAATGCCCTTTGGATGTTTCACAATCTCGAAAGCTCGAAAAGCATTGCCATATTCCTTTTTCAGCCGCTTCGCCGTTGCTTCAGTGTCACTACCACCGCGCTCTTCATAGGCGATAACAACGATGAGATGCTGCGGATCGTAGTGAGATTTCAGTACTGACTCAATGGTAGGTTGTAAAATTTCATACGCTTCGTTATATGTTGCAATTATAACAGCGTTATAGATGTCAGATGGCTTTGGATAGTCTGATTCTGCCGTGCTGATGCGTTGCAGATTCTCTATGTGGGCTGCAAATCCAAGCTCGTTATTTTGGTGATTTTTAAGATTGTTGTATTCATTACCTGGTTCTTCAAGAGCAGAAAGTCGCACTTCCCAATCTATCGCTTGTGCCTTTTGAATGCGCGCACTTCCGGTCATGGTATGAATAGCGATACCTATCGCCTTAATAATCGCCGTAATGATGACTAGTAGCACGTAAATGCCTGCGAGCAGCGGATTAAACAGTGATAGCACGACTAGTAGTAGTAGTGAACCCCAGCTAAGCAACCCCGGGACTATTTCGAAAAATCGATACAATGGCGAACGTTTTTTGAGTGGAATTTCGTTATCGTACATACCGCTACGACAAGTACGCTATTCCTAATACAAAGTATGTATACACGTATAGTAGACCTAGCATCGCGATGGTTAGCCAAGCGAAACCAACAGCTAGAGGCCGCATAGCACTGACGTACAGCTTAGCGATAATGCCTATGTGCACACTTGCTAAGATAAGTCCGAATCCGATAAATGACAGTAAGTAAAGCCACGTTGAACGATAATAGTTCGTTTCACCGAAAGAGGTATACCGAGTAGCTAACTGTAGGTCGCTTGGATGAATTGAAAACGCTACGTATGCACTGTAGATAAGCGTGGCAGCAACAATGGCGGCACAAAGTAATGCTACCGGTCGGTCTGCTAGGATTTCTTTGAGTGATGAGGTTATAACATGTTTCATAGTTGTCTAATGGAGCCGCTGAGCGGGCTTGAACCGCTGACCTATACTTTACGAAAGTACCGCTCTACCAGCTGAGCTACAGCGGCGCGTGGTGACGAGTAGATCTTGGTTTATTATACCACCCCCTTCCCCAGTTGCACCAGAGGCCAGAATTTGATATGATACGTGGAGTTTAAAACCCATTTTGCGCTCGTAGTGAAGGGGTTATCACGCCTCCCTGTCACGGAGGAGATCGCCGGTTCAAATCCGGTCGAGCGCGCCAAGAAAAAAGCTTACCGTTTGGTGAGCTTTTTTCTTGGCTTTTCTTTCGATTTGGACTCTTAACTCTTTGCTCTGCTTTCTACAAACTGCCAGTTTACGACGTTCCACCAAGCTGCGATGTAATCGTCGCGCTTGTTCTTATAGTCAAGATAGTAGGCGTGCTCCCATACGTCTAGCCCTAGCAGCGGCTCTGGTAAACCTTGCATGATCGGCGTGTCTTGATTAGGCGTTGTAATAATGTCTAGGTTTGGCTGAAGCCAGCACCATCCACTGCCAAATACCCCGAGAGATTTCGTAGTAAATTCATCTACGAATGCTTGAAATGAACCGTACTTTTCAGTAATTTTTTGAGCCAGTTCCCCAGTAGGTTCACCACCTCCATCGGGGCTCATCCACTGCCAAAACAGTGAGTGATTGTAATGTCCACCGCCATGGTTGCGAACCGCGGTTTTTACTTGATCGGGTAACGTATCAAGCCCTGATAGTAGTTCACTTACCTCTAGGGTTTGAAGTTCTGTTGCCTGCTCTAGGGCAGCGTTTAACTTATCGACATATGTTTGATGGTGCTTGCTATGGTGCAAACGCATAATATCGGCGCTAATATACTTCCCTAGTGCATCGTAGTCGTAGTTAAGGTTAGGTAATGTAGCCATATGGCCTCCTTTTTTAGCGGCGAATTACTTCGCTTGCTGCTTTTTCTACCTTGATGTATTCATGAACCTTGTCGTTCTTTATGACTGATTTTAGCTGAGCATCAAATTCGGTAAGCGGGATACGTAAGTAGTTATAGTTGAGCTGCGTATCGCTTTGTGACACGAGCTGAACTAAATAGTAGCCATCGCCCGTAGTCGAGCGAATAAAGCCTGATGTTTTGCCAGTTTGTAGCTTCAGCGCTGCCGCGCTCAAGCCCCCATCGTGATTTGATTTTGGTACCAGCCCTGACGTTCCTACCTGTACTGTGTGGCCTTTCTTTTGTAACTGCTTGGCAAGTTCAGACAACGCGTATTTCTTCTTTGTCATCAGTGACTCAGCCAGTTTTTTGGTTGCAATAGCCTTCGTGTCTATAGCGTAAGCTACTTCTTGGCGAATAAGTGACTGGTGCAAAATTTCCCGATACTCTTCGGGGCTGTAGCCATAAATCTCATACGTAGATGCATTGTAAACCTCTTCGGTAATACGTCCACTTGCCGTATTAAGCATTTGTTCAATTGTCGCCTGTACTTTCGTGTCATCGACCACAATTTTTTTCTGCTTTGCCAAGGCTTCTGCATATGTATCGGCAATCGCGCTATCGAGAGCTTTTCGCTTATAGAACTCAATTTGGCGCTTGCCATCCTCGGTATCGAGGTTGATGCGTTCAGTATCTTCCAGGTAACGAATAGACGGTGTAAGGCGCATGAGGTAATCGCTATAGCGTACGTTCGTGCCATCAACACTAGCTACCGGAACTGGTACGATACGAGTAAGTCGATAAAAGAAAGTGCTGGTTGTTTGAGCTGGGTAAAGCCTCCACCAGGCAATAGCAACTACCACTACCAGGGTGACGAGCGAAATAAGAATCGCGTTAATGACGAGCTTGTGCCGCGCATACTGACGCGGGTATTTAAACCGTCGGCCGCCAGCTAACACTTGTTCGCGGTGCTCGGCGACTGTTTCATTCGTAATACGAGATGGTGCTTCTTCGGCTATTTCTTTTTTACGCCGTTTCAACTGGATCTTCTTCATTTGCCCCCTGCCCATCTAGAGCTTTCAATACTGCATCTTGTAATTTGTTGTACGTCTTATCTGGGTGTTCAACTTTATGGATTACCAAATCGCCAACGTATGTTTGTATAACTATCGTTCCGTATCCCAAAATTTCACCACTAAACCCAGGTATATTATAGCTTATGTTTTGTATCTTAGATAGGCGTAGTTCCACCACGTCTTTGCCAAAGAAACCCTTTTGAGTGACCTGTCGCAGCCGCTCGTTTGTCACGATATATACGGTAAAGTACCACATCATAAAGTGGTACGCGAATATAATCAAACCAATCCCAAGACCGATGACCGGTAACAGGAATAGCTCAAGTGTGTTTTGCCAAATGAGTGGAGGAATCGACAAAATAGCAAACGGTATAAGTAGGCCGTAAAAACCCTTACGCATTGCGATGATGTGACGTCGAAAGACAAATAACAGTTCCTCGCCCTCTCGCTGCCCTTCGAACTCAGGATTTTCAACTTCTTCGCGTTGTGCCATTAGTATAAGTATAACAGTGAAGGGCTCGCCCTTCCCGCTTTTTAGTGAAATAAATTCACCAAAAAGCCCCCTACCCCTAAAGGCTTCGTTATCGCTCGCTGATCACCAAGTTTTTCATGCTACAATACAGAGGTCGCCGCTTCAGGGAAAAGAGCAGCCCGAGCAGCTGGCTCTGCCAGTGCACGGCGCGATGAGAAAAAACGTAGTTTTGTCTCATTACCTTGCCTCGGTAGCTCAATTGGATAGAGCAGTTCCGTCCTAAGGAAAAGGTTGCAGGTTCGACTCCTGCCCGGGGTACCATGAAAAACACCTCTCGCTTGAGAGGTGTTTCTTGATTTAGCGAGTAAACTTCTCGTGTAATGCTTCGTAATCGAACAGTTCTTCGTCGCTGAACCAGTGTGCGATTTCCTTTTCAGCTTCTTCAGGGTCGCCAGAAGCATGAATAAGGTTTGGAATGCCTTTACCTTCGGCATCGGCGTAGCCGTAGCTCATGTGGCTGTAATCACCTCGAATTGTGCCTGGCGCTGATGATTTTGGCTCGGTTGTGCCAACTAGCTTCCGTACCAGGCTCACGGCTTCTACACCCTCAAACACCATAGCAATTACCGGACCAGCGCTCATCATATCAAGTGTAATACCGAAGATCTGGTCACCAGCACGTGTTTTTAGCTTACCGATGTCTTCGTAGTGCTTGTAGTAGTGGTCGCGGTCCGGGGCAAGCATTTTAGTCCCCACAATACGTAAACCTACTCGCTCAAACCTCGTGAGGATTTCGCCCACTAGTCCACGTTGCATAGAGTCGGGCTTAAACAATACCAATGTTTTTTCAACATTTTTCTTACTCATGATTCTCCTTTTTGGAATTTACTACTGTTATTGTAGCAAAAGAACGCCAATGACAACAGTCGCCAACGCAATTCGATACCAGCCAAACAGCGCTAGGCCATGCTTGGACAAGTAGCTCAGTAGTACGTGAATAGCAAGAATCGCGCTAATAAATGCCGCGATGTTCGCGATAATCACCATATCTAGATGAGCAACTAAATACGCTCTGTCACTTGATTTGAGTAGTAACTTAGCGATAAGTCCAAACATAATGGGAATCGAGACCATAAAGCTATACTCGGCAGCCGCTTTCGGAGCTAGGCCCATAATTCGACTCGCCAAGATAGTTGAGCCCGAGCGTGACACGCCAGGAATAAGCGCAAAGGCCTGCGCTACGCCAATGATAAGTGCTCGCTTGGGGCTTAAATCGGTACCGGTTTCTTTGGCGGATTTTTTCGGCAGTTTATCTACCACCACCATGAGTACACCAACTGAAGCAAGCATCAGCGCAACGACCAGCGGTGTGAGCAACACCGTACTGCTTTGGATAAAGTCTGCCAATAGCAGGCCGAGGAACCCAGCAGGAATGCTGGTAATGAGGATATTGCGTGCTAAACGGTAGTCTTTTTCATTGAAAACGCGACGAAACAAATCGACTAATTTGGGCCAGAAATAAATAAGAAGCGCCGCAAGCGTACCAAAATCAAGCGCTTGAATGAGTAAATGGTCGGCACTCCCACTAAATAACCACTGGGCTAACACCAAGTGTCCGGAGCTTGAAACCGGAATAAACTCGGTGAGTCCTTGCACCACCCCCAAAACAATCGCCTCGAGTACTGTCATAGAGCTATTGTACCATTAGCACCATGAATGCGATAAGATAGGACTATGTACACGTCAGAGCTTATTCTCGATTTTATTGAATCACTTGAAGTTGAAGGTGGTCGATCTGCTAAAACAGCCGAGAACTACAAGCTGTACCTTGAACGTTTTGTTGAGTTTTCAGATGATATTCAGGTTGGAAACATCTCTACTGAGACTGTGAGAAAGTACCGACTGTGGCTAAATCGCTTCAAAAACGAACAAGATGACGAGCTAGCCCTCATCACGCAAAGCTACCATTTGATTGCACTTCGCGGCTTTTTAAAATATCTTTCTGAACGAAACATACCTTCGCTAAGCCCCGATAAAATTCGATTGCCTAAAGTATCGCGAAAGCAAGTTACCTTCCTGCACTTCGACGAAGTCACCCGCTTGCTTGATGCAATTGATGTAGACGATGAAGCCGGGCTACGTGACCGCGCTATTCTAGAGCTGCTGTTTTCGAGCGGACTGCGTGTATCTGAGCTAGTAAACCTAAACCGCGACCACGTGAACACCAAACGACGTGAGTTTATGGTACGTGGTAAAGGACAAAAAGACCGACCGGTATTTATTAGTTCAGCTGCTGCTGAGCGGGTTGATGAGTACCTAGCCTCTCGGCTCGATAACCTTCCCCCACTCTTTTTAAGTTATAGTCGCAACAATATCTCTAGTCAGACTGGTGACTATCGCAGGCTCTCTGCACGCAGTATTCAACGAATGATTAGCAAATATGCACGTCTTGCTGGTATTACAAAGCACGTATCGCCTCATACTATGCGGCACAGCTTTGCCACAGATTTATTGATGAATGGTGCTGACTTGCGCTCAGTACAAAGCATGCTTGGACATAGTAATATCAGCACAACCCAGGTGTACACCCACGTGACGGATGAGCATCTCCGAGAAGTGCACGAAAAGTTTCATAGCGACGTTTAGTAGCTTTACTCCGCTTCACAAAGCGAATTGTATGCTGAAGGCTCGTCGGTGATAAAGAAGTTTTTACAAATGTTGTTTTCGACTGATAAAGCAGCATTCGGATAACTCGTTCCAGAACTGTCGTCGACAATGCTTACTCGAGCTGACACACGGCGGAATAAATCACTAGCCCTTCCGGTAGAGTCGACTCGTGGCTGTACACCGTCAAAGGTTACTACATCACCTCCGGGAGGCGCTGCAGAGTATAGTTGTACTCTGTAGTGCGCGTTATTGTAGTAGGGTGATAGCTGTAGATACGCAATACGGTTAGCTGGACTACCTCCTTCTGGTGATGGAATTGCTATTACCGCCTGGCAGTAATAGCCCCCATACGATGCCTGCGGTTGTGGCGATGTATTATCACAACTCACAGGCTGTGGTGAATTAATGCCTGTGTCTTGACGAGTATCTTGGGTAGTAAATGAGTTGTCTGGCGAACTGCCTTCAGAAGGCATGAGGAACAAGGAGCGAGCATTCGCAGAGCCACTACCACCGTCAAAACTATTTAGCGCAATAGGTGTTGCACCCGCATTGGCATATTGTATGAGCTGTGCTCGCATAAGCGGAGGTTGTAAGGCAGACCATGATCCTGCAGCTGACAACGAGGTATCAGCGGGATAGGTTACCGTCGAGCTCGGTGGAATATCTTCGTTATTAAACCAAGACAAAACGATGTACGTAAACGGCGTGCCTCCTGTATCTAGGCTGATTACATCGCTGCCCCAGCCTTCTATCGTACCCTCAACAGAGTCTGTTTCAAGCTCTGCAGTAACACAGGTGTAAGCTTGATTAAGCTCTGGGCTGCCGACCTGGACCTCACCGCTAGCGCCAAAGTTTGAGATACCCACGCTAGGATCAGCTAAGAATTCACACTCCCCACTTTCTATAGCATTACGAAGCGCGTTACAAGAGCCAGGGGTCGCTTGTTCACATTTTCGAAGCTTTATAAGCGCGCGTTTGGCATCTTCTACACCCGCAAGCGCAGCATCATAAGCACTCTGAGACAAGTCGCTATTGGTAGCTTCTTGTTGTCCCCGCAGCATAATTTGTACAAAACTGGCAGTTACTACAGTTACTAGAAGAGCGGTAAACACCACGATAAAGATAGATACAGCTCCGCGTTGTCGATTGGTCATAGCTTTAAGAACCTCCTTCGTCTTTCGCACCAGCCCTGGCGGTAAACACTAAATCATTCACTGCACAATATTCATCATCTTTGATAGATAAAATGCCGCCGCAACTGCCACCAGTGATTATCTCTTGTGTGTTTGTACCTAGACGAAGCGTAATTTCGTAGATAGTCTGGCTGGTGTCACCCGTAACGGCATTCGACACGATATCCAACTTGTGCACCGCAAGGTCACGATCACTTGCAGAGAGCATGTCTGTCGCCTCTGTATCTGGTACGCCTGGCAGCGTTCCACTGCTTGGGCAGTAAGTACTATCGCCAACAAACTTAATAAAACGAATCTCGTCTTTACCGGTTCCATCCACATATTTATTAAAGCGTGAGGCATTGCCATAATATGCCGGATAGTTCCAAGCATACACAACATTGTTTGCACACAGACGTCCTCCTGTGTCATCACCAACTTGCGCAACAGAGGTAGAACTGCTTTGGTTTAGTGTTTGTTGCATGTCACTCGCGATTACCTGGCCAGATTGATTGACCGCCTTTAGCGTAACTCCTTTGTTATAAATCCCATTGATGCGGATAGTAAGCATAGCAATTGCAAGCAGCAGTACAGACACAAATGTCATCGCTAACATTAACTCAACCAAGGTGAATGCCGATTGATTACGCCGGGTCATACAGCCTCACGATCGTCTCAAGTCGCATAGGCGTATTGGCTGGCATACCGATACCAAACCAACAGGCTCGAATTCGAAAATCAAATGCAGCAGGTGTTGTACCTGCAGCAGGATATGCTGTTCGTTCAATCCAAATGCCATATGATTGTGGCGTGCCGGTATAGTCTACTTGCGCATAGACCGGTGCACCAGCAGCATTGAGCGACTTAAGCCAGCTTGCGCCAGTCACTCTCGTGGCATTACGAGCATTCATAACAAAAGCTCCCGATACGTCTGTAGGTTGTGCTGGGCATGGGTCACTAGTTGATCGTACGGGGGTTGTGCTGCCAGTAATATCGTTCCAAACCGTCGGGTCGGTCACGGCAGTTTGTTGAGCTGCCCGAAGGGCTTCAGCCTGTGCATCAATCTGCTGACGCACTAAGGTAATCTCTAACGCGCGCTGGGCCGCATGAGTGCCTTGGTTCATTACCGTAATAACCCCCACTGCAAGCATGCTGAAAATAGTTACTGCTAGTAAAACCTCTATCAGGGTGTCGCCTCGGGAACCAGACCCTAGCATGTGTCATCCTCATCAGATAATATTTCTACCGAGCTTTGCGTTGAAGCAAATTTCTTTATCGAGACACCCATGCGACCACCGCTAAACGTTGTACCGGGGTTGAGACAGAGTTGCACGTCCTCGCGCTCATTTGCTAAAGCCACCATATCAACCACATTTGGCATGTCAGTTGCATTTGGAAGTACTTGCGTGTACGTGTGGACCGTGCCGGTCAGAGGTGCTCGTACAATCGCAATGGCAATATTTTGCGGTGTTGAACCTCCGCTGCCGTCAACAACCTGTGCTCCCCATGGGATTGCTAACTCGTTTGCAGTAAAACCAAGCGGCAATGTGTTTGAGACACGACTAGGCACTCGACCAATAATCGCTGCGTTATCGCTCGCCGTCACATCATTGACGTTGTCACGGCCGACAATGCCAAATACTTCTATGTTATCACCGTTGGTAATGCGTATATATCGACCCATGATAATACACTGTAATGATTGTCCACGAGCGTCGCTCGGGCCAGTATCGCGCACTCCGGCGCTATCACAGCCTAAGCTGTTTGGACGGCCATTTTCGACATTATAGACCAAGTTGTATTGTTGCTGTAAAAAGCCCTGCACCGTACTCACACTGTCTCTGTAGCGCTGAGTGTTAATAAGAACTGTCCAGCCAGTTAAAAGTGCTACCGCGAGAACCGCAGAAATAGCAAAAAACAGAGTTACTTCGATAATCGTAAATCCAGATGATTTTTGCGTATTCATTTGAGGTTCATTATAGCATAAGCAGAACGGAGGTAAAGCCGTTCATCGCCTCGGTGTAGGCACCTATTAGCACATTACCCCATAACAATGCGATAACGAATCCTGCAATCAAAAGCGGACCAAATGGTATTTGTGTTTTCTTCGACACTTTTCCTCTAGTAAGGTTTGGTAGAACGATTAAGGTGCCGATAAGGTTTGCTAGAAAGAGCGCTAAAAATGCAAGCGTCCAGGTGCCCAGCGCAAGCCCTAACGCTAGCCCAAGCTTCACATCGCCAAACCCAACCCACTTACCTTTCGATACGTACCAGAGTGCTAGATACAAGCCAGATAATATCAAAACCGCCCCAAGCGTGTCTAACGCAGCGAAAATTGGCACGGGTGCTTCGAGAATACGCATCGCCGCAATGACACCACTCACAGCAATGAGCGGAAATATTACTCTGTCTGGCAGTAAAAACCATTTAGCGTCGTACGCAAAGGCGATCACTAGTAACACCCCTGCCCCAAGCCATAGTGCGTACAGTGACGAATCAATCAAGGGGTTTTGTGAGGTCACTATGCCATGCGATCGTAGCCCCCAATAGAGAGCAACCAATAATCCAGCGGTACCGATTTCGATAAGAGGCTCGAACCAGCCTATTGGTCGTGAACAATACCGACATCGCCCTCGCGAACTCAACCAGCTCACAATCGGAACCAAATCATACCATTCAAGCGTATGCTGGCAGTGTAGACAGCGAGAACGATCATCTGAGAGCCGCGACTGGACAAGTGGTGTCAGTTTTGCAAGTTCTTTTTTCGATACTCGCTCACCTGCTGCTTGATCTTCTATCAGCTGCCTGGCACGCAATCGCCACACGGTAGCTCCAGCAAATGAACCAAATATCAAACCAATCCAGATTATAAACACGTATTCCATACTTACTCTACTATAACAAAAGCGGTAGAGCTTATCCTACCGCTTAGTATTGAATTATTTGCTACTTAGATGTCTTGGCAGTAGTTATCGCCGTTCTCTACGAATGCGCGTACTGCTGCATCTCGAGGGCCTGCGTCAACAGCGTCAGGTCCATCACACTCAGCTTCGGTATAAACCGTTGCTGTGTCTTCTGCTTCGTCACCACTTGATGCACCGTTTTGCACATCAACACTCGTTACTTGTGATAATTCATCCAGGTAGCTGTCTAGGTCAGCCGACGCTGATGGTAGTTGGTTACGATTGTTCGAACGGTATGTGTTCACCGCAGAAGCAATTGTACCGACATCATTTTTGCGTGCCGTGTCACGCTGGCCGCGCTGCAAAGCAGGCAGAGCAACGAAAATCATCAAGAAGATGAGCGCTGCGATTGCGAGCACCAATACCACCTCGATGATGGTAAAACCGCTAGTTTGTGTACGTTTGTTCATATGTGTTCCACCTTTCATGAACAGTTAGCTTACGGGATATACCGCTTACGGTTATCATACACCCCTGCCTTACAATTGTCTATAACTTTTTTGAACTAGACGCTTACGTTGTTCACCAAACCGTAAATAGGTAACAAAATCGCGCCTACTAAACCACCAGCGACAACCGCTAGCACCACCATAAGGATTGGCTCAATCGCGGTAGAAATCGAACGGATTTCCTCGTCGAGCTCGTCTTCATATACCTGAGCGGCCTTGCCCATCATTTCATCGATTTTTCCTGATTGCTCACCAATATTTATCATTTGTGGAACGAATGGCAAAATATAATCTTCTGGCTTGAGCGCCTCCGATAATGCTTTTCCACCCTTTACTTTTTCTGCCGCGCGAGTAATCGATGCAGCGACGATTGTATTATTTACTGCCTGAGCGCTAATTTTCAGCATATCGAGCATTGGGACACCTGTATTCAACAGCGTTTGACCCGTGCGAGCAAATCGTGCCATATACAGCTTACGAAACATGACGCCAAACAACGGTACATTAAGCTTTATACTATCTTTAGCTTTAATACCGCCTTCCGTCTGGAGATACTGTCGAAAGAAGTACATACCGATTCCTAAAAATATAATAAGTAGCCAGCCAAAGTTGATAATGAAATCTGCAACGAACACCATTATCTGAGTGATAAGTGGCAGAGTTTGGCCTAAATCTTCATACAGTTTCTTTACCTGAGGGACTACTACCACGAGCATAAATACAACGACACCTAAAATAACCGCCATCACGATAGCCGGATACACCATAGCCCCTCGAATCTTACTCATCATGGCTGCATCCTTTTCTTGTTGAATGGCAATTCGCTTCAAGGCTTGGTCGAGGGTTCCTGAGGCCTCACCAGCCGTCACAAGCGCGAGAAAGACATTGTCAAACACTTCTGTATGTTGTGAGAATGAATCAGATAGTGACTTACCGCCTTCTACCGCCGCGATAATGTCATCTATAACGGCTTGAAGTTTCTTGTTTTCAGTTTGGTCATGTACTGTCCGAAGGCTTTGTGTCAACGGTAGACCCGCTCCAATAAGCGTTGCCATCTGACGGCTAAATACCACCTTGTCTTTGGTGGTAATTCGGCCGGTATACTTCGCAAGAAACCCTCCGTCATCACTTGCCTCAGTGATATTCTGCGGCGTAAAACCCTGTGACAGCAGTAGCTTTGCGGCTGCGCTTTCTGTATCGGCTTGCACAGATGCTTTAACAATCTTGCCCGTCGATAGGTCTTTTGCTTCGTAATTAAATCGCTTCACGTAGTATCTACTAGCCTCTCATCAATCGTTCAAATTCAGTTAGATCAACAGCATAGTTGCGCGCTTCGTCAAAGGTAATCGTGCCCGCTTGCACAAGGCTTGCCAATGTTCGATCCATCGTCTGCATACCTTGGTCTGCACCGGTTTGAATCACGGCGTCGAGCTGGTGGCTCTTGCCTTCGCGAATGATGTTACGTACAGCAGGGTTTGCCACCAATACTTCCGCGGCAACTACTCGACCGCCACCGATTGCTGGTACGAGTCGTTGTGAACAGATCGCCATTAAAATGTTTGAAAGCTGCGCACGAATTTGTGGCTGCTGGTGTGGAGGAAACACGTCTATCATACGGTCAATACTCTGAGCAGCCGAGTTGGTGTGCAGCGTTGCAAACACCAGGTGTCCGGTTTCAGCAATAGTAATAGCTGCCGAAATAGTTTCAAGGTCACGCATCTCACCAATCAACACGACGTCTGGGTCTTGGCGAAGGCTTGAACGAAGCGCGGCCGAGAAACTGTAAGTGTCATAGTGAACTTCACGCTGAACGACAACAGATTTTTTACTCTTGTGGGTAAACTCAATCGGGTCTTCAATGGTAATAATGTGATGAGATTTTTCAGTGTTGATTTTATCAACCAAAGCAGCCAGCGTAGTCGACTTTCCTGAACCAGTTGGACCGGTAACAAGCACGAGACCTCGAGGATATTCAGAAAAGCTGTTTACCACTTGTGGCATACCGAGTTCCATAATGTTCTTTATTTCATTTGGAATCAACCGAAGTGCGGCAGCCAAGTTGCCGCGCTCGTGAAAGGCGTTTACACGGAAGCGTCCTAGGTTGCCAAACGCGAAGCTAAAGTCGAATTCTTTGTCTTTTGCCAGAACTTGCTGCTGGTCTTGATCGAGAATCGCAAATACGAGAGTCTCTACCTCCGCTTCACCAAGCGCATTGTAGCCAGCAATTGGCGCCAAACTACCGTCAACACGTAGCATTGGAGGTAGCCCTACTTGAAGGTGAAGGTCGCTTGCACGTCGCTTAACGACTTCTTCTAGTAGTAGTTCGATTCGTAGCTCTTGACTCATTTCCCACCTCTTCCTTAGGCTGTATCCGCTGCCACGCGGTTTACTTCTTCGATTGTTGTTAATCCACCAAGTGCTTTTAGGTAACCGTCTTGTCGCATGGTAATCATACCCTGCTCAATAGCTTTACGCTGAATCTCTGCACTTGTTGCTCGCTTTACGATCAGGTCTTGGATTTCTTCACTAACATCCATTACCTCATATAAACCTGCTCGCCCCGAGTAACCCCGTGGTGTTTGAGGAGTATCCTTCCCCTTGACTAAAGTATAAGCGTTTTGGCCGGCAAGTGGCAAGTCTTTATACCCTAAGTCTTCAGAAAATTGTGCTACTTGGTCTTTTGTGGTTGGTAGTAAGTGGCCAACGGTAGCTAAAATATTCTGTGTTTCAATCGGTGTCGAGTTATAGGCATCGCGCTTTGGTGCAACGCGCCGTACAAGTCGCTGACCAATAATCGTATTTACGGTACTAGCAATAAGAAATGGCTCAATGCCCATGTCGAGTAGACGCGGCAACACGCCAGCCGCAGAGTTAGTGTGGAGCGTACTGAACACCAAGTGTCCCGTAAGAGCAGCCTGCACTGCCAAATTAGCGGTTTCAGAATCACGAATCTCACCCACCATCACGACATTCGGGTCTTGACGCAAGATAGAGCGTAATCCACTCGCAAACGTAAGCCCCACTTCACTATTCACCTGAATTTGATTCACACCTTCCATCTTGTACTCAACTGGGTCTTCAAGCGTCACGATGTTGATGCTGTCATCTTTGATTTCCTTAATAAGCGCATACAGACTGGTGGATTTACCCGAGCCAGTTGGACCGGATGTCAGAATCATACCGTTTGGCTTTTTCACGCCTTTTCGAATCGCACGCAGAGCACGACCGGCGTAGCCCATTTCTTCCAAATCAAAGCTATTACCTGATTTATCAAGCAATCGAATCACGACTTGCTCGCCCCAGACTACTGGGCTAATGGCGATACGAAGGTCAACTTCTTTCTCAGATACCTCAATCGCAAACTGACCGTCCTGAGGTGTTCGGTGCTCATCTATCTTCAAGTTGGACAAAATTTTTATACGACTTACCAAAGCAGGTTCGATTGATTTTGGCAGTTGCATTACCTCACGAAGCACACCATCAACTCGCACGCGAATTTTTAGCGCCTTTTCTAACGGTTCTATGTGAATATCGCTTGCTCGGGTTTTCACTGCATACTCTAAGATAGTGCTTAATGCACGGCTGATTGGTGAGTCTTGCACAATCGTTTTGATGTTTGCTTTTTTCTCAGCAGCTGAATCTTCTTCTGTTTGTACGGCTGCTTCGTCAACAGTCGAAAGGTCGGCCTTGTATTGATCAAGAACATGCCTCACACCAGCTTCAGAGGCCATAAATACTTTGATAGGCCGCTGTATGAGGTTTGCTAAGTAGTCGACGGCTTGAACGTTGTTAGCGTCAATCATCGCCACGGCAAGACGGTTTTGTACCTCAGCAAGTGGTACGGCCATAAATCGCTCGGCAATGTCGGCCGCAAGAAGATTCAAGATATTTTCATCAATCAAAGTAGTGCGCAAATTAACATACGGAACGCCCGATACCTGAGCAAGTGCGTGTGTTAGTAGCTCATCGTCAATCGTACCCTGTTTGGTAAGTACGCTAATAATGGGCTCTTTAGTCTTCTGTGATTCAGCTTGAGATGCCTCAATAACGCTTTTCTCAACTAAACCTTCATCGACTAGCAGGCTCAGTAGTTTTTCTTGTATCTCAGTGGTTAGTAAGGCCATCGCACCTCACCTCCCTAATCATCACTTGTTGACTGTCCGCCAATGGTTACATCAACAGTTGGGTTAATCGCATCTTCATTAAATATTGCTGGGTCTGGCTCTTTTACGTCAGCGCTGTAACGCTCCATAGTTGGTACCTGCACTGGGTCATCGCTCAACTGAAGACCAGGGATGGCGCTGACGGTCGCGTACGCCAAACCAACGCTAATTGAGGCGATGAGGATAATCATTGCTATGTCGGTCTTCTTCATGGCTTTATACTCTCTTTCTTGAGCTCTACGGTCACTTCAGGCTCAAAGAAGGCGCGTCCTTCAACACTCAGACTAATTGAATCGTTTTGCTGTTCTACAGATAATTGGTAGATGTCGATTGCTCGAATTGATCGCTCGATTCGCTTTAATACCTCTTTTAGTGCACTTGCCTTATTGGCCTTCGTAGAAACTGTAAACTGGAAGCGAATTTCGTTATCACCTGTATCACTGTCGGTCGAAGCGTTATCACCAGTGTCGATAGTATCCTCAACGCCAGCAATTGGAGTAACCGTTAGAGCCTCTATCACAACGCCGTCCACATCGAGCAATTTTTGCTGCAATGAAGCACCCAGCGCTGAAGAGTTTGGCTGTGAAGGCAGTGCATCAAGCACGACCGCAATTGGCTCCGTGCCTTCTGACCTGTCGGTATTTAGAAGCGCACTGTTGGTGTTAAGCACTCTTACGTTGTCTTTTAGGTCATTGACGACGGCGTTGTTGTCGCGGAGTACAGAGATTGTCTCGTTCTTTGCGTTGAGTACTTTTTGATTAAATACCAGCCGCTGAAAGAGTGATACCGCTAAAACAGCAGCAATGCCTACCACCGCAGCCGCAGCCGCAACCCACAAGAACATCGTTCGGCCGGCTTTTTCAATTTGCTGGCGCTTACGAAGCGCGACATCTTTGTCGGCCATTATTGGTTACTCCCGTCTTCTGAAGGGTTAGTAAATAAGCTCTTTGGTACACCGGTAGCAGAGTCTGTCGCGTTCTGCTTGTCGGGCGCATTAATCTGACCGCGCTCGGAGGTTGGCAGGAATAGCTCTTCTGCGTACGCAAAGCTTAGTGTAAAGCGTAGCACACGGTTGCCATCTGAATCTTCAGCATAACGACGCTGACCATCGCTAATTTCTGTCGCGATATTGATAGGATTTTGGATGTCACCACCTTCACTGTAGCTAAAGGTAGTTTCAGCGATGGTTTTCTTGAACACTTCGAGTGCTTCGTAACCGTTCGAAGCTTCGGCTTCCAGGGTAATAGTGCCTTCTTCGGTATCAAGCTTCACGCTGGATATCGCAACGGTGTTTTTACCCTCTGGAACAATTGTCTTGAGTATATCGAAAATACGCGATGTTAAATTTTTCTTGTCATGCATTTGAGTGATGTTGTCCATTTGATTTTGGATGGTCAACGTTTGCGCTAAATCGTCAACTGATTTAAGCTTGGCAGATTCGTTTTTAATTGCCGTATCCGCTAGCGCACCCGCGACAGTTTGCACCACAAATACATAAAATGCCAACAAAGCAACAGCACCGGCGGTGACAATAGTAATAAGTATCGATAGCGAAATAACGTTTGTGCGTACTTTACGCGCTTTCAACAGCTCGAGCTTTACGTCAGGAATAAGGTTTACTTCAATCATGAACCGCTCCTTTGAGCGAGCCCTACAACGGTGGCGAATTCATGCATAATCGGAAGCAATTGTTGTTGGTCAGCCTGCGAGACACGTACTTTTTGCCACGGGTTGGCCGCCTCGGTGCGCACATCAGTTTTGGCAGAAACATACTCACCAAAACGAGGAATGCTACTGGCGTAGCCTGCAAGCAAAATACCACCAACAGTAGTGCTGGCATAGCGTGTTTGGAAAAACTTAACTGATTTCGTTAGCTCACTGGTAAAGTTATCAAGCGTGCTTTCAAGTGCGTGTAGCACCTGGCCGTCCAAACGGTCTGGTGCGAGGCCAAATTTCAGCACGAACTGCCGCGCTTGGTCTTCTTGTACGTTCAAATTCTGTACAATTGCCTTGAGTAGTGAGCTCAAGCCTACTGGTATTGTTCGTACGAGTCGAGGCGCGTCACCAAAGGTAATGGCGATATCGGTTGATAGTTCACCCATGTCAACAATTAAACGTGCGTCGGTGATCGTACGTGGAAGCAGTGAGCGAATCATTGCTATCGGGTCTGGTTCGGCAGCGATCACGTTTAGCCCAAGGCTCTCAATAAACTCAAGACGATCTTCGGCGTAGCTTTTTGCAGTGCTCGTAAGTAACACTTCTTGTTGCTTTGGATCATGCAACGATTGGCCAAGTGGCTTCCAGTCTACTTTAGCCTCGTCTACCGACATAGGAATGTACTGGTCTATCTGATATTTAATCGTGCTTTTTAGATCGGCTTCACTCATCGTAGGCACATCAATCACCGTGGTAAATGTCTTCTGAGACGGTAGACCAATCACGACATCACGTAGTTTAATACCACTTTGTCCTATCGCTGTCATGATAATCTCACCTAAGCGACGTCGGGCTTCTGGAGAGTCTGACGCGGTCGTTTTGTTATCTACCGGTGCGTAGCCATAGTGAACCAAGTTCCAAGTATCTTGACCACTTTGAGACAATTGAACAACGCGCACTGCATTGGTACCAATGTCTAGTGCAAAAAAGTCGCCCACGCTTTTTAGTATTGCCATATTATCCCTCATTATACATAAGCAGTATCAGGTGAGCAAGCGTTAAAATCGAGGTGGTAACTGCGTGATTCTATCAGTGTTCGCTCGAGGGTTGCCGCCAGTAGGGTTACCGAAGGCTGACAGGAAGTTAATCGCACGCAAGTTGAAAACTTCCGCAGGTGTAGCTGGGTTATCGGTTGGTCCAGATGCAGCCATAGTTCGATAGAGGTAAATAGTTCGCGCGGCAACTGGCCCATTGAAGCGAAGCGGGTTATCACATCCGTATCGGTCAACAGTGAGCGCGGCGGTGGTCATAGGCGTGAAGCTAGGAACCGTGCTACACGTGCTTATCCTACCTTTATCCGTAGCGTCTGTCGGATCGCTGTCTTTTGCTATTAACCAAGCATCGATTCGAGTCACGGTTGGAGCTATCACAATATCATCCGCGATAATAATTACCTCTGGGATGTTCGAAATTGTCGCGTAATCGTTCGCGTAGCTAATGTTACCGTTTATAACAGCCATGCCTGTCACTACGCAAATATGACGGCCAGTATTACCACAAGTACCGTTCGGGAACGTGGTGCCATCACCAAACGTTGCGGCAGTGCTCGTGTTAACCGTTGGGAATGGCACGAAGGCACCGAAGTTACCCAGCGTTGGTGTGTTAGCGAATGTGAGCGTGCTCCAGTTGGCAAGCGCCCCACTTGCTCCATTAGCCAGTGAGTTACCTGAACCCATGCCATTCACATCCAGCGTCACGCGTAAACCATACTCAGTCCAACTGCCATATTGGCCAGCCGCTCGTGACGTCACACTAGTATTCGCTTCGCCTCCGGTGACCAAATCGTAGCCAAGTACTTGAATCTTTGGCTTGATACCGACTCGAACACAAGCTGGCTCACCATACCGCCAATCAGCACTACTTTCCTCAAACGGTTGCACCGCTAGTGCAAAACAATACTTTGTGCCTACCGTCGCGTCATCAGGTATAGCGTAGCTGATCGGTCCGTACGCGGCGCCCGAGGCAAACGTAAAGGCGGATGGATTGCCTGGACCAAACGAACCAGTACCTGCGCCCCTGGATACGCAACCGAAACCGTAGTACCCACAGGCACCACCGGCACCTGTTGATTCACCGGGCACTGCACTACCTGACGGAACGATAAACTGCACCAGCTCCCATTGTGTACCGCTGGTGGCAATTGAACCTGCATTATTAACCGATGGCGTAGCTGTTACGTTCGCACCTGCTTCAATGCCAATGCTCGGATTAACGGTAACTTCAGGCGTCAGCTCGTAATTTACGCTTCCAGCGATACATGCAGGAGGGTTAGACGTGCGCACCGCGTTGTTGCTTGTGCCGTATGTTGCAACAATTCTCTGGCAGTATTGATCGTCGGCATCGAAAGCAGCTGGTAGATTGCCTGATTTTGCATAGGTAACAATCGCACCATTAGCGAGTGAGTTAATATTCGCTTCATTTGAAAGCGTTGACCAACCAGTCGTATCGCCGGCAAAAGTACGAAGCCGCTCTTCTACACGAACTTCTATAAAGCCTCTACCTGCTTGGTTGACATTATTCGGACCGTTATTACGTATACGGTGCGTAATGGAATATGCCGCTCCAGCGCTACCAACCGCCGACGAGTTACGAGTCGAAGTAGGCGTTACATCCCACGCTCCGACTACCCGCACACAAGCACGCGTACTGGCAATACTGCCGGAATCATTCGTTGAATGTGGTGAGACCACTAGACGCTGACAGTAGTCACTCCCTACGGTCGCGCCTGCAGGTATTGTATAGTCGTTGTTACAGCCGTTATCTGTTTGGCCAGCATTAAGACCACCTGCTACATCACAATTTCGTCGCACGCCATCACCAGCTTTCACGCCACCATTCCACTCTGCATAGGCATTAAGCCGACGTTCCATGTTACCCGCACCAATGTTTGTTACCCTGTGTCTAAAGGTCACGGTTTGTCCTGGAGTAGCGGTCGCTGTTACGGTTGATTCGGGATCATTTCTGAAAGGAAGCGGGTCAAGACCGGCTAGCCCACCAACTGGGTTTCCACACGGTATCTCAACCACCGCGACGACTCTTCCACCTTGATGGAATCGCAGCAACGCACGCGAGCCAGAGTTATAACTAGTGAAGAAGTCGTCATTGATACCTGGGTCATAAAACGAAATTCGACCATACGCATTTGGGTCACCATTAACAACGCTCATGGTTACACTGCTATCACGCAATCGTGCCTCCCAATCATTTACCATCGCCGCACTTGGTGAACGATCTTTTGCCCAACCACCTGGTGCATCAGCATCAAGCATTAAGTTCACGATAAACGCTGCACCCACACGGTCTTTGCCACCGCCGCCAAGCTGATTACGAATAAAATTGATAAATGCGTTTTTACTTGCATAGTTAGAAGGTTGCAACGCGTTACGACCAGGTCGACCTGAAAGCACGTCTCCTCCGTAGCCAGAGAACCAACTACCAGTTCTACCCGTGAAGTAGCCCGTTCCTGATAAAGCCGCGGCTGGTTGTGCTTCGTAAAACGATAAAGGTAACGCCATCAACAATGCTAATAGTGGTAGTGTTACGTATCGTTTTAGTGCATGTGTCATTCTTGTGACTCCCTAAGCAAACGTGCCTGCATCATATAGTACGAGTAGTCGCTCCGGCCATCATCGAGTGCAGTCTTTTCACTCATCGAAGCAGCCTTTTCGTAAGCTTCAATTGCCTGCTCGACATCGCCTGCCTGCTCAGCTGCGAACGCTAGTTGAGCATACGTATCAGCAGTCGGCTCTTGCTCTACTGCTTTTTTCGCGTAGGATACCGACTCGTCGCCAGCCTCAGGCTGATTAGCATAAAAATTCGAAAGATCGCTATAGGCCTTTGCCTTATCTTTGCTCGAAGAAGCAGTATCTAGCTTGGCTTTTAGTGACTTCTCTTCTTTTTGTGCGCTTGTGGCTGAAGCGTCATTCGTATCGGCTGTATTTGAACCGACTGCTTGATAATAGGTCCATGTCCACATAGCTACGCCAATCAAAACAAGCACGACAAATACTAGTGGTATCAAAATCTTTTTATTTATATCTGCTAGCGCCATATTATATTTACGAACTTTCGTTTACGCTTATGGTACCACATTATCTCTTGTGGCAAAAGATATTCGCACAAAATATTCGCCTCTGTTACAATAGATACAAATGAGTCTGTCTATCGGCATATTAAAGTTCCAACACAATTGCCTTTCGAGCTAAAGTTGCGTATGCCGAGCACCGACCACGGCGGTCGTGGCTATTCCGATGAATACATTACTGCTATTGAAAGAACCCTCTATGTTTAGTGACTAAATTGTTAGAAACTCGTCATATTTACTTTTGGTGTTTTCTAGAGCGTTTAGCCTATCATCTAGCTCCTTCTGCGATAGACCCCTCTCACGCAAACACTGCAAAATAACTCCCGCTAGGTAATGGTGTGCCGTGGCGATATTGCGTATGGAGACTTCTTCATTTTCTTCACCAGACACTGTACCGATTCGGATATTACCGTTTGGCTGTTTGTGAACCATTTTCGCTAAATACACAGTGCTTGTATGAGCGTACATCGACAAGTTGCTGTAAATTGAGGCATATTCTTTTAGTAAGTTCTGTCCGTTAACATCTTGGAGACATCTGCACATATACTTTATAGAGAGTTGCCGACTTAGGCTATCGCCCGACTTGAGCTTATTTTTATCGTCTAGGAACTCCGTATGGTCCATTGCCCTTAGTTGCTTGCGATACACTTTCTCTTGCTGCTTCGTGTCCTTGATATGCACTTCAACCCTATTGTTTAACTGGTTCAGGCGGTCTTGTACCTCACTCGGTGTTGACTCGTACGCATCTAGGTTCACCTTCTTCACATCTTTACTGTATCGCTCGTAGCTTACGGCGTCGGCATACAGGACTGCCAGTAAGCGTGACTCATCGGCTTTTGACAACATATACACCAGCCGAATGTAGACCTCAAACAATGCTCGTAGATGCAGTCCAGCGGCTTCATTATCGTGGCGTTGCACCAATATACATATCGCTCTAGCGTGTTGCGTTGCGAGATAGAGCGATGTTGAAGCTATTTGCCAACGGGTAGAATTACCTTTCGGTACACTCGCACCGTCCATCTCTTTTTCAATATCAATAATTAAGCTCTCAAAATGAGCGATTGATTCTTTCAGGCTTTCGGGCATTATTCTGGTATGTGTCGGCATCTAATTTCATTATACCGTCCGTGGCTTCTGTCTCTAGAATGAACAACAGAATTATCCAGTATAAAGAAACCGAGAAAACGACTTACTTATATAGGAGTAGTTTTTGCGTCGTCACCTATGTCGCTGTCAAAGTGGCTCTTGCCATCCGAGAAACCGTTAAACTGTCCCTTGCGTATTCTGATTTCAACCATACAGGGATTCCACTCTGATACTGAAATAGAGTCGCCCTCGCCCTCCATCACGCTCCTACCGTAGAACGTGCCGTTTGGAATAATTGAGTTCGCAATAGGGCGATACTTTTCAAAGAGTCTTCGTTCACTGTATTCGAGCAAGTCATTATTTATATCACTCGCAACAGGTAGCAATACTCTCCACTCAATCTGGTCGCTGAAAAAATGGAGGTATTGCGTCAGGAGTGGCTGCCTGTGAATCGGTCGTAGCTTTTTCCAAAACCGAGCATGTTCACGCCAGCGAGTAGAGATAGAAGAACGTGATTTACCAATATAAATACACTCGCCAGTCTTTTTATTAAATGCCCCATATATACCACTACATTTACCTTGCTGTATATCGTCATTTTTCAGTAGCTCTTTGGCTCTTTCGAGAAGATGTTCATAGTCAGCCTTTGCTGCTTTTTCGTTGATAGTTTGTTCTGTTTTCTCTGGCTTTTGCAGTAACTGTAAATCAGCCTCGCTTACTGTGTGCAGCTGGGTTAACTTCTCGGATACTGCTTCGAGTTCTGGCGGTTTTACCAGAGCATAGTCACCCCACTTGTTTTGTCTGCCCGTCGTAAGGTTGTCGACGATGACATAGCGGTCATATCTGCCGTTGTCGTGGACTTCTTTAATAACGCCTTCACGCAGCTTTCCGACCGTGCCCCTATCAGGTCTGTCGTCACTGTAATTGTAGACTGTATCACCGACTTTTAGCGAGCTGAACCAGGCGTCCATCATTTGTCTATAAAGCACCGTTAGATATTCGCCATCCATATCCTAAGTATAGCCCTAGAATCCCATCCAATAGCTTTCGGTGTCATCTGAAATATTTTTGTATTCTATAAACCTTTCACAATCCTCTTGCTTTTCACTTCGCTCAAAAATAAAGTAATCACTTTTAACGTCGCCTATTTTGCCACGCTGAACTCGTGCTTCGCATATCAGATTCTTCTGGTCGGTTTCGGCTTCTTGGCTCAATTCTTTCGCTTCTTTGCTTTGGTAGTGTTGGTTTGTATAGTAAAAACCTGCGTAGCTACCAACTGCTAATGCAGCAATAATCAGGCTTGCTAGTAGGTATTTGTTAACAGAGACTACGTTTTTCATCACTAATAACTCGGAACTGGATTAACCCGACAATCGAAATCGCCCTTTATACTGTCTTGATAATATTCATATGGAGATGAAGCCGCTTTTAGACCGCTCCACACACCGCTTGGCATACCGCAGTAGTGATAATATGTACCGCTCAACTTTATGACCATGTATTCGTTGCTACTGTCGTACCATGCACCTTTAACCGTCGAGTCTGATTTATTTAACGGCTCAAAATTACTTGCTGAAATGTTTACTTTGTCATCACGATATTTTACCGTTACATAGCCAGAGCTAGGTGATAAAAAGAGGAAATATAGAATCGCACCGCCGATAAGTACCGCAAGTCCGATATACACCCATGAATAGTCTTCTTTGTGCTGCGTCATTTCGTGAGTGTCCTTTTTACACGTTTAGATATAAGGAAGTACGGTACCCAAATTAACACCCCTATGACGCTTCTACCTACGTCACCGCTATATTTACTCATCATTGACTGTATCTCGGCATTTCCAGCAAGACCAGATGACTCAAAAACAGATGACGCTGTTGCATAATCTATGATTCCGTATACTGCTGCGAATATCAGCGTTGCAATTGCAAATGGCTTTGCTAATTTACGCTTGCGGAATAACAACACAAGCATAGTAATGAGAAGTGCCACATATACGATAACAGCAGTGTTCTCGAACGCTGTTAGGGCTTGTAGGGTATCGCCAAGTCCATGCTCGTATTCGTTGAGGGCTGATATGTCAGACGACGACATAAAGCCGTCGGAGAAAAACCTGAATACCGTAATGAGCAACGCCAAAATCTGCCCTACGATGAACAATGCCAACCAGCCCTCAAGTCCAATTTTATGCTTACGTTGCTGCTCCTTCGTCATTTTGTCGGGATTGGTAGTCTTTGTAACGTACTGGTCGCCGAGCGATAACTGCTTCTTGAGCTTCTCCGCCTTGGCATACGTTTCGCCTCGTGTTTCTATCGCCTGATTGATAAAATCGAGTGCGTCGTCATCGTAACCGTTAAAATAATGGACTAACGCCTGTAATTCGTAGAGTTTATATCTAGCCGTGCCGATTTCTTCACTGAATTGATACTTTTCAGCTAAAGAATCAAGCCGCTTCTGAACTTGAGTCAGTAACGCCTTGTCTTTCTCACCAGAGGTTGCATCTTTGAGGTTTGCTTCAATGACTTTAACTTGGTCTATATACGTTTGACGAGTTTTTGAGTGTGGAAGCTGCATTATTCTAAATCTCCCCAATCCCTAGACTCTTTGTTTTTAGTCATAGGTGTATCATCTCCCTGTGAGTTGCGACGCCTGTTTAGAATAATAATCCCAAAAACTAAACATGGCACAAATGCCAATACGCTTACTGAACCAAGAAGAAACAGTAAGACATTTGAAATAGTGCGAACCATCGAAGAATCTCCATAAAGGTCAGCACTGCTATCTACTCCTTGAGCGATACTCGCACCGTCCGACAAGCTCATATCTGATGTAGATGTCGGCTCGGCAGTTACACCTGAAAATATAAAGTTAACGATTGCATAAATAAAGATTGACAGCACCAATCCCAGTGCGGGTCCGATAATCAAAAAGATTGGTAATTTTAGGTTTTTTTTGGCTTTTTTACTCATTACTCCAAATCTCCCCATGTTCGTTTAGTATCATTTTCAGGCTCAATATCAATCACGTCATCTCTATCATTGTTACGATTATCAGCACTGTTAGCCAATGCGTAACCTACTATTCTTGAGCCATAGGTAAGAACAACCGTGAGGAGTAGTGTCCAGAAAATACCCCATTCGCCATGAAATATCGCTGCTAACATGCCGATTGGCACAACTCCAACCCCACCAAGAAATAGCCCTATAATAACTGCAATCCAGCCCCATAATGCGAGTGTGACTGCAAGTCCGTAAATCCACGCCGATAATCCATAAACATATGAGGAAATGTAAATAATCAGCCCTACAACGCCCCTTGCTTTTGGTATGACCGCAAAGAGCAAAAGCAAAAGATTAATGACAAGCAGTATACCAGCCAACCAGTTTATAAATGGTGAGATTGTAAATGCCACCTTTGCACCAAGCGTAAAAAATAACACCGTTGCAATAATGATTCCGATGAATATTGCTACTCCCAGTAATGTGCTGCCGATAGATTTTAGTGTGTCCATACGGTTATCTTTTTACGAACCCTGACAGTAGGGCGAACCGCTTTCTAGCAAAATAGTGATTGAATAGTTTCGAGTAGACGATACGCCGTCGCAATTTACACCAGTCTTGAGCACGGCTTTATCGGTCGTTGGTTCGCCCTCGCCAGCAATAGAAGTAACTTGAGCAAGACTAGAGGTAGTTAGGTCGTTTGCACTCGGAAGCTGTCCTCGATTCTCTGTCTGGAATGACAATACATCAGTTACTAAGGCTGAAACGTCATTTTTGCGTGCGGTGTCTCGCTGACTCTTCTGCAAGCTAGGTAGTGCTGCCGATACCACCCAAACAATGAGTAAGCTCAAAATAACGCCAATGCTACCTGTTGCAATTCCTGCAATCGCCTTTTTGCGACCTCGTTTCTTGACCGATACCGCTCCAAAAATGATAGCCAAAACACCAAGCACAATACCGATATACCAAACAAGACATGTAATAATTGCTAAAATACCAAGCACTAGCGACGCAACCGCAAGCCCCTGACTCTCTGTCTGTTCTGTTTTGTGTGGTTCTGACATGGCACCGCCTCCTCTGGGGTATCTTTGTTGATGGTTTCGGCGAACCAAAAAGCTCGCCACGAGCGGCAGCCCGAGAGCCACCCATTGCCGTTTCCAGCAATGACCACAAAGAGAAGTACTCATGACGAGCTGTTTCTCTTTGTGGATTATTCAACCATGCCGCACGGAGTACGGTTTAGGTCTGGCGTGAAACGCTTGTCATGATTGTACTATTTACAGCGAAGTTTTGCTAGGCGTGTTTTGCGGTTATCTGATAATAACCTGTGTCGTTAGATTTTCTTATTAATACGATGAGAAATAGTTACTAGTTTGCAGTTCGATTTGGGCTAATATCTCTATTTCACTACTAGTTAATTCAGACTCGCAAACAGTACCGTCAATTTCCACTTTATCAGGCACCGCCCACTCATTCTCGACTAATTCGTCGTGTAAACACTTGGCGAAATCGTATGGCATATAGAGTGCTAATTGAATCCAGTACGGATGTAAGACGCCTTTACGCTGGTCTACGAGGGATTGCAATGTGTCGGTCTGCGATATAGTTAGGCTGCGGCTTCGACAGATGGCACGAAATGAACGAATTGGCTTCATATGTTAATGATATTTGCTTTATCAAGACGACTCAATACGAGACATAGAAAACCCGCCTATCACAGCGGGTATTCTTCCTGCTATTCTCCTGCTATTGCAAGTTAAAAGTGATTGCCTTGTTATCGAAGAAGCTAAAGTTCTGATAAAGCAGTTTCAAACCTTTATCGTCTTTTGGCACTTCGTAGGCGAGCTTACCAGTAACTTTACCACCCTTAGCGAGTGAGCCACTATTGAGCTTACCCTCTGAAAGTGCAGTGATTGCTTCATTCTGCTGAACGCCATTTGAGTCCTGCATTTTGAACTCAAAGGTATTGTAGTCAAGATTAGAATCGCTATTGTTCACGATATTAACGGTTACGATAACGAACTCTTTGCCAGATTCCGGCTGAGCGAACTGGTTGCCCGTGTCGTAGTTGCGTTGTACGTCGGTAACAGTAATTGACTTGTCATCAAAAGTGGCAGTTTCACCAATCTTGAACTCGGTCTTTTCTTCTGCTTTTTGGTCTTGCGAGCCGTTGTTGCTACCCGTGTTAGTTGCAGTATCGCCCTTGTTACCACCTGCCGCACCACCGATACCGATGAGTACGATAACGACAATGACCCAGAACCACCACCGCTTAAATACTGACTTTTTCTCTTTTGTATTCACTTAGAGCCTCCTGACTCGCTTAGTTGTTGTTCGGCTCCAAATAAAAAGGACACCGTGAGGTGTCTTACGCCCATAGCAGCGGGTTTTGCCCCAACTGTTTACACGGTGCCCATTTCAAGAGCAAAACCGCTAGCAGCCGAAGCTGAAACGAAAACCACTGCTATTATTTTATTAAGCGTAAGACATTTTTATTATATAGTAATTTTCACAAAAACAGTGGGAGAACAGTGAGAAATACGTTTAGCCCTAACACTGAATGATGTCTCAACGGTTATAATAATCTCAATGGCTGACGATAAGATTCACCCTCTAGGCGATATTGGCAGTGAGTTGTTCTGGCTAAACCTCGGTCTGACAAGCGGCTCTATTGATGACGGTAAAAAACTTAGAGATGACAAACTACCCTTCCTCTTACAAAGCAGCGACTTCATTTCTGCCATCAATCAAACCAGAAAAAAACTTGGCCTGACAAATAAGCAACCGATTTATTCTGAACCATCATCTAGTGCAATCCAACGTCTTATGCGAACCCCCAGTCGTGAGGAGCTGATTGAGTTGGGGCTGATTACATACGATGAAAAAGCGGCTACGGAATCACAAGAGATTATCGAAAATGCCGCCAAAGAGCTTAAATCTGCCAGTACCTCTGAGGAGGCTGCGATATATGAAGACATCATCAAAGACATGTCAGAAGGAGCTACTGGCTACCTCGGCTATCACGACCCCAGCCTAAGAAAAATGGTGTTTTTACGCTTCATGATTGAGAACATTCTCAAGCAATTCTCGCTCGATGAATCGTGGTATCTGATAGTAGAGAACGTGGTAATAAACAAGGAGTACGTTGATAACGCCTACTCTGTTTATACAGACCTAGATATTGTCATAGACAGCATTGATTCAAACGGTGATGTTATTCTGCGTATTCCGAAAGGTTCGAGTAGGAAGAAGTATGCCGACGCTTGGAAACACATAGCTCCCCTAGTCGGTAAGCCACAACGTAAACCGAAAGTTGACACCAATAGAGAACGGGATTTAGGCATAGTCAGAGACATGGATGCTGGAATGAAGACTGTCCAGATTGCACGAAAGTATTTTCCTCGGCAAACTGCCAACTCTGACCTATATAGCCATATTCATAAAATCTATAAACGTAAGTCTGTGAAATAGATACACCGACCCCTTACTTTATAGGACAAATAACTTGCCCATTGTTTGTCCATGTAACCGTTTAAGCTACCCCCATATAGTTGATAGTAGGTTTGCAGGAGCTGCGACATTAGCAAGCCCGTCTAACAGCTCCACAACAAATTAGGAGGGGTTATGAACCCTATCAGTATAAAACCACTGGACCAGTTGATGGGACAGTATTATCCAGAACAAGAATACATCGTAGACAGGCTTATACCTGACGCTTCGATAACAATTCTCTCTGGCACATCACGTTCATTCAAAACGTATACATTGCTTGAAATCGCACTGTCCGTGGCACGAGGAGAGCCGCTATTCGGACAGTTCAACACTCAACAAGGAAGTGTTCTTGTCATTGACGAGGAGAATGGTGAGCGACTATTACAAAAGCGACTGTATCAACTAGGGGCAACGGCAGACTTGCCAATACACTTCGTAGCATTACAGGGCTTCCAGCTCGACGATAAACACATTGACGCAGCCTTGCTGGCGTGTGAAGCACGGAGTATCAAGCTCGTGATAATTGACGCCCTGATACGCATACACGACGCCGACGAGAATAGTGCTCGTGAGATGTCTAAAGTATTCAGAAAACTACGACGCTTCACGGAAGCAGATGTAGCCGTATTGGTAACGCAGCACAATCGTAAACAGGGGGCGATGAATGGTGGCTCTGGCAATGAAATGCGAGGTTCGTCAGATATCCTTGCAGCAGTAGATAGCCATATTGGAGTAATCCGTAAAGATAAGTGGTATCTCTATTTTGACCAGACTAAGCAGCGATACGATGTCGAGCTTGACCCGTTCGAAGTGAAAGTATCAGCCGACGAGTTGGAGTTCCGATTCGAGTATCTAGGAGCTGTTAAATCGAAGATTGATAAGTCAGAGATACTACGTTCCGCCGTCATTAAGTTACTCTCGCAGAATAAGCAGCTACGCCAAAAGGACTTGATTGAAGAGCTTGAGAAACTCGATATAAAAACCAACGAGCACACACTGCGTAGCCTATTAAATAGATGGGTCGCAGAGGGACTACTCGCTCCCCCCGTCGCAGGTGTAGGAAATACCAAGCTATACAGTCTCGGCGAGGGTGTGCAGTGATGGACGAGCCTAAAACGAATAAACGAGTAAGTAATAGTAACGATAGTTTTCTCGGTTCTAAAGATAAGGCTAAAAAACCGACGAGTAATACTCATTACGAGTACCGATTCGACGAACAAGAAACTACTGCACTTGATACCGTGTACGGTTATCTGTTTGACAAACTAACAGAGGTAAGTCAGGGCAATGACCCTTGATGGTAGCTCTCACCGAATATAAAATATATAATATGGTAATAAATACAACAATACAAGTTACTAAGGAGATAATTATGAATAACCAAGAAGAAAAACGAGCGATAATTTACAACAGAAATGCAACCCAAGACATCAAGGCTAATAGGATGGCGGAGCACGAGAACGAGCTTGTGGCGTTTGCTAAACAGCACGGTTATAAGCCCGTCGCAATCTACAATGACATTGCAAGCGGCAACACTCACCCCTTCAAGCGACGAGGATTCAAAGAGCTTGTAAAACATGTAGAGGAGTCTAAACCTGCTGCCATTATTGTCAGCGATTACGCCAGAATTGGCAGGAGAATGGATTGCTTCCTGTCTGTCCACTTATGGCTTCAAGTAAACGGAATTAAATTAGTAGCAGCATATTCACAAGGAGGATTAAAGTAATGAAACGTGCAGCAATATATATGCGAGTCAGTACAACTGAACAAGAAAAAGAGGAGACAATTAAAAATCAGGAGGGAGAACTACTAAAGCGAGTTGAGGCAGACGGTAATGCCCTCTCCCCTGATTGTATCTATCAAGATGATGGGTGGAGTGGCACAATACTTGAACGTCCGGCACTCGATAAAATGCGAGCTGACGCAGCAGACGGCAACTTTGAAGTTGTCTATGCTTATGACCGAGGGCGACTTGCCCGTAGGTTTGTCTATCAGGAGATTATCCTAGACGGTCTACGAGCGGCACAGGTCGAGTTTATCAGCCTACATGACATCAATGGCGATAGTCATGAAGAACGGCTCATGGGTGGCGTTATGGGAATCTTCCACGAGTATGAACGTCTAAAGATTACAGAGCGTATGCGTATCGGTAAAGTCAGAAAAGTAAATGAGAACAAAAAACTACTAGGCTACAACCCAAAATACGGCTACGACTATCATGCTCGTATCAAGAATGTTCGTGACGGTTACTTCTCTATCAATGAGAAGCAAGCTGCTGTCGTGAGAGACATCTACACATGGTGCGGCGAGGAGTTTTTGAGCAAATATGCAATACGAGCAAGGTTGTACAAACTCGGTATTCCCCCGTTAAAAGGCAAGAAAAAGTATTGGTCTACTAGCGTGCTCGATAGGATGCTTCGAGATACTACATACATGGGCGAGCACTATTATAATAAAACGGAATCCGTCGAGACGAAGAACCCTCGTAAGGTAGAAAAATACCGACGAACCGTTAAAGGTAGCCGTGTTGCTCGACCAAAGAAAGATTGGATGATGGTTGAAGTTCCTGCAATTGTCACACCAGAACTTTTCAAGAAAGTTCAGGAACAGCTTGCACGAAATAAACGTTATGCCCCACGCAACAACAGTAAGAATAAATATCTTCTTGGCGGTGCAATCTACTGCCCTTGTGGGCTTGCCCGCACTGGCGACCCCGCCAATGGTAGTCGTTATTACCGTTGTACCGATAGGCTCAATAACGGTAAAGGTACACGGAACTGCTATCTGCACGGTATAAATGTACCCGTGCTAGATGATTTAGTGTGGAGTAATTTAGAAAGTCTACTCAAACAGCCAGAGCTAGTTTTTGAACAAGCCAAGAAGTGGCAAGATGAGCGAGTATCGCCTCTCCAATCAGAGTTAGCTCGTCTCAAGGAACGGTTGCGAGGGCTTGATGAGAAACACCAACGCTTCCTCAATCTCTTTGGCGAAGGTGAAATAACTGAACAGATGTACAAAGAACGTAAGCACGAGATTAGCGAAAGTTCGCATAGTATTGTAGAAGAGATTAAGACTATCGAAGACGAAATAGCCAACAAACCCTCTCTACCTCTAGAGGAATTGGCTGGGGGCGTGATAAAATTAGTAGAAGACTTGGATTTTGCCGAGAAGAAAGAAATCGTCCAAAAAGTAGTTACTAAAGTCGTCGCAACGAAAGAAGAAGTGAGTGTATGGGGACGCATACCGGTTCTTGCGACAGAAAAGGTTAGTTTAGATGTTAAGTATAGCAACTCAAGCGTTCCAACCCAATCGAATATTAGCTCTAACCAGTCGGACATTGGGTTAAATGTTAAGTATAGGTATCGTTGGCCTGCCAAACGTCGGGAAATCGACGCTTTTTAATGCGCTCACTGATTCTGAAATCTTGGCTGCCAACTACCCCTTCGCCACCATCGAGCCAAACACAGGCATTGTGCCTGTGCCAGACCCGCGCTTAATCGAACTGCAAACATTATATAGCGCTGAAAAAGTTATCCCTGCAACCGTGACGTTTGTCGACATCGCCGGGCTCGTAGCAGGTGCTTCAAAGGGTGAAGGATTAGGCAATCAATTCCTGGCAAACATCAGGCAGTGTGATGCTATCATACATGTGGTGCGTGCCTTTGTGAACAACGATATTGTTCATGTGAATGATACCGTCGCACCAGAGGCCGATATGGAAATTATCAACACCGAACTTATGCTTGCCGACCTTCAAACACTTGAAAACCGCATGCCAAAAATCGCTAAAGAAGCCAAGGCAAACCCGAAAAAACGTGATGAACTTACCTACCTTGAAAGCCTCCAACGCCACCTACTCGAAGGTACCCCGCTTTCGAAATTGCCAAGCCTCAACCACGAATATATCGCTGATCTTCACTTACTCACCGCCAAGCCAGTTATCTACGCATTTAATATAGACGAGCAAACGCTCGCAAACGAGAGTGAGAAAGCCACTTTAGCAAAGCTGGTTGCCCCGGCAAAATCAGTCTTTATCTGTGCCAAGCTCGAAGAAGAGTTGCGTGGTCTAGACGATGAAGATGCGGCCGAGTTGCTAGACAGTTACGGTGTAAAAGAGCGTGGGCTTACGCAGCTCATTCATGCTGCCTACGACACGCTTGGCCTACAAAGCTACCTCACCGCCGGACCAAAAGAAGTTCGTGCCTGGACAATTCACAAAGGTAATACCGCGCCACAAGCTGCCGGCGTTATTCACACCGATTTCGAAAAAGGCTTTATCGCCGCACAAGTGGTGGCCTACCCCGACCTCATCGCTGCTGGTTCAGAAGCCGCTGCCCGCAGCGCCGGCAAACTTCGCACCGAAGGCCGCGACTATATTATGCAGCCAGATGACATTGTAGAGTTTCGCTTTAACGTAACAAAGTAACCTACGCCGTAATTAATTAAAAACTCGCAGCTGCGAGTTATGTTTATGTGTCCAAAGTTGAGCTGCCGGCCCCGCCCCACAGCGTGTGGGACGGGGCCGGGTTCAGGCAGCTCAGCGACGGGCCGCAACCCGCACCGTCTTGTGCAGTACGGTGCGGTCGAGGTCGTAGACGACGCGGTACTTCCCCGCCTTGAGACCCTTGACCAGCTTGGAGCTGGTGTGGCCGTCGGCCGCGAAGAGGTTGAAGCGCTTGATGACCTTCTTCCCCTTCATGACCTTGAAGTAGACCCGCACCGACTCGTTGCTGTCGTCGTTGGGGTTCACCACGGTGACGCGGACACGACCCTCGCCCTTCTTGGTCTTCTTGTTGTCGGCCTTGACGGCCTTCACGAGGACCTTGTTGGGCTTGGAGACGACCGGCGGTGGGTCCACCACCACGCTGCACCCGGTCTCGTCGACCTGGTCGCCAGACGGTGTGTCGGCACAGACGTCGGTGTTGTCACCCACGCCATCGCCGTCCGTGTCGGCCCACTCGGTGGGGTCGTTCGGGAACGCGTCGACGTCGTCGGTGTACCCGTCGCCGTCGGTATCGACCGGTGGCTCGCCGGTCTGGCAGGCTTCGAGCATGCCGCTGTCGGTGAACGTGCCGCCGAGCGAGCCGTCGGGGTCGCTGTAGTCCCAGACGTCGACTGACCAGGTGTGAGCGACCATCGGGTCACCCATCAGCACCTGGTCGTGAAGGAGTTCGCTGAACTCGGACCCACTGAGCACCTGGTCGTCGACGGTGATGGAGTAGTGGTTGTACTGCCCCGTGCTGTCGTTGGGAGGGCTGTACCCCGTGAGATCGAGCGTGATCCACGGAACGTTGTCGTACGCCCTGCACTCGACCACCAGTGTGTGACTGTAGTCGAGCGTGGGCGACGCGACCGGTGGCGGAGGAGTCGGCTCGACGGCGTGAGCCGGCGATCCACCCAAGCCGAGGACCAACGTCACCACGAAGGCAACGAGGGCCGTGATGGACCTGCGCATGTGTGTGCCTCACTATCTACCCTTTCGGGCATCGATGGATGACGCGAGTACTGGTCGTGCTAAGCTACCTGAAATGTAAATGTGCGGCCGAAGCCACACAAATAAAATCGGTAGCTTGGCCAACCAGACACTCACGTACGGTGAAAAATCGCACGGATGTGCTGTGGGGAAATTATAGCATTTTTAGGTGTAATTGTAAATATGCTTACGTTCAGACATGAAGCGCCCCCGCATGCTTGTTCAGCGTACGGGGGGAACCGGTCTCATCCGATTACTTACCGCTCCACGGGCTCAGCGAACCAGATGGTCCGCTTCGTCCAGTTCTCGGGGCCGAGACGCTGGCCCGAGCAGACGGTGATCGACAGTTGGGGCTTCCCCTTCATGTCGAGCACGCGCTCTGCTGGGTAGCCGTCTACTAGCACCGTCAGCCGTTCGGTCACGCGGTAGGCCACTGCCTGCTTGGCCTTCTTGCCTACGACGATGACGACGTCACCCTCGTGAAGCTCAGCCAACAGTTGGTTGGCCATGGCGCTGCCGTCGGCGTAGGTGTGCGAGGTGAAGATGGCGACGCCATGCTTCGAACCCGGCACGGCACTGGCCTCATCCCACGCGAACGACGTCGCGTCGAAGTTGGGCGGCACTGGTGAGGTGACTTGGTTGCCAGGAAGCACAACGCGCGGCAGTTGCCACACCTTGTAGGTCTCGCCCATGTGCGGAAACACCAGGTTGGTGGGTCGCACAGGGTTAGACCTCGTTGGGTGCAGAGTGGTAGACGCCTCGGGCTGAGGTGTCGTGGTTGCAGGCTTGCTCGGCGTGATGGTGACCTCGTGGGTCACAGTGGTGTGAGGGTTGCGCATCCAGAGATATGCACCCCCACCCGCAATCACAGCGAGCAGAACGATGAACACGACCGCCACTGGGTGGAGGCGTGCCTTGTGCTTTACAGACATGCTGCCTCCTTAAAGGCGTCAAAGTAATCAAAACGAGAAGGGCTACGGCTAAAAACACCGCATAAGTATATTATAACATAAAAAATAAATCATTACAACAAAAAGAAAGAGCCCCGGCCCCCACTACACCTCTCGGTGCGGTGGGGGTCGGGAGCCCTCTCACATCAGCCCACGCCCTTCATGAGGGGGCGGGACTTGGGTTGATCAGCGACGCGCGAAGCGACGGGTGCCGAAGTACAGCGCACCCATCACAGCCAGACCGAGCATGCCCAGACCGGTCAGACCGGTCCAGTTGAGGCTCGTGGCCTGCCACGTGCCGTCCGCGCCGGTGGCCGGCGGAACGTACGTGGGCGGGTTGTCGTTCGGCGGGTTGTGGTGCCCGCCGCAGTTCTGCTTCACCTTGACGCTGGCGTAGCCGACGTAGGACACGCCGTCCTCCTCGCCGTAGACGGAGACCGCGACCCGCTTGAGGTCCGTCTTGATCGTCACGGTCTGGCCAGCCGGCAGCGGCTTCGAAGCGAAGGACTCGCCTCGCTCATCGGCCGCGAACTCCACTGTCAGGTCGACGTCACCGAGGTTGGTGACGCTGACCTTGCCGCAAGAGCTGGCGACCGAGAAGTCGGCCGGCTGCTCGGTGATCTGGCACTGCTCCACCGAGAACTCGGTCGAGGTGGTGGTGCCGTCGGAGCCCGTGATGGTGACGGTGTAGTCACCCGGGCCGACCTCAGGCGCGAACGGAGCGGACGAGTTGTCCGCGACGTTCTCCACCGTGCCCTGGTCGACGACCGTGTCGGAACCGCTGACGGTCACGACCCAGTCGTAGCTGACGGCCTCGTTGGTGTCGTCGTCGGTGTTCGTGATCACACCGCTGGCAGCGGTGGTCTCGTTGACGTTGACACAGCCCTCCGCCGTCACGACGACGGTGGGCTCGGCCGACTCAGCCTTGGGCGTGGTGCCGTTCCAGGGGTCGTTGTCGGTCACCGTGGTGCCCGAGTACTTCCCCTCCGCCGTGACCGTGGCCACGTCGGTGTGGGTGGCGTCGTAGCCCAGCGCCGGCAGGGTGCCGGTGCACGGGAACGAGTCACCCACCAGGAACGGACCGCTCCAGGAAGTGCCCGTCGCCGGGCCGCCCAGAACCGAGAAGTCGCACGACACCCCGGTGAGGGTGCCGGTGCCCGCCGTCGTCTCGTCGGAGACGCTGACGTTCACGAGCTTCTCGTCGCCCGAGTTGGTCACGGTGAAGGTGATCGCCTCGTCGCCCGTGGGGTTGAGCCCCTTGGCCGACTCGTCGAAGTCACCGGCCACCATGCCGTCAGATGTGGACCACTTCTCGATGTCCACGTCGGGGTACGGCTTGACGCAGTCGTACTGGTAGAGCTCCTCCTCGGTGAGGTCGCGGACCTTCACCCAGTCGGTGTCGTTCTCGACGACCGGCTCGCCGTACTCCCACTTCTGCTTGTCGGCGTTCCACACCGGGTAGGACACGAGGTCCCACTCGCGGTGGAACACGCCGTCGCAGTTGGTCTTGTCGTCGACCTTGTGGGTGACCTTCGGGTCCGGCTTGGGCTGGCAGCCGGTCTCCAGGAGCGACTGGTCGCCCTGGGCCGGCCACGAGAACGACTGGCCACCCTGCTTGTACGAGCCGGCCGGGTAGATGTCCCCGGAGTGCTCGCGGTGACCGACGTAGAACGCGGCCTTGGAGGTGGTCAGCAGGTTGTAGCCGTTGCCCTGGTTGAGGTGGCAGAACGTGATCTTCTCCTCGGAGGTGTTGCACCCCGGGGCGTCACTCACGACCTGACGCTCGTCGAACTTGACCCAGGGCTCACCCGGGGTCTCGGTCGTCCAGTTGGCGTCGGTGTTCGTCAGGGACGAGCCGCCGCCGGGCAGGTAGTACTCGTAGTGCGAGCCGTTCGGGACCGAGACGGGCTCGCCGACCCGGACGTACTGGTAGTGCGTGGACTTCTTGAACAGCATGTCCTCGCCCTGCAGGTAGTCGTTGCTGGTGGCGTTGTGGGGCCCGGACTCGAGCACCGCGACGTCGTCGAACGACCACTGCGTGAGCGGGCCGCCCTTCCACGTCGGGGGCTGGAAGAACTCCCAGTCGAAGGTGCCGACGAGGTTGCTCGAGCCGCCCTTGAGCCGCTCGCGAACCTCGCCCTTCACCTGCTTCTGGTACTGGTACTTCAGCTTGGAGTCCTCGACGGACTTCTTGTACTTGAACTGCGTGATGACGCAGTCCGGGTCGCCGCCACCGGAACCGGTGGCGCCGGCGTTCAGCGTGGGCACGAAGAACGCGCCGACGCCGAACACCACGGCGAGGACTGCGACGAGGGTTCGTCGCAGGGTGAAGCGGGACATGAGCGTCCCCTTTCTGTCGGTTGACACTGAGTCAGGTACGTGGAGTTGATGTCTAGTGCCTGATGCCTGATCATAGTTATACTGATGTGAAAGAGCGTACGGCCATACTGCCGTACTCGGTATACGAAAGTCGTACACTCTTTCCTCGCAGCATAGCTATGACCAGGCACCAAGCATCAGTCACCGCATACATGATGCAGTAACCAGCTCGGTACTGGCTATTCTCATTATACCACAAAAACAATAAAATGTAAATGCTTTTAGTCAAGTGAAAACGCGGCGGTGCGGGGCTCCCGTGCAGTTGCCTGCCAGAAGCCGCGCACCCCGCGTCGTGGATCCGTGAAGTGGATCACTCTTAGGGCACTCGCGAGAAGCACTGCTTCTCCACGGTCGCCCTCGGTTGGGCGTTGTCGGTGAGCTCCAGGTAGACGAAGCTCGCGCTCAGGTCGGACTCCACCTTGGCCTTGCGGCCGACGGCGAAGTAGTACTCGACCAGCCGACGACTCACCCGAGAGCCGTCGTCGTAGCGATCGCGCCCGCTCTTGAGGCGAAGGCTGAACGCGCCGAACGACTTGATGCGCTCCCCCTTGCGCACCGTCACCCGAACGATGAACATCTTGTCCTGCCCCTTCGGGCAGAGGACGTTCGTGCCGGGCTCCTTCTTGGTGAGGTAGACGACCTGGGGGTTGGTCTGGTCGCCACCCGCGGCCGAAGCCGGTGAACCGAGGGAGTTGGTCGCCATCACGGTGAGTACCGTGACCACGAGAACAACGAGCCTGCGAATCATCATGCCCTCCTTGGGCGTCGGTGTAAGGCCACCTGGTGGTAGCCTTAATAGTATTATATCACTTATGTTTATAAAAGTCAATATTAGAGGCGTTTTAGCAGGTAGAAACGCTCTCTGTTACCTTTGCTACCCGCTACTTCACTATCGTGCTTGTCAATCACCACAAACCACTGTCGTACCCACGTTTCAAAATCTTTTAAAATCTGTCGCCGAACTGAATCGTTTTTAATAATACCCTTATTCACCTGATGTTTGCCAGCTTCAAACTGAGGCTTTAGCATGGCTACAACCTGCGTGTTTTTTGTACATAAGCTAGCAATATGCGGTAGTATTTCGCGCAGGCTTATAAAACTAACATCCATGACAATGATGTCTATCGAATCTGTTAGCAGAACGTGAGCCGGATAATCCGAAGGCAAACTTTCAGGGACATCTGCAGCCCCGTCGGATACTGATGAGGGCTCAATAGACGTCGGGCGCGAAGCCGTTCCTGAAAGTTTCGTCTGCGGATTAGAGCGGTGAACGTCACGTATATCCGTCTTTTCATGCAACTCAATACGTGAATCACCGTGTAAGCTGGGGTGGAGCTGATCGGTGCCGACATCAACTGCGACAACTTTTTTCGCTCCATGCTGCAGTGCATAATCGGTAAACCCACCCGTGCTACTACCCACATCGAGCACCATCGCGTCTCGAAAATCCACGTGTAACTTCTTTGCCACACTGGCTAACTTAAGCCCGGCTCGACTAACATACTGCTCGGTAGCAGCGAGTTTCAGCACATCTGTTTCCTGCACCATCTGCCCAGATTTACGCGCGGGCTGCCCATTCACGCTCACCTTGCCCAGCCCAATCCAACTTTCGGCCTGCGAACGACTGCGCACGAGCCCACGTGCCACCAATGCTTGGTCGAGACGTTGTTTCATTAGTACATTATCCTTTCGAGTTCACGGGTAATCGAGGCAATCCGCGCATAGCCGCCAGCGCCTTTGGTCATAATCACCACTACGTATGTACCCTTTGGATGATGAACGATCGCCGAATCGTGCACATAATCCCACAAAAAGCCTACTTTATCTTGCACTGTGCCAGCGCTGCCTGTTGGCACCCCATAGCGATATGGGTGCACGCTGAGTGAGTGAAGCAGCCGTGTTCGCTGTGCACCACTTACTAAACTACTGTTATTTAAGCCTATCATATATTTTCGCAGATCGTTTGCTGTTGTGTGTACGGCTTCTGGGTTCGTAAAGCTCGTGCCAGTGCTAAAGCCCTTTTTATACACAAAGTTATTCATATTGTCTCGGCCATACGATTCGAGCCAAGCGACGGCGCAAGGGTTCGTACTGGCAATGGTCATGCGGTCAAAACATTCTGATACGTTGGTATCGAGCCAAGGGTCACTCCACTTTATTTTGCCCTTATTCATCTGGTCAAATAACCACAGTGCTACGTACAATTTATAGGTACTGGCGCTCGGAATACTCTCGCTACTACGTCCACTGGCAGACCAGTTGTTACCACCAATTTGCTGCAACGCTATCCGAACGTTTTCGCTCGACGTGGTATAGGCCACATAGGCACGTAGGCCAGCTTGGCTGTGTGAATAGGTTCGGTTGTAAACGGTGCCTGGGCTCACTGGCGCCATTATTACATCCATTGCCACCCCTGTTTCAGAGCTGTTGAGGGCGTTGACCAGCTTTGTCTCGAGATCGCTGCTAGAAATAGCGCTGCCATCTTTACCCGCCGTGCGATAAATTTCGCGGCCATCCCTTACGGATACACTAATCGGCTTCGCTGCAATGGCCACCTTGCCATTGAGTGATGAAATGTAGCGGCGAATCTCCGCCCTATTCAGCGCGAGAGTCGTTGATCCGTCTTTTTGCTTCAACGTAAGCCATGAGGTAACCGTTTTTTTACTAGGCGTAACTTGTTCACCACTCGGAAGTGTTAGCGTGTAGGTTCGAGCAATTTTTGCATCAGCATCGTGGCGAACATCGCTAATCGAAGCGTCTTCCACGCCCGGTTTCGCTACGGTTGATGCAACACGAAGCTGTGTATGTTTTGGCGTAAAGGTGTGCGACGATATAGCCTTTGCCACACTTTCAGGGTTCACTGTCTGGCCGTCTTTTGCCTCTGTTACTACAAGTTCTCCGCTCTTTAGTGCAAGGTCGGCGTTTACTGGCGCTGCCGATAACTTTTTGGCGATAATTTCAGCATTTTTTGCAAGAACCGCTTTGTTGAATGAAATCTTGTAGGAAGTAACGGTTGGGCGCTGCCACCACAGTGAAAATGGAATTGCTCGTTGCCACACGGGGTAATCGGTGAGCTTTTTTGCCATTACCTCACTGTTGATGCTAGCGCCTGCACTAGCAAGGGTTTGGCTGTATGATGTCGATGAAGTACTAACCTCAAATGTTTCGGCTTCAAATTGCTTTTGAATTGTACCTGTCAGCGCCAGGCGAGTTTGACCCACTACCTTTTTGTCGTACAGACGAGCGTTTGGTAAAGCACTGTCGTACGGATAAAACAGCTGAAAAATAACCTGTACCCACAAGAGGCCAAGTACGATTAAGACTGGGATATGTTTGTGTTTTAATAGCCACGATGCATGCTCATGGTGTGCCATACGACTATTGTAGCACTTACAAGAGGCCGACTGCGCCGATGACGCGAATTGTTCGCTTCGGTGTGCGCTCACCCTCAATCGCATTGCCTTCAACAAGCGCGATACTATCTACCAGAAGTCGATCTCCAACCGCAAACGGTAGCTCCGACGTAGGGGTAACGTGAGCAAGATAACCGCTGTGGTTGTACTCGGGGTAGGCAAAATTAATGCCGTCGTACTCTTGTGCAAAACCATCGGCCAGCCCACTATGTAATGCAAGCAAATCTGCTGATGAGGAAACGACTATCGATGCTGTTTTGCCTTCTTTGCCAAGCTGTTTTGGTGCTTCACCCACAAGTTCAAATGGTTCTTGTAGCAAAAGTAGCCGCCTGGCCGTGCGCATCAAATCACAGGCTTGCTCGGCTCGGTGAGGTTTATCAAAACGAAACCACGGCAATGCGTTGAAATGCTCCGGCAAAGGACCTTGATAATTCGGATGCTTCGCCGCTTCACCAAACACCGCCATAAGTGCGTAGTGTGATTGTGGTGGTTGGTTATGCGACATATCTAGCTATTTTTTACGTTCGCGGTATTCGCCAGTGGTGGTATCAACGCTTACCACGTCGCCAGTTTTGATAAACGCCGGCACACGAATTTTGATACCAGTCTCAAGCGTGGCATCTTTCATCACAGCACCAGAAGTATCACCCTTTACTACGTCTTCCGCGTAGGTAACTTCAAGATAAAGATTCTTCGGAAGTTCAACGTTAATTACCTTGCTACCAAAAAATTGAAGCTGCAGGTTGTCACCTTCTTTCAAGTAATCAGTTGCGGTATCAACAGTGTCACGCGATAGTTCGTATTGTTCGAAACTTTCAGGATCCATAAAGTAAAATGTATCGCCATCGTTATACAAGTACTGCACCGGCTTGCTGGTAACTTCGGCTTGTTCAATCTTGTCGGCGCCTTTGAAGGTTTTCGGAATAACGCTGCCATCGAGTAGGTTCTTCAGACGTACATTTACAATGCTACCGCCACGTCCCATTACTTTTTGGCCATAGTCGACAACACGGTATGGCGTGCCGTCTATTTGACATACGGTGCCTTTTTTCAAATCGGTTGGTTGATACATTACTCGTTTCCTCCTCTGTTGCGCAAGCGTTTTGCAGCAAGAGCTCCGGCGGCCGCTACTAGGCCAGCAACTGTCAAGCTAAGCACTATTTGGTTCGTTCGGTCGTCAGAAGCATCATCGGGATGTTTCTCGGGTGTAACTGGTGACTGGTTAGCTTCGCCTTTTGGCTGCTTGTCTTCGTCTCGCTCGGGCATGATACTACTAGTTTGATGTTACGAATGGTAGTAGCGCAAGGTGACGGGCACGCTTGATAGCGGTTGCTAATTGGCGCTGCTGCTTTAGGCTCAAACCTGTTTTTGAAATAGGTTCAATTTGACCATAGGCGTTGATGTAACGCTGCAACGTTTTCACATCTTTGTAATCAAAATACGTTGTAACGTCTTTTTTAAATCGTTTTGGTGACATTTCGCTTCGCTCCATTTATAAGACAAAACTACGTTTTTTCTCATCGCGCCGTGCACTGGCAAAGCCAGCTGCTCGGGCTGCTCTTTTTCCTGGAGCTCTCCTTAGGTATATAAATTATTAAAATGGTATTTCTGAAAGATCAATAGGTTTGTCATCGATGTCTTCAATCACAACATCGTTTGACTTCTTGTTTGCTGGGGCGCTTGAACGTGGCGCGCCGCCGCCAGATTGGCCATCACTTGGGCCGTCGAGGAAGGTTACGTCAGTAGCAACCACCTCTATACGAGTGCGTTTTTTGCCAGTTTCTTTGTCGTCCCAGCTATCTTGACGAAGGCGACCCTGCACGAGGCAGCGGCGACCTTTGGTAAGGTACTGGTTTACAAGTTCACCAAGTTTTTCCCATGCAGTGACATCGAAAAAATCTGCTTGGTCGTCTTGGCCTCCACGGTCTACAGCAATACTGAAGCTCGCGATAGTTTTACCAGTCGTGGTGGTGCGCATCTCTGGGTCGCGGGTAAGGCGTCCCATCAATATTACTTGGTTGATGCTGCGTGCCATATGCCCTATTCCTCCTCGCCGTCTTCTGGCTGATCTTTCTTAGCGGCTGCTAATTTGGCGCGTTCTTTGTCGTCGGTTTTTACCAACAAGTAGCGAACGACGTCGTCTGAAATGTTCAATGCATTGCTAATTTTAAGCGGTGCGTCAGCAGGAAGCTGTACATCAAATGATACATACACAGCAAAATCTTGCTTCTTAATTCGATATGCCAGGCGCTTTTTGCCCCAGTTATCTTCTTTTGTCACGCTACCACCAGCGCTTTTTACTAGGTCACGCAAGCGACCAAGTGGCTTTTCTAGATCTGCTTCGAGATCCGGGTGAATAAGAACAGTTAGTTCGTATTCCATATAGACTCCTCCTTTGGAATCGGGCTGCTTTGCGCAGCCGATGCTTACACTGTTGCATGTAAGCTTAGGTTTATAACAGATGTAATTATAGTGTATTTTATACAAAATGTCCAGCCTTGCTGGGCTGGATTACTTGATTATGCTGGTTGCGTCTTATCGTCGGGCGTATGCTTCGATAATTGCTTTATTAGCAAGACTGTAGGGTACGTCGCGCTCAGCATGAAGTTGCTCAAGTGCAATAAAGGCATCTCGTACATCGGTGGCTTCGTTCAATAATCGATCAGTCTCGCTACCGCCGAGCATACCTTGCGCCTGTAGGTCGGCCGCGTGGTTTTGCTCATCACTGCGCGCTCGCACAATGCCTGCTGTCACTAATGAGGTACTAAACAACTCCCCCATTGATGCTTCAGCCACTTCAGGACGCTCTTCGACAGGACGAAAATGAGTAATTCCCGCGGCTAACGGCGCGCGGTCGTACACATGGTAGCCACCTCTATCGTTCAATTTGAATATCTTTTGGCCATCTGGGCTTGTTTCTTGAACGGTATAGCTTACCTGCCCATCGGGATAGGACAATACATAGTATTTGTAGGCTAAATACTGGTTATCGCTGTCTCGCGTGCCCCAACTGTGAAGTACCGTGCCATCGTCTAGCTCACGTCGCGTGGCTCTGTCTTTGTAAAGCTGGGCCAAATAGACAATTTCATTGATAACGGTTTCACCAATTCTATCACCCAGCAGGTGCTCTAATAGCCGTTGTTTTTCATCAAGTAGAATTGCTTTTTCATCTGTAGAAACATGCTCGAGTTCAACCTCGAGCGCGGCAAGTTCATCGGCTAGTGGTGCCATTTGTTCAGGTGGTAGTACATCATGGCTACCATCAGCAGTAAGTGGTTTTTCTATTGTGACTGTCATATCCTGAACCGTGTGTGTTTTAATATGGGTTCTGCTACCGGTATACGCTTATTCTTAAAATAAGTCAAGGCTAGCTAAGGCTGCGACCTTCTCTAAGACAGACTAAAGGCGAAACGCGAGGTGTGCTACACTCTGTGAGCACACCGAAAGTGGTCTGTCGTGAGAAGGTCGCAGCCTTAGCTACCTCTCGAGCTACACTTCTTCATCGCCGCTGCCGTACACATCGTCAAGGCTACTGATGAGTACTTCGCGTGGTCGAGAGCCATCGGCGGCGCCAATAACACCCTGTTCTTCCATTTCTTCGATAATACGCGCGGCACGGGCATAGCCAATGCGCAGGCGTCGTTGTAATAGGCTTGTGCTTGCCTTGCCGCTTTCTACCACTACCCTTAGGGCGTCTTTGTACATATCGTCACCACCTTCGTGGTCGAAGTCCATTACCACGCCACCCTTGCCATTAAGCTGTACTGGCTGGCTTACCACTTCATCGTTGTATTGTGGAGCACTTTGCATGCGCAAGTGGTCGGTAATTTTGCTGACTTCTTCATCCATCACCCATGCGCCTTGTATACGGCGTGGTTTTGGCATTTCGGCGGTTTTGAGCAACATGTCTCCCTGGCCCAGCAGTTTTTCAGCACCAACTTGATCGAGAATAGTGCGGCTGTCTACCTGACTCGCCACCGTAAAGGCGATACGAGCTGGAATGTTTGCCTTAATCAAACCGGTAATGACATCTACCGATGGACGCTGAGTAGCGAGCACCAAATGAATACCAACGGCACGAGCTTTCTGGGCCAAACGAACCACGAGGGCTTCAACGTCTCGCGCAGCCACCATCATCAAATCTGCCAACTCGTCGATTACAATCACGATATATGGCATCGCACCGTCATCAACGCGCTGTTCGTTGCCGTCTTCATCTTGCACCGAAATCTTGCGGCCACCACTTTGCACTTTTTGGTTGTAGCTTTTGATATCGCGCAGTTTCTCTTCGGCGAGAAGCTTGTAGCGGCGCTCCATCTCGTTTACCGCCCACTTCAGCGCGCTAATCGTTTTCTCTGGCTCAGTAATAACTGGGGTCAGAAGATGCGGGATATCTTCGTAGGGTGCCATTTCCACTTGTTTCGGGTCCACCAAAATCAGTTTCATTTCGCTCGGGCTATTGCGATACAGCAAGCTCGAAAGCAACGTGTTTATCATGACCGACTTACCACTTCCAGTTTGACCAGCAATCAACACGTGCGGCATTTTGTTGAGATGTCCGATAACTGCCTCACCGGAAATATCACGACCAATCGCAAAGCTCAGCGGTTCGTGCGCTGCTTCCCATTGTTTACTCTCTAAGATACCGCGAATACGTACATCGGCTGCCTTACGGTTTGGCACTTCAATACCGACCGCACGCTGGCCAGGAATCGGCGCTTCGATACGTAAACTTTGTGCTGCCAAATTCAGTGCGATGTTGGTTTCCAGCGCAGTAATACGCGTGAGCTTTACACCACTTGGTGGTTTTAAGGTATATTGAGTTACTTTCGGCCCAATATTTGCGCCTTCCATGTCGACATCAATGCTAAATTCGCCCAAGGTTTCTTTAATAATTTGGGCGTTGTGTTGCACGTCACCAGCATCGGCCGGGCTTTGCTTTTTCTCGAGTAGGTCGAGGCTCGGCGCTTTCCAGTTCGGATCTGCCGCGGTTACCAATGCCGCACGTTCTTCAGCTGCTTTATCTTGCTGGATACTGCCTTTTAAGCTAGAAAGTTTGGCGGCGCGCTTGCTTTCACTCGGATCGAGCGTTGGCACGCCAGCGTTGAGTTTGAAATCGGCCGATACACCACTATGCCCATCTGCTTCAGCCGCTTTTCGCATGACACCGACATTACTAGCCTGCTCGTCATCGAGACTACCGCGTCGAATCAGTGCCCACAGTTTTCGAATAATATCAAATGGCGACAAACGTAGTACAAAGAGAGTCGTCAGGGCAATAAGTAGCACATACAAGAATATTGCGACGCCAGCATCTACCAAAGCGAGCATGCCGCTGTTTATGGTGTCGCCCACGAAGCCTCCGGTAGAAGTAGTGGCTAGGTCGTCTTTTTGCAACAAACCAAAGAGGCCAGAAAACCATACCACCAGCATAGCGGCGGCAAATTTCATAACAAACGGTAGCCTGTTTTCCTCGCTGCGGAATATCTCTACAGCAATGTAGCCAAGTAGTAGCGGCAATATATACACCGCGTAGCCTATAGTAGCGAGGCTTGCCTGCTGCAGCCATTCGAGTACTGGCCCACCAATGCCAAACCACGCGACAACGAGCAAAATAGACACGGCGATAAGGAATATCGCCCATACCTGGCTCCAGAAACCATCTGGAAGCGTATGCTGCGGAACGCTCTTTAGCGCCGCCTTACTCTTCTTACTGGTACGTTTTTTTCTTTTAGCCATAACTGTTTTTATTATACGCTAGCTTTACTCTATTATTGTAGCACAAATTACTACAAAAATCAAGTAGTTCCGTGCCCTGTTAGGTCTAGTAGCCGCGGCTGTCGAAACGAGGCTTTGGCTGGTTTGCTTCGGTATCTGGCACTTGGCGTGGCGGGAACTTCTTAGGAGCCGGGCGTTTGAATGGTGCTTGTCGCGGTACTTGTTCGGCTTGCTTTGGCTGGTTTTGGCTGCTTTGTGCAGGCTGACCACCGCCACCAATTTCATTGATTACCGGAATCACGATTGGCGTACGACGTGTTTGATCGTACAAAATGTGCGTGATTTCGTCTTTGATTTCTTTCTTTACCTGGTCGATATCAATCTTTTTACCGCTAAAGCCGCGAGCGACTTTTTGCTTCAAGTACTGACGTATCAAGCCCATGAGCTCTTCACTATCACGTAGGTAAATAAACCCACGAGAAATGATGTCTGGGCTAGTAAGTAAGCGGCCGGTTCCACGCTGAACGGTAAGAACAACGACGAACATACCTTCGTTGGCCATGTGAATTCGGTCTTTTAGTACCACTTCGCTCACGACAGCGCCGCTATCGTCGTACATAATACCGCCAACTGGCACACGGCCAGCTTTGCGAGCTCCATCAGCCGTAATTTCTACTATGTCGCCGGCGTCACAAACGAATATATTTTGACGTGGGATGCCCGCTTCTTTTTCGGCTAGGCGCGCATTGTGCACCAACATGTGAAATTCACCGTGAATCGGCAAATAGTAGGTTGGATTCAGGGCATTAATAAGCTTAATATGATCGTCGTAGTAGCCGTGACCAGACAAGTGAAGCGGACCAACACCGGTAAGGTGTGTCTTACCGTTTTGAATCACTTCACTTCCTTCGCGCATGAGGCCGTCAACGGTACGTACCACGTATTTTTCGTTACCCGGAATTGGGTTTGAGCTAAATACCACCACATCACTATTCTTAATCTTGATATGCTTGTGGGCGCCTGAAGCCATACGGTTGAGCACAGCATTGAACTCACCCTGGCTACCAGTACAAATTATCGTGATTTTGCCGTCCGGCATCTTCACGAGGTCTTCCATCTTTACCACGGTATCTTTTGGCACCTTAATCGCGCCAGCCCTTAGGGCAACTTCGAGGTTTTGGATCATGCTATAACCGGCAAAGGCAACTTTTCGGCCATGTTTTTGCGCCTCTTCAAGCATCACTTGAATACGGTGAAGTTGGCTACTAAATGAGCTCATGATAAGGCGTGAGTTTGGATATTTCTCCATAACTTCACCAATACTATGCTGAATATCACGCTCGCCGTGAGTGTGCGTACCATCGCTTTCACAGTTAGTACTTTCGTTCATGAACAGCAAGATACCTTCTTTAGTGGCGATTTCGGTAAGGCGTTCAAGATCGAACTTCACGCCATCAACTGGATTTTCTTCAAAACGCCAGTCACCACTATCTACTAACACACCGAGTGGCGTACGAATAACGACAGCGGTGGCATCTGGAATTGAGTGGTTCACGCGTACAAGTTCAATACTGAAACTATCGCCTAGCTGTACTCGTTCGTGGGTCTCAGGGTTGAGCTCAAAGTATTGTGGTTCATAGCCGCTCATGCTCTCTTCCATCGTGCGTTTCAGCATGCCCACGGTAAATTTACTACCGTACACTGGCGCAGGAATCTTGTGAATAAGGTGGCGGAATGCACCAATGTGGTCGAGGTGCCCATGAGTAAATACGTGGCCGCGAATTTTGTGCTTGTTTTCTTCTAGCCAAGTAATGTCTGGTGTGATGTAGTTAATGCCTGGGTAATCAGAACCTGGGAACAAGAAGCCCATGTCGATGACAATGATATCGTTATCGTATTCAATCGCCATACAGTTCTTGCCAATACCCATTTCACCCAAGCCACCAATCGGAATGACCCGAAGTTTTGGACCGTTAATACGAGGTTGCTTCTTTTGGTCGGCCAGGCTAAACTGGCGGCCATCGTAGCCGTTGTACATACTTTTATTAACCGGAATATTGATGATGTGCTGGCTAGCACGCAAGTTTACATCCTCGCTTGTACGGCGCTGGGCACGAAATACCTCGCCGCGGCGAGTGCTCGTGTTGTTTAGTACGGTGTTATCCGATTTTTTCTTTTGGTTATTCGGCCGCTTGCTCATGTCATCAGCTTGCGGCTTCGCGAGTCGTCGTTGACCCATAGAATATGTTTCTCCTTTTTGAGATGGTTTTTATCATTAATTTCGATAGTAAAACTCAGAGACAAGGGGTCGAGTGACAGTCAGTTTCCCTTTCAAGTTCCTACTATTATAGCAAACTCGGCCCCTTTAGGCAAGTGTGTCAGGAGCATCAAGGCAAGTTGCCAGTAATTCTTTGGCGTCGTTTATGTAATCGTCGCGTTCTCGGTCGCGAAATGCGTCGCTGATAATTCCAATCGAGCGGTTGATCAGCGCTATACGAAACTTTTCGATAAATAACCACTTGTTCATGCCCGATGCTTCTAAATAATGATTGATGAGGCTTTTTGCCGCTTCTTTGCTGTGAAACATGGTGTAGAGCCGGCCATAGCCGTAGGCAATGTCGTTAAATCGAGGCAAATCTACGCCCGAGCGTTCGCCATCGTAGATTATCCAGCTGTCGCCATCGGTAAAAATCTGCCATGGGGTAAGATCACCGTGCTGCATAAGCGTGGTAATTTGTGGAATCGACTCGGTCATTACCACCGTCGCATCGTTATAACGCTCAACTTGAGTAATGTTATCACCCAGCCATTTGCGCCAAATATGATCGAAATCTTGTGTGCGTGATAACCTGCCTTCAATCGAATCTGGCCGCCAACTTTGCGCGCATTCATCAAGCGTGTGCAGCATGGCCGCGTAGCGTTTCATGTGTGCACGCCAAGTAGCAACATCGTGACGCTCGACTAGTAGCGGTGCTTCAATATAGCGAAATACTAGCGTGTGGTCACTAATATAATCAATAATTTCTGGACCTTTTAGGTGCTCGTCGTGTTTTGTTTCAGCGACGTATTGCATAAATTTGGCCCACTCGACTTCGCGGTGCAAGCCTTCGCGTTCTTGCTTGTTGTCGGCGTGTTTTACAAAGAACCACTCGCCCGATTTTTTCGCCTTTGCATAGCGATAGCGATTATTCATACCGTGATCATTCACGAGCACTTCGTGGTCATCGAAATAGTGGAGAACTTTTGAAAAATCTTCAGTCATTACACCTAGTATATATGCTTACGCCGGCTTATTTACCATAAACTAGTGGGTCGAGCACTGTTTTTAGCTGTTGGTTGACGTTGCTGCTAGCCTGAGACGAATACGCCGAGGCTGGTGCCGTAAACAAGTGAGAGATGATACTCCCCCCTTGAGCCAGCAACAGTAATCCAATTAGTCCAATCGTAGCGGAAATGGTTTTGTAGCGAGTAATCAACGGCCACAAAACATAGAGTACCGCTGTAAAATAAATTGGCAATATCGGCACTATATAGCGAGCACGAATGGCACCTGGTATTCCATACTGTGTGTACACGCCATACTCTTTCACGATAAGCAGCACAACATACACTATCGATATACCTAACAAAAATCTCAGACCTTTGTGTTGCCAAATTCGTCGCCAACCTACCACTAATATTGCCATTGATGAAACCACTCCAAGTAAATACAATGCGGCGACTATATCAAGGCGAGACGAACTGCCTCGTTCTATCAAATTCGCAGACGTATCGGCCATTTTTGGTACCCAGAAACGAACAATGTATGCCGGCAAACTCAGCGGCTCAAACGACGCTTCTTTTGCAGCCAACGTGCGCTGGTAGTTGGCATAATCTGCAAACTTCATGCAGCGTTCGTGGCTTAGCACCACATCGCAACTTGGGTTTGGCTTGCCATATACAATCATGTTTTGGATTGGTCGCTCAATACACAACAGTACCGCTATAAGCAGTCCAATCAATAAAGTCATCTGCATTGGCCGGTGTAATGTTTTAAATGAGGCTATAACACGAGGAATGTACTTTTTGCCGTGCTGTCGCCATTGGTTGTATGCGAGTAATACAACAAGCGGCACAACTAATGCTAATGCGGACCATTTTACCAGCAGCAACACTACTGCAATTATCAGCATTATGGCTACATCGTCTGCGTGGACACGCCTTTCATACAGCATATTCACACTTTTTAGCAGCAAAAAGCCAAACAGCGCGAAGGCGAGATTATCGTAGTTGTACATGCCAGCGAGTAGCCCAGCCGCAGGAGTAAGCACAAATGCCAATAGCGCGACATGTGCCGTTGCTGCCGATACACCTTTTAAGTGAAGCAAAGCCTTTCGATAGTAGACTAGCCCAATCACGAAAAACACTATCATCAAAAGCCGTAAGCCGAAAAGTTGCGTGCTTGGATCACTCGTTACAGCCTGTAGTCCACGCAGTGGCCAACTCATCAAATAGTAAAACAAGTACGATCCGCTGCGAGCCACCTGTCCTGCCTTGTCCCATGATTCTGGCTGGCTATCAAAAAACGGTGTGATTTGTTGTGTAAATAATTCTGTTGTACGGAAATGTTTTGACTCGTCATTTACCCATGGTGAAAAGCTGCTGGCGTACCAAAGTGCTTGAAGTATGGCGATGGCGATTATAGCGTAGAAGAAGCGTTTGCTCGATAATGCTTGCTGAAGTTTATGTAGAATGCCACCAGGTTTTGCGTTCATAGTTTTTTCAGTATTTCTGGAACATTCAAAAAATCTTCCATCAATGTCGAGCGCATACCGCCATTGTACAGCGCGGCAGCCGGATGATACAGCGGAATGATCACCAGCTTATCATCACCAAATTGAATACGTTTTGGCTGGCCGTGCACCTCGCTAATACGCATGCCGGGCAAAAAGTATTCCATACTGTGCCTACCAAGTGTTATCACCACTTTTGGCTGAATAATTTGCAGTTGTTTCAATAAATACGGCCAAAACGCTTTCTTCTCTTCTGGTAGAGGGTCGCGATTGTTTGGTGGACGATACTTTACGATATTTGTAATGTACACATCGCTTCGGTTCAAATTTGCCGCAGCTAACATCTCATTCAAAAACTTCCCTGCCGCCCCAACAAACGGTAGCCCTTGCTCGTCTTCATTTTTGCCTGGCGCTTCGCCAATAAATACAATGTCGGCATCTGGGTTACCATCACCTAATACTAGCTGTGTCGCCTGAGCTGCCAACTCTGGGCAAATATTTGCCGATAGTATTTTCGATTTTAATTCGTCCAGCTGCAACTGCTTGTTCATACATTTAGTATACTGACTCCATGGTTCAGTTGGTAGGAATCCTTAATATAACACCCGATAGTTTTAGCGACGGTGGCTTGTTCACCACACCCGAAGTAGCGCTGATTCATGCGAAAGAACTTGCCATGAAGGGCGCGCATATTATTGATGTTGGTGCGCAGTCTACCCGGCCAAACGCTGAGTTATTAACAATTGAACAAGAATGGGAGCGGCTAGAGCCTGTGCTGAACCTTCTTGCTAACCAAAGTTTTGAGATATCAATCGATACATTTTACCCTGAAATTATTGAGCGCGCAGTACGGTTAATTCCAAATCTGATTATCAATGACGTTACCACTGCACACGATGCTGCCATGCGTCGTCTCATAGCATCATCTGGGCTTCGCGTATTCCTTAGCCATCTTCCCATCTCAGTAAACGGAGATATCCAGGCAGCGCACAAGTTGGCAAAGCCTGTCGATGGTATAGAGCAAGTAAGGCGCGAGTTACTGGAGCGCCGAGATGAGCTGTTGCAACTTGGTGCTTCGTCAGAACAAATTATTTTAGACCCAGGCATTGGCTTTGGTAAAACAATGCGACTCAATGCCGAGCTGATTGATTTCGCGAAACAAGTGCCTGGTGTTCCAGTGCTTATTGGCTATTCAAGAAAGCGCTTTATCGAGCAATACCTACACAAAGATAGGTTTAGCCAAGCAATTAATACAGAACTTGCAAAACAAGCGCAGGCAAGCGGTGCTGCTTACCTGCGTGTTCATGAAATACCGTGGCTGTAATATTATTTAGCGTCTTTGATGCTGAGGCTCAAGCGACCGCGGTCGTCGATTTCCATCAGTTTCACGCGCACTTTCTGGCCTTCTTTTAGTACATCAGTTACCTTTTCGACTCGTTGGTCGGAAAGCTTCGAAATGTGCACCATACCGTCGGTACCTGGGAAGATGTTTACGAACGCGCCGAAGTCTTTAATGCTCACTACGGTACCTTCGTAGATTTTGCCCACTTCTGGCTCTTCGGTGAGGCTCTTAATCCAATCAAGCGCCTTTTGAATGCTTTCAGCGTTGGCGCTGGCAACGGTGATTAACCCGTCGTCTTTGATATCGATTTCAGCACCAGTTTCAGACGTAATCTTGTTGATGGTTTCACCACCCTTACCAATCACGGCACCGATCTTTTCTGGGTTAATCTTGATCTTTTCAATACGTGGAGCGTATGGGCTTAGTTCCGCCCGTGGCGCAGCTAGTACGCTCACCATGTGCTGCAAAATGTGTGCACGACCTGGAGTACTTTGGCGAATTGCTTCAGCCAACACATCGACAGATAGTCCATGAAGTTTCATGTCCATTTGTACGGCCGTGATGCCCTTTTCGGTACCAGTTACCTTAAAGTCCATGTCACCAGCGAAATCTTCAGCGTCAGCGATGTCGCTGAGCACCAGTGGTTTGTCGCCGTCCATCATGAGGCCCATAGCAATACCGCTGACAGGACGCGTCAAAGGCACGCCTGCGTCCATCAGAGCCAAACAGCTACTACAAGTTGCTGCCATACTAGTTGAACCGTTTTGGCTCATAATTTCGGTGACTGAACGAATCGCATATGGGAATTCCTCTTCGGTTGGAAGCACCGGAATCAACGCCCGTTCCGCTAGATAACCGTGGCCAATTTCGCGACGACCCGGACTGCCCAAACGTCGCACTTCACCAACGGTGTAGCCCGGCGCGTTGTAGTGGTGCATGTAGCGGCGTTCGCCGTCGCTTACTTCCATAGTGTCAACGATCTGTGCGTAGCTCAGCGGAGCAAGCGTAACGATGTTCATACCTTGGGTTACACCACGGGTGAACAAGCTTGAACCGTGGGCGCGTGGTAGCAAGCCAACTTCGCTCGATAGCGGACGAATTTCATCAAGCTTACGGCCATCTGGGCGCAAGCCATCTTCAACAATACCGCGGCGCACATCTTTGTGTAGCGCCATCGTAAAGGCTTCGTCGTACTCATCGCGCTGCTCGGCGTAGTCTTCGCCAACTTTTTCGGCCATTTGCTCGTGGAAGGCCCAGCGAAGTTCGTTAATCATTTCGTTGCGCTCTGGGTAAGCCTTGCGTAGTTTATCGCCCAGCTTGCCTTTCACCCATTCGTCTACTTCTTTTTGAATAGCTTCGTTTGGCAGCACTAGCTCATATTCTTGCGCTACAGGCGCTACTTTTTCTACCAGTTCCTTTTGCAGGGCAATCGCCGGCTGCATTGCTTTATGCGCCCATGCCATCGCTTCAATAATTACTTCTTCGTCCACTTCGTTGGCACCGGCTTCTACCATGGTAATGCCTCGTTCGATACCAGCAACCACTAAGTCGAGGTCACTTTGTTCGCGCTCTTCAGCGGTTAGGAATGCCTTGAACTCGCCATTTACGCGGCCAACTCGCAGGCCAGCTACTGGGCCGTCAAATGGTGCGCCACTAAGGCTCAACGCGCTACTGGCGGCAATCATGGCAATCATGTCTGGGCGGAATTCTGGGTCCATTGAAAGCACGCTTGAAACCACCTGCACTTCTTGGCGATAGCCTTTTGGAAATAGTGGTCGAATTGGGCGATCGATAATACGGCCAATCAAAATTGCCTCATCACTTGGGCGACCTTCGCGCTTGATAAATCGGCTACCGGATATTTTTCCAGCTGCATACATTTTTTCTTCATAGTCAACAGACAGTGGGAAATAATCGAGCTGAATCGGGCGGCTACCAATTTGCGTAGTACCGAGCACGACTGTGTCGCCATACTTTACTAATACCGTTGCAGTGGTGCGGAATCCAACGCGGTTTACCTCTAGGGTTAATGGTTGTCCACAAAAATCGGTAGATACACTAAAAATATCCTTACCGTTCGGGTTGATAATACTCATTATATGAGTCTCCTTTCGTTGTAACGCGGAGAGTAACAGGTATGAATTCTACGACTTAGAACTCGTATCTATCACCTTCCGCGAGGTTGTACAACAATATTATACTCGTTTTATATCTTATTTTCTAGTAACGAAACGCTGTGCTACACTCTTCGTAGGTGGGCGCTCAAAAAAGGATGGGCGCTCTTTAAAATAGGAAGGGGTGACCGCATGACGGCGGGAACCTACACGAGGCGTCGATCAGTACTCGACAGCTTCTTCCAGATCTCCGAGCGGGGATCGACCGTCTGGCGAGAGATCCGTGGCGGTGTGGTCACCTTCATGACCATGGGCTACATCCTGGCGCTGAACCCGATCATCCTCGGCTTCGTCCAGGATGGCGCCGGGAAGTTCCTCGGTGGTGGTGACGCGCCCGATCTGGCCGCGATCGCCGCTGGCACCGCGCTGGTGGCGGGTGTCATGACCATCGCCATGGGTCTGTTCGCCAAGTACCCGCTCGCGCTGGCCACCGGCCTGGGCCTCAACGCCTTCGTGGCGTTCAGCATCGCCACCAAGGCGACCTGGGCCGACGCCATGGGCCTCGTGGTCATCGAGGGGCTGATCATCCTGCTCCTGGTGCTGACGGGCTTCCGCCAGGCGGTGTTCCACGCCGTGCCGGTGGGCTTGAAGGTTGCCATCTCGGTGGGCATCGGCCTGTTCATCGCGCTGATCGGCTTCGTCGACTCCGGGTGGGTTCGGCGCATCCCCGACGCGGCGAACACGACGGTTCCGGTACAGCTGGGGCCGGCCGGTTCACTGACCGGCTGGCCGGCGCTGGTGTTCGCCTTCGGCCTGGTGCTGGTGGTGACGCTCTGGGTGCGCAAGGTGCACGGTGCGATCCTCATCTCGATCGCGGTGACCACGGTCGTGGCCATCCTGGTCGAGCGGTTCGCGCACGTCGGCCCGATGTTCGGCGAGTCGTACAACCCGAAGGGCTGGGGGCTCAACACCCCGGCGCTGCCTTCGTCGGTTGTCGACCTGCCCAGCTTCGGCACGCTCGGCGAGTTCAACTTGCTGGGCAGCTTCAGCAGCCTCGGTGTGACGACGGCGCTCCTGCTCGTCTTCACACTGCTGCTGGCCGACTTCTTCGACACCATGGGCACCATGACAGCCATCGGTGCCGAGGCCGGTCTGCTCGACGAGAACGGAACGCCGCCGAACACGAAGGCCATCCTGGTGGTCGACTCGATGGCGGCGGCCGCCGGTGGTGCGGCCGGCGTGTCCAGCAACACCAGCTACATCGAGTCGGCTTCGGGTGTCGGCGAGGGGGCTCGCACTGGCCTCGCCAGCGTGGTCACCGGCCTGCTGTTCCTGCTCGCGATGTTCGTCACCCCAGTGGTGGACGTCATCCCGAGCGAGGCGGCCGTCCCCGCACTCGTGCTGGTCGGCTTCCTGATGATGCAGCAGGTCACGGGAATCGACTGGAAGGACGTCGAGATCGCCATCCCGGCGTTCCTGACGATCGTCCTGATGCCCTTCACCTACTCCATCACCAACGGGATCGGAGCCGGCTTCGTCGCCTACGTGCTCATCAAGCTCGTGCGTGGCGGACGCCGCGACGTCCACCCGCTGCTGTGGCTGGTGTCGGCGCTCTTCGTGGTCTACTTCTTCACCGACCCCATCAAGGCCATCCTCGGCGTCGGCTGAGGAGGGTCCTGGCTTCCGGACAGGCGCCACAAGTTCTGTCCAACCGGGTGTCTCCCCGAGCGGCGCGCAAGCTATGTGCGCCGCTCGGGTGAGGCACCCCTTCGAATATATGCTACAGTGAAATTATGAATATGCCTGAACAATACAAACAGCTTGCGACGACCGAGCAAGTTGATGCTGCTATAAGCCACATTGCCACCAACATTTTAGAAACCTACCCTACTTTGCCTTTATTCGTGGCGTTACTTCGTGGCGCAGCACCGTTTGCTAGTAAACTGATGCTAGAAATCGTCCGCCAAACACCTGAAAGTCACCCAGAGCTCGACTATATGATGGTAAGCACCTACGGCAGCGGCCAAACTGCCGGTGAACCCCACATTGTTACTGATCTTGCTCCAACGACTGAAGTAAATGGCCGCGCGGTGATTGTGCTCGACGACGTATTAGACAAAGGCGTGACCGCTAATTTTGTGTTTAATCACCTGAACGCTCGTGGTGCTACCTCAGTTAAGCTTGCAGTGCTAGCTACTAAAACAGTAGAGCGTCATTACCCTATTGAAGCTAGCTACTCTGGGTTTATCTTTAATAAGCAGTGGCTGGTTGGTATGGGAATGGACGATGCCAATGCCGCCAACGAAGGCTACCGCTGGCTAGAGGAAATTTGGGAAATACGTCACTAAACAAAACTCCCGCCTACGTAGACGGGAGAGAACATGTCAAGAAAAAATTACTTGCGTAGTCCGAGTTTCGCAACAACTGCTTTGTACGCCTCAAAGTTTTTGCGCTCAAGATATTTCAGCAAACGTTTGCGCTTGCCTACCATCTGGATCAACCCGCGACGAGCCATGTGGTCGTGCTTGTTGGCTTTTAGGTGTTCTGTAACCTCTTTGATACGAGCTGTCAAAATAGATACCTGTGCCTGAGGGCTTCCGACATCGTTTTTGGCAACCTGAGTCAAAGCAATTGCCTGTGCTTTGTTGTCCTTAGTTATCATCTAGCCAATTTTACCAGAGATAACCTATTCGGTCAAGGCAGTATGCGCGTCACTCACCAGTGGTTTGCCTTCTGCGTCTCGCTTGTCACTTGCGCGCACCAAACGCCCCATGATTCGATACACCATATTGGTGACCGTAACGATGTCTGCATTTGCTGGAAGCCCCAGCCAAGCAACACGTGCTTCGTTGTTTGCAAGCTGAGCGAGCTCGTTAAAAATCGTATTAAGCGCGAACATTACCTCTGGCATAACAGCGTATGCCCGGTGAAGTTCGGGACAAATACCATATAGGTCGCTGAGTTTGGCTGACGCATCACGCATATCAAGTATAGGCTTAGCTCGCAAACGCGCAGTGAAGTTACCTAGCGAACGCGGGTTTTTGTTATGAGCGTCGTTGTCGTACAGGTTTGCTACAAAATCTACGTCACTGTAGTCGTGAGGTGGTGTAATACCCCGATCTTCAAGATCTGGCCAACCAAACACGCTATCCGCCTCGCGAAAGCCAGCTGTATGAGTTGCCTCGAGTGGAAATGTATCACGAGTAAGCGGCCCATCATTCGCATGAATCGCTTTCTCTATAAAATCAGGATCTTCAAGCGCGGCGGCAATAGCCAAGCGAGCTTCATCTACCGTCTTCGGTGCGTGATATTGGTCAGGTCCGTAAAAGGTTTCCATCTCCTCATTATATCAGATATTTGCATAAAAGTCAATCCCTTTCGCTTCCTTTAGATCATAGCCAGTGATAGCTGTGCGGCGCAGTTGGCTGCAATACGCACCGGTGCCGAGTTTTTCGCCTATGTCTACGGCTAAACTACGAATATACGTGCCGCTACCCACATGAGTACGAATTTTCACTTCTGGATAGGCGTACTCGAGTAGTTCGATAGAATAAATCGTAACGGTTCGGAGTGGAATTTCAACGTCTTGCCCTTTTCGTGCCAATTTGTAGGCGCGCTGGCCGTTTACTTTTATAGCGCTAAAAGCTGGTGGGCGTTGCTGAATCTCACCAACGAATTGTTTCAAGGCAGCTTCAATGGTCTCTTTTGTGGGGACTTCAGATGAAACTGGCGTTATCTCACCTTCTGGGTCGCCCGTAGAGCTAGTTGCGCCAAGCGTAATAGTTGCCTCATACACTTTGTCGAGTTTCAAAAATTCATCTGCCTTTTTAGTTGCATCACCAAGCAGCACAATTAACAACCCGGTCGCGAATGGGTCAAGCGTACCTGCGTGGCCAACTTTAAGCTGACGTTTAGTTGGTTTTACACCTTTTGACATATAGCTGTGGCGAATCGCGCCGCGAATTTTTGCCACCACATCAAAACTTGTCCAGCCAGCTAGTTTATCGATTAATAGAATGGAATCGTCTTTCACTAGTGTTATTTTAAACAAATCGAACATAATCGTCGAATTTACTTCGCGAATATGTTCTTAACTAAGGGGAAGGCCAAGCGAAGCGATAGGAAAAACCGTAGGTTTGTCCTATGAGGGCTTGCCCGTTTTATTGCCCTGGTATAGTGAACTGGTTCGGGTCTTTTGGCGCGTCTGGTTGCTGAGGTGCTGGTGCCGCTGGAGCATCACCAAAAATCTGGCCTAATTGCTCTGGTGGCAAAGGACCGCTTGGAGGGCCGAGGTTTGGAGGTGGTGGCGGAGGTGGAGGTAATACTGAAAAGTCTAACGGTGGAGGTGCTACCTGGGCTGGTTGCTCAGTGGCAACCGGACCTGGTAATGGTGGCAGTACTGGAGCTGGCTCTACCGGAGCAGGCGCTGGTTCATTAACCACGGGTGCTTCTAGTGGTGGAGGTGGAAGCTCTTGATGCAATTCCCCACCAAGTGGCTGGGCGCCAAGCGCTTCGGTTGGGTTATTCGCTGGGTCAAATGGTGCGGCGTCTAGTGCCGCTTGGACTTGTGCTTGCGCGTCTGCGTGTGCTTCTTCGCGTGTTTTTTGCTCTAGATCGGCTAACGTTTCGTGCGGTTCTGGAGGCAATACAGCGGAAGTGTTGGCACCTGGTTGGTCTAAGTTGACAGTTGGTGCGGGGCCGTTGTTGAAAATATCGACACTTGAAGGTTCGGCAGCCGCGTTATTGGCGGTAGCGTTAAACGGCGCTTCGAACGTAGGCTGTTGGTCACCTACATACTCTCCGCTTTCATGGCTCAAGATTGTCTTATTGCGAGGGTCGTTTGCTTCGCGCTCGCTATCCTCGTGGGCTTGCTCGGTTGTAGCGTTCAGCGTGCCACCAAGCGTAGGCTCGCCCTCTTCCGGTGCAACGACTGGTGGTAGAACAGATTCTTGTTGGCCAGCTTTTGCCTCTTGAGTTAGCTCGTAGGCCAAATCACCCGTCGCAGGTGTTACGCCTGGCGCAACCGCATTGAGCTGCTCGGCGAGCTCTTCCTCGGCGGTTTTCGCGTCGGTTGGTGCTTCAGCTTCTTCGTGCGAGATAGTAAGACTGCCGTCGTCTTTGGCAGCGGCTTTGGTAGCATCAACTTTGGTAGATTCACCTTCTGCAAGGTCGGTAGTGCCATCTGCATGAGCCTGGTTTGTTTGTTCAGGGCCAATTTCGTGCGCTTCTTCTAGCTTGGCAGCGATAAGCTGTTGGTTTGCACCGGCAGCCATTAGTTGCGCAGCCATTGTCATGACTTTACTGGTAGTCTTGTTGTTGCTAAACCTATCTGTTGAAGCCACGAGTCCTGTTAGGAATGCCGTTGCATTCTGCTCATTCAACACAGGGCCGTCCGCCTTGAATGATTCACTCAATGAAACGAGCATCTCGCTCAAACTACTTGCGTTTGGTTCAAACCAATCAATTGTACCAAGGTCGCTTGGCGTATCTCCACAACTAACTGTTGCGACAGTCGCGTCATGCAAAATACGACCATGCGCTGTCAGCGCTTTATCAAGGTCATTTTTATCTTTTACCCCCAGCGCAAGCACGAGCTCCACGTTGTAGTCACCTTGAGAAAATTCTAGATCGTCACTCGAGAGTGTTGTTCGGTAAGGAGTGATGAAGATTTTCACGACATCGCCTTCTACTTTGTAGCGAAGGTGGTCGGCCTTCTCTTTGTCGAGTGCAATTATGAAATCACGCAGGCTATCGACGGTATTTTCAAAGGTCTTTTCAGGGTCAAGAAACGAAATTGCTGGTGGAATATCTCCACTTACCACTGCCGTAGCATGCTTATCAAGCCCGTTGAGCATGCTGGTAAGACCCAAAGCAGCCGCCAGTTCATCAACTGATGGACTAGTACTAACGGTCACCAAAATATTGGTCGATGCGTTAATTCGCTCCGCTATCTGTTGCTTTGCGCCTTGGTTGCTGTTTTCTGTGGCCATTTTTTACTCGTTTTTTGATTTTTGTAGAGTTTGCATTTACTTTACCATAAGCACTGTGAATTCGTCAATGGTTTCGCTACCCTTTACAAATCGGTCGTTTTCCTCTATAATTCAGCATTGATTAGCAATACAAACGTTTAAGTAGAACTAGAGGAAGATTTTCTATGCCAATCATTAAATCAGCTATTAAGCGTGTTAAGCAGGCCAATGTACGCCGCGAACGCAACGTAGCAACCAAGCGCGCCATTAAAAGCGCTGTAAAAGCCTTCGAGGCAAAGCCTTCAAGCGAAACATTGAGCGCTGCTCACAGCGAACTCGATAAAGCCTTGAAGAAGAAGCTACTTCACAAAAACACCGTCGCCCGCCGTAAGGCTGGTCTTGCCAAGCAAGCAAAAGCCGCTGGTGTAAAGCTGGCAGCAGCAAAGAAGTCTACCGCTAAACCTGCAGCTGCTAAAAAGCCAGCTGCTAAAGCCGCAGCGAAGCCTGCAGCTAAGAAACCAGCAGCGAAAAAGCCAGCTGCTAAAAAAGCTCCAGCCAAAAAATAATTGATTGGTCACTACACTACCCGGCACCTAGCCGGGTAGTTTTTATTGGTGAGCAATATGAAGAAGTTGCTGCTCAAGCACCGCCCACACGTCCACATCGCTCGACTTGATAACTCGGTCAGCTTCGGCTAGACGTTTAGCAATACCAGAAATCGCTTCCCTACCCATGCGTTTGCTATACGACTTGAGCTTTTGTAGTGAATACGGATGAAGCCCTGTCTCGCTGGCAATCTGTGCTGTTGGCTGGTCGGTTGTGCTTAGTACAGCGAGTTGGGTAACTTGACTCGCAAGTAGTCCAAATACGGCGTAGGGATCTTCGGTTTGCTTTAGTCGCTCGATAGTCGAAAGCACCGTTGGTGTATCGCCGTCGAGTGCTGCCTGCAATAGTTCAAATACACTATCTTGGGTTGAGCTATCGATAATGTCATCAAGTGTGAGCGTACTGTTTTGGCCACGCAGCGCTAGCTTCTCTAGTGTATGGTACAGCGCCCATTGATTGTAGCCAACACGTTGCAATAATTCTTGAGCAAGTTTGTTATCCAGCTTTAGCTGTTGGTCGGTCGCTTGCTTCCGCAGCCACTCCAGAGCCTCGCTATGATTACGCGATGTCCACGGTTCAAACTGTTCAATATCCGTATGTTTTTGAAGCCATTTGTAGGTGCTTGTGCGCTTGTCGGGTTTAGTCTCTACCAGTATTAGGTGAATGTGCTCGGCAATACTACCAAGCCACGATGGAAGTTCACCCCACAGCTCGGCATTTTCTGATAAATTTTTTACCACTATAGTTCGCTCATCCGCAAACAAACTCTGCGCCATTGTGCTTGAGAGTAACTGCTCACGCGTCATGCTGGCACCTTCAAATATTTCAACCTGTTGAGCCACACGAGAAACAAGCTCGCTCAGTCTCTGCTCGAGCGCAAAACTATTTTCACCTATCAATACGTGTAGCACTGCTCCTAGTATAGCCGACTAGAACCGAGTGACGCTACTTCGACGCATCGGTAAGCGATTCGATGCTAATAGGTCCTGCTGTGACGATCTTGTCGATTGAGGGACGATATACAACTACTAGCTTTGCCTTCTCGTAAATAAGTAGTTTATCGCCATTTTCAGCTTGTTTTAAAAATTCTGTGTTTAGTTTAGTTGTATCCGTAACGGTAGCTAATGCTGGCTTTTCACCACCTGGTAAGAGCATGTGTCGTGAAACCAAACTAGTTATCGCATCTACGTTATTGAGTCTGCTGTTGTTCGCCGATATATACCACCAAGCCACGCCCACAATGACAAGCAAAACCGTGCTGCTCACCAGAAGGTATGTCCGTATTCGTACTCTACTTATCACCGGTCGGTCTCTATGTACATACGTTGAATCCTTAGCTGCTTGGCAACCGCTTCCTCAGTCTCAATACCAATTCCTACACGCATACTAGTCGCGCCTGCAGGTAAATTACTTGAGGTAGAGCCCTCTTGAGTAGTTCCATCAGTTACGTTATCTATTCTCCAGAAAATCGTACCGTTGTTCGGATATGGCGGGGTGAACGTATATAAATCATATACCTTATTCGCCGCGTACGTTATGCCTGTGTCAATCAGGTTTTGGGTTGAATTGTCTTTAGTTGTAAACTGCCAAGCACTATCGCCACGTACCGTTGAAAAACTAAAGCCGGCTCGGCTGCCCGAAGGGTCATCACTGGCCATTATATTCGCCAGTGTATTTTGACTATTTAGGCCAGCAAATAATCGCACACTTGCGCTATCGATAGTGTATATTCTGGTGTTAAAGAAATAGCCATTTGACCCAACCTGACTTCCTTGGAAGAATTGCTCTATGGAGGTAACGAATCCCGCTTCGTTGCCCGAGGTTGCTGTTGTAGCAAAATTCGTAGCGTAGCCAGTATCTTGGTCGCTGGCAGGATGCGAGCGAGTTCCAGTGTATGTTACACCGCAACCGAGCGTATACATGGTAGTTCCTGTGCCTGCGCTCACCATACATATTTGATTTTGGAAAAAGCTAGGCTGCAAGGGATAGTCAAGCCCGGATGGCCCACGTGCCTTTAGCAGCATGCGTCCACTTACACTTTTAGCGTATAGTCGTAGGTTTCCATCGGCTGGTGCGGCTGGATCACTCTGGTCAGCAAGCTGCAGACCACCTGAGGCAACGTCTAGCCCAATGTCAAAGCCTGTGGTAATTTTTATCCCCGTATCAGTGCCTGCTCCACTGGCTGGACCTTCGATCTTTAAGCCAAGGTTTGAAGTACCTGCCGATGAATTGCCCGACACGATTCTCATTCCACTCCAGGTACTACCACTCGTTCCGCCTGGTGCGTAGTCGATGCGAATTCCAGATCCCTCAATCGTTCCGCTACCGCCTTCGTAATTTACTTTAATGGCACTGGTATTGTCCGTTGCGACAGCATTGCCGTTTGTATCAATGGTAAGTAAGTCAGTGTTAGGGGCGGTACCTGCGAGAATACCTACCCCTTTACTGGCACTTGTGGTGGTTATCGTAGCTGGGCTCGTTGAGTTGTCATAAGAATCTTGAAGGTTTGTAATACAGTTTTTCCATGCCCCTTCATAGCATCGGAACTTTCCACTGTCTGAGTTGTAGTACATCGCACCATCTGAACCAGTTGGGTCGCCCGGATCTGTTTTAGTATCAAGTACAAATAATGCGCCGTTTGTATCACTTTGACCGATTGTAACCAAAGAGTTTGTTGTATCTACCATGAAAAGACTAGCCGCACTGTTAACTACCTTGAACGCACCAGTGCTGGCTATATCAATCGTATTGGTGCCGGTAAATAAATTATTGGCAGCGACTTGAGCAAAAGCACTGCTGTCGAGACCATCAAGCTGATCCGCATTAAATGCATAGGCGCTCGTGGCAAGTTGGTTGCGCGGAGTCATTGGACCTTCGGTCCAACTAGGGCTACTCGATGTGGCTGTGGCGGCACTCGGTAGCTCAACTTCAAAAAATAAGTCATTACTTCCATCAAAAAGCGTACTGTCTAGCGGTACCAAGCGGCCTACGCGAATGGTAAATAAGCCATTCGTAACCGTAACACCCTCACCTGCCGAGACAAGACGTTCAGCACTCCAAAGTAGTGTACCGGCCGTTTCGTCACTATAGATTTTCATGCGCATATTGTAAACGCCGTCGGGCATGACATTGCCAGACGAATCCATGAGTTTTCCCTGAAAATTCATACGAGTTGGTACGCTCGTTACTGCCGATACTGGCTGAACTTGCAACACGAATACTAAAGCAGCTAGCAAAATGCTTGCCTTAAGTACCCTCAGTAATGTTCGAGTTGAATATATCGCTTGCATTCGGTCTCGCAGTTCCCAAATTGCATAGTATTGATTATGTAAACAATGCTTGTGTTTAGTATACCACTAGCACCTAGGCCTACAAAGTTTCGCTACTACTATTCTTTTGCTTCGATAGCTTGGCTAACTTTGCTGTCGCTTCGTAGGTTTTGCCAGAATAGCACTTGGTCGGCACGAATAGCGATACTATCTTCTGGGCCGGCTACTTGGTCACGCACCTTTACCAGTGTCGTTTGCGTTTCGGGTGTTTTATTCTTGCTTGTGGCTGGAGCCTGCACTTCTTGCGCGGTATAGGCACCTTCAATCACCAGGTAGCTACCTTCGGTATTCTGCAGTTTACCAAAGTAGGCTTGGTTGTTGGTCAGGTACACCACTTGGTATCCGTCTGTTTTAATGCGTTGGCCGTGTGGTATTAGCCACATCCATGCAGCCAAAAAGCCAAGTAGCACTACTAAAGCAACTGGTATAACGACAAGCCGTGCTGAAGTTTTACGAGGTAATGTCTTTTTATGAGCAGGTTGATTGGGGGTTGAACGTGTTTCCATAAGTAGTACTTAGTATAGCATGAGCGGGGTTATTCAGAGAAGAACCACGAGCCTGCTATACGACCGTCGATGAATGCTTCGTAGTCTGTACCTTGCCCACAGACTCCTTCAAGATTTTCGTTCTGATGTAGGTTGTTTAAGATTAGTGCTACTCCCGAATCAGATGTATATAAAGGTGTAAACCCAAGTTCAACACAAAATCCATCACTAGAGAAGTCAATGCCGTCTGTTACGATTTTCTTCACTGCTAATACATTACGTGACCCTTGTGTATCATACGAAAGCGGAAAGCCTTCAGCCTCTTGATCCTCAACGATGTGTACAATGGCGGTTTGCACTCCACTCCAGTGGATCTTGCTCTCGCGGTGTTTACAGTAGGCATTTCTTGGCACCACTCGCAACGAGCCGTCTTGGTCAGACTTACAAACCGTAATAGTACCGTCACCTGTATGATACGGCGGTCGGTTCGCAAAAGTTGTTGATGCACCAAACCCTAACAGCACCCCAGCTGATACCAATATTCCACTTACGATATTTGCTTTTAGCAGTTTCATTGTTGCCCTCCCTTGAACTTGTATCTACTAAGATTTTACCTCATAGCCAGCCAAACTCAATGTGCCGTATAATGAGAAAAGATGAAGAAAGCTATAGTTGCAATTATACTTCTGCTTGCGATAGCTGTAGCGGTGGCTGTTGCTTATTTCTTTATCATTCGAGCACCTCTTTATGGCAACGTAAAGCCAGTCGCTCAGCTTAGTAAGCTTACTGTTGTGTTGCCCTCTCAGCTCCCGAGTAATTCCAAAGTAGTATCTGGGCCAGAGTATGATAGCCAGAAAAACACGATTACCACCAGCTTCAAGATTAACGGTAAAGAGTTTGTAGTGTCCCAGCAAAAACGACCAGAAACAAGCTTAGACCAAATAGACGCGGAAGATACCTTTTTGGTTGATACAGGCTCGGTATATATACTGAAAGGCGAACCTGGGCGATTGCAGGCAATCGTTGAAACATCAGATTCTTGGCTACTGGTAAACGGTGATGCTGATATAGGTGTAAATATGTTTAAAGATCTGCTACAAAGCCTTGAGCGGGTTTAAAGTTTATCTACATAGTCGTACACTTTTTTCGATACCTGGGCAATCACTTCACTGGCACGATCTTCTGACTCTTCTAGCATGACACACAGCGCATAATTACGGTTTGGTACATATACTACCCCGCAATCGGCCTGCGACATGTTGCCGGCTACGCCAATTTTATGGGCAATTTTTACGTTGTTTGGCAGGTATTTCTTAAGCTTGTTAGATTTGCCTTCTGTCGAGTGCGTAAGGTAGTTCATAATTTCCTGCGATGAGTCGGTAGACAAATAGCAAGCGAAATACAAACACTTCAGAAACGACGTATATGAACGAGCAGACAGTTGTAGGTCTGTACTACTTGAATCGGTAAACTCAACATCTAGCGCACTATAGGCGCTGTTTGGCGAGTTGGTTGAAACATGGGGCTTAATTATGTCTTGTACGCCATTGAGCGCCGTATTGTCTGATTGCTCTATGGTAATACGAGCCAAATCGTGAATACTCAATTTGTAGCCAGCGCCTTTTTTATATAAATCACCGTAGTTAGAGTCGAGCCAAGATTCTTTAATGGTAACCGTTTTATCTAAGCTAATTTTTTCTGCTCTACTAGCTTATATAGCTCCATCACCGCGGGCACCTTCAGAAGTGATGCGCCAATGATTTCTTTTCTGTCACCTATACGAATTGAGGTACCAGTTGGTAAATATTCAAAATACACCGATACCTTACCTTCATCGTCGTAATATTTAAGCTGCTCGTTTAGCTCGCTACGAAGGGGCTCGAAATTCACTAAAATATCGTTTGGTTTAGACAAGAATATACGTTTGGCTAGCAATGGGTGTGTTGATATTTCATTTTCAACCTGACGCTTCTGATACCATTGCCCCATAAAAAAGCTACCCACTAGTAGAGCAAGGATGGCTACCGAGGCTGATATGCGGAGGAGTACTTTCATGGGTTAGCGTAGCGTTGTGAGTGATCGATATATCTGGAAGTAGTCGATTTTCCACTGACGAATCGTGGCATCAACAGTACTGGTGTTAATGGTTGGGCCATAGCTGGCCGTTGTACCTGGCAAGTTGGTAGAGGCGGTACCGACTGAGGTTTCATTAATGAAGAATTCTACCGCCGTGCCAGCAGAGTTGGTTTGAATCTTAAAGCGCTGGTAGGTGTTTGCGGTGGTAGTGCGCGCTACACCCGTGTCTACACAGGTAGTTTGCGTACAACGGAACCAGTTGCCCGCCGTGGTGGTCGTGCTGTACTGGAAATACATACCATCGGTTGGAGCAGCCGTAGTAGTTGAATCAAGCAAGCCAATACGAGTAATGGTTTGCTGGCCAGTGGCCGCAGCGGCGTTCACTGGCGCAAAGTCAAATTCTACCGTCATGTTTGATGGCACGCCTGCAATACCCGTGTTGTCGAGACGAACACTAATACCTGTGTTTACCGTCGCTGGTGAGTTCATCTGCATTACCCCAATTCGATCACGGTTTGAGGCGTCGGTACCTACGTTCGTGCGGCTTAACGTACCACCTGTACCAATCGATACGGCTGTCCAGTTGTTGTTGCCGATGTTTCCGAGGTCTGCTCCGGTACCAACGCTAATGGTGTTACTATTAAAGTCTTCCTGCAGTACCCACTCTGAGCGAAGACTTGTAAAGTTGCAGTTGGTCCACAGACCATTTTTATAGCATTTGAACGACTTTTCATCAGAGTTGTAGTACATCGCGCCGTCTACACCCGTTGGGTCTGTGGCGGTGTTTTTTGTATCGAGTACTAACAACGCGCCTGTACCATCTGCGGTATTGTCACCAATGTACACTCGACTGTTCGTACTGTCGGCAATAAGTAAGCTTGTTCCAGCAGCATCTTGTATGTCAAATAGTGCAGCGGCGTCAAAGGTTGCGCCGGCCTTGAACAAGAAAGTCTTTGCAGCTGAGGTGGTAGTGATATCTGCCGTGCCAGAGCTGTCTTGATCGTAAGCACCTTGCAAGCTTGGAATACAATCTTTCCACGCCGCTGCTTCGTAGCAACGGAACCTGGCTGTACCATTAGAGTTGTAGTACGAACCACCGGCTACACCACCAGGGTCACCTGAACCAGTTTTGGTATCAAGTACAAATAATGCTCCTGTGGTATCACTCGCACCAACGTTAATTTGCGAGTTCGCCGTATCTACCTGCAGCAGGTTCACGTCGCCAGTTGTTTTCACCTGGGTCACACCAGTGCTAGTAACGCTAAAGAGCGCGGTACCAAGAGTACCTGCGTTAGAAGCGCGCACGGTAAACAGATTACCTGCGATGGTAGTATCGGCATCTTGAATATCTACACCTGTGCGAGTTGTGTCGAGTTTAATCTCTGGGGTTGTAGTACCAGTAGAGGCAAAGTAGCTCTGCTGCAGAGTCGCGTTTGAACCAGAGGTGGTAATACAATCCTTCCAGGCTCCGTTTTCGTAACAGCGAAACTTAAGACTGTTGGAGTTGTAGTACATACCGCCATTGATACCCGTTGGGTCGGTCGCGCTGGTTTTAGTATCAAGTACAAAAAGTGCAGCCGTAGTATCACTAGTTCCGATAGTTACAGCTGAGGTACTGGTGTCTACCTTAAACAGATTTGTTGCACCATTTCGCACCAAAAATGCGCTGGCACTTGATACGTTGATATCATTCGCCGCTGTAAAGGTGTTGGCGCTACCAAGCTGCGCAAACGCAGCACTATCGAGGCCATCAAGTGTTTCAGAATTGTAGGCATAGGCACTGGTAGCAAGCTGGCTGCGAGGTGTCATGGGACCTTCAGTCCAAGTAGGGCTCGCCGAGGTGGCAGTAGCTGGAGTTGGCAGTTCAACCTCTAGGTATAAATCGCCACTCGCGAATAATGACGCTGAAAGCGCCGAAATATCACCCAATTTGATAGAGAATAAACCATTTGTTACTGTCACGCCTTGTGCAGCAGACACCAGTCGATCTTCTGTCCATACTGTCGAGCCACCGCTAGAGACAGTGTAAAGGCGAAGTTTCATATTGTACGTGCCGTTCGCCATTACGTTACCAGAGGAATCGGTTAAACGGCCTTGGAAATTCATTTTGGTTGGAACGGTGGTAAGCGCAGCAGTACGATGCCCCAAAAATAGCAAAATAAGCACGCTAAGTGCAACAGCAAGCAGTACATAGACTAGCCAATTACTCTGTCGTATGCTTCTATACATCCCTATTCAGAATTTTTCCGTTTATTTTCCAACTCACAGCAATCGCTAACAGATTACAGTGTACTGCTATAGTATACTCGCTTATGGTTGCTTCTTCAAGCGTTTTGACCGCTGTAAAGCAAGCTTTTTTCGACGTAAATGTAGCGCATATTCAGCGCCAACAACAATAAGCACAAAAACCATCAAAGCAACGGCAGCATTTGATGCCGTAAAGACCCATGCATCCTTGGATTCTTTACCAAAAATCACCCGCACCCTGTGCAATCCAAAGCCAATGTCTTTGAACTGAATTTCATTGGTTCTTGAACGGCCAGCAAACAGCAACTTTGCTGTTTCATTTTTCTCCTTCGAGCCGGGCCATAATTTTACAGATGTCTCGGGGTAAAAACCGGTGTTTTTACGAGGATCGGCTGGGTTGTACATGGTGTAGCTACCATTAATTTCCTCACCAATTTGAATAAACGGCACGTCAAGTTTCGTAATGGTTGCCTTCCGGCTACCTGGCGTTCCGTTCACGATACTCAGCAGCGTACCAAGCTTAACCTGCTGGCTCACGCCATTTTGTTGCTTGGCTGGCTGAGTAGTAAAGAAAATCGTCGCGTACACATCACCACTTGGTAGTTTTAGACCATCAATCTGAAAAAACATGCGAATCGCTTGGCGTGATTTCAGCGTGAAAGAATTTAAATCTGTACGAACACCCGCTGAAAGCTGCTCATTATCGTAAAATTCTAGCGTCGGTTTATCATCGATATAGCGAAAAGCTTGAACTGAAACCTGCACTTTGACTGTTTCTGGTGATGGGTTGCTTATATCAATAAAGCCCTTTTGTTTCTCACCCTTTTTCAGCGTCGTACGATATTCAAGTGGTGCGACCTTCAGAGCGGCAGCACTCACGTAGCTCGGTACAAAAACGCTCCAGCCCAACACTGCAACTAAAATTGCCAAGCTAAACCGCATCATGGAGTCGATGTTCCTACAATTGTGACCGTATTCTGGTATCCACCTGGTGGCTGAGTTGTTGCAACGTCAAGCCGTGTTCGCATTTCTACGGTGTCTTTAGCACCGTTTAAGTAGCCGCTTCGTGTAAAGAATGTCGTGCTCGAGCCTGGGTACGCTGCGTAGTTTGCGCCGCTTCCCCATTTGATATCAAGGCTAGGAGCTGCTAGAAGCGTAAAGCCAAGGCCTTTTGTGCTACCTTCTGACCAAGCAACTGGGGTGGCTATGCTGCCTGAAGAAATTGCCGGAATAGTGTCATCGGCAGCTGGCCCGAACCAACCACTTGTGCCTGTAGCGAAGTCGTCAATATCGAGATTTTGCGAAGCCTGTGAGGTGATAAGTCCAATTTGCACGTCATCAGTCGCACCGTTGGTAGCACTACCTGTTAGTACCTCACTGGGTGCGGTACCGTCTTTTGCATCGTCGTGATAAATCCTTAACACCTGCCGCTGAGTTGTAGAGTTGTAATACAATTCAAAGCGAGTCCATTTGTTAGCCGTCATAGCAGTCGTTGATGTATCAACACCTATCACCCCGTCGCGTAAAATAACTGTGCCGTCGCTTTGAAGACGCAAATTACTAACTGTTGAGCCCGCTCCGCGTACAGAAAAAATTGTTTGTGTCGCCGCCGGTATGCTACTGAGGCGCATATAGAAACGATAGTAGCGCTCGCTAGTAGATGCGTAGTCTTTGCGGGCAATAAATGTAGAACTCGTGGTGGTAGACATACGACCATACGTACTATGAAGTAGAGGTGCCGAGGTGCTAGCGGTAAAGGTACCACTGCCACTTACGCTGAAGTTGTCGAAGCTAGTGTTTACAGTCGTAAGTGTGGTGCCATTTGAAAATCCATCAAAATCTTGTGAGTATGTGGCAGCTGCGCCATTACCGCCGTTCGATAAGTCGTGGTTTTGATTAACCGCAAGGCTATAGCCGGGGGCATCGGTTTGAACAATCGCGTCGTAGTCGGCAGTTTTTGATGTGCCCGGCGTAATCTCACCAAGCGACAAGCTACTCGGTATATTCTTCAGCTGGGCGTCGTATTCGTTTCTGACTTCATCGTCGCTAAGCGCGGCAGAGAATATTTTTACTTCGTCGACCGAACCTTCCAGCGTGTTTGACGCGGTCCGAGCACCGATATACAAACCGACGCCGCTCGTTGCACTTACCGCCTGGTTTATGGTAGTAGAACCAGTTTCCAATCCATTCACGTATATCTTTAAGTCAACACCATTGTAGGTGAAGCAAATATGACCCCAGTTGCCCGTGCCAAGTGATGATGAACTAGTAGTTGAATATAGCGTGCCTCCTAGTTTTATGTACACCTTTGGCGTTGAAGATGTGCTGCCAAACCCAAGTGACCACATGTTATCTGAATTCACACCACCATCACTCTGCGACACGATGGTTGGGTTTGTACCAACAGTAGTAATTTTTGCCCAACTACACACACTCAGTGCAGAATAGCTATAGCTAGGGTTTGAAACACTACTCAACGTGTTACCAGACGATGTGGTGATGCCCCCACCGAGTTTACCTGTTGTCCAGGTAGGTGTGCCGCTAAATGCGAGCGGATTGTTGTTCGCGCTGGCGTCATACGCCCGTGTACCAATTGCTTCATCAAGAGGAAAATAGCCTATTACATTGGCGGGTTGCACGTTGAGCTGTAATGATTGCTGCAAATGCGAAGTATAACCTTGGCCCAGCATGTAGCTTCCACCTGATCCGTTGCCTACTATTGATTCACCACCTACAGCCGCTAGACCATACGAGGTAGATGACACAGCACCACTGTAACTTCCCCCAAGTACCCCATCGATTTTGAAGTTTGAACTACTGAACTCGGCGGCTTGAACAGCACTCGTGAATACGCCCAGCAACGTAAACACGCCAATCAATAGCGCAAGTCTCCACTTCATACTTCTATTGTACCAAAGTTATGGCCCAATTTGTGGCTAAATCCACAGGGCTAGAAGGAGGAGTGCTGCGCCAACTATTCGTACCGTCCATAAGCGGTAAAATTGCTTTCCTCGCCAAGCGCGTGGAAATAGCGCGTGCAAGCCAGTCACCCATCTCATCGCAAAGTTTTGTAGCATCACACTAGCAAATAGCGTCATCATTAGTCCAGCGAAGAACAGCCCTACTCGAAACGCGCCAACGATAATCCCGCCTTTTTCAACCGTACTGTCCAGGCCAATCGCTCGCATGCTAGCTTCAATAAGTGAAATAATAGGGCCAGCTACCGCTACCGTCCGCAACCTATCGAGCATTGACTGTTCAGGCAGCTTGGTTGGCTTATCGCTCACTACAACGCCACCTCCTGTCGTATCGACATCTGTCGGTGTATCACCACCATCACCTGGATCGGTATTGGGTGAGTAAGTTACTACGATACTGTCGCTATCATTTTGGACGGCACAAGTGTCGTAGGCGACCAGTTCTATGGTCGTAGTACCCGGTGTCAGGGTTTCAGTAAGCTGAAAAGTGGACTGATTTATACTCAGCGCGACAGTTTGGCTATACTGACCATTGACCGTACTAACAATTTGCGACGCGCTACTTACCGTACCCTCTATAAGCAAGGTTGGACTATCAACACTGCTATCGCTTGCTGGGCTCGTAATTGAAATGGTAGAACCTTGATTAATACCACCGCAAATATTCGCATTGATTTGTGTTGACGTAGCACTTGCTGGCTGACTAACAAATATCGTACTCGCTAAGAAGATAGCGAGTAGCAAGGGCTTAGCGAAGTTTTTTACGTTGCGATAATGCATAAATTATACGTGCTCCCACTACCATAGCAATCACGAGATACACCCACAGTGGCGCTAGTAGCACATAGCGGGTACCGCGAGAAACCTTGTCGAGATATTCAGTAGTTACATCTACTTTGTACAAGCCAAACCATGGAGCCTCCGTCCAGGTAAGAGGTAGTTTGCGGGTTGTTTCTGGGAGCACAACGTATTCACGTTTTATTTCTGCTTTTCGCGCACCAAATACATCATATACTTGCAGGGTATTCGTCGCTACAAAATCTGCATTACCATCGTTGGTAATACGGTGCACTGCCGTGAGTGGTGGTCGTAGCTGGAAAAATGCCACTTCCGGACTCTCGGCACTTCCCTTCATCTTGAACGTACCAGATACGGTCAGATACATAATAGAGCCGACACGCTTTTTTCGTGCAATTGATGTTGAGTCTGTTGAATCTTTAACCTGTGTTTCGGCAAACAGCACACCGTAATGACCACCTGGCGTGGCATTTTGCGGCACACGAACAGTATAAGGCACCTTGAGTGACTTACCGGCTTTGATGTTAAAGGTGGCTGTATCAAATTGCACCCACTGATACGCGTTTGCGTTGGGTGCCTCTGCTGTAAAGTTGGCAGTGTAGTCTTCGTTCGTGACTGAATACGGCCGCGCATACAGATTGAACGTGTAATCAGTCGCGCCATCGTTCACGACAGTTAGCTCTAGTTGCTTCACGTCGCCTGGGTCAAGCTGTAGACGCTGGCCGGCTGGTGAAAGCGTAATACTCTCACGCACCGTATCGTTGTTTGCTGCGTAGCTTGCCCGAGTGCCCGTTACTGCTATAGCCATAGCAAACACCGCGGCAAGTAGTATGTGTCGTTTTACAGAGTACCTCATGCTGGCATTATTATAGCACTAATGCTTGGTGGGAACGAGAGCTCAAAAAAGAAATAGCGGCCCATCTAGGCCGCTATTTATCTAAGACAGAAAGACTAGTTTGTAGTTGCTGTATACGTAACCGTGTCGGTGTATACACCTGTTGGCAGTGAAGTGTTAACCTTTACACCGTACCAGAAGGTAGTTACATCAGCAGATGCTGTAGTAGTTGTGTCACGTAATTTTACGGGTGAAGCACTGCTTGGAACACCTGCCCAGAGTGAGGTGCTTGAAGCATTGCTGTTTTCAGCGCTGTAGCTTGCGTCAAAACCGTTCGTTACGATATCTGCGGTACCGCTAGCGAGCGCAAAGCCCCAAGTGTTCGCAGCAAGTGCTGTTGGCGTGCCAACCGTACCGGCATGTGCGGTGATGTTGTTCGCACCGTTCACCAAGCTAGTAGTTGTGTCACTGTTAGCAAGGTAAAGCTCGTAACCAGTTGCATTGTTGGTGCTCACTTCAATGTCATCGCTACCACTGCTTACTACACCGCCTGCGGTAGGCGTAAGGCTCAAGTCAACCTGACCAGCGTCACCAGCTGGTGGGTTGTTTGACGCAATCGAAATAACTGCGTTGATAGTTGCGTTGATAGTAGTAGTGGTGGTGTCGCTTACCGCTCCGGCAACCGCTGGAGATACAGCTACTGCTAGCGCAGCCATACCAATCGCAGCAGATTTAAAAGCTTGTCGCTTCAGAATCGCCATAATGTTAGATACCTTTCTTATTTGTCTTAGACATATCTGGTGCAATGATAGCAGGACATGACGCTTATGTCAATGTGGATTTTTTGCTAGGTTTGACATGTTTCACAGAGGTGAGTTCCGCGGCCCGCATGTCGTATCTTGCTAATGGTATTGCCGCATCGTGGGCAGGCCAAGCCATCCCGGCGAAACACACGTGCAAAATCCATATAGCTACCTCTTTTACCCTCGGCATTTACATAATTTCGGTCGGTTGAGCCACCTTTTTCAATCGCAAGGTTCATTACTGCGCGAAGTTCTTCATAAAGCTTCGTAAATTCTTCCTTTGAAATACTCGCTACCTTTCGCCGTGGGTCAATTTGTGCGCCCCACAAGCTTTCATCAGCGTAAATGTTGCCTACTCCCGCCACTACTGTCTGATCAAGCAATGCAGCTTTTATGGAAGTGTTCGCACGCCGTTTGAAGCGTTCACTAAATTGCTTAGCGGTGAAATCATCCTCGAGTGGTTCTGGCCCAACTCGTTTCATGAAATCTATTTCTGGCACTTCTAAAGTAGCGAACAGCTTCATCCAGCCAAATTTGCGCTGGTCGTTAAAATATAGCTTGCTGGCGTCGGAAAATTCTACAATTACGCGTGTGCTTTTATCAGGCAACTGGCCAATCAAGCTATCATTCGGATGCCCGGCACCAAAGCTTGTTGTACCTCGATACACCAGCTGTCCAGTCATTTTTAGGTGGGTCACTAAAGTATGGTTGGTTGAAAGCTCGATTAGTAGCACCTTGGCGCGGCGTTGTATAGCGATTACTGTAGCGCCAATGACAAATTCATCAACGTCACTTTTCGCGTTCGGAAAGCTCTTTGGCCAATCATGCCACGTTTTGGCAATGGTTTTACCAACCAAAAGTTTCTCAAGCCCACGTTTGACTGTTTCTACTTCAGGAAGCTCAGGCATGAGACGCTAGAAATTCGCCCAACTCTTGCTGAACCTGCTGGTTACTCGTAAACAGCACGCCGTTCATACCAGCGAGCTTGGCACCTTCGATATTTGATATCAAATCATCTACCATTACCGTTTCCTCTGCTGGCACTCCTAGTTGCGCCACTACCGCGTCAAATGCTTGCACGGCCGGTTTGGTAACACCAATTTCAGACGACAGCACAAAAGCGTCAAACAACTCTTCGCGCTCTTGCACGGTGAATAATTGCTGCATTATGCCCTGCCCCACGTTGCTCAACAAGCCTAGTTTATAATGCGGTTTCAGCGACTCAACATAGCTAAACAGTTCGTCATTACGTGAAAATTGCCGACTATCGACATCTTTTACTACATCAATTGATACGCCACCAATTTCTGCAACTGCCTGATAGTACTCATCTCGAGTTAGAAAGCCGTGGTCTATCGCGTGAATAACGTCTTGAAGTTTATGAAAATCCTCAGGCTTTACGAGGTCATACAGCATCTGGGCGTTATCGCGATACAACACGCCAAAACAATCAAAAACTATTGCTTGTACCATGCCTCTAGTATACGGGCTTTTTAGAAGAAAAAGTACTAGTAGCGAAAGTTGATGGGAGTACGGAATGGAGCGAGATCTTCAGAACCTGGAATCTGTGCCTTAAACAGCGCCGATAGTTGCTCTTTGCTTGCGTCGAGTGAACCTGGTGAACCGCCACAGGTTGAGGTCCACAGAGTTTTGACCTCGTCGCCGTTTGTCATAACTGAAAATTCGTATACATAGCCAACCGCACAAATTCCACGGAGGTCATTCTTTGCGTCGTCTTCTGGCACTGTACCATTCATCATGTTCGCTTTATCAAGCGCATACACGAACTGTTCATAAGCTGCAGTGGTGTTATCGAGCTTCTTACCCCTTATACGAGTTTCTCCGTAACCACGGTACACGCCCATATCACGTTCGTCTGGTGATACAGTAATTTTATAGCTGGTAAAGGTTTCATCAGCGGTAATCGGGCCTCGTACGGTCATACTGACGCTCTGCTCCATGTTAATTTTTAGCAGTGCATCACGACCTCGGTTTGTTACTTCGGTAGTCTCAGTGGCTGAATTGCCACCGCTAAAGACAGCACGGCCAGCAGCCACAATAGCAGCTACAAGCAGCACCACCACGATTAATATGACAAGCAAGGGTAAAATCCTTGCACCGTTACTCCGTTGCATAGTTCTATTTTATCATGTTTAAGCTTTTATGTCAATGATTTTCGTTGGTAAGTTGGAACGCCCGGGCGCCGAGGTATGCTCATGCCGTCTACCGATCGTACTTTTGCATGAGAACGATGTGCCACTGTAGGTGTTGCGGCATGCTCACGCTTCACTGCTGCAGCCATAGGCGTTATCGAATCAATAGTTCTCGCACGAGCCTGAATTTGCGGTCGTGGCCGTCTGACAGAGTGTGTACTTGGTGATGGCTGAATATCACTAAACCGCTTCACTTTTGGCTTATTTACCACTGTTGCTGCCACCGGACGAGGAGCTGTGCTCGATCGAGTGACTGGCTGAACCGCCGTTACTACTGATTGTTTTGCCACCGGACGTGCATCGTCTTTGGTGTTTACCTGTTGCTTCTTTGCGGCTTTCCTGGCTCGACGATTCATATTGAAGACAGCTATTACGCCCAGTTGGTAAATTACGATTATTGGTCCAGCGACCATCGCTTGGTTCACTGCATCCGGCGTAGGGGTAATCATGGCTGCAACAATAAACGCTCCAGCTATCACGTAGCGTTGAGAGTTCAGCAATCCACCCTTTTGAATCGGCGAAATCCAGTTCCAAAATAGCAGTATAAGTGGTAGCTGAAATAGAAGGCCAAGACCTGCCACATACGCCATAAAGAAGTTTAGGTATGAATCGGCCGTAAGGCTTGCTTCGACGTAGTCACCCGCAAAGGTGTTAAGGAAGTGAATTGCTGAAGGTACGGCGACAAAATAACCAAACAAGACTCCTGAGCACATCAGCACCGTGGCAACCAAAAACACTGGTACCGAATAGCGGCGAGCCTTTGCTGGCAAGGTTGGCTTTACGAATTGATACACCTGAAACAACAAAAATGGCATCACCACCACTGCTGCAGCATACATGGTTACCGAGAAAATGAAATTAAAACCACCCGTTGGATTAAGATAAATTAGTTTTTGATGCCCGATGGGGCTTAGTACAACTTCAATCAATACATCACGTATGGCGTACGCAATGAGACTTAAAACGAAAAACACACCCGCAACCAGAAACAAGCGGGTGCGTAATTCTTTTATGTGGTCGCCAAATGTGTTAGCAACCTGTTTGGTAGTTTTACGACTTTGATTCGTCGACATCTTTTGACTCTGTCGACTTAGATTTATCACCGGTGCCTTCGTCGAGGCCCTTTTTCAGCTCACCCGCAGATTGCCCAATACTACGTGCCAACTTTGGAAGTTTGGTTGCACCAAACAATAGTAGCAAAATCACCAAAATAAGTAGTAGTTCTGGCGTACCAAGACCTAAGATATCTCCTAGTGTCGTTACTTGCATGTTTTTCTCCCCTTTATGTTCTGCCTTTTATAGTAGCGGTATCTAGCGCAAAAAACAAGAGCAGTATGGCTCTCATTCCATACATTCGTATCTTAGGTTAAAAACCTACGAAGTCTTGCTGCTTTCCCTACCACCGCCGTATGAGCCACTGCCAAAGCCCGAGCTCACTGCTCGTTGCTTGCCGTAGCCGTTCAGGGCGCCCATTATCGAGGCGAATCCTGTTAGCGCTAATAGACCGATACCAACGTGCTGCAAGAACGTGGTTCGATCCATTTCCTTTTCTAGTAGGGTACTTATTTGATTTTTCATTTTTTTTATTTTTAATTAACCCTTATACACCAGATAATACGCTAGTGCTTTATAGGTTGTCAACAACATTTTGGTATTTTTCTGCTTATGGTAGAATGATACCAATGAACACGCATACCCTCACCTACTTTGCAGCAAGCAGCGATTACGGATGTGATACCTATGGTTCTGGCGGTTACAACGAAAATAGTTGTACCTCAGTCGGAAGCCCTGACACGGGTGTAGCTCCACTGTATGGCAACATGTACTTCGTAGGTGGTGGCGTACTCGTTATTATCGCCGCAGTTCTTGCGGTAAGTATGCTTGTTCGCAAAAAGCGAAAATCATAATTTGTGCTGATGTTGGCCAGCAAATAATTCTTCGATTAGTTGGTGAATTGGGCGATAGTCGCTAAATTCAAAGTCTTTTATTTCGCCTAATCGTTCAGGGCGAATGCATACAATTGTCACCGGGATGCGCTCATTATTGTGTCGATTTACTACTGTTATATAGTCTTCTTCATCAGCTTTTAGCAGTTCATCGTCGGTAATCCTTCCCTCTTTCACCAAATCTTCTAAGCGGTAGCGAAAGGCGCTGGGAGTTTTACAATCAATATTAAGCTGGTTACGCGTTTTGGCATTGGTAATAATCATGTCGATCCCCAGGGCGTCATCAGTACGGCTGGTCATACGCGCCTCGTAATTCAACTGACGAGCCGCTAGATACACAGCTATCTCACGTGATAAGCCGCGCACAATCGCATCGTACTGCTCATCACTCAGCACACTTGCACCAGCTTGTTTGCTGAACTTTCTTATATCTGCATACAGCCGCTGGGCAAAGCCTGGCCTTTCATGCGGCGCGAGCGCCAGTACAGCATCAACAAAGGTATCGTTAAAATCTATCAGTTCAAACAATCGCTTTTCACGATTGTGGTAGCCGTGCTTGTGCGCGTCCATTTGCGCTTGTGCACGTGCTGCTCGTGGTGCTTGCACTATTAGCAACGCCCGAAGCAATACGGCCTTTTCAGACGGCGCCGCGCTTTGTACCCTATATCGAAGCATTTCAATCGCGCCATTTAGCCACTCGACATCCGCTGCTTTCCAGCGACTATCTGGGGCATCGTGAAGCACCGTATACAAAATATGTTCAAGGTTGTCCGCACCCGTTTGCTTGTGCGTTACGTTTGTTTTAGGCAAAAATCGCCGCCACCCTGCGCGAGTTTTCATAGTGCTATTGTATCAGCTTCGCTATGTCTTGTTTGAACTGTTCAGTAGATGTAAACAGAATCGCTTCCATGCCAGCCACTTCAGCGCCATCAATATATCGCTGCACATCGTCAACAAATACACACTCCGTAGTATCAAGTCCGAGATTCTTGGCAGACAATTCATAGATCTCCGGCTGTGGCTTGGCAATGCCCACTTCAAAAGAAAGCACTACATCGTCAAAAAGCGCTTGTTGTTCATCTGTGAATAGTACGTCCATCAAATCATCCCCTACGTTCGATAAAAAGCCAATCTTATAACGAGGCTTTAGTTCATCGCGGATAAATTCTAATAGCTCTGTGTTTGGCACATGCTGCGAAACAAATGCGACTACCTCATCTACAGAAATAGCGGCTATTTCCGCAAGGCCACGGTTAAAATCATCGAGCGTGATGCTGCCGTTACTTGTAGCGTGATCGAGCGCTTTTACCTGTTCAACCTTTTCTGGCTGATTTTTAAAATACTTATCAAAAAAAAGCTTGTGAGTACTTGCTGTAAGTACCCCGAAGCAATCAAAAATTATCGCGCGAGTAGCTATAGTTCAACCTCGCGCTTCACAAATGTTTCATCGTTAAGCCACACTTGCTCGGCGGTAAATTTGTAGCGACCAAAATCATCATCTTTTTGCTCGACTAATTCGCCGTGGCCTTTCATGTATACACCAATCTGAGCATCTTCTTGCTTTTGAAATATCGTTACTGCCATGGTGGGGTTCTGACCAATTGCGAGCGAGTGTTGCGTATCTACTTTCGAATCCCATTCAAATTCTTTACCCTGCCAATTTTTTATGCGTACGGGCACGACCCAAGGTGTGCCGTCGGGTAGTAATACCGCTACTACCATGTGGGTAGCCGATTGCAAAAAGTTGCGTAGCTTTTCGGAGTCGTTCATAGCATTCCCTCGATTTCTTGCTTGAAAGTATTAAAATCAGTATACACAATCGCGCGCATTCCAGTACTTTTTGCGGCTTCGCAGTTTTTTGCAGAGTCGTCTACAAATATACATTCGCTCGATTCCACGCCAAGTCGCTCAGCGGCAAATGTGAAAATCGCTGGGTCTGGTTTTACCAAACCAACCTCATACGAAAGCACGACATCGTCAAAGTACTTTTCTGCTTCTTCTTTAGGAAAAAATTGTTCCGCAGAACCTGCCCCCGTGTTTGAAAGCAGTCCTATTTTGTACTGTGATTTTAATTCCGCTATAAAGTTAAATAGCTCTTCGTTTCGCACTAAATCTTTGTACAAATTGTCGTGCACGAATTCATAGCTTTTTCCCACCACATCCGCCAATGCTTGTATACGTTGTTCGTAATCCAGTTCGCCACGATCCGAAGCGTTGTTTACAGCAACAAATCGCTTGAACATTTCGTCGTCACCACCAATGTATTTTTTAAAGAAATGCCCGCTAGCATTTAGAAAGAGCACTTCGAAAAAGTCGAAAATAACAGCTTTATATGTAGTTTGTTCAGTCATTATTTTCCTCAATCAACCGCTTTACTTGTTCTCGTATACTATCACGAACTTCGTACATCAACTCCATGCCTTTATCCTCATGGTAACCCGGGTCGATGACGCTCCATTGTTCAACCTTTTTCAGGCGCGGCAAGTAGTCTGGTGTAAAGTTCGTTGGAAATAGAATGATTTTATCAGCAGCTTCAACCATTTCGGTGGTTAATTGCTTTGAGTGCATTCCTTCAACCGAAATACCTACGTCTTTCATAGCCCGCATTGCTTCCGGCGATGGGTTTGGCCATCCATTTGCAGCCGTTCCTGCGCTACTCGCGTCGTGTGTGCCAGTAAGCGAATTGTAAAATGCCTCAGCCATCTGGCTACGCGATACATTGCCTTCACATACAAACAGTACTTTCACGCTAATGCTTTCACCCATCGTAGTAGAGCAAGTGCGATTCGTTCTTCTTGCATACTACCATCAAGTGCCATTCGCTCAACCTCGTCGAAGTCAAACCACTGGCCTGCTTCGATTTGCTCGCCCGCTTCAAGCGCTTGGCCTTGTTCATTTTCATGCCAATCTATCGCCTCAAAAATATACAAATCCCACTCGACCGTAGCGCCAAGAGTAGATTTAGCAATAAATTTGACTTCTGCAATGGTTACGCCCGCTTCTTCCGCCGCTTCTGCCTTGGCTTTTGCTATCGCCGCGTTCAAAATGTCATCTCCGCTGTTTCGATGTGCCTCGTATTCTTCTAATGTGTCGAATACTTTTCCGCCCGGCAGTCGATAGTCCCATGCATCAAGTTCTTTTCTGAACTCTTTTGTGAGAAGCACTTTTTTGTTCGCCTTGTCTGCAATAATCACCCGCACGCCCGGTGCTCGCCTTGCAACTTCAAACACACGTCCATCGGCCTGTGGCAAATGCACTAGTTCAAATAGCTTTCCTTTGGCGTAGATTTCTTCACTCATACAATTTTTTGTCCCACATAGCGAATTAAATTATGAACGTCCTTCTCTCGGTCTTTGTAGGTTTCTCCTTTGTTGTCACACAAAATAGTCTTAAATTCTTTCGTGAATTCTTTTGCAGATTCTACACTGAAATAACGTTTTCGTGTACCCTCAGTTGCAAAATAGCTATCTCCTAGCTGCTCACCGGTACCATACTCTGGGTCATTTACAGAGTTTACAAGAAATCCCAGTACCCCGCTTGGTTTAAGAACACGATAAATCTCTGAAAAAATTTGCTGAGTCGTTTCGATATTGAAGTAGTGTAGTGATAGATGAGCATAGACAATGTCAAAGTGGTTATTTCCAAACGGGAATCTCTTTTCAAGATCAACCACTTGAAATCGCATTGGTCCGTAAGAGCCTTCGAAAAAATCGTGAGCATTAGCATCGGCTCGTTCGATGATACTTACTTCCTTGTCACTCGATATAACAGAATAGCCTTTCTGTACAAAAAATGTAGAATCTTGACCTTGACCAGCTCCGAGCTCGAGGACAAGGCCACTGTTTGGGAAATATTTTATAACTTCCTCAGCAAATATAGATGGTTTTTTTGTCCAATCTTTACCATCATACTTTTGTGTATGTACTCTTTCCCAGTAAGATGGTTCCGTCACACTTCTCCCCAGTTCTTCCCTACGCTTACGTCAACTTTCAATTTTATAGGTAAGTCTGGAGCAATGGCTTCCATAACTTCTTTAAGAATTTTGCCGACTTTTTCAGCGTTTTCTTTCGGGCATTCTACCAGTATGCTGTCGTGAATCTGTAGCACCTGCGTGCCAAGCTTGCCCATTTTTTCATCTACCTGAATCATGGCAAGTTTCATTAGGTCGGCTTCGGTGCCTTGAATTGGCATGTTGGCCGCAGCTCGCTTGGCAGCCTCTCGCACCATAAAGTTAGATGATTTTAAATCTGGCGTAGGGCGGCGTCGACCATAAAAGGTCTGTACATAGCCTTCACGCTCGGCGTTCTCGATGGTGGTATCGATATAATTTCGAACGTCTTTTCGAAGTTCAAAATATTGGTCAATGTACTGTTTGGCCTCGGCAAACGTCATGCCAGTATTTTGCGCTAATGCATGTGGCCCCATTCCGTATAACACACCAAAGTTAATCACCTTGGCATCTCGGCGCATTTCTTTGGTTACATCCTTTAGGTCAATGCCGCGCACATCTGCGGCGGTTTTAGCATGAATATCGATATCGCCATTGAAATCGTCGATCATTTGTTTGTCGCCAGCAAGCACCGCGGCAAGACGAAGCTCGAACTGTGAATAGTCGGCGCTTACAAACACATTGCCCTTTTCTGGTACAAAGGCTTCACGAATTCGACGGCCAAGATCAGTGCGCACCGGGATATTTTGCAGGTTCGGATTTACACTGCTTAAACGACCCGTTGGTGCCACGTCTTGGTTAAATGTCGTATGCAAGCGGCTGTTACTATCGATTTGCTCTGGCAGTGTATCTACATAGGTATTTTTTAACTTGGCAAGCTCACGTGTACGTTCGATTAATTCAATAATTGGGCTTTGACCACGAAGTTTATCCAGCTCCTTTTGGCCGGTGCTATAGCCGGTTTTACCCTTTTTTATACCTGTGGTTGGCAGTTGTAATTTGCCAAATAATACTTCAGAAAGTTGCGCAGGGCTCGCAATATTGAACTCCATACCAGCTACTGCATACATATCTTGCTCGAGCTTGGCATGTTCATCACCTAGCTCCTTGCTCATTTTCTTCAGCAAGGCAGTATCGAGCTTTATACCAACATGCTCCATCTGAAACAAATGGTAAATCAGCGGGAAATCAAACTTATGCGCAATGTCACCAAGTGTCGGCTGCTCACTAAATGCCTTTTTTTGCCAACCATATACCTGCCAGCTCGCCGCCACTTCTTCTAGCGGGCTAGCCAGCTCACCACCTAGTAGCCCGCCAAGGCTTCTATCACGGCGCAGTGGGTCAAGCAGGTATGCCGCTTGGCGAATATCATGCAAGTCGCTAAATCGCACCAAAATGCCGTTGCCTGCTAGGGTGTGATACAACTGTTTTACATCATAGCTAACAATCTGGCCAAACTCTACTGCACGCCAAAAACTTTTGTCGACGTTTTTCAGCGGCGTATGACACACTTCAGTTTGTTTGAACGATGCCCATACTTCCCCGTCGTTTACTTGCAGTACGAATGGACCGTCTATTGAGACTTGTTCAGGCCATTGTACTTCTTTCAAGTTCACCTCGTCGGCTTCATGAAAGTACAATGTCGTATCTGCCGCCTGCTGCATGTTTTTAGGAAGGCGTTTTATAAGGCTGTGAAACTCAAGATTACGCAAAATATCCGCTACTTTTTGCAGATCACAGTCATTTACATCGGCCACGTCCCACTCGAGTTCTATTGGCGCGTCTGTCCATATGCGTGCTATTTCCTTTGAAAGATAGGCGGATTCTTTTCCGGCTTCAAGCTTTTTTCGTGTACTTTCTTTGATGTCCCGTAAATGTCCATACACGCCATCGAGCGTTTTGTAGTCTTGCAGCAACTGAATGCCCGTTTTTTCACCGATACCTGGTACGCCAGGGATATTGTCGCTGCTATCACCTTTGAGCGCCTTTAAATCAAGAAATTGATCAACAGCAAGGCCGTATTTTTGCTCAAAATTCTCTGGGTTATACAGCTCAATATTTGCAAGGCCAGACTTCATGGCATACACATGTGTGAGTGGACCAACCACCTGCAGCATATCGAGGTCACTGGTAAGCAGACAGGTTTCAATGCCCTTGGCCTCGGCCTGCTTCGCAAATGCACCCATAATATCGTCAGCTTCGTAGTCATCAATCTCATACAGCGGCCAGCCAAACGCTTCTAGCAGCTCGTGTAGCAATGGTATCTGTTCGTAAAAATCTGGTGGAGCCGGTTTGCGACCCGCTTTATACTCTGGGTATAGCTCGCGACGCTTTCTAATATTAGTCTTGGGTTTATCCCACGCAACAGCCACATAATCAGGCTCGAGTTTTTTAATTAGTTCTATTGCTAAAGAAGCGAAGCCAAATACACCCCCTGTTGGCGTACCGTCTTTGGTTGAAAGCCCTGGCATAGCATAGTAGCCACGGTAGAATACCGACTTACCATCTATCACCGCCAAACGTTTTGTCATATTACTAGTATAAGTTATTTATCTCGCGACATGCGATTTAGTTGCATCGATACCACCTCAGCGGTGTTTTGCACCCTACTACTTATCATTGCCTTCGAGAGACGCATTCGCTCTAGTCTGTCTGTATCGTCAATTAGAATGGCTAAAATCATCTGCACACATCGTGCTTTTCTATCTTCACTTACTTGGAGATGTTCTCCATACATTGCTACAACCGCCATAACTTCATCGGTAATATCGTCACTTAGCGGTACGCCACGCGTAATCGCAACATCTGAAAGAGCTTCATCATGAGTGTAGCGATGGATTCGCGTAAAAAGCTGTGCAACCTTTCGTGGTGAAAATTTTGGCGTAAACGGCTGCGTTTCTGGCATCGCACTCCTTAGGCATCCAACCTTACACTTGGCGTAGAATCGCGAACAATGTCACTATGGAGTATTATTGGATACTGACCAAAAAAGCTAGCGACTCCTACCAGAATAGCTTCATCCAGCCTCTGTCGAATTACACCTTTAGGAATATTGCTCCCTGTTTTTTCAGCTTGCTGAGTCAGCTCTTCAACAAGTCCACTCACGACGTTTGCTCGTGTGTCTTCAAAGGTTCTTTTTACGATAATCTCAAGATATTTTCGGCTCATAAATGGCACACCCTTATTATCCTTTAGCATGTCTTGCACATAACGTGCAGCCCAGTGCTTAGCAGATCTCTTGATTTCTTCGTCTACGTTGGTCTCGGATTGTTCAAACAGGAGAAGCAGACACTGCGCATGTGAAGACTTTGTTATGTATCCACTTTCAAACAACCATGTAATAGCTTCTCTTAGGGATTGAGGCATTTCATCGAGAATACGCTTTTGTTCAGCGAAAGCCTTTGGTCGAATTACACCATCGTGTGCAGTAGGACTTTCGTCTGCTTTATCCTCATCCCTAAATGAGCGTGCTCCTAAGCCAGCAACCTGAAGAGCATACTCAATCACGTCTGTATCTCGGAGTTTTAACTCGTCTAAATCTTGCTGTAATTCGTCGAATGGTTTACCTGACAAGTAATCAATGGCATATTCGCCCTGTTGTAACCGTAAGTTTTTATCAATACCAGCAAAGTTCTCAGAATCATCAAAAAATCGCCCAAGTATAGCATCCGCAAATGCTGCCCTATTTACTTCGCGAGGTGGTTTAAGCTCAGCTATATTTCTGCCATGCCACGCACGGCTTACGAAAGTGTACAGGCGAAGCGGTTCGTAATCGACAGGCTTTAAGTTTTCGCTCATATAGAATATAGTCTCAGCTGCATTAACTCATAGCAAGCATGAGCAGAAATAAAGCTATTTACTATCCACCCACTTGTCACCGTCGATGGCAAATTCATCAAAATCGAACGTAGACGAAGTAGTTGCATCAACAATACCAAGTGTCATGCGATCTGCTATACCTGATACGGCCGCTAAGCTAGTCTGCGTTTCATCGGCTGTCGTACCTTCTACATTTGAGTTCAAAAATAGCCTGAAATCCTGGCTACCCGCACCGCTATAATGCCACTCTAACCGCACCCATGTGTTTGTACCGATTGCATTTGTAGTAGTGGCCACCAGCGTGGTTCCATTACGAATACGAATACGCCCCGTAGTAGATATTTGCAAATTTGCCAGCGCAGTAGCACTGGAATTTCGTATAGTCATTATACTGACATTGCCGGGTGGGTAGCTTGCTACTCGGAAATAGGTGCGCAGGTACATATCTGTCTGACTCGATGGGAAATATATAATACCATTACAAAAATCTGAGGTACTAACGGCAAAGCTTAGTGCAGTACCATGTAGCCCCGTTACGCCAATACGTGTTGATGGAGCACTTCCACCAAATAGCCCAAATTTTGTATTGCCTACTGTAGCATCTGAACCAAGCGGAACTTTGTCAAACGAGTCGTATAATATGGTCTCTCCGTTACTTGCCAACGGACCAATCCATGTTCCTGCCTTGCGACCTTTCACTTTGTAGTCGTTCCATGCACTGCCGCTCCAAGCTTTTGCATCATGCTCTACCCATGCACTGCCACTCCAAGTTTTTGGCCTCCCATACCGCGTATCGGGAGGTACACTGAGCTTGAATGTTTGTACTATTCCCCCATAAATACTGCTTAAATTGAGAGTTCCGTTTGCCGTGTACGTACCTGTGCTTGCAACGTATTTGTACTCAGGGCATATAGCGCGGTCGCTTGTACCGTTTGATGTGAGTACCTTTGTAAGTCCTGTAAATGAATTTGTCGCAGTAAATGTACGTGTTTCACTTAGCAAGCCAAATGCTCCAACGATAAGCTCGTTCGCATCTGTAGTTGTCGCCGTTGCAGCTGTTACCAGTGTGGTTGAACCTGAGCCACCGTTGTCACCTTCATTGCCTACATCAGCTGTTAGCGCGTCGTTAAACTGCGCTACGGATACCGCCGATCTATCAATGGATGTTTGGTGCCGAATAACTACCGTATCACCAGAGGTAAGCGGCCGTACAACATAGGCATACAGCATGCTGACTACAGTATCAGTACCCGTAATCATAGTGGAGCGAACAAACCGCCACGTATTATCACGGCTGTCGGTAGCTGTGATGTACATCACCGGTGCAGCACTATTTTGTGTAACAATAGTCGCTACAAGGCTATCGCCGGCCGGAACATCACTTGAAAGCGTAACAGTTGTTGTTGTACCACCACTATTGGTGACACCACTAAATTCAGCAACATACCCACTCATGTACTCGTATCAACCCAGACATCGCCAACAGCTGGAGAGCTAGGGGCTGTTGCCGAGGTCGTTACTTTTGCTCCAATGTTTGAACCTGAAACGGTTCCTGTAGTTGTGATGTTCGAATTAGAAGAAATAGGCAGAGTCACATCGATGGCACTTGAGCTGACACCAAAGTAGGTTTGAGTTTGACCGTTATTGGTAACCTCAAATACGTAGGCTGACGAGGCACCATTCCACCCCATGGCGCGAAGTGCCACTGTATTATTTTTGGCAGGACGAGCACGAAGCTCACCATATTCGTTATGGTAGCCTGTGCGAATGCCGCTGAAGTAAAACGCAAGCCTATCTGGCCAGCCACTGGTTGGCGAAGTGTCGTCGGTAATATTAACGCGTACAAACTTATCGTTGGTAGAATCGGTCAGGCTAACGGTTTCATTTTTATCATCAAGTTTATTGGCAAGATCGGTCGTAAGGTTAGTTACTGATGATTGTGCAATGTTGGTAAGCGTATTTGATGCGCCAGAAATAGTTTTGTTGGTAAGCGTAGCACTAGCGCTGTTCTTAGTTGCATCGCTGGTGTTATCAACGTTGCTCAAACCTACAGCCGTCTTATCTAATGTTTGCCACGATTTATCTCCACGCCAATACTGAGCAGTTGTGCCGGCGGTAATCGAAGCCTCTTTACCGGCAAGGTCTGTGGTGAGATTGGTTACTGATGATTGTGCAATGTTTGAAAGCGTGTTTGAGGCACCAGAGATAGTTTTATTTGTTAGCGTTACGCTAGCGGCATTTTTGGTAGCATCGCTTGTATTGTCGACATTCGCTAAGCCAACTGCTGTTTTATCGAGTGTTTGCCACGATTTATCTCCACGCCAATACTCCCCTGTTGTGCCGGCTGTGATGGTTGGCTCTTTGCCCGCTAGGTCGGTTGTCAGGTTAGTAATTTTTGCTTGAGAAATTCCTGAAGCAACCTTGGCGTCTGTTACAGCACCAGCCGCTAGCTCGGTTGTATCAACAGCTCCTGCTACAATTTGAGCGTTGCTTGCAGTGCCAGAAAGATCGCCACCCATTGCAGGGTCGCCTGATCCCCCAGCAGCCCACGTAAGATCTGTGCCGTCCCAGGTAAGGACGTCATTTGTGCTTGGTAAATTAGAAGCAGCAAGCTTTGGTTCGGTTACCGCTCCGTCGACAAGTTTCGCTGTTGAAACGGTGTTGTCTGTCGGAGTACGAGTATCACTTAGGCGAGGGTCGGTAGTATCTGCTTTGCCAGCGAGCGATGTATCTACCTGAGATTGTGTATAGTAGCGAGCATCTCCTCGAGCGTCGTTGTGGTACTGTGGGTGATCGTCGTCGGAAAGGCCGGTCAGTGCACCGTGGTCGGTGACACCTCCGCTACTAACAGTTGCAGGAATCCACGTGCCAGTTTGGTATACCAATGCCTGGCCATCGGTAGCACCAGTAGTATTTACGTCAGAGAGATCGTTCAAATCTGCTGGCACGGCACCGGGCGAAGTCCAGTTAAGTGTAGTGCCGTTATAGCTCAGCAATTGGCCATTGCTTGGAGAGCCCACTGTACCGAGTTTCGCAGTAGTAATTGCTCCATCGGCAATTTTAGCTGTAGTCACGTTACTGTCGGCAATTTTAGCTGTGCTAACCGCGCTATCAGCAAGCTTAGTACCGGTTACATTGGCATCCGTAATTTTAGCTGTGGTGACAGCATTACTTGCAAGCTCGGTCGCCGTTACTACTCCAGCAGCGATTTGAGCATTAGAGGCAGTACCGCTGAGATCTCCACCCATAGTAGGATCACCGGCCACAGAGTTTACTTTGGCAGCCAAAGCAGTATCGAGCTTAGCTTCAGATATAGTGGCATCTTGAATTGCAGCGCCACTGACCACATTGTTTTTTAGATTTCCGTCTGACTTATGCGAAACCTGAAGGTATTGGTTGAGGATATCTCCCCACGTGCCCTCATCTGCGCCAGGTTGTGGTAAACGTGCCATCTACCTACTCTCCTTTTTTCCTCATTTATACCTACTTTACTCTTTTCGTCACCGCATGTAAACGCTAATGCTATCCTACGCTATAGACTGTACTTCCCACACGGACAACCCGCACAAAACTATTGCCGCCCGGTGAACCATTGGTGAACGTACTGCCTGATGGTAAGCGAATGTTCGCCGTAACATACACATCACTACATCCAACAAAGTTTATTCCTTGGGTCTGCTGTTGTGCAGACTGACCTCTGTCATATGCATGGAGCCCCTCTATCATCGCGCGGTCGCTCGTAAGGTATAGTGCGTACCCTGCCGTATCAAGTCGTCGGTTAGAGTCTGCTACGCAGCCCGTAAGTGCTGGGTCAACACCAGTAACATTAAAACCATGACGGCCGTTGTCTTGCGCGTGACAGCCCACCATGTGAATACGCGACGAACTAATAGACCACCCGTCTACTGTTGAGTACGCCGCCTTGCAGGTAGTAAACATATTACTTCCGCCACCAACTTCCCAGCCGATATTGCAGCCGATGGCAATGCATTGTGAGTATTTACCATCTGATGAGTCGTTCATCTTAAATCCAGTCCCTGAATTTCCCTTCACGCGAACGCGCGAAACTTTAGGGTCTCTCGCGTCTGCGTCCATGAAGATTCCATGCCGATCAGTACCATTGCCAAAGTTCCGTACAAATAAGTCGCTAATGACATGTGAAGAGTCCGGATCATTTCCTGGAATACCCGAGTGATCACCGGTTGCTCCTTTTGGATCACCAATATTTCCATTGGAGTTTCTATATACAACAGCGCTCGAGGTACCACCGCCCGCTGCACCGCCGTCAATCGTCAAATGACTAAGCGTTGTAAGGTGCGTGTTCAGATCGTACAGCTCTACTACCCCACTTGGAGCTGAGAGACCATCAGATTTTAAGATGGTCAAAAAGCCTGAACCTTGTAAAGTTACGCCCGTTTTCATTTCAATTGGCGCCGAGATAGCGAATTCGCCACCTGTCAGCAGCACTTGACCCCAAGCTATACCTCCATTATCGGTGTAAGCGGCTTGTGAAATAGCTGTATTAATTTGAACCTGGTCGGCAGTCCCATCACATACATAATCCGCGTCGTTTTTTATAGTAGTTGGTGCGTTGGAAGCTGCCACGATAAGCGGCATACCATGTGAACTACTTCCGCCACTTGGCGTAGCCCATGTACCATCACCTCGTAGATAGGTGGTGCTATTTGCCGTGCCAGACCCAAGTCGTGCTGTCCCGACAGTACCACTGGTAATGTCAGCACCTGCATGCGTGTGCGTTGTGCTGGCTTTACTAGCTAGGTCACTGGTAAGGTTGGTTATCTTGCTTTGAGCAATACCGGAAGCGACTTTAGCGTCAGTGACGGCACCAGCAGCCAGTTCGGTGGTGTCTACAGCGCCAGCTACGATTTGGGCATTGCTGGCAGTACCAGAGAGGTCTCCGCCCATGCTAGGGTCACCAGCTCCACCGTTGAGGTCGGTGTCGGCCACCCAGTTAGCGCCGTCATATTTAAGAACATCTCCGGTACTGACGCCAGCGGTGTTGACGTCACTGAGGCTATTGAGCGTGTGGCTGTGGCTCGTGTCAGATTTACCGCTAAGAGCGGTGTCGACTTGGCTTTGGGTGTAGTAGCGAGCATCTCCCCGGGCGTCGTTATGGTACTGAGGGTGGTCGTCGTCGGAAAGACCTGTCAGTGCACCGTGGTCGGTCACACCGCCACCACTAGTAACAGTAGCGGGTATCCACGTACCGCTGCCAGATTGGTAGACCAGCGATTGGCCGTCGGTCGCACCAGTCGTCGTAACATCGCCTAAGTCGCCAAGGTCTGCTGGAACGGTGGTTGGGTCTGTCCAGTTCAGCGCAGTACCGTTATAGCTGAGGAGTTGGCCGCTTGTAGGACCAGCTGCGGTAGCTAGTTTGGCAGCAGTGACGGCTGCGTTGTTGAGTTTAGCGGTCGTAACGTTGCTATCTGCTATCTTAGCGGTGGTGACATTGGCATCTGTTATCTTGGCCGTAGTAACGGCGTTGCTGGCTAGTTCAGTGGTACCTACGGCACCTGCAGCGATTTGAGCGTTACTGGCGGTACCAGACAGATCTCCGCCCATGGTAGGGTCACCAGCAACAGAGTTTACTTTGGCTGCAAGAGCCGTGTCGAGTTTGGCTTCAGATATAGTGGCATCTTGAATCTTGCTAGCGCTTACGGTGTTGTTTTTAAGCGATCCATCGGCATTGTGAGCGGCTTGAAGATACGCATTGAGGATGTCTCCCCAAGTGCCTTCGTCTGAGCCTGGAATGGGTAGGCGTGGCATTGTATGTTTGTTCCCTTTTCTCCCTATGTGCAGAAATTACTAACCATGTTCTGCTTATAGCATAAAACTAGAGTACCGTAAGAGGTAGCTCATGTAAACCCTTATGGTTGAGTTGTCCCCATGAGTGTTTGCTATACTAGTGGTAATGGCTTCAGAAAAAAATGTAAAAATCGTCGCGTTTGTCGGCCTTACTGGCAGCGGCAAAAGTTCGGCGGTTGAATACCTCACCGAAAAAGGCTATCCCAAAGTGTACTTTGGCGGTATTGTTCTAGACGAAGTCAAACGACGCGGTCTAGAATTAACACAAGAAAACGAACAACCAATTCGTGAGGAACTGCGCGAAAAAGAAGGTAAAGATTTTGTTGTAAAGCGTATTATCGCGCAAATCCACGACCTCGTTGGCGCAGGCCAACATAATATCGTAGCTGATGGCCTGTACACATGGACCGAGTACAAGTCGCTAAAACACGAATTCCCTGGTGAGCTCACGGTCGTAGCGATTGTTTCGCCTAAACATCTGCGCAAACAACGCATGGCTAAACGTGAAGTAAGGCCACTTACGCCTGAACAAGTCGACCAACGCGACTGGGCAGAAATTGAAAATATCGAAAAAGGCGGACCTATCGCCATCGCCGATTATTTTGTCCACAACGATAAAGACCTCGACTCACTGCACAAGCAGCTCGACGAAGTCTTACATCACATAAACTTTTACGAATAGTCTATTGCAAATATTCGTGTAGTTTCTTGGCGTCTTTGTGTTTGCGAAGTTTTGCCAAGGCTTTAGCTTCAATCTGACGAATACGCTCGCGAGTCACGGCAAATTCCTGCCCTACTTCTTCGAGCGTGTGGCTCTTGCCATTATCAAGCCCAAAGCGCATGCGAATAATTTTTTGTTCACGATCTGAAAGCGTTGAAAGCACACCTTGCACTTGCTCTTTTAGCAGTTGTGATGTGGCACTTTCTTCAGGTGTGGCAGAATCTTCGTCTTCAATAAAATCTTGCAGCACACTATCGGCGTCTTCGTCATCGCGACCCACGCCAGCATCCAGGCTTTGGATATCTTGCTTAATCTTAATCACGTATTCTACCTTTTCAGGTTCCATTTCAAGTTCTTTGGCAAGTTCTTCAATACTTGGTTCGCGGTTGAGCTCTTGGGTCATGCGGCGCTGAGTTCGAAGGAGCTTGTTGATGGTTTCAACCATGTGCACGGGAATACGAATCACGCGAGCTTGGTCGGCAATCGCACGAGTAATCGCCTGGCGAATCCACCATGTTGCGTAGGTGCTAAACTTAAATCCTTTGTCTGGGTCGAACTTTTCAACCGCGCGCAGCAAACCGGTGTTACCTTCCTGAATCAAATCAAGAAAATCGAGGCCTCGACCGCTGTAACGCTTGGCAATACTCACCACCAAACGCATGTTTGCTTCGGCCATTTTGTCTTTGGCGCGCTTATCGCCTGCTACGACCTTTTGTGCCAGCGCAAGCTCTTCTTCAGCAGTAAGTAGTGGAATTTTACCAATTTCACGAAGGTACAAACGCACAGAGTCGTCTGATACATCGTCAAAATATTGGTTGCTATTTAAAGTGTCTTCGTCGTCTTCAAGCTCGTCCTCGAGCTCAGCAACTTCGGCGACATCTGGTTCTTCCACCACATCGAGTTCATCGATTTCTTCGTCGTCTTGAATTACTTGTTTCAAGTCATCATCACTGTTACCCACTAGGCAGTCTCCTTGATTAATGTGTGTAGCTGATCACGCAGCTCGGCAGCCTGGGTCTCATTGCCCATGGCCTCCGCATCGCGCAGCTTTTCAATTAGTAGTTGTTTGGTTTGTTTCTTGTATTCGATTTCCGTTTGGCGGAGCAGTTTGGCTATTTCGAGTGATACTTCAGTTTCACTCCAGCCATCATACCTTGTCTCGGCCTTTAATTGTACTATTTTCACATAGGTATCAATAGATTGCAACCCCTTCGGCAGCGTATCACCGAGAGGTTCGGCATGTTTCGCAAGCCATTCGGCCAACATACGACGAGCCTCTGTAGCAAACATAGTTATGTCGAAGCCAGCCAACTGGCTCCGTACAGCTGGATATGCCGCCAATGCTGCTAGTACATCATCTTGGTAAAGTGCCGTAATTGGTTCGGCCACTGAAGTAGCCGCATGCACCACCCGAAGTTTTGGCTCTGGGCTAACCTCTGCTGATTCCATCTTGCGGGCGATTGTTTCATACGATGTTTCGGTTGCTTGAGCTACTTTGCGCAAATAATGCTCTTGCTCTACTTGATCATTTAGACTCCGAATCACGCGTAAACTTTCGGTGGTGAACCGTCGCTTGCCAGCAGCGCTCGACATATCTTCACGCGAGGAATACTGGTCGAGTACCCAATCTACCACAGGCTCTGCCTTTTCGGTGGCTGTCTTCCATAGCTTCACATCTTGCTGGATCAATTCGTCCGGATCTTTAGCGCCATGCGATAGAGTGACGATGGATAATTCAACACCCACTTTGCCGGCAATCGGAATGGCTCGTTCGGTCGCCGCTAAACCAGCTTTATCGGCATCAAATGCAAGCTTTACGTTATGACTCAAACGAGACAATGCTTTCAAGTGATATTCGGTCATTGCAGTCCCAGCTGAAGCTACTACATTTCGCACACCTGCTTGCCAGCTACTCACTACATCCATGTTGCCTTCTACAATTACCGAGAAGTCACTTGTGCGAATCGCCTCTTTTGCCTGGCTCAAACCAAACACATGACGAGATTTGTCGTATAGCAAAGTTTGAGGGGTATTCAGATACTTCGGTGCATTTGGCTCGTCTTGTAGTACACGGCCTGTAAAGCCAATCACCTGCCCACTTGCATCCATCAACGGTACGGTCATACGACCACGAAACATATCGCCGCCATAACGATTAGTAAGTCCAGCTTTTGCTAGTTCTTGCTTCGAAAATCCTTTTTTTGTCAGTGCGCGTATCAAACCTTCACCGTCGTTTGGGGCATAGCCAATTCGAAATTCTGTAACAGTTTCTTTACTAAGTTTTCTCGCTGCGAATACATACTCAAGCGCATGTTTGTTGCGAAGCAAGCTTTGCTGGTAATATCTTGCTGCGAGATCATTTGCCTCAAGCAGACGCTTTTTTTGTTTGGCGATTTCACCGGATTTTTTCGTGTCGTATTCGCTTAGCTCCACACCGGCTTTACGGGCTAATTGCTCAAGCGCTTCGCGAAACTCCAATCCTTCAACTTCCATCACGAAGCTAAAGATATCGCCGCCTTTTCCACTGCTGAAGTCGTGCCATATATGTTTGTCTGGACTCACTACGAAGCTCGGTGTTTTTTCAGCCGTAAACGGGCTCAGGCCTTTAAAATTTCGGCCGGCGCGCTTCAGCTGTACATACTCACCCACGACATCTTCAATATTGAGTCGTGAGCGCACCTCTTCTTTAGCATCCTGCATGCTTATAGTATAGCGTGCCCCTAATCGAGCACGAAGCACGAGCGAGTACGCAGAGGGCTACAGCCCGAACTTTAGGGGGAGGATTGCCTATTTCGAATTGACTTCGAAAAGGCACGGAGGGGTAAACCCCTCCTTAATCTTTACCTCTGTTACAGGTTATGGTTAAATGAGTAGGTATGCAACCAGAACAGCCACAAATCCCCCAACCACAGGCACCAAACCCGTATTCAATCGATTATCTTAATAAAATCGCTACGCCAGCGCCTCAGAAAACCGCTAGTCCATGGCTAATCTGGGTGTTAATAGGTGGCGTACTCGTAGCAATTATCGCACTGATGCTGTTTATTTTTTCTCTTTCTGGCAAAAGCACTGAAAGCCTAAAAAGCTTCGACGAACGCATTATCGTATTGCAAAGCACCAGCAAGTCCGCTAGTAAAATCATCCAAAATTCTCAGCTGCGCAGCACCAATAGCAACCTCGCTATCATTCTTACCAACAGCAAACGCGACCTTCAAGAATCGCTCGACGCCAAAAAAATTAAAGTCGAGGAAAAAAAGCTCTCGTCTGAAGTAACCAAAGAATCAGAAAAGCTTGCAAGTACCCTTGAAGATGCCCGCCTAAACGCCGTATACGACCGCACCTACGCCCGCGAAATGGCTTACTACATAAAGAAGTTGCGCCTACAAATGGAAGATCTCTACAACGGCACCAATGACAAGACTCTCCGTTCAACTCTGGAAGATATCGACAGCAGTATCGCGCCTATCGGCGAAAGCTTTTCGAAGTACAACGCAAGCTAAATTTTAGCCACAAGATTGTAGCTTAGCCGCGCAAGATCTTTAATTTGCTCGTCGTCTAACTGGCCTGAACAAATAATCGTGTTCCAGTGTTTTTTGTTCAAGTGATACCCAGGCTGCACGCTCTCGTATTTTTCCCGCAGGCTCTCAGCCAACACTGGGTCGCACTTCAGGCTTACCTGCAATGGTTTACTACCGTCTGAAATAATTGCGAACAGTTTGCCCTGTCCTGTTTCTTTGTGCCCAACTTTGTATACGCTCACGCCTTCACCAAATGGGAAATCAAGCCAGGTGTTCGGAAAACTGAGCAAATATTCTTCAAGCGCTTTGTGATTCATAGTTACTCACTATCATGCGTACTAAGGTACTTCGGTCGACACCATGCCCACGAAGTGCATAATCAATATCTGCTTCGTTCGCTCCGGTCGAGTAGAGCGCGTATGCGTTCCGCAATGTATCATCTTGTGTCACTATCGCTAGCCTAGAAGCAACCAGTCGAAGTTCTGCTCGCCGCTCTGCACGTTCGGCTGGTGTTGGTATTTCACCTGCCATTAGGCCTTTACCTTGCCTAGGTAGTACTTGAGCTCCTCAATACTCCCTTGAATGTCTTCCATGGCACGATGCGCTTCAGGTTTGGCAAATTTCTTTTTATATTTACCCTCAAATAGAACTTTCCAGGCACTCACATCAAGCATCCGGTAATGCAACCTCGCGTTCAATCTGCCCCACTCATTTTCGATAAACTTTCGGTCTTGATGAATTGAGTTTCCAGCCAAAAGCACCGGTTTTTCACTATCAAAATGCTCGTCAATAAATTCCAGTAGTTCATTTTCAACCGTTCGGCCATTTTTACCATTTTCGTTTTGCGCCATTAGAGCATCACGCACGGTACTGTAGGTATCCCAAAACTCACCTACCATGCGTTCTTTCATCAGGTTAGGACCAACTTTTTTTACGGCTTCATAACGAGCAATCTCGTTAAAGTCCCAATCAGTCGCGATTGCGGCAACTTCTAGTATTCTGTCTTGCACCGGGTCTAGCCCTGTCATTTCTAGATCAACCCATAGTAGTTTGGCGTGTTTTGTCATAGCTTTATTATATCGTATTTACGTGTAGTACTTGCATTTTACCATATTTTATTATATAAAGGAAACACCACCAGCGTCCGCTGGAGGTAGGTTGCGACGGAAGGAACCACTTTGTCTCAGGACGTGCTCCATCACAACAACAGCCTGATCGCCTGGGCCCTGCCCCGCCTGCTGGCCATCATCGACACCAGCGAGGACGGGTGCATTCCCGCCGACAGTGAGGCCGCGGCCGCACGTGAGTGCGCCTCTCGTCTTCACCGCGGCAGGAAGCTGGCCCGCAGCGTCAACCGGCGCGAGGCCCGCATGAAGATGACCATCGGGGCCGCCAAGACGGTGGGCCTGGTGCGCTTCTCGCCGCAGGCCGGCCTGCGCCTCACCGACAAGGGCAAGAGTGCCCTGGCTCGGTGGCGCGAGAGCTCCGGCAACAACTCGGTGAGCCCCGAGGGCCGCGCCCACGGCCGGCAGTACCCGCTGCCGATCGGCTGACGTCCAACCGGCGCACCGCGGAGGAAGTTCCTCCGCGGTGCGCCCCGACAGCCCTTTTAAAGTGGGCTATTTTTTATTGAAGTTCAAACACACCGAATTTATACAGTAATGCTGCCCATTTGGTGATGAATCATCCGGAAACAAATGTCCCAAATGTCCGCCACATTGTTTGCACACTACTTCAGTTCTGTGCATACCCAGGCTATTATCGTCTCGCAGCTCCACCGCGTCGTTCTTGGCAATTTCAGAGAAACTTGGCCAACCCACTAGCCCTGGTGTGGTCGATTCATATTGGTCACTCGCACTAAAAAGCTCGTTGCCACACGCCACGCAGGTATACACACCATCTTCATTCGGCGGCAGCACATATTTACCAGAACCTGGCCGCTCGGTACCCTGCTCACGCAGCACATGGTACTGCTCAGGTGTTAATTTGTCTTTCCATTCGTCGCTCATACCAATCGCTCCAAGGCGATTACAAATGCTGCTTCCTTTAGCAATATCCCATCACTTCCAGCTCGTTTGATGGCGTCGCTCATTGCACTTGTCAAAATCTCATCAAGTTTGGCATTTACTCGTGCCTCGCCCCAGTGCTCGCCCTCGCGGTTTTGCAGCCATTCTAGGTAGCTCACAATCACGCCACCGGCATTGGCAATCACGTCAGGAATTACTCGCACATTGCGAGCTTCAAGTTGTTGCAAAGCTTCATCGTCCACGGGACCATTGGCGAGTTCTAGCACAATATCTGCCTGAATTTCAGCCTGGTTTTCACCATCAATTACCTCACCCAGCGCTGCGAATACCAATACGTCCACATCGGCCTGAATAATATCGTTACTCGGACGAATTTCGCCGTTCAGCTCGTCCATAATATGTCGCGAAAACGCCTTATCGCCAAAGCCTAGGCCTTCGGTATTGTATTTCATCACTTTCGAGTTGGCAGCAGCTACAATACTCACTCCAAGCTCCGTTTCAGCAATTTTTGCAAAGTAAAATCCTACGTTGCCCACACCCTGCACAGCAACTTTTAACCCGTTGGTACTTAGCCCGTGTTTTTTGCAGTATTCTCGCAGTGCTATGACGCCACCACGACCAGTCGCTTCCTCACGGCCTTCCGAGCCACCGCCGGCAATACTTTTGCCAGTAAAGCTCGCTTTGCTGGTATCGCCAGTTAGCTGTTCGTATTCATCTACCATCCAGTCAATCACCGCACCATCGGTATTCATATCCGGCGCTGGCACATCTGTATCTGGCCCAATGTGTTCTTGTAAGGCTTGCACGTAGGCTCGTGCCACTTTTTCAACATGGGCATCGTCAAACTCACGTGGGTCGAACGCCACGCCACCTTTACCGCCACCCATTGGGATGTTTACGGCAGCGCCTTTAATACTCATTAATGTTGCCAGCGCACGTACCTCGGCTTTATCGACATGCGGGTGAAAGCGAATCCCGCCTTTAAATGGCCCACGCTTATTGTTGTGCTGAATCCGGTAGGCGTGATGCGTAATGTCATCAATAGTTATTTCAAAGTCATGCTCCGCCGCTGGCGAAATAAAAGCTTCTATTTCAGCTTCTTTTAACCCCAAATGTTTTGCCGAGCGCTGTATCAACGCCTCTGCGCTTTCTAGCATATTCATAGGCCTAGTATACTCCTAGCGAGCTTCTTTTAGCGCCTTAGTATACCAAAGTAAGTCATCAATGTGCCTATCGAGATCCGCGTTGTTTTTTTCAGCTTCTTCAGTCAAACTGCCATCATCATTGATACTGCCATCAACATGACCATGAAAGGTTACAGTGTCTGGCAGCACCGCTACGCCAATTTTGCTTGCCAGTACCATACGTAAGTGTTCGTTCGCCCTCGCACCGCTCACGACTCCGTGACTCACGATCCCAGCTGGCTTTCGATTTAGCTGACCATTAGTATAATCTAGCGCATTTTTCAGCACAGCAGGAACCCCGTGGTTGTATTCCGCCGTCACAAACATATAGCTATCGGCGGTTTCAAGCGCTTTCAGCCATTGTTTTGCGCCCTCACTCAATGTGCGGTTTGGCGTCCATGGTGCCTCAGGCAATAGCGGCATGTCATACTCTACCAAATCAAGCACCTCTACATCATCATGCTTCTCGCGAAGCTTGGTTTCTACCCATTTTGCCAGCTTTGGCGTTACTCTGCCTTGTCTCGTCGTACCTATAATTACTGCTATTTTCATACGCCTCCTTATATACCTATTGTACGTCAGTTTACTATACAAAGTAAAGCATTTAGGCAATCTAAAACCCCGAAGTTCGGGGCTTTAGTATATGGTGAACCGTGACTATTTTTTCTTGTCCATTTTGTCGAGTTTTGCGACGTGCACAACCCAGTAAATCACAAACGCCGTTGCAAGTAGGGTGATTACAGAACTTAGTACTGCTCCCCAACCAAATACTGCTTTGCCGTTACCTACTTCTACTGTCCAGGTGAGGCTGCTTAGGTCTACGCCTTGGGTCATAAGAGCTACAAGTGGGTCAATTAGATTCTTTACCAATACCTGCACCGTGCCTCCAGCAGCAGTACCAATAGCTAAACCTACGGCAAGTCCTACGACGCCTTGTTCACGAACGAAATCGACGAATTCGCTCATAAAAGTTTTTGATTTTGCCATCTTAACACACTCCTTGTTAGTTGTTACAGCAAAATTATAGCATTAAATTTTTAGTTCAATAATAGTTTGTTGCCCCGAGGGGCGGTCATGCGGGATCGCCGCCTAGACCGCCCCTCGGTGGAGGATGATCGCTGCGATGGTGGGCAGCAATCAGCCATTCAGGCCAGTGAGTAGACCTTCACCGTCGAGCCCTCGGTGAGGGGTCGACAGTCGAAGACGCCTTCGACAGTGCCGCGCTCAAGCGCAGCCGCCAGCTCCCGAGCCTTCGCCGGGTCCATGCCGAAGAAGTCTGGTGCCGACTTGTCGTCCTGGTAGGGCGTACCCTGCCCCAGCACCGTCGCCACGTGGCGATCGACACACGAGTGGCCGCGCCACTCCCGACGCTTGTTGTTGCGCGTTTTGGGCAAAACATCCTCCTGGTGAATTGTGATGTGCGCGAATGGCGAGCCGGTGTCGCCTTCCGTCATGCATGCCGTTTCCAGAAACGAAAATCGCCGGGGAGTGATCCTCGGCGATGTTGTTGGTCGAAACGACGAAACTACCCGGCCGAGGGCGTATCAAAGAGCACAATAATCAAATTTTGACTGGTTTGTACTGTGTGATACGTCATGGCTGTTAGTCCTGGCTCTATGGTACCCTTTGCGCTGATGTTTTTCAAGCTTATAGTTTTTCGGGTGCCGCAATCCCCAGAAAACCTAAGCCTTCAGCCAAGACATCACGGTAGCGCACAGCAAGATACAGTCGCTCGGCCTCGCGTTCATCGTCGACAATTCGTGACGATTCGTAAAACCGGTTAAAGCTTTGGGCTAGTTCGTACAAATAGTTACATAGCAGGTGCGGCATCAGATTTTTGGTGGCCGTTTCTACTGCTTCAGCATACTCACCAAGCTTCACTGCCAACGCACGTTCAGTTTCTTGTAGCATGGCTGGCTTCGTGGCTTCTTTTGAAGCTTTTGCCACAATACTGCACGCCCTAGCATGCGCGTACTGCAAGTATGGGCCAGAGTTGCCGGTAAGGCTCACTGATGTTTCAGGGTTGTATACAATATCGCCACCTATTTTATTCTGCAAAAAGGCATACTTTACTGCTCCCAGCACTGCGTCTTCGTTGTGCTCGCCGTGTTGCTCGGCTTGCGCTTCGCGAGCTGCGCCAAGTACATCTAGTGCTAGCAGCACGGTGCCCTTTCGGCTACTCATCTTTTTGCCACCAGCCAGTTTTAGATTACCGTGGGTCAAATGAGTGCTACGCGCTACTAGTTCTGGCTCAAATTGTTCAATACTTTTTTGTACCACCTTCATATATTGTTCAATGTCGTTACCGGTAATAATAATCGACTGATCAAAATGATAATCGCGCCACTTCTGCATTATTAGCCCAACGTCCTTCGCTTCGTAGGTCGGTAAGCCTTCAGAATTTATAAATACTCGTGTGTGTAAGCCATACTCTTCGCCTTTAAATACCACCGCTCCGTCGCTCGTCTGGTACACACCATTTTCTAGCTCGCGCTGTACTGTTTCTACCCCCGTTGGAGTCGTGACGCTCTCCGGGTAATATTTTTCAAATGGTTTTACCTGCAGTTCTGTATAAAATAGGTCGAAATAATCATAGCTCCATTGCCTACATGTCCAATAAATTTGTGCAAACGCCGAATCATGGTCATCATCTGCGTGCAGTTGATACACTCGTTTATTCAGCTCGAGTATTGCTTCCTTTGCAGTTTCGTCTGCCTCAAACGCACTGTTGCCTTCTACGTATCGAGCACTCAGCCATGCGGCTCGAGCATGCAAATCTTCGTCTACTTCACTAAGTTTTTCTGGGTTTTCGCCACCAAGTGTTTGTAGTATTGCCCACATATTCATAGCCACGTGCCTGCCTACATCACCGCCAAAATTCACCCGGTGCACTGTCGCGCCGGCTGCTTCTACCAGTCGAGATATTGCGTCACCCATCACCGTTGTATACAAGTGCCCTGCGTGCAGTACTTTAAATGGGTTTGGGTCAGAATACTCCGCAACCACGTTTTGGCCCTCAAGCGGACGCGCTGGTTCACGCGTCGCAAGCTCCAGTAGTGCATCGTCGTGCAGCCATAGGTTTATAAAGCCAGGGCCGGCGATAGTTACTTGCTTCACGCCGGGGTTTTCCCGCAAACTTTCGGCCACTTCTTCAGCGATTTCTCGTGGGTTACGCGCCAACATCTTAGCCAGTTGCAATGCCACGTTGGTACTGTAGTCGCCAAATTGTGGCTCAGGGCGTGTTAGTTGCACCTGCACGTCCTCGTCAAGTCGTTTCTGAATATATTCAGCAATTACTTCATTCATCTGTAGCTAGTATAGCAGATTACCAGAGGTGGTTATTCGGCGTAGCTTACGTCTGCACCAGTTTCATCTTCAATCGGCGCAAGTTCGTATTGCAAGCTAGATACAGGGCTAATGCCATGAATTGTGTGCATAAGCACGCGAAGCACACTTATATCATCGAGATTCGTGGTTGATTCGTCAAAATTTTCTTCGGCCATATGTGTTTTTATAGGTTTACTCTTTTATTGTATCACGCTTAAGCTTTTTTGTCAATTATTCTTACGCTTGACTGTTATAGCTACCTTAGCGACAATAGTCAAAATATGACTGCAAGCGACCCAATACCCCAACCGACCCAGATTGAGGTTAACACTCAAGATCCAAAAGCTGTTGAACGCCTTCGACGCTTCAGTTCACAGGCCGTAGAGTTAATTCAACTACTCACCGCCCATGGCGACTACGACCCTGAATTCGTTGAGCAAGTTAACGACACGCTCTCTGCGATGCTGCAAGACCTAGACCGATCAGTAGAAGTTGGCGCCGCAACCATGCCCGTCACCATATCGACAGTTGCTCGCATAGCACTCGTTTCATCTCACGAATCGGCGGATACTCAAACCCCTGAGGTGACTATCAATCTCGATACAGAAGAAGCAATCTTGGCTTTTTTCACAAGCAATCAAGGTGAACTATTCAGTAGAGTCGAGATTATCAAAGCGGTTTTCGGCAAAAGCTTTTTAACCGGTAAACCGTACAATGATTTTGAGACACTGCTTCAAAGCTTAATCGATCGAGGATTAATCGTGTCGCAACCACGCCTTTTTGGCTCAAAAGCGCCAAAAGAGAAACCACAATCTACGGGTACTCCAACTAAATCAGTTGAATCGCTGAGTAAACGCATAGAAAAAGCAGGTATTCGGAGTGGTCGTCCCAGAACACACTCAGTCAATAATAAAACTGGCCGTCGCGGTGGTGCAAGAACTTGGAAAACTTAAGAACTTAATTTGTACATAAATGGAGTTAGAGGACAGACCGAAACCGCCACGTCGCAGCGACACCCTTGCCCGTCATGCTCTTGAAAGTAGCATCGAACAGGCTGAACTTTGTTTACCAGAGAACTTTAAAGATATAGTTGTTGATACGTTGCGCCAAAATACTCGCGGTGCCGTTCACCCTGCCCAAATTGCCAAAGCAGTTTTTGGCTCAGATAAAGTTGATAATGTTCGTTACGCTGCGATGATTCGTGCGCTTGATGCAATGAGAAACCCTCGGCTGATCAGAAGTAAACGAGGCAATTACTCTATCGAGGGCTTCTTGGAACTGTCTGCCGCAGATGAACTGGAAAGAAGAATCCGCGAAACACTCCGACCTGGATACTAGTGCTTGCTAGCGCGGATTAAACCCACAAACATCGGGTGCGGGCGCATGGGTCGACTTCGGAATTCTGGGTGTGCCTGTGTAGCTACAAAATACGGATGGTCGGTGCCCTCCACGTACTCTACGAGCTTGCCATCTGGTGAAGTACCCGAAATCATCAGGCCGCCCGCCTCAATGTCTTTTATGAATTTCTGGTTTACTTCATAGCGGTGCCTGTGGCGTTCAGTTACTGTGTCGGTTCCATACAGGTCGGCAATCTTTGAGCCCTTTTTCAGTTTAGCTGGGTAATCACCGAGCCGCATTGTGCCACCGGTCGATTCTTTGCCCGCCTGGCCTTCCATTATATACACCACATTCTGTTTCGTTTTGGCATCAAATTCTGTGCTGTTTGCCTGTTTCAAACCAACTTTTCTGGTGGCTGCCACCACGCCAACTTGCAAGCCCAAGCAAATACCTAAATACGGCTTGCCGTGGTCAAGTGCGTAGCGCGCGGCGGCAATTTTGCCTTCAATTCCTCTACTGCCAAAGCCACCAGGAACTAGTAAGCCATCTACGCTAGCGAAATCTTCTTCGTCTGCAGTTTCGGCGTTAATCCACTGTATTTCAAGCTCGGTATTTTCAGCCCAAGCAGCAGCTTTTAAGGCTTCGAGCACTGATATATAGGTATCTTCGTTGTCGATATACTTCGCCACCAAGCCTATGCGAGCAGTATGAGCTTTTTTAGCGCGTTGGCTGGCTACCAAATCTTTCCAGCCGCCCAATGCTGGCTTTGCGCTACGGCCGGTAAATCGATTCAGCTGCTGCATAAGCGCGCTGGCAGCAATGCCTTCAGGTATGCGAAATACGCTATCAACATTTGGCATCATCAGCACCGAATTTTCAGCTACGCCACCAAAGAGAGCGATTTTCTTGGCTATCGAAACTGGTGCTGGGTTATCGGTGCGCACTATCACGGCGTCTGGCACAATTCCAAAACCGCGAAGATCATTCAGCGCGTTCTGCGCTGGTTTACTCTTAAATTCTTTGCTGGTTCCAATAAACGGCACGTACACTACGTGCACGTACATGCAGTTTTCGCGGCCAACTTTTAAGGCAAATTCACGAATTGCTTCTACAAAACTCAGGCCTTCGTAGTCCCCTACCGTGCCACCAATTTCTACTATGTGTACGTCACTACCGTCGGCTGCAATCAAAATAGACTTTTGAATTGCTGTGGTAAGATGCGGAATCAGCTGCACCGTTTTGCCGTGCATTTTGCCAGCGCGTTCGTCGGCGATTAAATTACTCAGCAGCCGACCAGCAAGTGTAGCGTTTTTTTGCGTCAGTTCAATGTCTAAAAATCGTTCGTAGTGCCCTAGGTCAAGGTCGGTTTCGGCACCATCTTTGGTCACAAAACATTCACCGTGTTCCGCAGGATTAAGTAAACCCGCATCTACATTGAGATACGGGTCACATTTTTGTATCGAGACGGCCAAGCCTTGAGCTTTTAACACAGCGCCTATGCTGGCGGCTGTAATGCCTTTTCCTACCCCAGAGAGTACACCCCCGGTTATGAATATGTATTTCTGTTTGGCTCCATGGGTTTTTGTCTCTTCCATGGGATTTTATTGTAGCACCGAACAAATCATGAGCGCTAGATATAGAGCGTTGTAGTTTTTTCGTGGCGCTATATGTGGAAAAGTGTCAAGCTGTACAATAGATTTATGAACGTTACTGTACCCCCCATGCAACTTGGATAGCAGAAGGAGGGAAAACATATTGAAACTCGAACAGTTTTACGATGAACACGTCGACAAGGTCTACAAATTTTTCTACATAAAATGCCTAGATCGCTCCACAGCCGAAGATTTAACTTCGGAAACGTTTACATTGTTTATCGAGCAGCTCGAGCATCAAACCATTACAGATAATAAGAAATATTTATACGGAATTATGAGAAATACGTGGCTACAATTTTTGCGCAAAAAATATCAACAAGCTTTGGTGGATATTGAAAACATCGAGGATTTTGCTGGTGTGGTTGAGCATGAAATTGCCGACTTCGACGAAGCAAGAGACGTGGGGAATCGCTTACTCCCTTACATCGAGCGATTGCCCGAAAAACAGCGTTTGGTCATTACCAAGCGGTTGCTCGAAGAAAAATCTGTTGCTGATATAGCAACCGAGCTTGGCAAGGATAAAAATTACGTCAAAACCACGTACAAACGTGGCCTCACTTCCCTACGTGCCATTCTCACTGTTCCGTACATGGAGGGATCACTATGAATAAAATCCCACGTGATGTTCGTAAAAAACTAGATAGTTCCTATGCATCTATCAACCCTACGTTCAAAGTAAATCTAAAGAACCAACTATTTAAGGAGAATTCTATGGCGAAAAAACAATCATCTCTTAAATCATTAGCAGCGTACTTACGTTCAACCCCTGCGCTCGCTGTATTCGCAGCCATCGTGCTGGTAGGTACCACTTCTGCGCTGGTAGCAACCGACCGTGCCAACGTAGCAAACCGCGAAAAAGTGGAAGTGCCAGCTCAGCTCGACAACGTACTTAGCCTTGACGATATTCGAGCTATCGCCACCAAAGATGCTGGCGACGCATCGGTTACTGGTATCGAGCTGGAAAAAGAAGATTCAGGCCTCGTATACAAAGTAAAGTTTAGCGACGGCAGTGTACGCCTGTACGACGCGAAAACTGGCGATGCAATCAACCCAGCAAACGGTGATGAACTTCCCGCAAACGGCCTACAAGGAGCAATTTCTCTTTCAGAAGCACGCCAAATTGCTCAAGAGCAACGCCCGGGCGCTACTATCACCAAAATCGAGCTCGAAAACGAGGATGGCGTAGTAGTATACAGCGTTCGCTTCAGTGACGGCGGTCGTGTAGACGTAAACGCACAAACTGGCGATGTAGTACGTGTTCGCGGTGCATCAGGCAGTGGCTCAAGCAGCTCAGACGACGACAGCAACGACGATCGTAGCGGCTCAAACTCTGGTTCTGGTTCAGACGATAGCAACGATGACAGGTCAGGTTCAAACTCTGGCTCTGGTTCACGCCACGGCGGTGACGACGACAGCGGAGATGACGATAACTCTGGCAGCGGCAAAGACGACTAGTCTTCAGTAAACAAAAAAGGGCTCCATTTCGGGCCCTTTTTTGTTTACAGTGTAGTTAGGCTACTTCAACACCATGCCAAAAGGCTACGTAGTTTGCAAAATCTTTCTTCACTTTTTCTACTGAACCTTCTTTTGGTACTGGGTAATACCATGCGGCAGACTCGTTGGTCTCGTTCTTCACCACTACATCGTAGTAGCTGGCTTCACCTTTCCAAAAGCATGTGGTGTGCATGTCATTCGGCTTGAAAAACTCTTTATGTACGGCATCTGGTGGGAAATACCAGTTGCCTTCTATATGTATCAAATCTTCTTGTGCTGCCTCGGCCAGCACTGCACCGTTCCAGGTTGCTTTCATAATTTACGTCTCCTATTCCTATATAATTATAAGTGATGAGTATACAAAAAGCATACTTAGCCGGTGGCTGCTTCTGGGGCATGGAAGAACTGTTTCGCATGCAACCCGGTGTTACCGACACCGAAACTGGCTATGCTGGTGGCGAAAATGAACACCCTACCTATCGCAAACACCCCGGTCATGCTGAAGCGCTCGAAATTACCTATGATTCCAAGCAAACAAGTTTTGAAAACTTGCTCGATTTCTTTTTTCAAATCCACGACCCTACCACGCTCAATCGCCAAGGCAACGATGTTGGCACGAGTTATCGTTCGGCAATCTTCTACCAAAACGATGAACAAAAAGCCGAGGCTGAAAAATTTATTCAACGCGTAAACGATTCTGGTCGGTGGGATTCGCCAGTGGTTACTAGCCTCGAGCCATTCGATACATTCTGGCCAGCCGAAGCTGAACACCAAGATTATTTACAAAATGTTCCTTGGGGTTACACTTGCCACTATGTCAGGCCAGGCGGAAGTTATCTGCTAAAATAGCCGTATGACATTTCAAGCGTACATCGACACCATTGTCGCAAAAACCGGTAAACAGCCTGAGGAAATCCATGAGATTGCACAAAAAGCCGGTATTATTCAGCCCGACATGAAAGCACGCGAATTTTGCGATTGGCTGGTGAGTGAATTCGGGCTAGGCCATGGGCACTGCATGGCGCTATGGAATCTTTTCATCAGCAACGGTTGGATTGAAACCAAGCACACCAAACTCAAGAAATAACCGCATATGGTATGCTTAAAACAATGAATAGCGAGTCTTCTAAAACTGCTCTCGATTCCCTGCTGGGTAAAGCCAGTGGTTTTCAACTTATCGATGTAGATAAAATCATCGAAGCGCTTATGCCGTTTATGATTGCCATGACCGTGCTTTCAGTCATCGCCACGGTCGCATTTATTATATATTTGGTACAAAAAATGCGTGTCTACAAAGCCATCATGGAAACCCGCGACGCCGTGCGCGAAATGAACGAACGCGAAAAAGCCAAAAGCTCCCCTGCTCCTGCCTCTTCATCCTCTACTGTAGAAGGTTAATATGGGCAGTCTTTTACTTTTAAAGGTTAGCAAGGCTCTTATCGAGCACGGCGTTGAATATGATGAACTCGAGTGCGACGCTTCTCTTGCTGACACGGGGGCGTTTTGTGAGCATTATGGCTTTACTCTACAGCAATCGGCCAATACGATTTTAGTTGCATCGCGCAAAGTTGAACCTACAAAGTATGCACTGTGCGTAGTACTTGGCACTACCAAACTCGATGTGAACAAAAAAGTATGTGAGCTACTGGGCGTAAAGCGTGCGTCGTTCGCCGATGGCGAAACTACCGTGGCGTTAACAGACATGGAAATCGGTGGCGTGGTAGCTATTGGCGTAGAAGACATTCCAGTATACGTAGATAGCACTGTAATGAATCAGCCAAAAGTAGTTATGGGTGGCGGCAACCGTACTAGTAAAATTACGCTTGAACCAAAAGAGCTTTTGAAGCTACCGAATGTAGAAGTTGTTGAAAATCTGGCAAAAGAAGCCTTATAGCTCAACAGAGGGGGGCCCGCCGCATACTTTCGTGTATAATGATGATAAATTATTAAAATTCGGGTGGCGCAGGAGAATACATGGCGTCAGAAAAAGATAGTGGTGACAAAAAAGATAAACCCTCGGTTGGCGGTCGTGCTCTCGTATACTTAGGACGAAAAGGACTACAGGCCATAAGTTGGGCAATTGCCGGGAAAGACGGTGAAGAGCTCATGAAGTATTCATTCTTGGGAATATGCGAAGATGGGATTATCGGAGGAAGGATGTGCCTTCCTGATGAACAACATGACCACCTAACGTATCGTACAGCAAATGCAGGTCAATGGATGTCGTACGACTTTCGTCGAGCAGAGTTTTTTCCGCATGTCGCAGAAAAGTTGGGCGACAACTTTTCTTTGTATGATGAGGGTATCCTAACTGCCCTCCTGCTCGAGGGCCTGGCGAGCAGACCTGTGGATGCACGTACCGAGCTTACGATTGATGAAATGATTTCATTCGAGACCGTTCTATCTTCAGATAAACCTGGTATTTCGACTTTATTAGAGCTTGGAATGGTTGCACGTAGATCGCACGAAGATGCCTACGAGCAGGCTGGAGCCACTGCTCATATAGATGAGCTGCGAATTCGTGGCGTAGCTCAAGAACCTGTGTATCAAGTTACTCCGAAAGGTCATGGTCTGATTAGTCTAGAAGATGAGGGCGGTTCAAAACCACCCCGTAAGAAGGCTATTCTAGAGACAGCTAAGCCAAGAATTTTGATTGCTTAAGCCGCGCTTGCTTCTTCGATTTCTTCTAGTAAAATTTTGTGTGCCTTCTGGCTAAGCAGTGTAGGGTCGTCATTTAGTTGGCGGCGTAGTGGTGAGTGCTCGTCTGCTACTTGAGCAAACGAAGGTCGAGAATCGATTTTACCACTTAATTGAAGCATGCTCGTTCGTCCTCTTTCTGCAGCCATTAGCACCCTGCCCTGCACCTGCTCTGGTGTGCCATGCTCACCAGACACACGGTCACTTACAACCGACAATCGTGCTCCCATGTGAGCCAATACTTTGCCTAGTTCGTAGTTATTCTTGGTGTTGTCAAAGCAATCCACATGGTTGGATTCTATAGCCTCAGCCAGATCAGCAGCGTACGCTAAGCCAGTAAGCACATTATCCATTTGAGCATCACGCTCGAGTACGCGACCTGTTTCGGGATTTTGCAGTTCGGGAAGCCAAACTTGCCTATACATTCGTATCCTACTAGGGTCGTCCTGAAACGCCATTTGCTCTGCATACAAGTGCCATGCCGTACCATATGAAGTGCTTGCAAGTAAGCTAGTCATGTCGTCTATGTCATGTGGATTTTCGCTTTCACTTATTCGATCAAGCGCTTCAACCCCCGCTCTAGTTCCGATTCGCTGGTAATGTACTACCACAAAGCCAGGTGGCATTGCTCGAAATAACTCAATTTTTGTTTCGTCGCGCGTTGGCAAAGGCGCGTAGTTTAAATCTTCTCGCGTTTGTACTGCTGAAAAATGAAGTTGTTTACGTGGTCTAGTCATAGTATCGAATATACCCGCTTGCCAGTGTTCGCACAAACATAAGCAAATAGCTTGTTTTATGAACTCCACGCCGTATGAGATACTAAACAGTAATGAACCGAAAACATTTCTTGCTTATTGCCCTGGTGGCGCTGGCGGGTGGGTCTATTCCGCCGTTTGCCAAGCTCGCGCTCGAAAGCTTTGGGCCGTTTACACTGGTATTCTTCCGCTTCTTGGCCGCAAGTATAGTTATGTACTTCTTCATGCCAAAAAAGGAACTGTCGCTTAAGCACATGGTGAACCTGCGTTGGGTGGGCATTGTGGGCGCGCTGAACCCAATTTTTATCTTCCTAGCTTTGCAGCACATTCAGTCAAACATTACTGCCCTGTTTTACGCCATTATTCCTGGGCTTGGTGTTGCGTATTTGTGGCTACTTCGTGGTGAAAAAACATCTGCCACACAGCTGGCTGGTTTTGCGCTAGGCCTGATAGGTGTAGGGATTATTTCACTACAAACCGTCACCGGCAAAGCAGATGGCGGCAACCCATGGGTAGGTATTACGTTCATGCTCATCGCGGTATTTAGCTTTTTTGCCTATGGCATCATGTCAAAAGAGCGCCAGCGTAGCACCAAAATTTCTGGCACTGCCCTCGCATTTTACTTCGCGGTTATTACTACCGTTCTTTCGCTGCCATTTGCCGTGTATGAAACCGTGCAGCAGCCGTGGTTTGGCCATGTAGCTATAATTCCACTGCTCGCTACCCTGTATCTTGGTTTCATTGGCACCGGTGCACAGTACTTGCTGTACCAACGCGCATTAAAAGTTATGGAAGCTGCCCAAGCAAATATATTCATCTACCTGCAGCCTATTATTACGGTAGTTCTGGCAGCCCTATTGGTGGGTGAAGCCATCACCTGGCAAATATTCCTTGCCGGAGTAATTATCTTGTTCGGTGCACGTTTGGCGCTATCAACTCAAAAAGCCAAATAGATTAGCTTGATTTTGTTGCAAAGGCACTTATCCCCTCAAAGCAAGCAACCCCTGCTAAATCATAGGCGTTGTAATTACCACATAGCTTGTCAAGTCATTTTAGCATTCAGATCCTTGAACTGCTAATACTTATCTGTTAGGATAAGATTATAGGCATTAAATTGCATCGTAGCGTTTGGCGGCGCGCATGGGAGCACATTAACATTAAGAACACAGCTATGTAATCAGGATTAAGGTTTACGCCACTCTCCTGGTCACAGGGGTAGAAGTCTCTCATGACGCCTGCCTCCTGATTACATAGGTGTGTTTTTTATTAGAACATTACCACCCTGGAGGAGTATCCAAGTGGTCAAAAGGGAGACGCCTGAAGAGCGTTATAGGGTAGTTTCGTAACAGCCTGATAGCATTACGAAACAAGCCCCCGGGGGTTCGAATCCGCCCTCCTCCGCCAGCTGTTAGCCGTTAAGCATATGCGTCTAATCGGCATTATTTCATATGCGAAGAAGTAGGAGACTTGCAATATGCCAGCCCCTAAATCAAAGCCACGAACCGTAGTTCGTGACTCTGGAAACGGACGCTTCGTTCCTCGTCGTCAGGCGGTTCTTCGCCCACGCACGACACAGACTGAGGTTGTTCGTCGCCCAGCGCCTAAAAAGAAGTAGTGTTATTAGTCGATCTATCAGTCGGCTAAATCTCTACAAACAGAAAAGCACCCGTTCGGGTGCTTTTCTGGCCTGATAGCATACGAACTTTCGTTCGCATAGCCAAATAAATGGCTATCAATACAACCCAACTTGCATTGGGTCACAATGATAACAGTTTATTTAGTAGTTGTCAAGGTGGTTAGCCAGTGATGGTAAAGCTTCTATTCACTATCCCTATTCATGAATAGAATATTATATTCTATTACTTCTAGTATATCGATGTTGTCCGGGCACTGTCAATACATCAACACCGACATGGCGATAGCAGACTAAGTAAGCACGATCTCCAGCGCAGAAATACTGCCAGTAATTTTCAAGGAGCTTATCTCTTAATTATTAATCATCACAAACATTAAAGGTTTAAGTATTTTTCTTTTAGGTTCGGGGCGTCAGCTTGACCATATTGAAGATTCACATTGATATCTTTGAAGTCTGAATCTGTAAGTATGTGCTTTATCGCATTAAAAATTTCGTCAGCACTTGGACCATAGTAGTAAATTATGGCATCATCATCGCTGAATTCGTCTCCATCGAGACCTGAGTTCTCTGGTAGTACTCTAATTGTCTCGTTTTCAATCTTTTTAATGAGATCGTATGCTTTCGTATAGTGCTTAGTCCCTATCGTTATTACAACAGCTTGATCATAACTAAAACTATTATTACTATTTGTCATCTCTGACATCTCTCCTCTTAAGTGCTTTAGTAACTTATCAAATATACCCATAGTCTACAACCCCAGGAGCCTCAGGAATACATTTTTACTTCGCGGTGGGCTAACCTTATTTTCGAGCCACGGAGCTCGATTCGTTCCAAATAGTACGTAAAAGAACCTTTCTACTACATCTCGTGAGCTTTTCTTTTTCACTGGAATTTGGATACGCTTAGCTGTTTTGCTAATTTTTCCAGTCTTGTGATGCTGTTTTGCGCGTACACTAAAGTTGTTCGTTTGGCCAACATACACCTTTTTATTATTTGTTCTAGCAATGTACACACCAGCTTTCTCTTTCGCTTTTGTCTTAGCCACTGTTTTTGCAGCTTTTTTTGTAGAGGTTGCCTTCTTTGTTACTTTTGCAGTCTTTATAGCTGCTGCACCGGCTCTTCCAACATAGCTTCCCGGAACTAGTGGGATAAAGGTGGCTGCTACGCTCCAAGCAAGAAAGCCTGTATTTTCTAAAGAGGGGTCTTGATAGAGTGAGTATATATCATATCCAACCCCAGCTACGTCAGCCGCTGTTTCAATTATTGTTCCCGTAAGGTCTGTTTCGTTTACTGGATCATTCGCGTACACATAGCTATTATCCGTACCCCCATCAACAGGGTCTATGCTAATGAATCTACCTATTTCTGGAAGATAGACTCTGGCCCCCATTTGTATTGGGGCAAGTCCCATAGAGCTCTCAGTAAGCTTCTGGTGCTGTCCAAGATACTGCCAAGAAGCATTCTCCGTGGTATTGTCTGGTGTATTCGCTGGTTCTATGGGTTCTCCGAATGGGCCTGTAACAAACTGGTTAATTAAACTGCCGTCTGCATTCACAGTAGCAAAGATATCTCCATGAATATTAGGTAAAGAAAGTGTCAGTGCACCAGCGCTCGTATGATTTGGCTTAATGGTGACTAGCACATCGCCCGGTAACGCAACATATTTCTCAATTACATTTCCATTTGTGTCTAATAGTGCATCTGGGCTGTCACTGGATCCTGTGTATACGAATTTGGTTGAACTCTGTGTGATGCCATTTCGCTTGAACTCGCGTCCCAACACACGACTCTGAACGTCTCTTTCGTATAAGGACTCGATTGTTTCGGTTGTACTGGATGTATTGCCTCCAACCCCAGGAGCAAGTGTCTGCATAATTCCTATATTTCGGTCGCTCGAGTCAAACTCAAAAGCTGTTTTTTTGTCGCTCACCCCTAATTCAGTAATGTTGCCGCGGCTATCGTATACCGGGGAGCCAATCCTATCATCAGATGAAGAGATTAGTTTGTCCGCAAAGTCGTAGCAATACGTTGTTACTTGTCCATTCACAGTTAATTTCGTCCTGTTACCGCTTTTAGCTGCATTTGGGTTAGTTGACGGAAGACTATTACATGAAGAATCATTAGCACCGAATTCATAGCTGTATGAATCCTCACCTATCTCTGCACCTGTCAGACGCGTAGCATTGTCATACGAGTAAGTTTTTAACACTCCATTTTGGTTACTTGAAAGTACCTGCCCACTACTTGAGTAATTCACTGAATCAGTAACTTGATTACTATCTGCCAATGTATACGTTAGACTATTCTCGCGCAGTAGGTTGTCTCGACCAATACTCGTAAGATTCACCCCCGCAGGATAAGATGTAGTCGAAACACGGCCATACTGATCATAATTTATTGTTGAAAACGTTACGTTATCTAGCTTGTATGTTGTTAGTCTGTCAAACTGGTCATAATCGTAGCTTTCAACACCCACAATACTACTTCGGTTTACCAAATTGCTGAACTGATCATATGCATTTTCTGTAACTCTACCATTAGCATCGGTATACTTAATCGTTCTTCCGAGTAAATCGTTTTCAACAGTTATGGTACCGCTACTGTCTGATGTGCTTGTGATCAACGGGTTGTTGTTTACTGCAAAGTTATTAGTAATTGTTCTGCCAAGCTTTGCGCCAATTGTTGGAACTAATGTTTCAATTACTCGCCCGCGTTGATCAGTGGTTGTACAGATCCATGGCTCGTTTCCATATCTGGCCGCAACCGTGCTACCTGAATCATCATATACGTACTCACTTGTCCGACTTTGTTGTGAGCCTGCAGCGTCTGGATCTTGTTCTATCTTCCTCTTAATAAATCCGGACTGCAAAGTACTTTCAGTTGCTGGAGTGCACGGATTATCGCGTGTATCTGTTGCGCTGTAATATTCGTATTGAGTCGTAGTGCCTCCTGGCAAAGTCTTGCTGGTCTGACGCAGGAAGCCACTTCCCGCAGACTCATAGGTTGCTTGTGACTGAAGGTTCAAACCTGTTGGGTCTAGTGTCGTGCTTGATACAAGGCCGTACTCGGGTTTTGAGTATTGAATATTACTCGTTAAGTTCCCTAACTGACTGTCATAAGAAGTTGTACTTGTGGTTAGGCCATAGTTAGGTGAGAGTATGCTCGATAACACAGATGTCTCGCTCGCACTTGGTGCGGTCATGTAAAGCTGAATACTTGTTGCACCCGTAGCTGCATGATACTGCTCAATTCGAATGCGGTGTGTGCTGTTAGCTTCTGTGTTGTTAAATGCTGTAGCCCCACTGACCGTGTTGTCACCTCCACTCAGCGTGCCTCCACCCCATCCGTCAACAATTAATTCGTCATCGATATAGAGTCTAAAGCCTGCATCACCTCGCAGTTTAAAGCTATGATTTCCAGTGGCGCTTAGCTTTATCTTGCCAGTATATCGCGCACTCCATCCATCTGTGGGTGTTACGGGTGCACTGCCGTTAGCAAAAGTCTCTTTAACATCAGCGCTAGTAGCCCATGTACTTGTACTGTTTAATTTTGGTGCGCTAAGGAGTTTCTTGTTATTGTAGTAAGCTACACCAAGTCCAGTTATCCCCTCGTCATAACCCGACTTCACGTGAGGCACGTTGTTCACTTCGCCTGCTAATGGCTTGTTGTCACTACCAAACCAACTTGCTGGCGCTGGTCCATAGCTGTCGACTGGTAAATCGTCTTCGTTATAAATTGTAGTGGACTTCAATCCAGTTGGATCTGTAGTTGATAGAACAAGATCTTTGTCATTATGCCACTGAGTATACGTGGTTAGATTTGCTAAGTCTGTTTCAGATGTAGTTCTAAATAGTGAATCATAGGTGACTTTTTTCGAGAAGCCGTGCGGCTCAGAAGCGCCTACGACATGAAATTCTGTTGCACCTGCTAGGTAATTAACGGTACTCTCTACGCGTGTTGCGCCCGCCGTTGGTGCTGGAGCTTTGGTAGAAGCCACCCTACCTAAACCATCGTAGGTTATTTCGCTATTCGCTTCAGCGTTGTCTTGTCGCACACCGTACGCTATTGCGTCATTCGCTAATGTATCGCGGTAGCTTATGATACGACCGAAGGCGTCGTATTTATAATCCTCATAGTCATTGCCAGGCAGGGCGACACGGGCTAGGTTATCAGATTCGTATTGGAAGGTTGTCTTTTTTCCGTCTGTTGTCTTAAAAGCACACAGCATGCCATTTGGGGCTGGATCAAACCCACTCAAAACTTCACATTCACTATCGTTGTAGCCCTTATAGTAGAGCGTCCCGCTGCGTGCTTGGTTCACACCATCTGATATCTTTGTTAGACGAGCTGGGGTGTATCCATACTCGTACTTCAACGCAGCAGGTTGTTTATCATCCTCTGGCGAACTTACGGACGTGAGCTTACCTTCAACATCAAATATATACGTTTTACCATCAGTATCAAAAACCGTATAAGTCCCGTCGTCATTCCGTGTGAGCATCGCCTCCTGAGACTTAGGTGGAGAGTAGGAACCACCATTCCATGTGTACTCGTATGTTTGTCCTGTACTGTCCGAAAGAATGGCGGCGTTACTTAGTACTTGTAACCGCTCGAAGTTTACATTGCCATCACCAAAACCAAGCTCCCAACCATTTGGCAGAACATTGGCTTTTGGAGCAAGCCATGTAACTGGCATTTCTTGTTCGGCTAGGTTAAGCGCCGTCGATTTAATTAACAGCTGGAAGCTAGCCGTATCCGCACCTTCATAGTACTCAACTGTAATTCCTGTAGCCTCTCCTGCATTAAGATGGACTGTACTTCCCCACCTGTTCCCTGAGATATTAGACCAACTATCTAATGGCGTCTGTTCGGCACCAAGAAGGCCAGTATTTGTTTTTATCCTCATGCCTGCATCACCATTGCCACCAAGTGCGTAGTCTCCAGTCTCAGGTACTGTAATGAATCCCTTCCAACGAACAAGGAAGTTATCTGACGGTAGGCCAGGCGATGGAGCACCAGTTCCCCAGTCAAAGTTGATTTTGTTGTCACTTCGTACCATTAGCAGTCGGTTTGGATCATCAGGATTTGAAGGGAATGTCTTGGTTCCATCATCTTTGTAGTAACGTCCCAGAAGACCGTATTTTGTCGCAGTAGCGCGTGCGCCAGTATCAAGCCAGGATTCTGGAACAGCTTGCTGTGTAACACCGCCCTTTACAAGAAACTGCATACTGGCAACTCCAGTAGTTTCAATCTGTTCAAGCTTGAGAGCCACTGGTTTGCCTGCTTCAAGATGTACCGTGCTTCCGAAGAATGTTCCAGACGCTCCTGGCGCAAGGTATTGCTGATTATCAAGGTATATCTTACACCAAGCATTTGCCGTGCAACCAAATTGATAGTCACCTGTCGTTGGGGCTGTAACATAGCCCGTCCATCGAGAAGAAAAGTTATCAGCTGGAACTGATACCTCGGGACTTCCAGATGTCCAATCAAAGTTAACTGACGAGTCAACCCGAGTCAAAATTGGGTTACCAGTAAACGAGTTGTTATTCCAATATTGAGCAGTTAGTCCAGTACTGCTCATCGCAGGGGTATTGTAACTGAGCCCTACACCGATATCACCACCAAGAGCTGCAATACTGTGGGAGCCTGTACTTGTGGTTGCGTTACCAGTCGCAAGATCCACACTCACTGGGCCAAGTTCTTCATACGCTTGTGTACTGTCCTTACCTGTTCGCGTATCCACCTTGAATGATCGAACCCATGTAGGATTCTTTTGTGCATAGCCTCTTACATATGTGTGCCAATAGTAGGTGCGGCCGTCTTGGAGAATGTTGTCTGGTACATTCCACTGCGGTGAGTCAATCCATCCTGAGTTAATAACAGCGCCCGTTTCTGCATCTGGGTTAGTCGCGACACGGAAGTAGTAGTCGATGTCATCACCATCAGCGTCGGTCACCGTGTTAACCTTTAGACTTGGCTGCGTAGTCACTGTAGTTGCTTTATCGGCTGGTGATACCGCAGATGTCATTGGGGTGGGCGTATCATAAGTAACTGATGCTTTTATCATGTAGTAAGGTTTGAATGAAGTAGCGGAGCCCTCTTCACCCTTGAATCCCCACCAAGTGTCAAAATCGTTTGCATCAACAAGTGTTTGTAGCTTAGATTTGAAGTTAATTCCAAAATTTGTCGTAACACCAGAGTCGCTGGCGAAAGTACTGCCATAGCAGCTAAATGCAGTTGAACAACTGGCGGTTGACATACCTACAGTCTTTGCTGCGGTCGTGCCACCAGCACCAGATTGATAGGTTCCGTTCATGCTAGCAGTTAAAATTGTTTTATTATCTAGGGTTGAATACGGAAATTTTATGTAGGTACGCCAGTGTCTCCAAGTGCCGCTGTCGTTCAAAGAACCCGTGTTTGCGTAACAGGACGTTGAGGGACAGTAGTATCCGTCTGATTTGTACATTTTATAGGTTGTGTTTGGGTCGCTTGAGGTCCAAGATGGGTCGATCACCATTGGAAATGCTGAGTCAGGCTGAGACTTAAACCAGTCATGATCTACACTAACTCGCAGACCTGTTGCAGTTGGCTTTTGCGTAACTCGTTGCTCACTCAGTACACCCCTACCACTAACATCCAATGTCAAGGGACTAAAATGGTACCCATCAATACCCTCTACTGACAATGCTCCGTCTGTTTGCGAATCGTTGATGACCCTGCCACCGTTAACGGTATAGTCGAACGTAGTTTGAGCATCTCTGTTTTTGATGATGGTATACTCCTTCACCATCTCGCCGCGGAGTTCGTACTTAAGGTCAACTCCTGGCCATGCGTCTTTATATATAACCGTGTAGTCGCCCTCTTTGTCTGGTTGTATGTCTGCCGTACCCACAGGTTTAAGTGATATGCTTTCAGCACCACCTACGAGCGATATCCCGCTATGTAGATTCCGCAAACTTGCACCAGCCTTACCAGCATCACCACGAAAACCTGGTTTCGATGAAGTGGTAAGAGGCTCAAGTTTATTATCTATCTTTTTCCACTCACCATTTTCGCGGTAGTTCTGTTGAATAGAACTATACTCCATAGTTTTTGTGCCATCTTCGTTAAGATAAGTACTAGTATAGGCAGTTCTTAGGTTAGTGACTTCTCTCAAACGTTTGTGAGAGCCGTCTCTATTTTGTGTTGCACTAGCATCTTCGCTGTCTGTCATCTTAGGTGCATCTAGCGGCACCTGACTGAAGCCACCAATTTGCTGAGGACTAGCAGTTGGTGCATCGACAGAATCCATAGGAGACAAATTAGAATATTGGGGAGATATCTTTGCTGGGTTTAGTAAATTAAAAACCCCCATGAGGTATGAGGGTTGGGCAATCGTGAATGCCATGATGCCTGCGAGAGAAAAGTAGGAAAATCGTTTGAGTTTCTCTCTTTTTGAGGGTGGAGATTTCCTTTCTGACGCCGAAAATGTGCCATTCCAGAATAAGTTAACGGTTGATATTAGCTTACTCGCAGATAGCTTTTTCATTCACATCCCCTAATGTTATATCTTAACGATACGAACAAAGCATAAAAAATACAATAGCCAGTTAGATAACTACCTGTCAGATTTAATATCCACCCATCAATCTATCTGACTAACAGGTTTAACCTCATCTAGCAATAGTCAGCCAAATAAGTGCGGCATTTATTACTACAATAAGCGCTGTAATAGCACCAAGCACCGCCGTAAGTGCTGGGTGGTTGTGATAGTTGCCCATGATTTTTTTGCTGCTGGTTGCAAGCAGCAGTGGCACGAGTGCAAATGGGATGCCGAAGCTTAGTACTACCTGCGAAATAATCAGCGCATAGGTAGGGTCAAAGCCAAGCGCCACGATGATAATAGCTGGAATAATAGTAACCACACGCCGAACATAGAGTGGCACTTGCTTGTTTATCATGCCTTCCATAATCACCGCGCCGGCGTGCGCGCCAACAGCCGTAGAAGCAAAGCCAGATACCAGCAATCCTACGCCAAACAATACACCAACGAGGCTGCTTATTTCGCTACTAAGCGCCTGGTAAATACCCTGCAACGAATCGGTGCCCTCGAGCCCCGGCAACGCACTGGCCGCGAGTAGCAGCATAGAAATATTGACGCTACCTGCCAGCAACATAGCCAGGCCGACGTCTATCTTAGTAGCACGTAGCAATTTGTGTAGCTCTGCATCCCACTTTTTGCCATGGCGATCGCGTGCCAGGCTAGAGTGTAAATACACCACATGCGGCATAACTGTCGCGCCTAACATAGCCGCAGCTAGTAACAACATGTCGCCATCCCGAATGTGTGGTACCAAACCAGCCACTATACCGCCAGCATCTGGTGGTTTAATAGCCAGACCAACGAAAAAGCCAATGGGAATAATAAATAGCATGCCCACCACTACCCGTTCGAAGATCTTTTGGCCACGGTGAGTGTAGATAAAGAGCAAAATGAGGCTCACGATACCAGTGATTGTGGCACCCAGAAGCAGCGGAAGGCCAAAGAGTATATTAAGGGCGATGGCACCGCCCATAACCTCGGCAATATCGGTAGAAATAGCTACCGCTTCGGCCTGTAGCCAATACGCAATGCGGTTTTTCTTGCCCAAATTTTCAGCGATTACTTCTGGTAAACTTTTGCCGGTAACCAAGCCGACTTTGGCGCTCAGAAATTGCACCAAGCTAGCCATAATATTGGCAAATACCAGCACCCACAAAAGTGTGTAACCATACTGTGCACCGGCACTAAAGTTAGCCGCAAAATTACCCGGGTCGACATATGCCACGGCCGCCACAAACGCGGGGCCAAGGAGCGTTAAAACTCGACGGGCTTTGCGTACCATTACTGTTCGCCTTTTAATCGTGCAGGTGGCTCAGCATCGAACCGAATATCTGGCACGTCGTCCATGACCATAGTTGCAGGCAAATTTGGGTATGATGCCCGATAGGCCTCGGTAGCACCGCCAAACACCGCAGTGTTCCAATCGAATTCGAGCTGTGCCGCCGCGTCGCGAACTGATTCTTCGCTGGGGCCTTCAATTTCGATAAACGGCTCAAGCCACGGCCACTCATCTATCACAACCTCTGCCTCACCTAACTTCCAGGTTTCGCGCTTAGTTTCTTGCAAACTTTTTACCTGCAAACCAGCTGCTTTCAACAGCTCAACCGTTTGCTGGTAGTCCCCTATCGTAGTTTCGATTTCTTTGGCGCCGTGCAGGCCGAGTTCGTCGAATTGTTTGTAGGTAAGTGTCGATTTATTACCCTCTGCTCGTACACGAACATAGGCATTGGGATTATTATGTGTTGTATGAAACACAACACGTTGCATTAACCGCATTGGTTGCTCGCACGAGGCACCAGCAGCCTGCAACTTTGCGCGGACTGCGTTTATATCAACCTTTAAAAACTTTGCCTCGATTTCAGTTTGCATAACCTATACTGCTGCTCCTGTGCGCATGGCAGCGGTGATAAATATAAGCGCATACAATATGCCAAAGCCTACGGCGAAGCTTGATGTTTGAATGATTTCTTTTTTACTCATATATGTGTACCTTCTGCTTATTTTGAGAGACAAATTGAGCGCGGAGTGTGGTACGCCCGCGCCCTAAATGCCCATTTACAATGTGAAACTACTTGTCGCCGTTTTCGGCTGCTTCTTGCGCGTTTGGATCCTCGGCAGGAGCCTTTGGCGCAGCACTCTTGCTACCTGTAGCGTTTACTTCATAGCTAGTGTTGGTGCTTTCAAAGAAGTTGACGAGCTCGAGCGTGTCGTTGGCAGCGGCCATCCACTTGGCGGGATTGCTCACCTTATAGTGTGCTTCAAAACCAAGCTCTTCGAGGCGTCGGTCGGTAAGATACTTCACGTATTGGTTTACGTAGTCGGCGTTCAAGCCCAGAATACCCTTTGGCAACATAGCTTTGTTGTATTCTTCTTCCATTTCAACCGCGTCGAGAATGGTTTGCTTGATTTCGTTGGCGAACTCTTCAGTTTGAAGATCTTCGTTTTCTTCAAGCGTAGTAAGAATAAGGTTGATACCGAACTTGAGGTGCAAGCTTTCGTCGCGAACAACCCAGTCGATAAGCGAACCAAAGTTGCGTAGCAAGTTGCGCTGGCGGAATGAAAGCGCCACCATGAACCCACTGTAGAACCAAATGCCTTCGAGAATGATGTTGTAAGCGATAAGGTTGCGAATAAAGTCTTTTTTACCCTCTGTAGTGGTGATGTCGAGGTGTTTTTCGGTCATTCGCTTAATAGCTTCGGTCTCAAACGCCTCTTTGCGGGCCATAGTTGGCTCGTCGACGTGCGCAGCGTATGCCCTTTCACGGTCGATTGGGAACGTCTCAAGCACGTATTCAAACGCCATACAGTGGTTGGCTTCTTCCCACATTTGCTTCGCGAGGTACAAGTGACACTCAGCAGCATTTACGTATGGGTACACACCGAAGGCTAGCGCCTTGTTTACCAACAATTCATTAGGGTTGAAGTAGGCCATCAAGAACTCAACTGCGTGTCGCTCTTCATCGGTCATCTTCTTCCAGTCAGCTAAGTCTTGAACCAACTGAATTTCATTTGGGAACCATGTATTTGCCACCGCTTGGTCGTACAAATCCATCGCCCACTGATAGTGAATCGGCTTCAAGAGTAGTCCGTCTTGAATACCGGTGCCTAGTATTCCTGCCATGTGTCCTCCTTTTACTTAATCTTTCTTCTACTGGGTCTCATGTAAAACAATGTGCGTTGAGCTAACCTGTGTTCTCGATCTCTTCGTATCCACACGTCTCGCTCAATTTGTTCTTTTGACGGAACAGCCGAACCCTGGAAAATAATTGTGGTCTCAGTAACTTCTTCGCTTACTGGGTCGGGTGGCAATCCAAGTGGAAGTTCGCCTTTTGCATATGCTGCCGCGTCATCAAGTGTTACTCGCTTAACAAGAATGTCGATGATTAGGTCTAGTTCGTCTCCAAAGCCTGTGGGTTCTCGCTCGCCTTGTTCAACATCGGCTATGATGTTGCTGGCAAGTTCTTGGAGTTTTTCTGTGGGCAATGCTTCTAACTCTGCGCGGATTTGCGCTTCGCTCATGAGGCGAGGCATTCCGGGCAGAGTTTCTAGATCTGCTATATTACTCACAGCCGTCGCAAATTGTTAAGAGTGCTGGATCGATAGGCGCTGCTATGGTGCCGTTTGCAGCCGCTTCGTCGTTTGCTTGTGCTTGAGCGTTAGCCATAGCTGCGTCGATAGCAGCTAGTTTCTGCTCTAGTGTCATGTCGTCGGTGATGATTGAGTTTGCGTTCATTGTTATACCCTTTGGGAATAGGACAAACCTACGGTTTTTCCCATCGCGCGGTGTCGTGGAATGAATCCACCGACGCCGGCTGCGCTTTTCCCTTCTCCCTATATCGTTACTTTTGTTATTTGGTGTAAATGTACTGGTGTTTATTTGCAGCAAGAACAGCCGCAGTTGCATGTGCAATCTGTCATGAGCCCACTCCTACTGTTTGTTTTTTCGCAAAACCGAAGCCTGACTTTCGAGCGCCGCCCGTTTTAGCAATCTCTTCTGCTTTGTTTACCTTGGTAGTGCTTTGCTCGGCCTGGTGACGAGGCTTTACGTGTAGGTAGTAAGTGGTCTTGAGGCCACGCTTCCAGGCTTCAGTGTAAATGTCTACATAGTCGTCAACGTTGCGGGTTTCGAGGTACATATTGCGAGAAATTGCTTGGTCTACCCACTTTTGTGCGCGTGCGGCTACTTCAATAAATGCGTAGGGGCTAATTTGGAAACTAGTTTTGTACACATCTTTGATAGCTTGTGGAATCACATCGATTCCCTGAATGTCGCCTTGGCGTGCGAGTACTTCGTCTTTTACTTCGTCCCATAGGTCAACTGCTTTTAGCGCGTTCACGAGGTTCACATTGACTTCAAGGAATTTACCACTGAGGGTGCTTCGGCTAAAGATCTGGGCAAATTGTGGGTCGAGGCCAGGGGTAGTACCAGCAATCAAACCAATGTTTGCGGTAGGTGCGATAGCCATCAATGTAGCGTTGCGCATGCCCTTTTTGGTCTTTTTGCGAAGTGCTTCCCAGTCGAGTTTGTGCTTGCGGGTAACATTTACCTTCACTTTTCGTGAATTTGCTAGTTCGTCTAGTGTGTCGACCGGCAACAAGCCCTTGCTCCAACCACTACCCTTGAAAGTGTCGTAGATGCCGCGAGTTTTTGCCATTTCGGCTGATTCATCGATTGAGTAGTAGCTGATAAATTCAGTTACTTGGTCAATCAAATCGAAAGCTTCTTCTGAATCGTAGCTGTAGCCAAGCCTTTCAAGCACATCGGTAAAGCCCATCAACCCCATGCCAACGGCGCGGTTCTTGCTGTTTGAGTTCATCGCTTCAGGAATTGGGGTGTTGGTAATGTCTACCAAGTTATCAAGCTGACGAGTCGCTGATCGCACGCTTTCTTCCATACGCTTCCAATCGAAGGTATTGTCGGCGTTTAGGTGTCGGCTCAGATTGATAGAGATGAGGTTACATACCGACACGTTCTTTTCGTCTTGTGGCAAGGTAATCTCTGTACATAGGTTTGAACAGTGAATTGTTCCGGTGTTGTTGTTCAATGCACGAACGTTGATGGTGTCTTTCCAGGTAAGCCACGGGTGGCTCGTTGCCTGGAGGCTGGTAAGAATTTGCTTGAACTGCTGGCGAGCAGGAATTTTGATAAACTCGCGAATCTTGCCAGTTTCAGCCATCTTTACATACTCGGCGTAGCGCTTTGAAAACTCTTCGCCGTATAGCTCTGGCAAATCTGGCGTTTCGGCTGGGTCAAATAGGTACCAATCTTTGTCGGCTTCTACTCGTTTCATGAATTCGTCGCTTATATATACAGCGGTGTTCATGAAACGCGTGCGAAGGTATGGGTCACCTGAGTTCTGGCGTAGGTCGAGGAATTGTGGGAAGTTGATGTGCCAGTTTTCAAGGTACATAGCGGCTGCGCCAGCTTTTTTACCCTTTCGAGATACAGCAAATAGCGCGGTGTCGACCATTTTCATGAATGGAATTGGGCCGGTGCTTTCAGTGTTGGTAGTTTTTACCGGGCTACCTGCAGCGCGAAGTTTGGTCATGGTAATACCAATACCGCCGGTACCTTTAGCGATCCACATAGTATCGCGAATACCTTTGGCAATCGATTCCATGTCGTCTTGCACTTCCATCAAGAAACAGTTTGAAAGCTGTGGGAATGCGCCACCAGCGTTCACACGAGTAGAACCACCCGGTACATACTCGAGCTTGCTCATGTGGTCGTAGAAACCAAGCGCTGCTTCGGTTGGGTCTTTTTCGTTGTAGCTAAGACCCATAGCAATACGCATGTGAGTAAACTGTGGAGTTTCAATTGGTGCACCGCTGTTTTTACGCAAAGCATAGCGGTTCTTATTGGTAACCACACCAATATACTTAAAGAGTTCGTCGTTTTCTGGCTCCAAGGCTTCGCCCAATTTCTTGAGGTCGAAACGGCCATCGGTCATACGCTCGTCGAGCAGACCATCTTTTACGGCGTCTTTTACAAATAGGGGGAATTTTTTGGCATGCAGTTTCTTAAGTTCTGCATCCGTTTCGTAATCACCCAGAATATTTTTGTAAATATTCTTGAGCAGCAACCTCGCTGCGACTTTATCAAAGTCTGGATCGTCTTTGACGTTTTGCAGTGCCGTATGAATCACTGCTTCATCAAGCTGCTCTGTCGTGATTCCATCAAATAATGTTAATTGTAACTCTGTCGCTACCTGTACCACCTTGCTTACTGGATCAGGCAATCCCTCACTTGCCTTCAGTAGTGCAAGGTTAATCTTGTTGGCGTCAAATGGTATGCGTGTGCCATCGCGGTGTACCACATGAATTCCGTTCATGATTTCCCCTATTTTATTTTGTTATTTTAAGATACACAGTCACCTCCCCAGGCAAACACAAACCAGCACACCATTAGTTGGTGCCTTCACCTCCGTGCAGGTTTGCATCCTTGTGTATTTTATTGAACAACTACATATGTAGTGGTCTGCATACAAATATAGACCCCACATGTATGGTTTGCAATACTTTTTTAGGAGTTTTTTTGACTACATAGCGTTTTTGCTTAAATAACCCCTTATAGTGTTGTAAAAAAGCAACGCTACACTACATCTAGTGTTTTTGCAGGCTTATGGTGCTTATGCCTAGATGTATGTATTGACTAAAATTATAAAATATGGTAATATAAAATGACAAGGTCACATCGGGTGACCTGCAAGTGAAGAGGAGCAGACCATGGGTCGGCAACGTGGCACCACCTCAGTGGCAAGCACGGCATCGGTCTCGGACGGCGCGAGCGACTACCTCGCCCAGCTGCAGGAGCGGCGCCGTCAGGAGATCGAGGACGAGCGTCTGGCCAACGAGCAGCGCCAGCTCGAGCGCCGTCAGCGGCAGGCTCAGCTGGCCGCCCAGGACTCCAGGATCATCGAGCTGCCCAAGGGCAGCCTGGAGCGCAAGATCGCGCTGCAGATGATCGAGGAGTACCCGAACGCGGAGCCCTTCGTCGAGAAGCGCACCAAGTTCGGCCGTACCGAGGCGGCGCGTCGCGCCGTACTCGACTCGCTGACCGGCAACGAGGTCTTCGAGACGGGCAGGATCAACTTCGCGACGAACAGGGCGAAGGCGGCACTCAAGACCGCCCTCGACCAGCTCGACCAGGAGACGGACTCCGACGACGAGACCGACGACTCCGAGGAGTCGGAGAGCTGATCCGTGCATCACCCGTGAGTCTCCCCCATAAAGGCTCACCGAGAACAGGCTCACCTACCGCCGCAAGGCAACAGGTTGGAAGCTCACTCGGTGAGCCTGTTTTCGTGTTTGAAACAAATTAGTTAATGTAGAATGATACGCTAACAGAATAGTTTAGTTCATTCTCGCCTGGCTGCAATGGAAATTCGGTAGATGATGACGCACTGTCCTCAGAGCCAACCGCCACCTTTGAATCAAGCAAGTACGGGTAGCCCCCGATTGAGCCATCGGTGACAGATTTTACACCTGCGACCGAAAAGCCAAGGTTGTCGGCAGATTGCTCGGCCTTTTTCTTTGCGTCTTTAGTAGCAAGGTCGCGAGCTTTAGATTCTAGTGATGTTTGCGTGACCTTAGTAAAGCCGTACTGTGGCGTCACCTGACCTTCTGGCGAAGTGGTCGCTAGGTAATCTTGTACTTTTTGCGCCAACTTCATATCTTCGAGTGTTACCACCAGTGATAATGTGTAGGTATAGGTATCGTCTTTTTCGGGTAAAAAGCCTGCGTTGTAGCCATTTGTATCCGCCTTGATGGCTTTATCAGCCACCCCAAGCTTCTTTAGTTGCGCTAAAATAGCCGAACGTTTTTTGCTTGCCGCGGTAATGGAAACATCTTTGTCCGCATTATCAAACGAATATTGCGGCATAAATACCACTTGATCAGGCTCGGCCTTCACTGTAGCCTGCCCCGTTACGTCTATCGTACGAGCATTTTTATCAATCTTTGGCTCCCATGGTCGCCACAGCGCCAGCATGCCAATAATTACCAGACCGAGCACGGCGACAATCAGCCACCGATAATCAATAGATACTTGTTTGCTCTGTTTTGGTGTAGATAGTTCCATGCGCTAAACCCTCCTAAGAATGTAGGGCTATAATACACCCACTACTATGTATCCGCTAGTTGTGCGGTCTCGTGCTTTGATGACAGGCATAATATAAGCGCTCTGCTGGTGCGTAATTATCGGTAAGAAGTTGGCCTTCCAAATCTGGGATAGGCTTCATACCAGGTATGGTCATACGTTGTCGACTGTACAGTAAGATATGATTCGCACGAGCTTCATCCGCCCCAAACTGATTCGAATACAAACCATAGCGAAAGCCGGTTTTATAGGCCGCGTCTACGGCGCCAAAAACGGTTTTGCAAGGTTTGTTAGCCAAGCCGGCTATGACATTCGCAACCACAATACCATCTGGCTTTACGCGCTTGGCGACGGCCTGACCGTACTCTTTAGTAATCAGTGAAAACGGTATGTTGGTGTCACCATACACATCTACCACCACTACATCGTAGGTTCGCTTCGAGGTTTGCACGAAACTTCTGGCATCGTCGAAAATCAGTTCAACGTTTTTTGGGTTTTTATACTGAAAATACTGTTCAGAAATGTGTTTCAGCCCTGGGTCGATTTCAACCACGTCGACTGTACTATCAGGCAATTGTTGCGCTAAATATTGCGGCAACGTAAATGCCCCACCGCCGAGCACCAACACGCGCTTTGGCTGCTGGAGTAGCGTTAAGCGAGCCAACTCTTGGTTGTACCAAAAAACTGGCTCGAGCGAGCCACTTTTGTAAACAGCCGACTGAACGCCACTCGGCCCAGTGATAAGCCCATTTACTTCATAAAAATCTTTCATAAAGGTTACCACTTGGTAATGCGCGCTCGGCGTATCAATATCAACAATGTTTGGGGTAAGCACGGGCGGCGTAGTAATGATAAAGATCGAAATAACACTGAGCACAATGCGCTGCGCCATGCGATACCGCGGCACCAACAGCCAGCTCGTCGCTAGCAATACTAGCACCACAATGCTTAATGTCTCACGCGAGCCCAAGTAGCCGAACAAGAAAAAGCCCGTTACGAAGGTGCCGGTAATACCGCCGAGTGCATTTAGTGCGTCGAGGCTTGCCACCGACTGACCAGTAGTTTTTAGTGATTTTACATTCAGTTTTGCTAGATATGGGCTGGTCATCCCCACTAAAAAGCTGGTTGGCGCAAACAACAGCAATGAGCCGACCACCGCCTGTATGCGCGGGTCGGTAAATGTTTGCACCATATCTGCCAAAATATCTTTGTACATCAGCTGTGTCATTACTACCGTCAAGGCAGTCAGGCACAGTAACCATACCAAATCTGTTTCTTTTGGTCGCATGTCGGCCAAACGCCCACCGATGAAAAAACCTAGGCTCAGTGCAGCGATAATGACCCCAATCACACTAGTCCACACATACGTCGAGCTGCCAATGCTTGGCGCCAGCACACGCGCCGCCACCAGCTCAAACGCCATCAGGCTAAAGCCGGTGGCAAACGAAATTACCTCAAGCTTACCTAGCCGAGGAATCGGTATACGCTTAGGCATCAACACCTAGCTCTCTATTTATTCGGCTCGACGAATCGAGGGTTGGTGCTAGGCCAAACACCATTTCTATACCAAGTTCTTCACACGTCGCGGTTTCAGGAATCGCTTTTTCAGAATCTCGATCACCACCGTTGCCGAAAAATAGTTCGTCTTCAGGATATTTTGCGGCGATTAGTTTCAGTGTTTCATTGACTGGCTTGTCAGTATCTACCACCAACATTGTTTCATCGACCACCTTAAGTGCCGCGACTATTCGCTCCCTGTCTTGTTCTGGCACGATAATCTTGCCCTTCTTCAATTGCTGCTGAATATCGTTATTTACTAGCACTATCAAATAACCAGCCATTTTTTTGGCGTTTTCCATCATTGTTAGATGGCCAACATGCAGCGGATTAAAGTAGCCACTTACAATAGCGCGTTTCATATATATGAGTATATCAGGGCACGCAAACATCATTATAAGCGTTTTAATATTGATTTTTATCACATTTTGTGCTATAATTAATCTGTTAACATGTCTCGCCGCCACTATGAAATTCACTAAACACGACCTCACCCCCTCACCAGCTATGCATAGCCGGGTGTATGGCGGTATCAATCGACTATCGACTGCAAGCTATACAGATGGTGATGGCCTACCAATTGAGGGCGTAGTAAAAGCTGGTGACGTAGATCGCTTGAGTCCAGAGACATTTCGCCGTGTCCAGTTTTTATATTCAGCAGCGCTACAGAATTTTTACCTTGCCGGTATTGAACTTCCTCGAGAAATTCAGACGAAAATCTTCCAGACAGGAAGAGTCGTTGAACACGACGGTACGCTTGATGTACTCGTAGAGCGAGGCACATTCGCGGCCCCTTATAGCCACGCAATGATTGATGCATTGGAAATTGATGCGCATCCTCCAACAGTTGGTGATTTACGTGCAAAGCCCTATGATGGCTCAAATGTGCTGCTCAGCGGTGGTGTCAATAATTTTGTACTCAGTGATATGGGAGCTGGTGATTATGGCATTTCCCTTCTCACACTGCAACGTAACGCAATTAGTAACGATGGCGTTACCCCTTTGGCAGATGCATTAAAGCTGCAGTCACCCGGCGGTGGTCGGGTTGAAAGCGTCGTCACGTATCCAGAATTAGGCGCAACGGAAACAAAGGAAGAAGTGCTTACTAATCCAGCCTTGCGAATGGGTAAAGCGCTTATTCGCTATCCGTGGTTAAACCCGGTGAGGGTTCGTGGATTCCTCGGCAGAGATTTTGTTTCTGAATTCCCTGCTCATCCATTCATTGATAAAGACAACAACACACTCGAAGCGTATCAAAACGCCCTCCACCCTACAAATGTAGAAATGGCCGAAGATCAACATGCTCCTGACGCGCTAATGCTAGACAATGGTCAAAAACTATACCGTGCGCGCAATGCAGGTCTCACCTCATTGGAAGACTTAGTGGCTTTTGCACAATCGACCACGCCCGAGCTTGAGTTTGTCGGTGACGAATCAGGCCAGTCGAGTGGCGTAGTACGAGCAGCAGTGTTGGATTACCTGCGCGTGACTCGAGACCAAAACGGTGATTACGCCGCTGAACCAACTGGAGTTACCCCACAAATTGGGAATCTTGTAGATTCTGGTTTGGTAGGCAAACTCATTGATTTACAGCATGCAATCAATCACACCCGTGTTGGCGCAAACTGGGCAAAACAAGTTACCGCCGACTATCGTGCTTAGTACCCTACCGACATAACACGCTATAATAGACGTAATGTCTACACATACTAAACCTCAACCAAAGGTTGCGATTGTCTGCGATTGGCTCACTAACATGGGTGGTGCCGAAAAAGTCGTGTTAGCGTTTCACGAAGCCTTTCCCGATGCGCCAATCTACACCAGCACCTACAACCCAGATAAAATGCCGGCTTTCGCTGGCCTGGATATTCGCACTACCTATCTGCAACGCATGCCTAAATTTTTGCGTAATCTGCATAAATTTATGCCGATGCTACGCGTTCATGCATTTCGTAAACTCGATCTAAGCGAGTACGATGTAATCCTTTCGAGCGCCAGCGCCGAAGCCAAGCAGGTGCGCAAGACCCGCCCGGACCAAATACATATATGTTATTGTCACACCCCTATTCGTTACTACTGGAGCCACTACGAGGAATATAAAGCAGATCCTGGCTTTGGCAAGCTCAATTGGCTGGTGCGTTTGGCGATGCCACTAATGGTTCCGTCGCTGAAAAAAGCTGATTTTGAAGCCGCGCAAGCAGTGGACGAATTTATTGGGAACTCTAGCACCGTAAAAGAGCGAATTGAAAAATATTATAAAAAGCCAGCCACGGTAATGTTCCCGCCCGTTGATACGAAGCGGTTCAAACCAAGCAAGCAACGGGCTGATTATTACATGGCGCTATCACGACACATTCCCTACAAGCGCCTCGACCTTGCGATCGCAGCGGCAAACAAGTTAGAACTTCCCCTTCGGGTTTATGGCACCGGCAGTGAACGAGCAAAGTTAGAAGCAATGGCCGGACCTACCGTTACCTTTTTTGAAGGTTCACCAAGCGCCAAGCACCAGGCTGAAATAACCGAAGGCTACACACACGCAAAGGGCTTTATTTTCCCTGCTGAAGAAGACTTTGGTATTTCACCGGTTGAGGCAATGGCCGGTGGCAGCCCAGTAATAGCATTTGGTAAGGGCGGTGCACTCGACATTGTCACCGATGGCGAAACCGGAGTTTTGTTCGATGAACAATCCGTTGAGAGTGTCGTTGCTGCTATACAACGAGCCGAAAAGACGCGGTTTCTGCCAGTGGTTCTAAACAACCGCGCCAAGCGGTTCGACAAGGTTTTGTTTGTGACAAAGATTCAAAATTTCGTATACAAAGCCGCTGCTCGCAAGTAGCCGAAACGGCCAAGCTTTAGTATAGTTAATAGAGATAGCAAACCAGCGATTTCTTTAGAAAGGCCCATCCGCACGTATGCAAACTTCAAGCTATATCGACGAAAAGGTTTTGAAAAAAATCGAAAACGCACATTTCGTGCACGTCGTAACCATTGGCACAAAACCCGATATTATTAAACAAGCGCCTATTTATCACGAGCTTATCAAGCGCGGCGAAACTGTGCTGTTATGCCACACCGAACAACACTACGACTACAGCTATAGTGGTGGTGTCGAGCAAGAATTCGGCCTAGAAGTTGATATTCGGCTTGGTATTCGAGGCAAATGGCCAGAAAAAACCGTGCAAATGATTGAGCGATTTAGCGAAATCTTGGATGTATTGCTTGAGCGTGGTAAAGTTCCGATTCCCTACGTTCATGGTGACACCTCTACTGCGTCGGCTATTTCTTTCGCCGCCATGCTCTATAAAGTATCTTGCGTACACGTGGAAGCCGGTATTCGAACGCTAACCCCAAAAAAAGAAATCTACCACGAGTTCAACAATGCCCTAAAGGCAGGCACGTTTTCATGGGACGAATACTACAAAGCCACTCAAGACATGGCAAACTACTCGCTCGGAAGCATTGAGCCCTTCCCTGAGCAAATGAACACCCGCATGACCGAGCCTACTAGTGGCTTTTGTGCTGCACCGGTAAAGATAAACAAAGACCAGCTGATTGCAGAAGGTGTAGACCCTTCAAAGGTAGTAGTAACCGGCAACACCATTGCTGACGCTACTTTGCATGCTATTGAAGACGCTAAGAAATCAGATGTATTCGAGCATTACCCAAAGCTCGCCGATGGCAAGTTTATTATGATGTCTATTCACCGCCGCGAAAACATTTTCAATCGCGAACGCTTTACCGCCATTATGGAGGCCGTCGAAGAGCTGGTAGCGAATGGCTATAAAGTGCTGTTTCTATCACTGTTGAGCACGGAAGATGCTATAGATATGTTTGGCTACCGAGATGATATCGAGCGCATGGTGGAAGAATACCCCGACCACTTTATTTACTCAAAAGCGTGGGCTTTCCACCGCGACGTTATTGCAGCCATGAAAGTATGTGGCGCGGTAGTGTCTGATTCAGGTGGGTTCCAGGAAGAAGCCAATATTGTCGGCGTGCCCCACGTGACCGTTCGCTTTGGTTCTGACCGTAGCGAGTCGTTCTTTGCTGGCTCTAACATCCCTGCTCCGCCTCTTAGCAAAGAATTTATCTACGAAGTTATCAAAGGTGCCTACAACAACGATGCCATGCGAAAAAGTGGCAATATTTACGGAAAAAATGTATCAGAAAAAATTGTCGATGGCGTGTTAGCACGATTGCACAAGGAAACCGGCTTACTACTAACCGAAGAACAGCGCCTTGGGTTTGAAAAGTAATGGCTGCTAAACACATTGTTATCGACGCGCGCATTATTAATTCCACTACCGGAACATATGTGGAGCGCTTGCTACACTACCTACAAAAAATAGACACAACAAATCGTTACACTGTATTGATTCCAAGCGTCGATAAAGACTTTTGGCAGCCAACTGCGAAAAACTTCACTGTACTGTTTGCCGATTACGATGATTATTCGTTTGAGGAACAACTTGGCTTTAAGACATTTCTCGATGAGCTAAATGCGGACTTAGTACACTTTTGCGTGCCACAGCAGCCTATTCGCTACAAAGGCAAAAAAGTTACGACGATTCACGACCTTACACTACTTCGCGTGTACAATTCAGACAAAAACTACATTATTTTTAAAGCAAAGCAGCTGGTGGGGCGATATGTATTCTGGAAAGTCGCCCGCGATAGCGCAGCGATCATCACGCCAACTGAATACACCAAACAAGACCTGCTTAATTTTGCGAAGATTCCAAGCAGCAAAGTACATGTTACCTACGAAGCAGCCGATATCGGCCAATTCAAGCCAATTCCTTACGAAGTGCCGTTTAAGCGATTTCTTATAAATGTAGGCCGACACAGTGACTACAAAAACTGTGTTCGCTTAGCTGAAGCACATCAGAAGCTGCTCGAAAAACACCCAGACCTTGGCTTGGTGTTTGTAAATGGCCCAGACGATTCTGTACTTGCCAACAAAGAACTATTTGAAAAACGCGGCTATAAAAATATTCACTTTACGCTAAAAAGCATGAAGGGTGAACGCGACTACCTGTATGGCAAAGCTCTGGCGTATGTGACCCCATCGCTCAATGAAGGCTTTGGCTTGGGCGCGCTTGAAGCCATGGGCTTTGGTTTGCCTGTCGTATCAAGCACGGCCACATGCCTGCCTGAAGTGTATGCTGATGGTGCACTGTATTTCGACCCGTTAGATGTTGATGATATGGCCGAAAAGATTGAACAAGTTGTTTCAAACGAAAAACTACGCAAAGACTTAATCAAAAAAGGTCTTGCCCGGCACAAAACCTTTAGCTGGGAAAAAATGGCCAAAGAAACTCTCGAAGTCTATCAAAAAGCTCTAAAAGATTAAGTCTGGCGGAGAGAACAGGATGAACGCTTCGATGATAGCGCTATACTAGCGCCACCATCGGCTAACAGTTGTAAAATGAAACATTTGATAACTGTTGAACCTGGCTCAAACCCTGCTTTTCTGCGAAAAGAAAACACGCCATACCAAATGGCATGACGTGTTTTCTCCTGGCGGAGAGAACAGGATTCGAACCTGCGATAGCATTGCTGCTATACACGCTTTCCAAGCGTGCGCCTTCAACCACTCGGCCACCTCTCCATCTCACTCATTGTATCAGTTGTCAAATTTACGCCGTAATGTGACTTGCGTTTCATCTGTTAGCACACCATAATAGACGTGATGACACACCACACTGCGAGCTCACCGGTTATTTCACTCACAAACCTACGAAAACGGTTTGGCGTGGGCGAGGCCGAGCAATACGCGCTTGATGGTGTAGATCTAACCGTTGAAAAAGGCGAATTTATCGCCATCATGGGTCCCAGTGGCTGTGGTAAAACAACCCTACTTAATATTATTGGTTTGCTCGATCAGCCGACCGACGGTGAATATTTACTTGATGGCAAAAGCGTCGAAGATTTGTCGAACAGTAAACGCGCTCGGATTCGAGCAAAACAAATTGGCTTTATATTTCAAAACTTCAATCTTATCGAACGCTTGAATGTACTCGAAAACGTCGCTCTTCCCCTTGCCTATAGCAGCATGCCGCACTTGAAACGCCTCGTTGCAGCTAGTGACATGCTCAAAAACTTTCACTTAGGTGAACGCGAATATTACATGCCCTGGCAGCTTTCAGGTGGTCAAACACAACGCGTGGCCATTGCAAGGGCACTAGTAAATGACCCGTCGATTATTTTAGCGGATGAACCTACGGGTAATCTCGATAGTCGCTCAAGCCATGTGATTATGGAAGAGCTGAGCGAGGTTCACAAAAAAGGTAATACAATCATTATGGTTACGCACAACCCCAACCTCACTACCTATGCGAGCCGTGTAATCACAATGCTTGATGGCAAAATTGATACTGATACTAAAGACCTAACAATAGAAAAGCCGAAAGTAGCCGAGAAAAAACCGCTGGGCAAAACTAGCAAAAAGGCCGCTCCAAAGGCGAAAAAGAAGCGAGCAAAGAAGGCAAAGAAATCATGAGACCACTTCTTTTTGAGCACTACAGAACAGCGAAGCAGTCACTTGTACGCGCGCGTATGCGTACAGCGTTGACTATGACCGGTGTTGCGATAGGTGTTGCGAGTATTACAACAATTCTGGCATTGAGCAACGGTATTACTAACATTATTAATGATCAAGTAAAGGAACTCGGCTCGTCTGTCGCAGTTATTCGTCCTGTCTCAAAGCAGTCAAGCCTGCAAGATTTAGCAAACCCAACACCACAGAACGCCTATACCACCAGCCCGCTTACTGAACGCGACGTAGAGTCTATTTATGAGCTGAAAGATACACAAGCCGTTGCACCACTTATGACGCTTAGTGGCAGCGTACGTAAAGAAGGTGCATCACCGGAGCGCAGTAGCATTCTTGCTACTACTCCCGATTTTGCCGACATCGCCAAACTAAAAATGAGTGATGGTCAGTTTATTGATACAGTCACTCTTGAAGACACTGCAGTGATTGGCACCCAACTCGCGGTCGATTTATTTGGCACCGAGGACGCTATTGGTAAAACATTCCTCATTCGAGGGCAATCCTTTACGGTAATTGGTATTATGAAACGTCAAAATGATCCTATCAACTACAACAACATCGACCTTGATTCGGCAGCCATCATCAGCTTCGAGAGCGGCAAGCTATTTAATAGCGGCGTCGCCCAAATCCAGCAAATTAATGTAAAAGCCAAGCCAGGGGTAGCCATGGCTGACTTTAAGCAAAAAATCACGAATCTCTTGCGCGCAAACCACGATCACGAACGTGATGTGGCGGTATATACTGGCTCGTCTATCGCCAAGCCAACTAGCCGTCTATTCAGTGTCATTAGTACCGTCATGTCGCTCATTGCGGGCATCTCGCTGCTTGTCGGTGGGATCGGTATCATGAACATCATGCTAGTAAGCATATCTGAACGAACCCGCGAAATTGGTTTGCGTAAAGCCGTAGGCGCGAGCAATCGAACAATTATTTTACAGTTCATGATTGAAGCGCTTATTATCAGCGTTATAGGTGGTTTTGCTGGTTTTATCGGTGGCTACGTAATAGCGTTTGGTATTAGTATGTTCCTCACCTACGACCCCGCATTTTCTTGGGCGATCGTCGGCTGGGCTAGTGCACTTTCGGTAGGAGTAGGTGTACTGTTTGGCCTCTACCCCGCTATCCGCGCTTCAAGCAAAGACCCTATCGAATCACTTCGCCGCTATCATTAATATTAACTCAGGGAAAAGAGCAGTCCGAGCAGCTGGCTTTGCCAGTGCCCGGCACGATGAGAAAAACCGTAGGTTTGTCTCATTACCCCAGTTCTTTTTTGAATTTCTCAATCAGTGCCACAGGGCTTGGGTCAACACCATTCAAGATACCCATGTAAATGGTCGCGAAATCACCTAGCATTACTAGGTACAGTAGTTGCTCCAAAATACTATTACCTTCTGCGTGCAGCTGTAAGGCCTTAGGCCGCATACCTGATAATAGGCGGTCACTTACTTCGAAACGACGCAAAATGCGAGGGTGCTCAAAGCTTGAAATCAAATCAACCACAGCAAATGGTTTTTCGACTGGGTGTGAAGTCCAGCCCATAAATTCATTGTGGTTAAACTCTGGCATAAGGTTGTACCATGACGTGTTTTTAGCGTTTTCGTTCACGCCAATCTTCCACTTGTACGCTGCTGCGGTCATCAATGTGCCTGCATAGAATATCGGCGTTTTACCCACTAGGTGTTTCGCAATTTGCTTAGCCTCGTTTTCTTCTGTTGGAATTTCTTTGACCCAGCGCGGAATAATTGACTCAATTACCTTTGAAGCAGCCTCAAGTTCTGCCAATACTTCGCGTTTGGCTAGGCCGTGTGCCACTAACACCTCGACTAAAATACGGAAGGAATAAAATACTGCCATTCGTGGTTGCACTGCCTTGGGGATCTGCACAAAGATATCACCGTGTGCCTCAGCCTCTTCTTGCAACTTACCACCACCGGCCATAACCGCCACCATCGCGCCTTTTTCTCGTGCAGTAGCTAGTGAAGACAGCGTTTCTTCAGTATTACCCGAATAGCTCGCAACTAATACTAGCGTGTGCTCGTCTACAAAGTTTGGTAGGTTATAGTCTCGCCAGATGACAAACGGCACTGAAAGGCTAGGCCATGTTTTAATAAATTCAGCCTGCAATGCACTACCCCCCATACCGGCAAACACCACGTTGCGAATGTCTCGGTCAAGGTTAACATTTTGCACTTCAAAGTCATGTCGCAGTTGTTCGGGTGTGTTTGCGGCCAACCCCAACGCATCAAATGTATCAATTTGGGCAATTACGTTCATATCATCCATTTTCAGTCTCCTCTTTTGGCGTTTTAGTATATGCGTCTATATATCTAGTATAAACCTTTACTCACAGGTTTGATTTATGCTACAGTAATTGTAAACTGAAGCATAAGTAGTATAGAGGTGGGCATGACGACAATTGAACCAGCGAATCAACAACAATCGATTAGTGATGATCAAGAACTTGCTAAAGTTTTAGCAGGGGTAAACCAAGAAGCTGACACAACACCAGCGCCAGCACCACTAGTACCAACCGTATCAGCTGATGACCAAGCCGCACCTGTAGCCGATACTGCTGCTACTGATGCGCCTGCTTCGCTTCCTACACCCGACCCGATTGTTGCCGCGCCAGATGTCGCAGCCACCATGCCAGCTGCCTCATCAGAACTTGATGGTATCAAACAAGAAGCCCTTTCAGAACTTCGTCCTCTCGTAGACAAACTTAACGTTTCAGCCGAAGAAAAGTTCGACACCTACCTACTATTGCTCCGCTCCACTGATGATCGTGCGCTCATTGCCCCAGCTCACGATGCTGCAAAAGGCATTGCCGACGAAGCTCGTCGCGCACAAGCCCTCTTGGACATCATTAAAGAAATCGACTTCTTGAGCCAAGGCCAAGCCTAATTAATAGACTGAATTAAAAAACGCGCCAGAAACATGGCGCATTTTTACTTGGCATTATTACTCTTCCGACTCAGACATAGCAATAATTTTTTCGAGATGACTCTTTATCTCATCGCGTTGAGCTGTAGGTGTCACGTCTCCAGCTTCACACTCATGAAACTGCGTGTTAATCGCTTTTACATGCTGGTTAACTTTACTTAACACCTCTGTACTTGCGTGTTGCTGCAAGTATATTTTTGCATCAAGATAATCATAGTAAAGAGCCGAGACCTGCAAATCTGTCGACAGAGTTCGCGCGGTGAGGCATGTACGAGCCCACTCTTCCTCTCGAGCCTCACCGATTGCATTACTATATTCCTCCGATCGAATCTGGCTTTGCCGAACTTCTTCAGCGTCAATGGCTTGTCGCGCTGCAGAGTACGACCAATTCACTCCCCATAGCAAGAGCCATGGCCCTACCGTAAATGCAAACAGAATCCCTAAATTTCGAATCACTGTATATAAGTAAGACGCTGCTGAGCCCTTTTTCTTTGGCTGCTGTATGGCCAATACTACAGCACCCGCCACTGGAGCCAACCAGAACAAAGCACCACCCACCGAGCCTAAGAAGTTTTCTAATGGTGAATTTGTGTTAAAGAAATTTAGATTGGAAACGACAAGAAATATGCCTACCACCTGAGCAGCCAATACGATAGCTATCGTTCTTCTTAGCATGCACTGATTATAACAGGTGCTCTGACACGCTACTCTACATCATTCCAGGCATGCCGCCGCCCATTGGCGCTGCAGGTTCTTTTTCAGGAATTTCTACTACTAACGCGCCCATGGTAGCCGCAGTTGAGGCGATTGAAACGGCGTTTTGCACCGCTTCTTTGGTAACACGCGTTGGGTCGATTACCCCAGCCTTCTTTACGTCTACCAAACCTTTTTCTGGTTTCATCACATTCACTCCAAAGCCTGGCTTGCCGGTTTCTACTTGTGCTAACAGCGCTTCGGAATTTAGGCCAGCATTCGCTGTAATCTGTAAGAACGGCTGCTTCAGAGCATCTTTTAGAATCTGCCGTCCTGCTGAAGTGCTATCTGAACCATCGGTTGCAATGTGTGACGCTACGTTTACAAGTGTCACGCCTCCTCCTGGCACAATACCTTCGGCCAACGCTGCCTTGGTAGCGGCCACAGCGTCATCGACGCGGAATTTCTTTTCATCAATCTCTGTTTCAGTAGCACCACCCACCTTTATCACGGCCACCTTACCGCTCAGTGCTGCAGCACGCTTTTCAAACTGCTCTTTGTCGTATTCACTTGATGCGTTATCAGCCTGCGATATAATTTGCGTGATTCGCGCCTTGATATCACTCGCCTTACCCGCTCCTTCAATAATTGTGGTGTCATCTTTGCCTACAATCACCTTACGAGCTGTTCCTACTACCTCTAAGCCAACGTTTTCAAAGCTAAGGCCTTGATCGTCTGAAATCACCTGCGCCCCAGTGAGCACTGCCATGTCGGCCATAATGTCTTTACGGCGGTCACCAAAGCTTGGCGCCTTCACTACAACAGTATTTAACACGCCTTTTAGCTTATTGAGCACCAGAATGCTCAATGCCTCGCCATCCACCTCATCAGCAACCAACACAATATCTTTTTTACCGGTTTGAGCAAGCTTTTCAATCAGTGGCAATAGTTCTTGAGCAGTCGAAATCTTTTTGTCGGTAATGACGATTGATGGTTTTTCGTACACAGCTTCTTGTCTACCAGCATCAGTTACAAAGAATGGGCTCGCCCAGCCTTTGTCGAGACTAAAGCCTTCTACCACTTCGCTTTCCATCTCGAGGCCTTGGCCAGCTTCTACCGTAATTACACCGTCTTTGCCAACTTTTTCCATCACATCAGCAATTAGCTTGCCGATTGCTTCGTCACCGGCAGAAATAGTTGCAACTTCGGCAACGCGTTCGGTCTTACCTTCTACGCTTTCGCTCAACGCATCAATGGCTTTTACTACTTCTTTACCAGCCTCTTCAATACCCTTCTTTAGCTCCATTGGGTTGTGGCCAGCAGCGATCAAACGATTGGCTTCTTTCAAAATGTTGTAGGTTAGCACGGTTACGGTAGTAGTACCATCTCCAGCGACTTTATTGAGCTTGCTAGCCGCTTGCTTGATGAGTTCAGCACCTACTTTGTAGCCAAGTGTCTCGTCGTCATTTTCAGGTAGGTCGACACTTTCAGCAACAGTCACGCCGTCGTGCGTCACCGTTGGGCCCCCGTAGCCTTTGGCAATCACGACATTACGACCTTTTGGTCCGTAGGTCACCTTTACCGCGTCGTATAGGGCCTTTGCCCCGCCTAAAATTCGATTTCGCGCATCTTCATTGTAAAATACTTTTTTTGCCATTACTTACCTCCTTCGGAATTTACATTCGCCATTTTTTTCTCTAGAGCCTCAACTCTTTTAAACAATTGACGTACCGTGACGATGAACTTAATTACAAGTAAGTACACGGCGACGTTAACTGTTACATAAAATAGAATCCAAAGTCCGTCCATTATACCGTTCCCAAAATGTCTTCCTCTTTTACAATTAAATACTCCACGCCATCAATCTTAATTTCTGTGGTTGAATATTCTTTGTACAGAATCTTTTCACCTGCTTTTACATTTTTTACATCTTTGCCCGTTGCCACAACTTTCGCGAGTACAGGCTTTTCCTTAGCATTATCTGGCAAGTACAAGCCACTTGCTGTTTTTGTTGCAGCTTCCTCTCGTACCGCAACGACGCGGTCACCAAGAGGCTTGATTGGTGAACTCATATCAAGAACTCCTCCGTTATTTACTTCTCTACTGTCTTAATTGTAGAAAACATGCTAGCACTCGTCAAGCCTGAGTGCTAATTTGTTACAATATATTAGATATGAACATGCGCTTTGCTACTGATGAAGAAATAGCCAACTGGAATTCTTTCGTGACTGCTAATCCAGATGGCGGCAACATTTTACAAGGCAAAGAATTTCTCGAACAAAAACAGCTGGCTGGCTGGAAAATTCGTTACCTTTTTGCGGGCACTCGAGCCTTCGCGGTCATGGAAAAGTCTACTCCGCTACTTGGCAAGGTTTGGTACTGCCCGAAAGGCCCTAGTACCACTTCACGCGCTGACCTTGCAAAGCTTCTTGAAGTACTGCGTCCGTTTGCTAAGCAGCAAGGCGTGTTTACGGTCAAAATCGAACCAGAACTTGATCATACTACCGATATGAGTGGGCTTGGTCTCTTAAAAACCAACCCTATCCAGTACAACTACGCTACTGTGTACGTTGATTTATCCCCAAGCTTGGATGAAATCATGGCTACTCTCAATCAAAAGGGTCGCCATGCCATTCGTCGTGCCGAGCGTGATGGTGTAACAGTAAAAGCCGTGCCTGCCGATGATGAAAATTGCAAAATTATGTACGATCTCTTTACCGAAACAGCTCAGGGTGCTGGTTTCGCCATTCGACCACCCGAGTATTACAAGAACTTCTATAATGCGTACGGCGAAAGTGGCCAACTTTTCTTTGCCTACTTTGAAGGTAATGTTGTGGCCGGAGCATTCGCTATGGTACAAGGTACGCAGAGTATGTATAAAGACGGTGCCAGCGTACGCGAACGAACCGCCTACGGCGCCAGTCACTTGCTACAGTGGCACGTCATTCAATGGGCAAAGCAACATGGTTCTTTGCGACATGATCTAGCGGGCGTGCCTCCTATTGCTTCCGCAGCTGATCCTAATCACCCTTTTTATGGCCTAGCTCGTTTCAAAACCAGCTTCAACAAAACGATTACAGAATATGTTGGTGCCTACGAAGTACCGATTGACCTAGCAAAAACCAAGCTGTGGATGCGATTTGTCGAAAAGGTTGTGCGCCGTATTCACTTTAAGACTCACCATGAGTCGTATTATTAGGAACTACGTTGTGATTAATTCAACAGTATTAATGTCAGGCGTAGATTACTTTAGCGATGAAGCTCCTATCAATCCTTTCATGACACAACATGCGCCGATTAATCTTGAAAAGGCAAAACACGAACACGACAATATTCAGCAAGCGCTCGAATCTGTCGGTGTAACAGTACAACGCATTGCTCCGCCGCCAAACTGCCAAGATGGCGTATTTACTGCCAACTGGGCATTGGTTCGAGGTGATAAGGCAGTACTCGCGCGCCTGCCCAATGCACGAAAAGCCGAAGAAGCCTATGCGAAACAAGCACTAGAAGCCTTGGGGAAAACTGTGTATGAATTGCCGCCAGAGGTGGAAAAATTCAGTGGTCAGGGCGACGCATTGCCCTGTGGAAACTACTTGTTTTGTGGCACCGGCTATCGTTCGGAGGAAGCCGCTCAGGAATTCGCTGCCAAAACCTTAGGACTTGAGCTCATCCGTCTATACGCAAAGCCGGTGCTTGATGATGCAGGCAAACCCGCCATCAATAGCTACTCTGGCTGGCCAGATAGTTTGTACTACGACATCGATCTTGCTATATCAGTACTAAAAGCACCGGTGTACCATGACGGCACGGTTGTTGAAAATGGCCTGATTGGCTACTGCGCAGATGCGCTTTTGCCTGAAAGTGTCGAAATAATTCGCTCGCTTCCGGGCATTGATTTGATTGAAGTATCAGAAGACGAAGCCATCAATAACCTCGCCTGTAATCTTGTCTCTACCGGTACACATGTAGTAATGAATGACGCTCCGAACTTCGTGGCGGCGATTGAAGCTCATGGGCTAAAAACAATTCGCTTGCATAATACCGAGCTCGCCAAAGGTGGCGGCTCCATGCGCTGCACTACTTTAACGCTCGAATAGTTACTCCACTACTAGTTCTTGAACTTGTTCCACCGACTCATAGATATACGCGTCTATTCCGACGGATTGCGCTAACGCTACAAGAGATTGCTTGTCGTCAAAATACAAAACTTCTCCAGGTAGCGAAACGTCGAGACGCTTCAGCACTTCATCCCAGAAATCCTTCGAGTCTTTGTGAAGACCTAATTCGCAGGATACGAAAAAATCATCATACATATCACCAAAAACGTTTTGTTTGAGATATGCCGTTCTATACTTTTCTTGTTGCGTGACGATTACAACACGCATTCTTTGTTCTCTCAAGTTTTTTACTAATTCCATAAGCTTTTCGTTCGGATAACGCTCGGCCTCAAACCATTCAGAAAGCAGAGAGTCAAGGTCTCCGGTGTATCGCCACTTGTCTTGGTGGTCACGGATCGCTTGCTTTAAGTCGTACTTACCGATTGAGCAATTCAGAAATTCTTTCGAACTATAAAAAGGTAATAGCTTATCGATCGAAACACCATATCTTCCACAGTATATCTCTGAAAAAAGTTTTGGTTGCTGCATCAATACGCCGTCAATATCAAGGAGCAAAACTTTATGCGGCATTTGACTTATTGCTCTTTACCGGTGAGTTTTGTTATAGCCTTGCGAGCTTCGCCCGCCTCATCCCAAGGATGTTCACCATCAGCACGCTCAATAGTTTTTTCGTGGCCTTTACCAAGAAGTATTACCGTGTCTTCAGGCGAATTCACACGTGTCATTGCAAATTGTATGGCATCCGGTCGATCAAGAATCAAGAACAAGTTTTGATCTTTCACTTTACCGGCTTTTTCGGCGCCTTCAGCAATCTGCGCCAAAATCTCATTGCCATCAATATCCCGGTCGTCTTCTTCGGTGAGTACCACTTCGTCCCCGTACTTACCGGCAATCTCGCCTTGAATCGCTCGCTTCGCTTCATCCCGCCGACCGGCGCTACCGAATAGCACTACTAGTTTACCTTTTGTTGACTTTCTTACATCACTTAGTAATCGTTCAAATGAGTCTGGGGTGTGAGCGTAATCAATAATCACCGAAAAAGGCTGACCTTCGCTAATGGTGTTCATGCGGCCTTCTACGCTTTTTAGATTGGCAATGCCTTGCTGAATTTGTTCTGGCGTGAGCCCTAAATGCTGCCCAACTGCGACCGCAGCCAAACTGTTATAGACATTAAACTCGCCCGGAATGTTGCAGTGAATATAGAGCGGTTCGTCGCCCAGTTTTACTGAATAGGTGCTGCCTGTGGCCTGCACTTCCACTTCACTCGCTTGAACCTCACCTGTGTGAATACCATAGCTTATTGCCCGCTTTGCCGCTGCCGCATATGACTGCGCGGTATCGTCATCTGCGTTCACGATGCCAAAGCCGCTCTTGTGCCTACCGACCAGTTCAAAGAGTTTTCGCTTGGCCGCAACGTATCGCTCAAACGTTCCATGGTAATCAAGGTGCTCATGAGTAACGTTGGTCAGCACGGCAATTTCGTACGGCACGCCCCACACTCGGTATTGAGCAAGCGCATGACTAGTGGTTTCTAAAACGAGCCACTCTACCCCTTGTTTTTTAAACTCCTTCAAACGCTTCTGTAGTAATTTTGACGACACAGTAGTCATGTGAAATTCTTGGGGGATGATATCGTTGCCTACACCATATGCCACGGTTGTCATGAGGGCCGTCTTGTATCCCGCATCTGTTAGCATACGGTGAATCATAAAGCTGGTCGTTGTTTTACCGTTAGTTCCGGTTACTCCAATCACGTGCATGCCGCGAGAGGGAAATCCATACACAATATTCCACAGTATAGACTCAAGCAGATGTCCGAAAGGCTCAATTTTTTTGAACACACCAACCGGAATGATAGTTTTTACTACGCCGCGAAAGCTACTCACTGCTTCCCTCAGCCAATCGCTGCGCGACGCTTAGATGGTCACTATCTTGCGAAGCAAAGGTGCGACCTAAGCAAAGCACCGTATCTTCTTGCTTCGCCCCTCGAAGCACAGTGTCTAAAGCATTCTTTTTATCGTCTGAAGCCTTAATACCAGGCTGTTCGCCTTCGCCCACCACTGTAACCGCATCGGCCACTTGCTTCAATTTAGCGTAATCTTCAAATTGTATCGTTTCATCTGCTACCACTAGCAAACGCCGCTTAGTTAGCTTCTTTGCGTCGGCTACCACTAGTTCAAGTGAAGTTGGCTGATATGCTCCATCTACAACCACGCTATACAGTCGTTCTAGCGGCAAGTACTCATAATTTCCCGGCACTTCCTCAAGTCGAGCCACGCCGTCAACAAAACTTTCAATTTTTGCCGCCAGCACGTAAGCAGCAGCAACTGCTGCAGCCACATTGTATACATTGGCATGCCCGATTAGGTGGGTAGCAAGCTGTAAGGTCGTTTGATGATCAATAACCAGCTCAATCTCAGTCCCTTTTCGAAAAAGTTTTACTTTGCCAATTCGTGCATCGGCAAGCTCGTCGGTACCAAAACTGATTGCCTGATGAGGCGCAACATCGCGAGCTTCTGTAGTAAACGCGCTAGGAACCACCGAGTACGCCATTGGACGCTCCAGCATGGCACGAGCGACATCACTTTCAGCCGTTGCCACCACCATCTCAAGCACGATACTTTCTAGCACATGTGAATCAACAACAGTTTGATCGACTTCGATAATCACGAAGTCGACTGATTTTTTACGACCCAACGCAAGTAAGCGCTGGATTGAGCGAGCGGTTGGTTCGAAGCGCATACCCAAAGGTTCGCCGTTAAGCTTTGAGCCTTTGTTCGTAAGCACCAGTACTGAATTCCCTGATTCCATCAAAAGCTCAGTTAGTAAAAGCGCTGTGGTGGTTTTGCCATATGGCCCCACAACCGCAATCACCCGCAGCGACTTCGATGGGTTACGGTAGCGCGCCGCAGCGGCTTTCGCAGTTAGTTTCCTCGCAAGTGTCATCCTCTTTATTTTACACGTCCAATCGGTTTTCTGGCAAAACATTTCCATCAGGGGTGGTATACTGGTAACAATGTTAATTTTAGGTATTGAAAGCAGTTGCGACGAAACTGCAGCCAGTGTTGTTGAAGACGGAACTATACTGCACTCAAACGTAGTGCAGTCACAGGTTGATATTCACAAAGCCTATGGCGGTGTTGTACCAGAGGTCGCAGCTCGTAGCCATATCGAGGTAATCAACCCGGTTATTCACCAGGCTATCGAAGAGTCTGGTTTTACCTGGGACGATATCGACGCTATCGCCGTGGCTAACGCGCCTGGGCTGATTGGCTCGCTGCTTGTAGGAACATTAGCCGCAGCTACGTTGGCAAAGCTTCACAACAAGCCACTCTACCCTGTACACCACGTTGAAGGCCATGTATACGCAAACTTTATTACAAAACAATCAACCGGTGACCCACTCGAACTTCCCAGTAAACAGCCGCGTTTTCCAATGCTTGCGCTAGCGGTAAGTGGGCTTCACTCGCAGCTCATTATGTTTGAAGATCATGGCAACTATCATCTGCTGGGTGAAACGCTTGACGATGCCGTCGGTGAAGCCTACGACAAAGTGGCCAAAATCCTTGGCCTCCCCTATCCTGGCGGCCCAAGCATTGCAAAAGCCGCTGCCGATGGCGACGAAAACGCCTTCGATTTTCCTGATGCAAAGCTAAAGGGAGTCTACGATTTCAGTTTTTCTGGGCTTAAAACGGCCGTTTTGCGGGCCGTTCAGCGTGAAGTGGGTGTCGACCACACTTTTCCCTCATTCGAGCTTGCTGCACGCTTAGACGACGCCACACGGGCAAACTTTGCCGCCAGCTTCCAACGTGTAGCGAATCAAACTCTCGTAAAAAAGACCGTCGCTGCCTTCAATGAGTTCAAACCAGCATCAGTCGTTATTGCTGGCGGCGTGGCTGCCGACCGAGATTTGCGTCGTCGCCTCGCCGAAGCGCTCCCTGTAGCGATTGAGTATGCACCCCGACAACTATGCACGGATAACGCTGCCATGATAGCTGCCCTAGGCTACTACCAATCGCTCTATTGCGAGCCAACCGACCCCGAAACGGTAGAGGTTAAACCAACCCTATCCATGAACGAAACGGCGTGGAGAACATAGTGCCAGCTGATATCTCATCCCTAGACGATTCACAGCTTGTAGAACTGCTCCTGCAGGACGGCATGGGGGTACTACCTACCGACACCGTCTATGGCTTAGTCGCTCGAGCACAGTCTGAAAGCGCCATTCACAGGCTCTATCAGGTAAAGGATCGCGAACGAAAGCCAGGTACTACCATCGCTGCTTCCGTTAAGCAGCTTGAACACCTCGGCTTTTTGCCAAGCGAGCTCGAGGTTGCCCAGCGCTTTTGGCCAAATGCCGTTAGTGTTGAGCTATCGGCCGAGGGCGTGCCACACTACCTTTCGGCAGGTCAGTCTGTGTTGGCAGCTCGTATTCCCAATCACCCTGCCCTTCTTGCCTTGCTCGAAAAAACAGGCCCCTTGATGACCACAAGCGCCAACGATCATGGTGCGCCTACCTCCACCTCTGTAGGTATGGCGAAAGCTTATTTTCACAATGAGGTAGATTTTTACGTCGACGGTGGTGATATGTCAAACCATGAACCATCAACCATTATTGGGGTAAAACCAGACGGCAGTATTGTTATCTACCGCGAAGGCGCCGTAGCAATTGAGCCACACGCTTAGCAATCGGTAAAAGATACCGCCACATGATATACGGTGGCGATAGCCCCGTCTCGAACGTGCCAGCCATCATAGTCTCATCGGGGATAAAGCCTTTTTTAAAGCTTGTTACGCCGTCGTTGAGCAACCCGTTCACATCGTAGCGTTTCACGCCTGCAGCTTTCATACTCTGAATAACCTGCCATTTTAAGAAGTAATTTGCTCGACTGGCCTGGCCCTCTTCGTTCATACCACCGTATAGCTCAAACGCCACCGATTCCGTAACGACCGGCCACAAAAATGCCACTACCCTACCCTCTCGCTCGGCCATGTACACCGGTGAATCGTCACCAAGCATCTGGAATATATCTTGATAATACGCGTCCTCGTGCAGCATAAATCCAGCGCGTTTAGCGGTGCTTTTATAGATGGCAAGACAGGCGGCAATGTCGCTTGCCGAGCTAGCCTTACGTACGGTTATGCCCTCTCCCTGTGATTTTCGAATGTATTGTCGTGTCTTTTTACTCATAGCCGCTTGCATGTCTTCTTCAGATTGTGTCAGATCAAGCACCGCCGTTCTGGCTAGCAAAATTTTATTAGGCGATTTATGCCAACCTTTCCACAGAGGTGACTTCGTGCTATCCGGCTCCATGCTTAGTACCGTTGGGCGGAATGTTGCTTTAACATAGTTTGCCAACGCCTTTTCACCTTCGGCACCTATCGAGCCAAAGGGGCCTCTTGGTATATACGCTAAAGCTCCCAATGGCCAAGGCAATCGCTTGATTAGCAACTGTGCTCCGCCGAGCACCCTTCCCTGCCGTAGTACCCGCACGCGATGAGCTTTCCAGCCGTGTGCGGATTTTACCTCTCCCCAACCCCACAGCTGTAGCGGATGACCGCCGGTCTGTTTCACAAGATTATTCCACGCAAGCGCGTCGTTTTCAGATTGAATTTCTATCACTACCACCATTATACAAGCCATGCGCTATGCTATACTAGACTACAGTTACTTAAGAGGTACAAAGCGTACTTTTCACGTGAAAACTTTATGAAATTACCAAAGACATACGAACCAAGCCAATACGAACCCGGGATCTACGCTTTGTGGGAGACTTCGGGGTCGTTCAAGCCATCAGGCCAGGGCGAGCCGTACAGCATTATCATGCCGCCGCCAAACGCAAACGGCAACCTGCACGTAGGACATTCTCTCATGGCTGTACTTGAAGATATCCTCATACGGTTCTATCGCATGAAGGGAAGGGACACGATTTACATTCCGGGTGCCGACCATGCTGGCTTTGAAACGTGGGTAGTGTACGAGAGGGAACTGCAAAAACAAGGCAAAAGCCGGTTCGATTTTTCACGTGAACAGCTTTACAGTCAGGTCTGGAACTTCGTCGACGAACAGCGAGGCAATATGGAGCTACAGCTTCGAGCACTCGGTGCCAGTGCTAGCTGGGACAATTTAGTATTTACGCTTGATGAAAAGGTGGTAAATACCGCCTACGCTACTTTCAAAAAGTTGTGGGATGAAGGCCTTATTTACAGAGGTGAGCGCATCGTCAATTACTGTACAATACACCAAACAAGTTTTGCCGATATTGAGGTTGAGCACAAAAACGAAAAAGCGAAGCTATACAAAATCGCGTATCCGACTCTCGATAAAATCGACGAGATTGTAGTTGCTACCACCAGGCCTGAAACAATGCTCGGCGATACTGCTGTTGCCGTTAATCCCAACGATGAACGCTACAAGCACTTAGTAGGGACGCGAGTACAACTACCCCTGATAGATAGGGAAATCCCGATCGTTGCAGATAATTACGTAGACGCCGAATACGGTACGGGGGCGGTTAAGATTACTCCTGCCCACGACCCGAATGACTTTGAGATCGGCAAGCGTCACAACCTGGGCGAACTTCAAGTAATCGATTTCGACGGCAAAATGATTAACGTGCCGCCGCAATACATGGGGCTGACCCCTGAGGAAGCTCGTAAAAAAGTACTGGCAGCCCTTGATGCGCAGGAGCTACTTCGCGGCGAAACGGACATAGAGCACGCGGTAGGGCACTGCTACAAATGTGGTAGCGTTATTCAACCGCTTGTAAAAGACCAGTGGTTTATCTCTATGCGACCTCTGGCCGATGCAGCAACTGAGGCCATTGAGCGCGGTGATGTGCGCTTTGTACCTGAATCAAAAAAGAAAGCCGTACTGCAATACTATGCTGGTATTCACGATTGGAACTTGAGCCGCCAAATTCCTTGGGGTATTCCCATTCCTGCCTTTCAAAACACAGCTGATCCAACTGACTGGATATTCGACGATAGGGTAGACCAAGAGCAAATCGAGGTAGATGACAAAACCTATACTCGTGAAGAAGACACCTTCGACACGTGGTTCTCTAGTGGCCAATGGCCCTTTATCACTACCGATTACCTGAACACCGGTGAACTAGCTAAATATTACCCAATTAACGTCATGGAAACAGGTGCTGATATCTTGTATCAATGGGTTGCGCGAATGATTATGCTTGGCCTAAAAGTCACTGGTCAGGTTCCGTTTAAAGAGGTGTACTTGCACGGTCTGGTACTCGACGAGCATGGCCAAAAGATGAGCAAGAGCAAGGGGAATGTAATCAACCCGATGGAAGCGGTGAGCGAATTTGGCTCAGATGCGCTTCGCATGGGGCTTGTGGCTGCTCGTAGCGCCGGCCAGAACCAAGCCTTCAGTACCTCTAAGGTGGTAGCGGGACGTAATTTCTGCAACAAGCTATGGAACATTGCTCGCTTTGTTGAAGATAAACTAGGCGATAGCTACCGTATGCAACCGCCTATGCCAGAAAGCTTAGCCGACCATTGGATAGCCCGCGAGCTTAGCCAGGCCAGCGCCAATATCGAGCAACTTCTAGCCGATTACCGCTTTGCTGAAGCGGCAGAAACCGTATACCACACCGTGTGGAGTAGCGTAGCCGACTGGTATGTCGAAGCAAGCAAAAAGCAAGACAACCACGATATGTTGGCGTGGGTGCTCGATAGCGTGCTGCGCATGGCGCATCCATTCGCACCATTTGTTACTGAAACCATTTGGCAAACATTGCCATGGTATGAAGAGGGCAGCCTGCTTATTCGTGAAAACTGGCCACAACCCGCTACCTTCGATGAACTGGCCGCTGCGGAATTTGAGCGTCTTCAATTGTTTGTTTCTGAGGTTCGATTTGTTACGAGCGAGCTACCGGGCAATCAAAAACACGAGGTACAGTACCACAGCGACAGCTTGCTTGCAGACAATGCCGAGCTGATCCAACACCTGGCGCGCCTAAAAGCCGTTTTACACACCGAACAGCCGAGCGGCCTTCGTTTGGCGGTATCAGGTCGCGAAGCCTGGCTCGCTATTGATCAAAAGACTCTCTACGAGCACCAGACTAATCTAGAAGTTCGCCTTAGTGAGGCAAAGCAACGCCAGCGTACGTTGACTGGCCGACTCGATAATGAATCATACATTGCCAAAGCTCCTGCTGAACTAGTAGAAGCCACCAAAAAAGAAGCGGAAGAGGTTCAACAGCTCATTGAACGACTTGAAAACGAGTTAACAGTTATAGGTTCTTAAGCAAGGGGTAAGTAGTTGCCCTCGAAAGGGTTGGAACTACCACGCACTGGACGGTGCAAAACATATTTCTTATCTTCGGTAGCGCGTGGCATTAGGCGGGGTAGCTGACCACGTAGCTCACCAACGTTAATTCGCTCAACATGGGTGTGAGGATCAGGGCTAAGGCCTCGATGCGCGGCATCGGTGCTGGCAATCACGGCTGGAATACCAATCATAGTAGTGGCAAGTTTCGCCAGGCGAGTGTCGTGTAGTAACACGCTTACTAGCATGATCAGGCTAACGACGATGGTAAGTGGTGTGGTGTATAGTGTTTGTTTCATGTTTTTGTACTAAGGTACTATCACCAATATAGCATAAGCTTTGTAAAAAGTCAATGGTATGTTATAGCAACAAACGTTACGGCTAGAGATGTCTCTGAGACAGACTTAAAGCGAAACGCAACCCGACGTGTTCCTGCCAGGAGCAAAGAACGCGCCGGCGTGTAGAGGTCTGTCGAGGTGACATCTCTAGCTGATATGCTACTAACAACTTACTCGTGGTGGTAGCCGTTGCCGCGGGCTATCTGTTGTGCCCTGTAAAGCTGCTCAATCAGCATTAGGCGAACAAGCTGGTGGGGAAATACGAGGTCTGAAAGTGACCACACGAGATTTGCGCGTTGCTGTAGCAAATTATCAACGCCATAGGCGCCGCCAATTACAAATACTAGTTGGTCCGCCAGCACAAACCGTGCTTCACAAAGGTTAGATAGGGCAGGGGAGGTGAGTTGTTTGCCCGTTTCATCGAGCAACACTACGAAATCATTTGGCTTTAGCTGCTTTAGTATACGCCCAGACTCTTCCTCACGCGCCTCTACGCCCTCTCGCGACGAATGTGGTAAAAGTACCCATTCTACGTTATACGGCGCCTTCAGGCGCTTTTCATAGCGTTCTAGCCCAGATAGTACCCAGTCGTCGTGTTTTTTGCCGACGGCGAGTATCCGTATCATCTAAAAGCGTAGCCTCTCAGCAATTGCTGCTAGGTCTTTGTCGTCAGCCATAGGCTGTGCGCCATCTGCTTTTAAGTGCTCGTTTTCATTAAAGGGGATAAGGTGTACGTGAGTGTGTGGTACATCAAGCCCTTTTATAACCACACCTACTCGCTTTTTACCGGTGACCTCACGTATCCTAGCTGCGACTTTCTTCACAGTTCTCCACAAGGCTTCGTAATCTTCATCTGGTAAGTCAATGTATTGGTCTACCTGCAGTTTTGGGATAACAAGCGTATGCCCTTCGCGAACAGGTTGTATGGTCATGAATGCAAAAGTTTTCTCATCCTCGTACACCTTGTGGCACGGAATCTCGCCATTGATAATCTTGGTAAAAATACTCGGCTCTTTCATGAGTTAATTATACAATATTCTATTTCTACCTCTTATGTGCTACTATGCGGGTAAGCCAAGGCTTCAGAGATCCATAGGAGGTGAGAGATGCTTTCGGCTACGTCAATGTGGGAGCGAGTTCTGTTCGATCCCTCGTACCTCTTCAGTCGCGGTGTACCGATTCTCCTGTGGATCGGCCTCATCATCGTTCTGTTCAGCATGTTCAAGTCCGGCAAGATCTACACGAACGCCATCGGCAAGGGTGAGATCGGAGGGCGTGAGCTCTTCGGTATCGCCCTGTGGCCGGTTCTGTTCGGTCCGGGCATTTCGGTGAAGGGTGTTACCACCGTCCGCCGAACCGCCAAGACGCCGACACGCATCGAGCTTCGGGCGCGGGTCGTCATCGACAGCAAGACGTACATGTACGTCGCCACGGCAACCACTCAGGTCATCCGTCGCTGGAAGTCGCTGAAGAAAGTCTTGTACAACTTCATCGATGAAGACAAGGGCGATCTAGACAACCCCGAGCGCACCGCTCAGTTGAAGGCGTACCTCGAGTCGGCACTTCGCTGCCTGCTCGAAACGCTCGGACGCGAGGCAGTGTCGTTGCCGGCCTTGCTGGCAACGAAAGTCGAGTTCGTCGACTTCGCAACGGGAGCCTCGTACGAGACGACTCTCGAGTCGGTGCTCACGGAGTACTTCGGGATAAGCCTTCGGGTCATCTCGCTCCAAGAGCTCACACCGACCGATGCCCAGACGGTCGCCAACGCGGTCAAGGACGGCGCGAACAACACGGGTGCCAAGGTGATCCCCTTCGGCGCTCACGACGCAGAAGCCTCTGCGTAACCCCTATCCCTACAACCCCTGGCTGGAGCCCCGCTCGCCGGGGGTTCAGTCATATTTTGGAGGTATTATTCACCGTATTCAAGCAATAAACCGGGGTGATCAGAGCGGCCCTGAAAAGTAGTGACAGATACCAGCGAGTCTTCCATGCCTCTGGTATAGATATCGTCAATCGAAATTGCTCCTCCTGCTAAAGCTAAACCGAGCTTCTGGCGAGGAGAGAGCGCATCACGGAACTCATTCGTAGGGAATCGTGGCCGTTTTTCACCTAGTTCTACATAGGCAGATTGAAAGCCAGCGTTTCGCAGCATTGTTCGTGGCATCTGAAACGGCAAGCAGTTGAAGTCGCCCATGGCAATTACTTTCTCGTAGTCTGCCACCGCCTCGAGCAGTGCTGATACTTGTGCAATCTGCTCGGGCTGGCGAGGAAAATGTTTGTGCTGGCGACGCAGGTGCACTAGTACAATCGCCACGTCTCCCAGCTCAGTTAGTACTGCCTTCTTTTTATGTCCTAAATCAATCATTGTTGCTGTTTTTACATCATTACCAAACACCCCCGTATGTTCACCTAAAGACTTGCGAGAATGAGGAAACCATACACCGCTCGTTTGCGTTAGCTTCTGGGCAATTATCTCGCCATTGTGCTGATTTGCGGTTTTCTGTACTTCCAACAGCCCCACCAAGTCTAAGTCACCTTGCTCAGCCAATTTATGAGCAATGTCGTCTACCCGCTCTTCCTGCGGAAACCGTGCATCGAGCAATATATTCCAGGCAGCAATCTTACGTCGTATTTTATGTTGTGGTGAAATTTCGGTCATTTAGTAGTTGATTATACACCCGACAGGAATATCTCTCGCCTTGCTCGCTCCTCCGTTCAGAAAGAGACGCGAGCAAGCTCCCGCTTCCTTTCGTCACTACGCGAACCTTACGGTTCAACATGCTTGCAGCATGCTACCAAGAAAATAACCCCACAAAAGTGAGGTAATTTTCTTGGTACAGCATAATGAACATTGTTAGAACCAAGTTTGTATCAACACTATAGACATTTTGCTAGCTTTATGCTATAATTATGATTAAATCCTCAGCAGTGAGGTGGCTGCAGCTATGCAGATTACGCCTACGTCACCAGGGCTCATGGTGTCACAGAAGGGCGGCATTATGTCCGCTAGCACCTTGATCAACACGTCCGACCTCATGGCTCACGTTCCAGTCGATTCGTTCGACATCGTGAACGGACCGAGTTCCGCTCGTTGCCTTTACATCTCCGAGATGGTGACCGCCAACCTGCACCGACTCGAGCAGGTGTACGTCGACCAGACCTTCACGCTGAAGACGCTGGCGAGCAACACCGAGTTCAAGCGGAAGCTGAAGGTCGCGACGATCTTCGATGTCCAGCCCGACGGTTCGTTCACCTTCACGGCGATCTTCAACGGTCGTGTCGTCTCCGGGGTCTACAGTCCCAAGACCAAGAAGGGGTACTTCAACCTCGACTGACTCGAACACCCCGCTCATGACTTGGGAGAACCCCGCGTCGAGCGGGGTTCTTTCATTTATAACGAAAAATACCCCCTGATGAGGTAATTTTCATGTTACATAGAAATTGGTACACCCGACAGGATTTGAACCTATGGCCTTCGGCTCCGCAAGCCGACGCTCTATCCAGCTGAGCTACGGGTGCACACGCGAACGAGTAGTAAACTACAAGCTCGCATAGTGTAACTATAAGGTACCTCTACTTACAAAGCAGACGAAGGCAATTGTATCACAACAGAGGTAGAAAACGCAAGCTACAGGCGAAGTCGACGAATAAGTTTGTCGAAGAAATCTGGTTGCATTTCCTCCATAGGCATTCGAGCACCCAGAATATCTACCACTGCTTCTCCCATTTCTGGTGGGAAATATACAGTAAGGCCTGGCTTGAAGCGCTTCACGGGTACAAATACGAGCGCTTGCACTCCGTGTTCTTCGCGGACGCCAAAACTTCGAAACTCTGTGAGGGGGTGCAGTACTTCATTTATATACAAGCCTTTACCGCTGAGTACGTACTGAATCATGCGTGGTGGGCGATTGATGTACATTATCAGCGCTGCAGCCATAACCGGCACAAGGATTGCAAATGACCAAGATTGAATAAGCAGAGCAGCGACAGCAATCAGCACGAGCACGACGATGCCAAATAAAAGATACCAAGTAGATGTTTTTGGCTGTACGATGTACTCCGGCCCCTGCCACTGCACCGGATTGTCAGTAGGTTGACCCTGGGCGTTAACGGGTTGCTGCGGCGCATAGCTTTGCGTCTCAGGAGCGTAGTTTACTGGCTGTTCACCACTGGGTTGCATGATTTTAGTATACCATGAGGAGCGTGAGCATTATTCGCGTGGCTTACCAAAGCCCAAAACACCTAAGAATGAGTGGCTATTTACCGGTTTTCCAAATTGATTTTCTTCAGATGAGCCTTTTGCAAACAGCAAATACAGCATGAAGAAGAAGTTGATTGGCGAAATAAGCGATAGAATCGACCACCAACCCGATTGGCCAATGTCGTGCAAACGCCGTACATACAGCGAAATGCTAATAGGAAGCGACAGGAGCGCAACGACGCCGGCTAGAATTGTTAGGCCATTGGCGGCTGGCGAAGCATAAAAATCAACAATACTTGGTGGTACTCCGCCGTTCATACTCACGATGAGTACAGCGATTCCTGCCACCGGCACTAATAGCAGCAAGTTCCAATACACGAAACCAAGGAAGAAGCCCATTCGCCCAATGCGTCGCTTAAACATACCGGCAAACTTGCTCGGTTCAGGCGGTTGTTCTAGCATTGCTGGCTGAGGCGCAACAGGAGGTGCAGGTGGCTGGGATTGAGTAACTTCTTGAGAATTTGGTTGCGGTGTTTCTGGTTGCATATGCTTTTTATTGTAGCATGAGCTATATGGGGGAATCAGTTAGAATTTTTGCCAGAATAGTATAATTACATCATGAAATCAAAAGCTAAGTTTACAGATGTCTTAATCCTTTTGCTCGCTATTGCCCCCGCTAGTTTGTTTGTTTATTATGTTTTGCGCGAAATAACGTACAATCCTTACAATGAGGTTTCTTACGAAGTTAACGAGACGACTTGCATTCGTAACAGTACTGCGAACAAGTGTACGATTACTCTCTCGGTACATAACGGTAGCACCCGTAGAATTACACCAGACTTTACAGGCACAAACGGCCCGGGTTTTGCAGAAAGTGGAGTATGGGGAGTTTACATGGTTGACTCAAAAAACTTGAAAACTCAAGAATATGTCGAGACAGAGGCGTACGGCGGAAGCATTCCGCCCGGTCAAACCGTGACAGCACCAATTCACGTTGAGTTAAATACCGATGCAGAACCGAGAAAACTCGTTATTTTTGGTAAAGCAATTGTATTGAAGCCACTCTATAGAAAATAGGCTCTGTAGCGGAGAGGGGAGATGAACGCAAGATGGTATAGCTATCCTAGCTCTACCATCAGCTAAAGCCTGTACAAATCAAAGATTTGACAGGCTTCTGAACTCCGCGCTTGTTTTGCTTCGCAAAACGCGGGAGTCAGGATCTTCCCAACCTCGTTAAATAAAAAAGTCGACCATTTGGTCGTCTTTTTTATTTGGCGGAGGAGGGGAGATTCGAACTCCCGCTACAGATCTCTCCGTACTAACGATTTAGCAAACCGTCCCCTTCAGCCACTTGGGTACTCCTCCGTATTTTGCCAGATGGTGGTGCAAATTTTGTACCACCATTTCGGTGAAATAGGGAGGTATTCATAATGCGCTGAAGGGTTCCCTTTAGCCCGTTTTATACCAGTGGCATGAAACGTTTTCCTTGCTTGGCCGACGAGAGTGCTTTAGCACTTCGAGGAGCAAGACTATAGGCGGGTACTCCTACCTCGGTAGACGTAAGTTCTCCAGCTCTGTAAATTGTAGCATAAAACAGAGGCGAATTGTAGACTTTTTTGCCCATTTTCGCTACAATTGAGCCTAGAATTAACAGGAGTAATACCGCATGAAACAACCAATTCGAACCGTTTTATCATATGGCGTACTGGGTGCGCTAAGCGTTGCTACATTTGTTACTCCGTCTGCCGGCGCAGTGAGTGGCGGTGTTCAGGGTGGTGCGGATGCCGCCAGAGGCGATGACCAAACCGCAAATCTTTTCGGCACTAGTGGGGTATTTTCTACCATTACCAACACACTTTTGTTTGTACTTGGTGCAATTTCGGTCATTATGATTATCATTGGTGGCCTACGCTACGTGATTTCCGGAGGAAACTCTACCGCTGTAACCGCAGCAAAAAACACTATTTTATACGCTATCGTCGGTGTTATCGTAGCGCTTTTGGCTTACGCAATTATCAATTTCGTGCTTACTAGCTTTACGAATAGCTCAAGTGGCGGAACGAACGTTTAACTTAGGGAGGGATAGCGCTCACTTTGTTCGCTTCTCCGCTTGTTTGAAAAATAAGCAAGCTGATTTTTCTGCACAGCGCTACACCGAACCCGCGGTATGTTTTGTTTCACAAAACCCGAGGGTCCAAATTCCTACGATTTCGCCAAGAAAAAAAGACCCTTGTAGGGTCATTTTTTCTTGGCGGAGAGGGAGGGATTCGAACCCTCGGTGAGTTGCCCCACGACGGTTTTCAAGACCGTTACCTTAAACCACTCGGTCACCTCTCCATGAATAAAGCTCGCTTAATAGTAACAGATGTCAGACATGTTTTTCAAGAGGTTGACGGGCAATTACTGCCACCCACACATCTTTGGCGCCTGCCTTGCGTAGTTCTGTGGCAGCGTATTCTAGCGTAGCTCCAGTTGTTGTAACATCATCTACAAGTAGCACCGTTTGATCTGTAAGCGATGTGGTGCACAGAAACGCCTGCTTCGCTTGCTCTATGCGTTGTGCGCGCGATGCACCAAGCTGTACAGATGAAGTAGCGCGGCGCAAAACCGGACGATAGATGAGTAACCGCCGCTTAGCGAGTCCCTTCGCCACCAAAGCAGTATGGTCATAGCCACGCTGACGTATGTGTCGGCGAATTGTTGGAACGGGAACAATGCAAACATCGCGTGGAAGTTCAGGTAGTACCAGATCAAGCAAATCAACGCACACAGCACTCGAAGCCTTCTTACGTTCAAACTTGTAGCCATTTATCAGAGCTTCAAGTTCTCCCGAACGCTCACCCACACACCACGCTCTACTAAAGCCCGACCGACACCGAGTGCATATTCCATCAGGGGCAGGCTGGCCGCAGCTAATGCACCCGTAGAATTGATTTGAAGTGATGTCATATTTACAATTGTCACATAAAAGTGCCTGTTTTGAACCACAGCCATAACAGTGGTGCGGAGCAACGATTTGCAAGGCCTTATCAATCATTGTACTTTTTACGTTTTATCCACTAGTTTTATTGATTATAGCGCACGCATTGGCTATACTGTAAGAGACTATCTGTCAAATGAGCCGAGAGGAAGTGGAGGAAATCTATGGCCCGTAAACAAAATGATGATCTATTGATCGAGGACGAATTGGCTGCGGCCTTTCTCAACGACGATGATCTGCAAGCTGCTGATCCTGCTCAGGAGCCACCAACATCAGACGCAGGCGACAACTGGGACGATAGCGAGGAAGATTTCCCAGGCCAACTTGCCGTTGACGTATATGAAACAGAAGAGAAACTTGTTGTTAAAGCTCGTACAGCGGGAGTTAACAAAGAAGATCTTGATGTCAGTATCTCAGATGGTATTCTTACCATCAGCGGTACGCTTTCAAGCGGTGACGATACCGATGCGACCAACTGGCACATTCAGGAATGTTACTGGGGCGAATTTAGCCGAACTGTAGCACTACCTGTAGCTGTACGTGAAGATGAAGTAGAAGCTGTACTAAAAGATGGCGTGCTTACCATCAGCTTTGGTAAGGTAAAGCAAGAACAAGCCAAGAAAATTACCATTCAGTAATCAGCACCTTTAGCCAAAATAACTCCGCCCTAGAAAGCGGAGTTATTTTTATGCAAACAAAAACTCCGGCCAGCCAGCCGGAGCTTTTAGTATCAATTCGGTTGGTTAGGCGACGAAGCTGCCGATAACCCAGTTGACAATCGCGTACGCCAGAATAGCCACGATAATACCGATAATCGCGTATAAAATGGTGTTCTTTGCTGCGGTAATAGCCGCGCTGTCACCACCAGATACGGTGTAGCGAATACCACCGATAATCAACATGATTACGGCAATCGCACCAATCAAGAAGAGTAGTACGTTGGTAATGGTTTGGAACAAACCACCTTCGTCAAACAAGTTGTCTGACTGGTCGTCACTTTTCGCTGCATCAGCACCACCTTGAATACCAAGTGCATCAACAGGTTGCGCAGGAACTACCGCGCTTACACCAAGTGCAAGAACTGGTACAAGCAGAAGTGCCTGGAGCGCTCGTTGTATTGTTGCTTTCATTCGTTTTAAAATCCTTTCTACGAATACTTATCTCTATTGTTATAACAAATTTACGGGTGTTTGTTAAGGCTAAGCGAACTGATCGATAATCCAGTTTACGATTGCATACGCGAGTAGCGCAACTACAACACCGATGATTGCATACAAAATCGTGTTCTTTGCCGCCGTAATAGCAGAGCTGTCGCCAGCTGATAGGGCGTATCGAATACCGCCTACAACAATCATGATTACAGCGATTGAACCAAGAACAAACAGCAGTACGTTAACGACTGTTTTTAGCTGACCACGTAAGCCCTTACCACTTCCGTCATCGCCCGCAGCGGTTACGCCATCCTTAACGGCAGCGCTTGGATCAAGTGCAGCTACAGAGGCCGCAGGCACAAGCGCTGAGCCAGCCACACCAAGCATGAACATGCCCGTTGCTACTAGTAATTGTAGTTTTCGTTTCATATCATTTTCTCCTTTAAAACCAACCTACGACAAACTTTACTATCGCATATGAGAGTAATGCAACCACCAAGCCAATTACGGCATACAACACCGTGTCTTTGGCAGCTGTAATGGATGAGCTGTTTCCGGCCGATAGCGCATAGCGAATACCGCCCACTACAATCATAATTACGCTAATCACACCAATGGCCCACAGCAAAATGCCGATGACATTCTCAATCAAGTTGCCCGCATCGTCTTTACCGGCCGCGTCACACACCGTCGTTGTGCTGTTCGCCCCAGTACACGCATCTTTAATTACGTTAATCGCACCAACTGGCGCTACCGATACGGTGGCGACACCGAATACCAGTGCCATGCTCATCAGCATTTTTTGAACTAATCGTGAAATCATACTAAAACCTTCCTATCACAAAGTTTGTTATTACAAACGCCATCATAATGACCACCAAGCCAACAACAGCGTATAAAATGGCGTCTTTCGCTTGCTTTGTTTTATTTGAGTCACCACTAGAGATGGCATAGAAAATACCAGCGATGATAATCACAATGATGGCCGTAACTCCCGCAGCCCAATACACGGTGGTAAGTACACCTGCCAAACCGTCGGCAGCGCTTACTTTAGGAATGCCGACATCGCCGGCGTCAATCTTTGCTGCTAAAATTCGAGCGTATTCCATACCGTTATTTTATATTACCCGCAATAAGTGTGACGATAGCGATTGAAAGAAATGAGATTATCAGACCAATAAGTGCGTTTTGAATAGTCTTACGCGCAGCTGCCACCTTGTTTGAGTCTGATGGACTGGTGAGGTATTTGAAACCACCGTATATGATGTAGCCTGCAGTCACGTAAGCCACTACCTGTAGTAGTATTTCAATAACGTTGAGAACTATTCGCATAATATAGCCCTGAATTGCCGGTGCGCTGCCTTTGCCGGGTTGGAGTAGGTCACATGTCGAAGGGTCGACAAGACCGCTGTACCAGGCTGGAAAAGTAAGGAATCGGCCGCCACAACTGCTTCCGCCGCCTCCACCACCGCCACCAGCGCCTGCGGCATAGGTAGGTGATTGGTTCAGCGCCACGACCGTACCAGCCAACGCTAGTACAACAAATACACTTACGAGTAAGCGTTTCGCGAGTTGCATCATGTAAATACTCCTCCTGGGATCAAGAAGTTTATGCCTGCCCACATCAGTGCAAACGCAATGAGCCCAATCACTATATTGGTAATAATCATCTTTGCCTGGTTCACTTGGTCTGATTTGTCTTCGGCACTCGCGTACAAAATAGCCGCATACACAATACCGCCCACCGCTACAACGCCTACACCAGCCGTCAAAATCTGCAATACCAGTAGAAGCAACCCCCAAATTCCGTTGGTTTCTACACCACCAGAGTTGTCTTGCGAACAGTTAATAAGTGTCGTGTCGGCACCGCCACAACTTGCCGCATGAGCAGCAACCGGAATAAGCGAAACAACAAAGGCCACAACCAAAACCGAGACGCTAATGCTGAGGATTTTTTGTTTTATCGTCATAACTGTTAACACGATACGATAAATGGCGTTGTTGCGCAAGTCTCGTTAGCCTATTTTATAGATACGAACCATTGACTTTTCATCTGTAAAATGATAATATAAAGAAGATATGTGGGAATCACTCTTCAAGAGCCCGCGCGGTAGAATATCGTCGCGGAAGATTTTTGCGTTCGTCACCACTGTTTTGGTGACTTCCTTCGCGTACGTATTTGCGGCTCCAGCGCCTGCGTTTGCTGCACCAGCAACCTGGGAAGGCGATACGCTTACATATGACGGCCGCACTTACAGTGGTCCGATTGACCGAGCCGACACGAAAGGGCTTGGTAGCATAGATGCAGATGCCCAAATTTATCAAGCACTTGAATCTATTGCTGGTACACCATCGCAAACTGCACACCTAATTATTTTTCCAGGCGGAGTAGCGCCTATGAGCGCCAAAGAGGCTCGCTATGTGCGCTACACGCTAAATCCGCCAAATAGTTACTCTAGCCCAACCGGTCGCGCCAAAATCGAAGTTGAAGCCGCACCAGATCCAGCCGTAGACACCTCTGAGAACCTTAGTGAATGTACTGTGGGTGAAATTGGCTATGTGGTTTGCCCCGTAATGAAGGGTATTTCTGAAGTTGTCGATGGCGTATACAGCGTTGTCGAAGGCTACCTGGTAGTACAACCCCTTAAAAACGACCCAAATAGTGCCATTTACCGTGCCTGGAAGGTGATGCGAGATTTCGCCAACATTGCCTTTGCTATCGGCTTTTTGGTCATTATTTACTCGTATCTCACCAATGTGGGTGTGTCGAACTACGAAATAAAAAAGATTATTCCAAAGCTGGTATTGGTGGCAATCATGGTGAACGTGTCGTTTTACATCTCTGCGTTTGCCGTTGATATCTCAAACATACTCGGCTCTAGTGTGAATAGTTTGTTTGAGTCCATTCGCGATAGCTTAGTAGGGTCTTCAACTGACGCCGACTTACTAAACTGGTCAACCGTGACAAGTTTCGTTCTTTCCGGTGGCGCAATTGTGGGTGGTGGCGCAGCAGGCCTGAGTATGCTTACGGTTAGCCTGGGTGGTGGCGCTACTGGTGTTTGGTACATTATTGCGCCGTTCTTGCTTGGAGCAGCTGTAGTTATACTTATTACCTTCCTTATCTTGGCTGCTCGCCAGGCTATCATCACCATCCTTATCATCGTCGCTCCACTAGCATTCGTAGCATTCTTACTGCCAAATACCGAGAAGTGGTTTGAGAAATGGCGCGAGCTATTCTTCACCATGCTGGTGATGTTCCCGGCGTTCGCCGTGGTATTTGGTGGAGCGCAATTGGCCGGCCAAGTAATTATTCGCTCAGCTACCAATCTCGAGCAAGTTATTTTAGGCCTAGCAGTGCTTGTCGCACCGCTGGCCATTACACCTTTGCTCCTCAAGCTTGGTGGCGGTATTTTGAACCGCTTCGCTGGCGTGGTAAACAACCCAAGCAAGGGCTTCGTAGACCGGTATAAAAACTACAATCAAGAACGCCTCGCCGAACACCGCGCCAAAAATGAGCGTAAAAACATGCAAATGTATCAAGATGGCGCTCTGCGCCGCCGAAATGTTATGCGTAACCATGCACGCAAAAAGTACTCTCAGAAGCACTGGCGCGAAAATGAGCGCAAGAACGACGAAGAACGTACCCAGGCGCTGTGGCACAACACTACCGGCAAATACGGTGCTTCAAACGACATGAACGATCCGTCTACGCAGCGTCAGCGTTACTTTGGTAATGGCACGAAGACAAAGCGTGGCTACAGCGACCAATATGGCGATAAACATGATACCGAACTCTACAACCGTCGCACTGAAGCTCACCACAAAGAGCACTATATAAACGATGCTCGCACGGGGGCAAATGCCGAACGTCGCGCTATGATGCGAGATGCCACCGTAACTGAAGGCCGCGCGAAATTATATGAAGAGTCAATCAACAGCGCTGACACGCGCTTGCTTGAAACGCAAATCGCCAACAACGCCAACCTGCGTAACATTAAAATCCAAGCCGATGTTGATACAGCGCATGCTGAGCTACAAAAATCTAACGTTTCTGCTCAGGGTAAGATGCAATTCCGCAATGAAGCTCTGGCAGATCGTGCCCTTGTACAGATGCAAGAGCAGACCTTTGAATTCGAAAAGCGTGCCTCTACTGCCGAAGCAATCGTACAAAAGGGCGCCGAAGCTCGTTGGGACACTATTTCGCACACCGATGCCGCCGTGAAAGAGCTTCGCTTGCGAGAGGTAAATGCAACCGACTCAGCTCGTCTCGCAGAATCACAATGGAATAGCTTGATTGAAAACATCCGCGCCAGGGGCAGTGCAGCACCAAACGTTGACGCGCGAAGCGCTGGTATGGCCGATGCGATTAACCAGCTAGCCAAAGACATAGAGGTAGAAAACCAGGTACAAACTTCTGCGAAGCTCATTCAGCAAGAAAATATGACCAAGCTCTTCCAGGAAAATGAAACTATTCGTAAATATGCAGGTGGCGTGGCTGGTGTCCGTGGCGCCAACCGCGTGTACGCAAAGGCGAAGGCCGACACGCTGTCTGCTATGTTTGAGGGTATCAAGAACTCGCAGTCTGTTATCACTGAATATAGTGCCGAAGAACTGGTACGCTTGATGCAGCACGGAAAAGACCGCTACGGTAACGATGCCGATGAAGAGATGCGCATGGCGGCACAGTACGAACTGGGTGAAAAGAAGGGTAACAACTGGGCCTTCCAGAAGATGCGTGACTGGAACGCACAGCAAGGTATGATTTATGCACCAACCGGCGCCAAGAATGCCAATGGTGATGACGTTTATGCCTACTTCGAGCCAGAGCGCTACGACAGCGGTCCAAACAAGGGCAAGTTGAAACTAGGCGAAAATGGTCGACCACAAGCAGATATGTCCAAGCAGATCGCTGATTCCGATGTAGAGTTGCGCCGCGACCGCCAACAGTTCTTTAACGACATGCAGGCGAAATCAAAGCACTACATTGCCAGCCTTTCTGGCACTGACCGTGGCGAGTATGAAACTGGATTAGCTGTATACGACAGCGCCACCGCGACCATACGTGACATTCGTGATGACAAGTTCAATGGCGAGCGACTTGTTAAGACTGACATCGACGAATACTCACGCATGGTGCACATATTAAGTACTCCGGGTGAGTTTGAACGCGTAATGCCAAAGCGGAAGAATGAGACTGACGCACAAGCCGAAAGTCGACGAGCTGACGCAAAGGCCAAGCTGTTGAAACACATACGAGCTACCCAAACAGATCCAATGCTCTACGGTAAGCTTGAAGGTCGCCAACGCGCGCTTATGAATGTAATCGCAGCGCAACTTGACCCTAGCGACCCACGTAGCCTAGCAGAGAAGAAATCAGAATACTTCGTAAAGCAAGACCCTAAGGATGAAAACAAAACAATACCTGTAAGCTACGCTGAGCGTAACGAACCAGGCGTAAAGACAGTCAGTGTAACTACCTACATTCCAGACACCTACACCATTGATAAGATTGTAGGATAAGCCATAAGCCTCTTGACTTTTTGAACAATTTGGAGTATAGTAAACGGCATAAACTGTTTACGCGCACCAGAACGCAAGGAACAATGAAATGGCAATTAACGCACCTGAACGACCAACTAGCAACGTAACTCCGGCACCAGAGCAAAGTGCTCAGCCTGGCTTCTTTGAGAAACACCGCCGTGCAATCGGTGGGACAGTTGCTGGTCTTCTTCTAGCTGGTGGTGCAGGCGGCTTTTTAGCTACTCGCGGTGGCGATAAAGACCCACAAGACAAACGTGCCGATCAAGGCGCCGAGTTAGTGCTAGACGAAAACGGTAACCCTGTCCGCTACGTACCATTCAGTGAAGAACATTCAGACCGTGATGGTAACGGAATCCCGGATAATCGTGAAAGTAAAAAAGATTTGCTTTGGGACCAAGAAACTCAGCAATTTGTTGACCCAGCCGAAGGCAGTGACGAAGCTGCGCTTGAAACTGCAAGCCCTGAAGTACTCGATCAAATCGCCCAGATTGAAGCAGCATTTCCAGATATTGCCGAGCGCGAACCCCACTGGAAAGCGACCTTCATAGGCCTGGACCCTCTTGTCCAAGAATTTGCAATTACGCGATTAGGCCAAAGTGGTGACTTTGAAAATGAAACTGAGTGGAAATCTGCCATACTATCTGTCGTTAGAGGTGATGTAAGCGCAGACGAAATTAGAGAGTCTGCTGAGAACGCAGAGTAGTTATATACTTGTTGAATATTAGATACCGCCTTCAGAGGCGGTATCTTTTTGATTTATAGCATAAGTGGTATGATTATGGGGTAATGTGGCGAAAAGCAAACATCGTAAAACTTGCTGTATTTGTAGCCTTGGCAGCCTCTGTTTTAGGAGTTGCCGCGCCGTCTGCTCATGCCGCACCGCTTGAAAACCCTGAAAACCACATGGAAAAGGCCACCGAGCAGTGGTTGCGCTACCGAGCACTGTATTACTGTTTCAATGCTGGTAAAACTTTCGTTAATTATGTTCAATCATATGACGAACTCTTAAAGGCAGACTTCTTCAATGGCGAAAGTACCGCCATTGGTTACCTAAACGAAGACGGGAAGGTAAGTTGTAGTGACGAAGCCTTTGTTGATAATTCAGCGCGAATTATGGGCTGGGACGGCATTGAAGACATGGTGTGTTCAATGTCGATTGTCGACTGTTCAGGCGATTTGTATGTGTTTAATCAGGGTGACACAAGCCCAGAAGCATCATTCAAAGCCGCAAAAGGCAAGCTACCAGACACGGCGGACTATCCATTCGATCCGCCTGGTTACATGTGGTACTACATGTACAAACGCACGCTCGAGACATTCTGTGGTGGCGGCAATACTCTTACGTCTGAAAGTTCAGCAACTTCATACAAGTCTGAGTACGCGGTTTCTGCTTACTATGTAAACCCAAACACCGGCACGATTACCCGTGTTAATTACGACATGGTAAATCACAAAGATGGTGATACCATCAACGACATTTATTCAGGCACTGGCACTGGCGGTAATGGCGACAGTATGGACAAGAAGTGTTACGAGATTTCAGACAAAACCCAACAACACTCTGTAGATTACTCAGACTTTATTATCAACTGGTACAACGATGCCATTGCAAAGAATTTCAAAGACAATGCCACTTTTAGCGCAGAACTAAAGAAGAAGATATGTGGGCCTATCCCTCCAGGTGATGGCGGTGATTTGCCGACTCCTGCGGAGCGAGCTTATGCCGCTTGTATCGCAAACAATGTGGTCGGCAGATTCGATCGTGCGGTCGACGCCTGCAAAAATAGTTCCGAGCTTAATGCAGACATGGAGGTTGATAAGCGAACAGCAATTTTCAAGAAATGTCTAAAAGACAAGTTGCCCGATTCGTTCAACGCGACAATTAACGGAATAGATGATCCAACATTTGAAGATGCAGCCAGCGAAACAGTCGATGGTGACACCACCACAGAATGTGCGGTGGAAGGCATTGGCTGGGCGGTGTGTCCGGTGCTTAAATTTATCGCCGAGCTAAACGACCAGGCCTACGGATTCTTGGCTGAAAACTTTTTGAGCATTGAAACATCTCTACTCACCGACAACGATACGTTTGCCGCATGGAAGAGCTTCCGCGATATCGCAAACGTGCTGTTCGCCATCGCCTTCATGATTATTATTTACTCGCAGCTTACCAGCGCCGGCATCTCCAACTACGGCATTAAACGCATGTTGCCTAGGCTCGTTGTCGCGGCTTTACTCGTAAATCTCTCATATTATATATGTCAGCTTGCGGTAGATGTAAGCAACATTGCTGGCGCCAGCATTGTATCGCTGTTTGACGCCATACCGTCGGCCGGGGCAGGTACCCCAACCGGCAGCGGCACGTGGGAAGCGGTGGTCGCTACCGTGCTAGCAGTTGCGGTGGGTGTTGCGCTTGTCGTATTGGTGGTATTTGCACCGTCAGCGTTGCTAGCTCTTGGTATGATTCTGCTTATTCTGGTTATCCGAAAGGCATTGGTAATTTTGTTGGTAGTTATTTCACCAGTTGCCTTCGTGGCCTACCTTCTACCAAACACCGAGCAGTACTTTAAAAAATGGTACAAAATGTTTGGTGCGGTGCTAGCAGTTTATCCAATTATTGGCGCCGTTTTTGGTGCCAGCATGTTGGCGGCAAAAATCGTCAGCAACGCCGCTTCCGGTGACCCGTTGGTGCAAGCCACTGCATTGGGTATTTCTGCAGTGCCACTGTTTACCGTACCGGCTTTATTGAAAGGATCGCTTAGCGCTGCGGGCGTGCTTGGGCAAAAGCTAGCAAGTCTAAGCGATAGAGCAAACAAAAAGGCTGCAGGTGACTTTAGCGACCGAGCGGGTAAGGAAATGAAAGCTATCGGTGATTCATTAAACCGACGTGCTTTGAACCGTGAAGGGGTAATGGGCGGTGTGCTAGGAGCGAGAGCTCGAGGACGCGCACGACGCGAAAAACGATTTGATTCACTCGACAGGCAACGAAAGTCAGCCGAAACGGCCTTTGGTGTAAGTGATGCTCGAGCAAGCCAGCGAGAACGAGCCGCTCTTGGAGCAGAAGAAACAGCTAGCAAGCTGTCTCAAACCCTTCAAAATGAAGTGAAACTTGACCACTTGCAAGCCAATGTCGATCTGCATACTCGTTCGATAGAGTCCGGGCTAAACCTTCACAATGCCGAGGAGACCCATGAGTCTGAGGTGAAAGCCGAGCATCAGCGTGCAAACCCCAACCAATACGATGCATTAAATGAAGCACGAGGCGAACTAAAGAATGAACAGCTAGAAACCGATAGACGGTTCGAGGCATCGGCAGCCGGTAGGGCGCAAGCAGGCCAACGTCAAGACTTAGAAGACCAGCTGAATGTTGTAAAGACAGAGCAGACCCGTGACTACAAAGGTTCAGCACAAGGCCAAGCAAATGCTCAAGCACTAAAAGTTGTGCAGGGAGATGTTAACCTTGCCGATAGCGCCGCAAATGTCGTATATGAACAATCTGTAGAAGGCCAAGCACAAAGCGTTGCCGCCGCTGAACTTGAGGGTGAGCTAAGTATCGCAAAAAGCGAAAATAAAGAGTTGTTTGAATCAAGCGCCGCTGGACAAGATATAGCTATTCGACAAGATGCAGCAGAGGCGCAAGCCACCATCACTAAATCTGTAAATCAGGAAGCCTCTATCCAGGCTAATGCTGGAGTCCGCACTTCCGCGAAAAAAGGTACGCTAGATGTTAAGCTAGCTGAATCCGTACTTGATGCAAGCGCAGAAACCGAGCACATAGAAGACAACGCAGCTGCATACGCAGAAGTAGATGTTACGCAACAAGAACTCGCAGCAGCGAAGACAGCTCAGGAAGCCTTACAAAAAGAAATGACCTCAGATTCTCCGGAAGCGCAAGCAGCTGTTGCAGCCGCGGGAATTGCACCCACAGTTGCAGCCGCTGCGCAAGCGGCAGCCCAAAGACTAAATGTCGAAAGACAACGCTCAGCTTCTGCTGATAGGGTCTTGCAGAAAGAGCAAGCAGAGGCCATTCGGGATAGTTTTGATGTCGACGGTAACCCGATACCTGGCGGAGCAGCCGAAGTTGCAGGAGGCATCGATCCGTATGGAGCGTCTCGAGCAAGAGCTGTTGCCTCACAAGTTCTCGACAAACAGCTTGGCGAAGTAATTGAACAGGAGCATTCTACACTTGAGAGTGTGAACCCTGGGATTGAATCTAGCGGTAGGATTGAAGACGGTGGCTTATTCTCGATTGTTCAAGACCGTTCAGCATCTGCAGAACGACGAGCGGCAGCGGCTCAGCGAATTCTTGAAGTAGGTGGTGATCAACATGTTCAGTTGCTTGCAGACATGATAAGTGACCTACAATATGAAGTTGATGCCAGCGGTAACCCTGTGCTGGATGCCAGCGGTAACCCTGTGCTGGATAAAGACGCGATAATAATAAAGAAGCAGTTCGCTAGCAAAATCGGTGGACGCAAGCCGTTTGGATACGGTAAAACCGACCTCGCACAGTTTGCGATTGGCGGTGAAGTACCAAGCTACGCCAAGGCTCTTAAAACCCGACTTGGAAAAGGTAAGGTGGGTACAGAAGAGATACTCACTACTATTGGCGATGATGAGCTAGCCCGAATGGTAGCCTTGGCCGAATCTGGTGCAATGCCTGATAGTGTTTACAATGATCTTATTGCTACGCTCGACGAAATCGATGCAAGCGACACACTTAAGACCCGTCCAACTCCCGAGCAGAGGCGTTTGTTTACAGACCTGCGCAATAAAGATAAACCGTCTGGTAGCCACGCGCACCTCGTTCCTATCCCAGGCATAAATTAGAACCTCTTTGATATACTAAAATTACTATGGCAGTCTACAAAGTACCCCAAGACGTTGAAGCCGACGACAAGCTGATTGGCCCGTTTAGCTTTCGACAGTTTATCTACCTGCTAATTGTTGCTGCATCGATTGCAGTAGGGTGGGGGTTAAGTCGATTATTTATTCCTTTGGCAATCATTCCGTTGCCTTTAGTAATCTTCTTCGGTGCGCTTGCGTTGCCACTCCGAAAAGACCAACCTATGGAGACCTATATGGCGGCGATAGTGGCATTTTACCTAAAGCCACGCAAACGTCTATGGGACCCAGATGGAACTCAATTTCTGGTAGAGATTACCGCGCCAAAGGTGGTAGAAGTGCAGCGCACCAAAGACCTTTCCGAGACCGAGGCTGAGCAACGCATTAGCTACCTAGCAGATATTGTTGACACCCGAGGATGGGCAGTGCGAGGCGTCGACGCCAACCAGCCAAATGTAAATAGCGCTCTTAATTCTGATGTGTTCGCCGAAGCGCAAGCGACTACTGATATATTGGACGATTCAAACGACGTTGGGCGTTCGCTTGATGCCAAGCTTGATGAAGCCACCAAGCAGCGCCACGAAGCCATGCTGCAACGAGTGCAGAATCCTCAGCCCCAGCAACCCGTACAAGTAGCCGATCCCTACGCAAGTCTGCCTGTTACCCCTGCGCCAGTAGCTACGGTTGCACCGGCCAATGATCCATCGATTCCGCAAACACCGGTTTCATATAACCCATACCCAAGCCAAATGCACCAGTCTGTTATTCAGCCGATAGACCCGAACACACCAGCGCCAACAGCCCGCCCAACAAATACAGATACAACCACTAGCGAAAAGCCGGTTTCACCTGATATAATAAACCTTGCAAATAACCCCGATTTATCTGTCGAAACGATAGCCCGCGAGGCACACCGTATCGAAAAGAAGCACCAGCTTCCAGAAGATGAAGTAGTGATATCACTTCGATAAACAAATCGGCTAACGAGTGGGGATAACAGCACCAGCGTGCCACCAAATCAACAGCAACCACAGCCTGCTATGCCTCCGGTACAGCCTACCGGTTCTATTCCACCTGCCGTTGGCCCAGTAGCTCAGCCTCAATCAGCTGCACCAATGCCAGCAGCCGTGCCTATGGGTGCGCCGGGCCAACCAGCACAGGGGAATGGCCAAGGGCCAATGGTGCAAAAACCTGCCAACCCAAACTCGACTCAAAACAGCCTACTAATCTCTGAGGTGCGCGAAAACATGGTAATTATGCGCGATGGTAGCTTTCGCGCGGTAATTGCCTGCAAATCTATTAACTTCGACCTCATGAGTAGTCGCGAACGTGAAGGTGTTGAATACAGCTATCAGAACTTTCTGAACTCCCTCTATTTCCCAGTGCAAATTTTCATTCGTTCACAGCGTGTTGATATTGGCCCATACATCGACCGTCTTGTAGGCATGCGCCGTAACCAAGACAACATGCTACTGGGCGTACTGATGGATGATTACATCAATTTCATCGACCTACTTAGCCAAGAAGCAAATATTATGGATAAAAGTTTCTTTATCGTTGTACCATACTACCCAGCGGGTGACCTAAGTGACCTACGCGACCAAGCCAAAGGTTTCTTTGGCAAGATTTTTGCAAAACCTAGTAACGACCCGATTAAAATTGATCAAGCTGCCTACGAAAAAGCTCGCGACGAGATTAAAAACCGCGTCGATGCGGTAATGAGCGGCCTGTTCCAGCTTGGCGTAAAGAGCGTGCAACTAAATACCAAAGAACTTGGCGAGTTGTATTACAATATCTACAACCCAGATACAGCTGTGCGCGAACCATTAGGTGATTTTGATAATGTTACCAGTACGTTTGTAACAAAAGGGCAGCCAAACACACCAACACCTATGCCACCACAAGGAGCCGCGTAATGGCGAAAAAACTTGACCCAATTGATATCGCCGCTCAACAGCGTGCCAAAGAACAGCAGGAAGTAGAACAGGCCTTCTTGAAAGGCGTTACAACGCTTCGTGATTTGATTGCACCGAGCAGTCTTGAAATTCACTCCAGCCACTTCCGCCTAGGCACCAAGTACGGTCGTACATTGTATGTATATGGTTATCCGCGCCAAATTTACACTGGTTGGCTTAGCAGCATTATTAATATCGACGAAGTACTCGATATTAGTATGTTTGTATACCCGGTTGAAAGCCAGGTAGTACTAAACAACTTGCGCAAAAAAGTGACTCAACTTGAAGCCAGCATGTCGATTAATAATGAAAAGGGTCGCACGCGTGACCCGGGTATTGAAGCGGCCATCCAAGATGCCGAGGAACTACGTGACCAGCTACAGGTTGGCGCCGAACGATTTTTCCGCTATGGCTTGTACGTAACTCTCTATGCCGACAGTCTAGATGAGCTTAGTTTTGTACAGCACAAAATTGAAACTATTTTTGGCCAGCAACTTGTATTTAGCAAGGTGGCCAGCAGCCAGCAGGAGCAAGGTTTAAACAGCACCGTACCGCAAATGACCGATCAGCTGCAAATTCGACGCAATATGAATACCGGCGCAATTTCTACCAGCTTCCCATTCACCAGTGCTGACCTTACCGATAGCCGCGGCATCTTGTACGGCATCAACATGCACAACAACGGCCTAGTAATTTTTGATCGCTTCACCTTAGAAAACGCCAACATGGTGGTATTTGCGAAGTCTGGTGCCGGTAAGTCGTTTACTGTAAAGATTGAGGCTCTACGCAGTATGATGACAGGCGCGGATGTGCTGATTATAGACCCTGAAAACGAGTACCAAAAGCTTACCGATGCGGTGGGCGGCAGCTATGTACGCCTTAGCCTGAACGCAGATACGAGAATTAATCCATTCGATCTTCCGTCGGTAATAGATACTGATGAAGCCGATGATGCGCTACGTGCAAACTTGGTAACTTTGCACGGCTTGTTGCGTTTGATGTTGGGTGGAAGCCAAATTGCCGCAAACGGTGCCGTGATGCCAGCATTGAGCCCAGCCGAAGAAGCCGATCTCGACCAAGGCTTGATAGACACCTACGCCCGAGCGGGCATTACATCAGATCCACTGACACATCATTCAACGCCACCGACTATTTCAGACCTATACGATACATTGCTTCACATGGGTGGCTCGGGTCCACAGCTTGCACAGCGCCTCAGAAAGTACACCACTGGAACATTCGCGGGTATTTTCTCACAGCAAAGCAACATCGACATCAATAACAACATGGTGGTGTTCAATATACGCGACCTTGAAGATGAGCTTCGACCAGTTGCTATGTATATTGTACTAAGCCACATCTGGAATATTACCCGCAGTGACCAACGTCGTCGTATGCTGATTGTCGATGAGGCATGGCAGCTCATGAAATATGATGATTCAGCAAACTTCCTGTTTAGCCTAGCAAAACGTGCACGAAAATATCAGCTTGGTCTTACCACCATTACGCAAGACGTTGAGGATTTCATGGGAAGCAAAATGGGCCGCGCCATTGTGGCGAACAGTTCGATGCAGCTGCTACTGAAGCAGTCTTCCAGCGCAGTCGATGTGCTGAGCGACGTGTTTAAACTTACCGAAGAAGAGAAGAAACGTTTGGCAAACTTCCCGGTAGGACAAGGTTTGTTCTTTGCTGGTCAAAACCACGTACATATTCAAATTGTTGCCAGCGAAACCGAACACGGCTTAGTATCCACTGGTGCACCCGCTCAAGCGCAGCAAATGCAGCCGCCTCAAAATCCTGAACAACCGCCAGCACCACCAGCTCCTAGTCAACCTGGCCAGCCAGTCGTTAATCCCGGTTATATGAACCCCGGTGAGTACAGCGTATAATTGTAGGTAACTATGGCGCTTAAAACAGCAAATAGCCGGGAAGAACAAGACAGCCAGTATAATCCGGCCGAAGGGTATTACCAGCGGGAGTTCGATAACTCTCAAGCGAGCAGGCTACAAAACGCCGAGACCGACGCCGGTGTTCAGGCTGGAATTGACCAAGCGGAAAGCTTTGCCAACGACCCCGCTAATAGCACCGCCGCGGTGAAAGAACGCGAGCAAGGTTCAGGCGGACAATTCAACTACACACACACTGGCGGTAATCAAGAAAAGAAAAGCTTCCAGTTTATGGGCTTCGCGCGCAAAAAAGGCCCAATGGCGGCAATTATTACACTGCTGCTTGGTGGCTTCGGAAGCTTATCATTACTATTTACACCTGGCTTAGCGATTATTCAACTCAAAGAAGTATTGGTAAACGACCTTAATGACCAACTTGCCGCCATGGACACTCGTACAACTCATGTGTTCAAGGCAAAGTTCAACGACATGGGCAAAGGTGTTTGTGTTGGCGTAAAGGTACGCTGTGGCTTTAAGGGTATGTCCGATCGTCAGCTTAAAAAATTCAAAGCAGCCGGCGTGGAAGTTGAAACGGATGGTAAAACCACATTTGGTAAGCATAAAGTTACCAGCATGACCTTTAAAGACTCGTTTGGCAATGAAATAAAGATAACCAACCCTAGAATGCTCAATAAGTATATAGGGGAAGCATTCGTGCGCAAACAGCTTCGAAGAGCCTTCAACCCCAAATTTGCCGGGTTCTTTGATGCCGTGTCAGATAAGGTGTTCGCTCATTTTAAAACTAATAAGGCCGAGAAAGTGGTGGGGGCGACCGACAAAGAGAAGGACGCTTCGATTGATAAAGCAGTAGCTGGTGAAACGGGAACGGTTGATACAAAAACTGCCGCTACCGATTCCGAAGATGAGGAAGCCAACAAAGAACAAGCAGCTCGCAACGCCGAGGCTGAAGCCCAAGCCGATCGCCTTAGTAGTGGTGGTGGCCGAACTGCCAGCATGTTCTCATCGATTGCGAAAAATGGTATCAAAAGCATCGGTAAAGGGCTTCTTATCACTGGTGCTGCCGATACAGCCTGTACGGTTAAAAATACCGCGCGGGGTGTTGAGGCGTTGGCAAAGATACAGCGCGAGCAGCAATTAGCTCGCTATGCGATGATTTACTTTAATTACGCCGACCAGCAAATCGCCGGCGAGGCTGACGGAGGTAGCCAGGCTGAATACGTGGGTAAGAAACTTATGGCCATCGATACCGCAAAAACCATTGTGAACGAAACAAGTATTTTAGGTGCTGGAGGCAAACCAAAGGAGGTCCCTAACCCTTACTACGGCATGAACGCGCTAGATGCGCCAGGCTATAAGGCAGCCGCCTACAACGAAGCACCTAAACTAACCGCTCGCGATATGGAAATGACTATTGGCGGCACGGGAATGATGGGAACTCTTTCAAGCGTAAATGGCTTTATTGATAAAGAACTAAAAGGCGACTCCTGTGAATTTATTCAAAACAATGCCGTACGGTTAGGGTCATTGATTGTCGGTATCGGCGCAGGCATCATCAGCCTTGGCACGACATTCTATGTGCAAGCCGGGCTATCGATCGCCATTGGTATGGCGCTACCAATCTTAGAGAATTATCTAGCGACTATGCTTGCTGGCAAGGTAGTGGACTCTAATACGAGCGGCGTCGATGCGGGTAACGCGATATTTGGTGGAGCTGGTGCGCTATTTGGTGGTATGGCGAGGAGCCGCGGCATGAAACCGGCAACGAAATCAGACCTTCGAAGTTACCTCAAAGTTTCTCAAAACGTAAAAGCTGAATACGTAGCCATGGAAACAGAGGATGCACAAAAAACACCGTTTGATGTCTACAATCAATATTCGTTCCTTGGGTCGTTCGTGCGAAAACTTATGCCTGTTGCCAATAAATCGTCGCTTTCGATTGGTGGCTCAATTACCAAGGTTTCTAGCTTGCTTTCAGTCGCCAGTTCATCACTATCAAGTAATGTGAGCGCCGCGAACGAATTCAACGAAGATCGCTTTAGCCAGTGTAAAGATTACGGCTATGAAGAAATTGGCATTGATGCCGATGTATTTTGTAATGTGCGCTACGCTATGAGCCCGTACGAGCTCGGGCTTGATACCGATGAAGTGCGTGGCTGGATGTACACCAAAGGCTTTGTAACTGATGATGGCGCACCAGCTGGTGATTATAGTGACTGGCTTGAAGAATGTACCAATCGCCAAGCGGGTTGGGGTGAAGTGCCTCAGGGTGAGGAAAGCGATGACTTGAACGGTTCACGCTGTATGAAAACCGACAAGCAATCGAGTTACTTCCGCGTCTATACAATGGACGATTCCATCATTGAAGCTATGGACTACGAGCCACCAACATCTAGCGCCGGCCTATCGGGTGGGAGTGAATTCCGTATCGCGTCCTTCAACGTGCTAGGCGCTCACCACACCGATGGACCTACTGCGGATAAGCCCGCGAGTTGGCCAAGTTGGTCTGTGCGAATACAAAAATCTCTTGCTGTTATTGAATCCAATAATTTCGACGTAATTGCTTTCCAAGAATTCGAGCCCGAACAGCGCAAATACCTCAAGGAAAATCTCACCAACTACGACATTACTACTCACGGTAAAGAGTCCGACAGTATAATGTGGAATACAGATAGATTCACAAAGGTTGATACAGGTACGTGGAGGACGGTATATTTTGGCGGACCAATCGAGGAGCCATGGATAAAACTTCGAGACCGAACTACCCAGCAAGAATTTTTTGTGCTTAGCGTACACGACCCAATCAACAACGGTCAAGGTAACGCACAGACACGTTACGAAAACGCTCTTGCACACAAGGCGCTAATAGAAAAATTACAATCTCAAGCGCCAGTACTACTGGTGGGCGACTTCAACTCTGGCTACAATAAAAGCAGCGGTTCGGGTGCGGCCAGTGATGATAAGCTAGCGTACTGCGTGCTCGCCGTAAATGGCCCAATGAACGACGCCTACGATATGTCTGTACCTCGTACCGAAAAATGTCCAAACAAGAATAAGAAAGGTACGCAAATTGACCACATCTATTTGACACCACAAATTCAGGTTAACTCTTCTAAGACAGACTTTGGTGAAATCAAAAGCGGTGCATCTAGTAACGGGTCCGACCACCCAACTATCTTCTCTGATGTCATTATCCCAGGCGCGCCAACAGGTGCTGGTACAAGCTTTGTGATTGGCACATACAATCAAAAACGTTCTCTGTCAGCTGCAGACCACGAGGCTGCCGCTAAAAACATTGTCGATAAAGGTATGGATGTAGTCGGTACCCAGGAAAGTATCAACCCCAAGTTTGATCGATATAAAAAATACCTTACCAGCAACAATTACGGACTATACCCAGAGAGTCTCATCAACTCAAAAGCATACCTACGTACCTGTGCGGCCAACCAGGTGATATTTTACAATAAAGCGAAGTTTAAGCTCATCCGTAGTACATATTTTGAGATACCTCGTTACCCAGATCCGGCGGTAGACTGTGGAAATGGTGAAAAAACAACTTCTAGTCACAACGAAGCTGGCTTACCAAAAGTTTGGACCCATATACCAATCGTATGGCTGCAGGATGTCGAAACAGGGCAGACGGTAATCGTCATAAACACCCACAACGTGGCAAACGTAAGCGGTGCAGCAGGTACGCAACCAGCAAAGAGTCGTTGGCGAGCAGCTCAGATTTACATTGATCAAATCCAAAAGTTAAAAGCCGACAATGCTGGCATACCAATTTTCATGACAGGCGACTTCAACGAAGGCACAAATGTGCGAAGCCAGCCGGGTACAAACCTTACGTACCAAGGCAAACAAGAAAACCTCCTGTTTTGTATGTTCGCTCAAAACAATCTGATGCGAAGTGTAATTGGCCCCGAAATGAAGTGTGACCCTAAGTACAGCATTGGTGGAGTTGATTACATCTATGCATCTCCAAATGTCGAGACTGAATGGAAAAAAGAATTGTCGCGAGCTGAAGCGCATAGTGACCACTCGGTGCCGTACGCAAAGGTTACCGTACCAGGCAGCAAAAGTGGTTCGCAGCTTGCGGGTGATCTCGCGTGGCCCGTAGACAAAAAATGGTGGAATAAATATCGATATGACTTTGTTGATGCTCACTCGGCAGATTCTGGCACGTGGACAAGTGGCGTGGACAGTCTGGCAGTTGACATCTCATCGGTTGGTTCAGGCACACCGGTATATGCGATGCTTGGTGGGCGCGTAACAGCTGCATCCCTGGGCGGTCATGGATTAATGATATCCTCTCCAATACAGGGTGGTGTACTCGAGATCGCTTACGCGCATGGTCCTCGATGGGACAAGAAGAGCACGTATCAAACAGGAGATCGCATAATGACAACTGGCTGTCTTGGTAAATGTTACGGGCCTCACCTACATATTGATATGGCGTTCAACGGAAAAGGCGTGTGCCCACAAGACGTATTTATCGCAATGAGTAAGAACGAGGTACCAAATTTCAAGGAGCTTGTTAAGAAGGGTAAAGCACCATGTGGTCGTTCATAGATACGCGGCTTGGTTCGGGCTTACTAGCACTGGTTCTTTCAGTCTGTTTTGTGACAAGCAATGTTGCTACCGTTAGTGCTTTTGATGAAACTTTTTACTCCGGAAACAATATATTATTCTACAACCCAGACAGCCCAAATTGTGGGGCTGGTTCAGGCGTAATTGCCGTAGAAGATGTGGAACTTGTAGGTTCAGAAAACTTAGAAAAAATCTTCAACTATATGACCGGTAAGGGCCTTAGTGAAATTCAAGCAGCTGGCGTAGTAGGGAATATTGCGCAAGAATCTGGCGGTGACCCAGAAAATATCCAGAATCCTGCCGGAAGAACTAAAGATCCTTCAGGTTTAACAGCCGGGTGGGGAATCATACAATGGACACCTGGTTCAAAAGTACTAGGAATTGCGAAAGAGATGGGGATTACCACACCTATATATGAACTCTCTACGCAGCTCGATATCTTATGGGGTCACATGACCGGTACGAGCCCGACTGGTGTAAAGAATATGCTTACTGGCTACAAAAAGATTGATGACGTAACAGAAGCAACAAAATACTTCGAAGATAAGGTAGAGGGTGCAGGAGACCCAAAGATATTAAACCGTATTCAAGCGGCAATTTTGGCTCTGAAAAAATACGGCGGCGATAGTTCAACATCACCAGTGTTTGCTTCTACCATCGAGGGTGTTTGCGCAGATGATACTGGGCCGGGCGCCGAAGAAGGAAGTATTGTTCAAACCGCCATCAACTACTCGTGGCCTGAATACCATTCGGCACCTTATGTAAAAATGAAACCAAGCTATGCCAGGGCAGTCAGCGAGGCCAAAGCTAATGGTGAATATATCGGTGGCATTAGCTTTCCCGGCGTTGACTGTGGAGGCTTCATCACCCGCGTCATGCGCAACTCGGGCGCCGACCCCGAGTACAACAAGAGTGAAGGTAACACCACTTATCAGCTTTCATACCTACGGGAAAGCAGTAAGTACATGGAAGTGAAGCCAGACAGTACAGCAGATATGCGCCCAGGTGATATTGCGATTCGCGATGGACATACTTATATGTATGTCGGTAAACAACCCGGTTTTGGCACAAAAATTGCCTCGGCCTCACTCGATGGTCGTGCACCGATGGCAGGTAGCGAAACTCCCGCAGACCCTAGTTATCAATGGTTTAGGTTAAAATCATAATATGGATAGACGTGTAAGAATATTCGTTCTCATCTTCGCAATTATATTTGTTGGGTTTGTTATCTTTGGCATTGTAGTACTTATTAGCCGAATTGGAAAAATAGCCGTTGATATACAAACATTCCCCGAGGGCGCTGTGGTTACCATGGATGGAAAATCTGTCGGACTCGGCACGCAATATATATCCCCAGGTACCCATAGCTTTGCCGCCTCAAAAACGGGCTGGACTACAGATAAACAGACATATACTATTTCTAAAAACACCCCAAAGATTGCTTTTGTCCTCGACACCGATTCCCCAGAAGCAACCGATTACATGGAGCGTAGCCCGACATTTCAGGTTAAACGTGAAGAACTATCAGCTCTTCGCGCAGACTTAGCGGGCAAAAATTTTCGCAAACAAAACGAAGTAGTGAATGTGTTACCCTATAGTGACGTTGCTGGTCCATACTCCATCGACTACGGTTTCGAGGAGGGGAATTCGAGGGTGTATTTAATTATTAGCGACTCTACACCTTCGGGTCGTCAAAAGGCTCTGCAGTGGCTAAAAGACCAAGGCTACGACCCAATTAATTATCGTGTGACTTTCCCAGATTACAGCCCTTTAGTAAGGTTAGGTGAACGATGAAGCGAGTAATAGCACTCCTTGTTATTATTATCTTGGTAATCGGTGCTGTTGTGTTTGTATTTAGCCGAACCATTGTGTCATTTGAGCAAAAGAATATCAAAAGTATTGAAATAACAGAATTAGACTCAGGCAAAAAGGTGAGTAGCTTTTTGAATGATAGTTCCGCATTCTTAGTTAAAAATACAAAATATAAGGTTTCTTACGTCGGCATAGATGGTTACGCAAATGGTTCAAGGGTGTTCAATTCATCAGACGAGATGCCGATCAAGTTAGTTCCATATTTTTCTAAAGAAAAGCTCCTTAGTCTACTCGCGGCCGATTCTAATACAATCCACAACTCAATTAGCCGTACACTCCCTGATTTGTTGACTAATTTTTCACTGGCAAAGGAAGGCTTATTGCAATTTGGTGATTGGTATGTCGCACTCTATAGATACAAAGGTGGATATAATCTAAGCTCAGACTCACTAAGAATTGTCGCGAAAAAAGTCGAAGGCAAGTGGAAGCCCGTATCAAGTCCAGAGATATTTCTCAATAGCGTAAGCTATCCAAATATACCCAAGGATGTACTAGAAAAAGCAAATGCTCTCTAGCTTTTTAGCGGCATGATAATATGTGTGTAGTTTGGTTTGTCACCACTTGTCACTACACATGGTGCTAGTTTTCCCGAAAAACCAAAGCTTATCGTTGGCCCATCGAGTACCGCTAGCGCGTCTATAAGATACCGTGAGTTAAGACTCACGCTGCCGCTACCTGTTATGGTCGCCTTAATCGTAGAAGTGTTTTCACCAACCTCTGACGCCACCGAGCTTACCGAAACGGTGCCATCGTCCGCGTTAACATCAAGATTAATACCTCCACCCGATCCTTTAGCGAACAAACTAGCAACCTTTATTACCCGGGTAAATTCGTCTTTTTCAACTGAGAACGATGTTTCGTTTTTCGAAGGTATTAGTTGGCGGTAGTTTGGAAAGTTGCCATCGATAAGTCGGCTTGTGATTTCAATATCTTCTAACAGGAAAGTGACTTGAGTTTCGTCTATAAGAATCGTTATTTCAGTAATGTCGTCGCGCAAGCTGCGTAAAACTTCCTGAAGTGTTGTAGTGGGAATTATCGCGTTCAGCTCACTCGATACATTCATGAGTTTCTTCTCAGCCAAGCGATATCCGTCTGTAGCTGCCAGGAAGAGTGATTTTTCGTTGGTGTGCCAATATACACCTGTGAGAATTTGCCTGGTCGGATCTGCGCTTGCTGCTATGATTGTTTGTGAAACAGCTGTTTTAAAATCATCTACCGCAAGTGTATAGGTTACGCTATCTTTTATGTCTACAGTGGGTAGTTCTGGGAACTCTTCGTCGTTTACACCGTTTATGATTGAGTTGTGGTTTGGTGTTTTTATGTGTAGTCTATTATTTTTAACCGAGAGGGTAATTTGTTCTTTTGGCAAGTTGTGTACGAAGTCATTCACTATTTTTGCAGGAATAGTAATTGATCCTTGTTTAACAACTTTTGCGCCGATGTAATTTGTTGATGCAACCTCAAGGTTTGTAGCAGCTACAAGTAGTCTGTTTTTATCAGTCCGAAAAAGAACATTCCCCAAAATTGGCAACCCCGTCTTACTTGTCGCTACACGACTTGTATTTGCGAGTGCTTGGGATAATTTTTCTTGAGTTATAACAACTTCCATACTTGTTCCTTTCATTTATTTTTATTAGTAATAATAGTCATTGTGGATTGTGTGTAAAACCTTAAAATAACCCCTGTTAAACTTTGTTTTTTAGCTGCGTATAAACCTGCTGGTTGGGATTGTGGAAGTAGGGGATAAGCGACTAACTGGCACACTGTAGAGTAAGGGTTTTGAAAAACTGTGGAAAGGTGTACACAAAAATCCACCCACATACCCCACAAAGAGTCCACATGTTGTACACAAATTTTATACATACAAAGTATCCCTAATTTCAGCCACTTGTTCACGAACTAGGTAGTCGAGCTTTAGCGCTTTTTCAATTTTTTCAACAGAATGTATTGCCGTTGTGTGGTCTTTTCTTCCTAATTCATGAGCTATGCGTGGAAAACTCAAATGAAGCTCGCTTCTCAAGAGATACATGGCAATCTGTCGGGGTAATACGATATGCTTATCGCGTTTCGCGCTACATATTTCGATAGGTGATATCTGAAAATGCTTGGCTGTTTTATCAACAACTTGTTTTGCACTAAGGTGTTGTGGACGAGATCTGCGTACGTTTGAGAGTAGGCCTTCCGCCATAACCAAATCTATCTCAACCCCACGCATCTCGGCGTAGGCTAGTAGTTGGTTTAACGCGCCTTCGAGTTCGCGGATGTTGGTCTTGATTGAATTTGCCAAATATTCAACCGTTTCACGACTAAGTTCTACACCAGCGCCTGCCGCTTTTGATTCAACAATCGCGCAGCGTGTTTCAAAATCTGGCAATTGGATATCAATCGCCATACCCCACTCAAACCTACTTCGCAAGCGTTCTGTCAGAGTAGGAATGCTGCGAGGCGGTTTATCACTCGTAATAATTATTTGTTTATTTGCCTGGTGAAGTGCATTAAAGGTGTGGAAAAATTCTTCCTGAGTCTTTTCTTTGTTCGCGATAAACTGCATATCATCAACAATTAACACATCAACGTTCCGGTATTTGTCGGAAAACCCTTTTTTCTTAAAACGAATACTCTCTAAGAACTCTTTAATAAAAGTTTCAGCACTTATATATAACACACGCTTCTCTGGGCTTTTTTGCAAAATCTCGTTTCCAATAGCCTGCACAAGGTGAGTTTTACCAAGACCAACACCTCCGTACAGGAATAATGGGTTGTATTTCGTTCCTGGATTAGCGGCGACTGCTTGGCTGGCAGTGTAGGCAAGGTCATTACTACCACCAACAATGAAACCCTCAAAGGTGTAGCGCGGGTTTAGAGTATTTGCTGGGGTGATAGATGTGTTTATTTTTACAGTAGCCGCAGATTGGGGAAGGGGCTCGGTAGTTTCACGAGATATAACCGGTCGCTTCGAGTTGGTTTTCACAGTGTAAGTAATGTCTTTAGCAGACAGACCGTTCTTTTGCAGTACAGTGCGAATTTGGTCGTTGAACTTTACCTCAAATTGGCGCTTAGCAAAAATATTCGGCACCGCAATCACGACATTTTCAGGTGTATCATCAAGAAGCTCGGTATTTTTAAACCAGGTAAGAAACGTTGCGCGCGATACGTTTAGCTCTATCTCTCCCAGTACACTTTGCCACAGCGCGTGACTCATCAACTCTCCCCTAAAACTTCTTAGCCAGTAAAACTACTACTATTGTAGACAACCAAAAAGTTTTCCACAAGCAGTAGGGGATTGTGGTTTCGGGGATGCCTAACACCTCATAGTTTATCCACAGTTACGCAAGAACACTTGTCAATTTGTGGAAAAATAGCACGTGAATGTGGATAAAAAATATACTAGGATACAAGAATCGGTCGTTTACAAGCATCAAAGCCTTGAGAAAACCGCCAAAATACGGTATACTAACAGATAATATGCCAAAACGAACCCACCAACCACACACACGTCACCGTGCGCGTACACACGGCTTCCGTGCTCGCGTTGCTTCAAAAGCTGGTCGAGCCGTTCTTAAGCGCCGACGAATCAAAGGCCGCGCACGTCTAACGGTATAAACAATCCCCGGCAAGCCCGGGGTGTTTTATACTAAAAGATGACTATGTTGTCGTATAAATATCGTTTTCATGGCCACGCAAGTCTAAAGTATGTATTTGCCAACGGCCAAACTGTTCGCCACAGGTGGTTTACTATTAAATATTGCCCAAATCCACGTCGCAAACAAAGCCGAGTGTCGGTAGTGGTTAGCAAAAAGGTTTGTAAAGGTGCGGTGGGTAGAAATAGAATTCGCCGAAGACTCTACGAGGAAATTCGCCGTAACCTAGGCAGCACCGACCAATCAATCGCCTATGATATTGTTGTGATTGTTACATTAGAAGATGTTCGAACAGTTGAATCTTCTGAATTGTCGCACGAGCTACAAGTAAAAATGACCGAAGCTGGCCTCTACAAACTAGCTAATTCCTGATATACTATAGATAAGATTTAGGTATAACTTAGGAGAGCTTCCACCAGTGAATATTTTTGAGCTTATTGTTGTACAGCCCATTTTCAACGTGCTAATTGGTTTGTATGCGCTTGTTCCAGGTGGTGATTTTGGCATCGCGATTATTTTATTCACAATCGTGGTGCGTTTTCTGCTGTATCCATTGACGCGCAGCATGTTGCACCAATCAAAGGCTATGCGAAAGCTTCAGCCAGAGCTCGCGAGAATCAAAAAAGAGGCAAAAGGAAATCGTCAGCTTGAGAGCGCACAGATGCTCGAGCTGTATAAGAAGCATGGAGTAAACCCGTTTCGCTCCATTGGCATAATCCTCATTCAGTTACCTATTTTTATTGCCCTATTTCAAGTTATTCAAATTTTCACTAAACATCGAGAGCTAATCGAGAAATTTACTTACGATTTTCTCGAACAATTGCAGCCGATTAAAGAGATTATTGCGGATCCTAAAAACTTCAATGAAAGCTTCCTGGGATTTATTGATTTAACAAAAGCTGCGGTACACAACGGGAGTATCGAATGGGTGCTTGTCGGCCTTGCGGTGGTTGCGGCGTACACTCAGTACGTAATGTCTAAACAGACGATGCCGCAGCAAGCCAGTAAGCGTCGACTTCGTGACATTATGGCGGAAGCAGCCGAGGGTAAACAAGCTGATCAGTCAGAGATAAACGCAGTGATGATGCAGCGAATGACCAAGTTCCTACCTATTATGATGTTCTTTATTATGATAAGCGTTCCTGGTGCGCTAGCGTTGTATTATGCTGTATCGAACATAGTGGCAGTAGCCCAACAGGCATATCTGTTGCGACAAGACGAAGATGAACTGGAGGCAATTGCCGAAGAGACAAAACCCATTACCGTAAAAACTTCACCCAAGAAAGTAACACATAAACAACCAGAGGTTACCCGTATCGTGGCAAAGGACTCACGAAAGAAGAGGAGGAAATAATATGGACCGAACAGAAGCGCTAGAATACGCAAAAAAATATCTTGAAGACATGTTGAGCTTCTTTGGGGTAAATGTGCAAGTCGAAGCATCTGAAAGTGATGATGTAATAGAGCTGAGCGTACCATCGACAGAAGACAACAGTATACTAATTGGCCGTGGCGCAGAAACACTTCGCAGTATGCAATATGTTATTTCTACTACCCTGCGAAACCAAGGTGCTGCACTGGTGCGTGTAAATATTGATATTGCTGACTACAAAAAACAACGCGCTGAAAAACTAGCCGAAAAGGCTCGAGGTTGGATAGAAAAAGTTCGTGAAACGGGTGATTCACACATAGTAAACCTAAACGCTGCCGACCGCCGCGTGGTTCACAAAGTAGCGGGTGAATTTGAAGACATCGAAACCTTTTCTGAAGGTGAAGGCCGCGACCGCCGCATCATCATTGCCCAGAAGAGCTCGTAAAAGCATGAGCATTATGATATAGTAGGTAGATAACCTGCTATATGAAACATAAACACACTGTACTATTACTACTACTATCAGCGCTTGTATCAACAGCGTCTCTTTCGCCGTTAACCGCTCATGCCGCGGTGCAAAAACTCACCTTTCCTGTTATCGGTAAGGTAAGTTACTCAAACGATTTTAACTCGCCGCGCTATAACGGCGCACACCACGCAACCGACATTATCGCGAACAAGAATCAGAAGATTATTTCTGCCTCAAATGGCACAATTCAGTATGTAACATGGTGGGAGGGTGCCGGCTACTCTGTGCGCATTCTTGGGAGTGATGGCTATACCTATAACTATTATCATATTAATAACGACAACCCGGGAACAGACGATGGCGTCGGCGGTAAAATGAAGGCGTTTGCGCCAGACATGAGACCAGGTAATCCCGTCGTTAAAGGTCAACTAATTGGTTATGTGGGGGATTCGGGAAATGCTGAAACAACCGTTCCCCATCTTCACTTTGAAATTTATCACGGCAGCACGGCAGTTAACCCGTATAGCCACTTGAACGCGGCGACTAGGCGGACGTCGCCTGTGCAACACCCTGCCTTGCCGGGCGAGGTATTGCCGATCCGTAGTGATACCAAGATCTACGTCAATCTTGACGCTGGTGATCTTGACAGTAATGCGGCAGATACCGAGTTCGCGATAGGCGCTGGCCAGGGTGGAGGCCCAAAACTGAAGACATTCAAGCAGGATGGTACCAAGTTACTAGATTTTAGTGCGTACGATGATGGCTTTCGCGGAGGGGTGAACGTGGCCGTGGGCGACGTTGACGGTGATGGGGCCGATGACATTCTTACGGCTGCTGGTGTCGGAGGCGGTCCGCACGTAAAGGTGTTCGCAAAAGATGGAACATTGCTTCAACAATTCTTTGCGTATCAAGCCTCGATGAAGAAGGGTGTTAATATTGCCGTGGGTAATGTAGACGGCGACCCTCAATCGGAGATTATTGTCGCCCCTTTGAGCGGAGCATATCCAGTACGAGTGCTATCAAATACGGGTGTGTTAGAAAATGAATTTTACCCATATGGCACCAGCTTTACGGGTGGGATTGATGTTTCTGTGGGTGATGTCGATGCGAACGGTGTTGATGATATCGTGACGGGCGCTGGCAAAACAAGCAACTCAGGCGTTCTCGTACTGGATGCTGCCGGTACAGTGAAGCAAAGCTTTAATGCCTACAGCTCATCATATGGCGGAGGCGTACGGGTAGATGTTGCAGACGTCGCCCCTGCTCCAGGCGAGGAAATCGTTACGTCGCCGTATACCAACGGTGGTCCAAACAGCTATGTCTACAGCGCTAACGGTACGCAAATTGAGAAGAACGTATTCTTAGAAGATTGGTGGCGGGGTGACTATGATATCGCCGCACACAATGGCCACATATTTGCCTCATCTGGCGTGAACCGAAGGCCCACAGTACGCATAATTCAATAGAAATCATTTACCGATGAATTTCGCGCGCAGATTCCGCAAACCTGTTTGATCTGGAGGTAAATCCTGCCAGATATGACGATTAATCGAAGCGGTAGTAACTTTTTTTCGACGTTGAATAACAAATCGCGAAGGTATTCCGTGAAATAGGTAGTAAAAAGCTCCCGCGGTGGCGCCCTTAAGGGCGGGCCAGCCGGATCCGTTCTTTATGGCATTGCCGAACATTAGTACGTAAGCAAACCAGAACCGTACCCCAACTTTAAACAGTAAGCCAAGGGGAACATTTTTAATAAAGAGTAGGGGTAGGTTTTTGAATGCTTGGTACACAGTGAAGCCGGGAATTTTTGAGCTTGTGGCACCCTGCTTATGGAAGGCAACGGCCTTGTGGGTGTAGTAGACATTCCATCCACGTAAGCGAGCACGAAAACTTATGTCAGCGTCTTCGTAGTAAGCAAAAAATGTTTCATCAAACAAACCAATATCTCGAAGCATGCTGCAAGAGTATAGCGAACAGCCTCCACTTGCTCCGAACACTTCACCACTTTTTGCCGCCGAGGAAGCGGGCATGTTACGACCCCTTGGGAAGGGTAGCCCCCATAAGGAATACCAATCGCCGGTACTATCGATAGTCTTGCCATCGGCATGAAGGAGTAGTCCTGTCGCAATCCCCGCCTTGTTTTCTACCGATGTTTGTATTAATTCGGCGAGCCAGTTTGGCTCAAGGGTTGCATCGTTGTTAACGAGCGCTACATACTCAAAGTCATTTTCTAGTGCGTAGCGAATGCCTGTATTTACACCGCCGGCAAAACCTAAATTCTTCGGGTTTCGTAATACAACAATCGATTGACCATATTTCTCTTCGCTAGTCTTTAAAAATTCAGCAGTTCCTTTTTCTAGCGATCCATTGTCGACCAGTACAATTTGAAATTCCGCATTTTTTTGCCCAGCAACCGAAACCAAACACTTCTTGGTGTCTTCCATTCCATTCCAGTTCAATATAACGACAGCAGCTCTATTCATAAGTTCTCTTCTATCTTATAATTAATTGTAGTCTATGAAAATCTCAAACATTCTTCGCAGGCGGAATCGAATACTGCTAAGAGAGCTGATTATCACCGATTTTAAGCTTCGTTACCAAGGTTCAGTACTAGGGTACGCGTGGTCGCTTTTGAAGCCGCTTTTTCTTTTCGCTATTCTTTACACAGTATTTGGGGTATTTCTTCGAATCGGCGGGGATTTACCACATTTCCCCGTTTACCTACTGCTAGGTATTGTGCTGTGGGGCTTTTTCACCGAAGCAACCTCACAAGGCCTATCGGCCATTGTTGACAGAGGCGATTTAATCCGCAAAATCAATTTCCCAAAGTATATTATTGTCGTATCTAGCTCTGTTTCAGCACTTATCAACCTAGGTTTCAACCTACTGGTCGTACTATTTTTCGTAGTCATTAATGGAGTTGAAATTACCGCATCTGTATTGTGGTTGCCAGTAATAATTCTAGAGCTATACGTATTCGCACTTGCTATGGCATTTTTCCTTTCAGCACTCTATGTAAAATATCGAGACATCGGGTATTTATGGGAGGTGTTACTTCAGGGTGCATTTTACGCCACACCAGTGCTGTACCCAATCAGTATTGTTGTCGGCATAAATGAATTCGCGGCCAAGCTAATAATGCTCAACCCAGTCGCGCAAATTATTCAGGATGCACGATATGTGTTGGTGACCAAGGAAACTACCACGACCTACTCACTTTTTGGCGGATACTGGTATGAACTCATTCCGTTTGCAATCGTGTTTGTGACCATAGTTGTTGCTAGTATCTACTTCAAACGAAACTCGGGTAGTTTCGCGGAGAACGTGTAATGTCTGAGCCAGCGATCATCGTTAAAGACGTCGAAAAGGGATTTCGCGTAGCGTTAGATAAAACGAGTGGTATTAAACAGCTTGTTACGGGTATGTTTAGCCGAAAGAAGGGGTATAGAGAATTCAAAGCCCTCGACGGGGTTTCTCTTACTATCGAAAAGGGCGAGTTCATCGGTATCGTTGGACGCAACGGCAGCGGTAAGAGCACCTTGCTAAAAATATTAGCTGGTGTATATAGCCCAGACAAAGGAGGCGTTGCCGTAAATGGCAGCCTTACGCCATTTATTGAGTTGGGGGTTGGTTTTAACCCAGAGCTAAGTGGTCGTGAAAATATTTTCTTGAACGGTGCACTTCTTGGCTTTAGCCATGAAGAGATGCTCGAAATGTATGATGATATCGTCGAATTTGCCGAACTTCACAACTTCATGGAAGAACGATTGAAAAATTACTCGAGTGGTATGCAGGTTCGGCTTGCCTTCTCAATAGCAATACGAGCAAAAACCGATATTTTGGTCTTAGACGAGGTATTAGCGGTAGGTGACGAAGCATTCCAGCAAAAGTGCATAACCTATTTTGAGCAGTTAAAGCAAGAACAACGCACAGTGATATTGGTAACCCACTCTATGGATAGTGTTCGCAGGTTTTGCAACAGAGCAATACTGCTTGAGAATGGCAAAGTAAAGCAAGTTGGAAGTGCTGAAGACATCGCCTCACAGTATACGCTCGACAATATAGCCGGTGACACTGAAGGCGGTACCGGGATACAGAATTCGAGAAATACCGCAGAAGTTGAACTATTCAAGCCAACAATGACATCAGAAAAATCTCTTACACCTTCAAACATGCTCGAAGTTGAGGTGTCGTATAAAACCAATACAGTCTTTGATGTTGTATTTGGTGTCGCAATCACACACAATGGCCGTTCAATCGCTGAGCTTAACAGCAAAAAGCTGAATATAACGGCAGTGCCTGGTGAAGAAGCCAAAGCGATGGTTTCGGTCGGACTTTCTGGCCTAAACGCAGGCATGTATGTGGTTGATGTGGCGATGTTTGACGCAAAAGACTTTTCACTGAAGGCATATTACACAAGTCTCGATAATTTTGTTATTAAAGCCCAGGACGAGACTAGAGGCGGCCCTGTAAAGCTAGACGGAAAGTGGTTCACGTAGGCTTCTGCCAGAAGCTATAATAATAGTCAGATAGGTGTAGATGTGGAGATAAGATGTTGAAAGTAAAACCAACTTGTACGCTTTGCGGCAATACTGAAGGATACCAGCCAATTGAAGGCTTAGCGGAAAAACTTGCGGAAGCAGGTTTCCCCTATAGTCTTGATGACTTCGAAACCCTCAGTTACAAATCATATCTATGTGCCAACTGCGGCTCATCAGATAGAGATAGACTCTACAAGCTCTACATCGAAAAAGCCCGTCCTATTAGCAAAAACTCAAAGGTACTTGATTTTGCTCCACCACAAAAATTGATGGAATATGTAAAATCAATTACAAAAAACTATCGTTCAGCAGACTTATTGATAGAAAGCTACGATGACAAGGTCGATATAACCAACATGAAGGAGTATAAAAACAATACCTTTGATTTCTTTATATGCTCACATGTCGTAGAACATGTGGACAATGATGAAAAAGCCATGAGAGAACTGCATCGTGTATTAAAGCCTGGGGGCAAGGGAATTATCATGACGCCGATACTGCCGCGCAAAGGAGTGCATGATGAAGATCCATCAGTGACTGATGTTGATGAAAGGTGGCGCCGCTTTGCACAGGACGACCATATACGACTGTATGAAAAGAGTGTTTTCTTAGATCGATTGAAAAAGGCCGGGTTTAAAATAAAAGTGTATGGTTTTTGGAACTTGAGCCCTTTGTCATTTCTACGCAACGGCATAAGTTTTGGTTCGCGACTATATGTGGTGGAGAAGTAGACATAATGAGTAATCGTATTGGAATCATTGGTGCTGGCGGGCAAGCAGATGAAGCAGAATCATATCTACAAGATGCTGTTGTTGAGTACCGTGCAGTCGATAGTGCATATGCAGACGGAAAAGAATTACTCGATAAGAATTTGCTTACTAGTGAACAGCTATCACTTCCGGTTGTAGTCGCTGTCGGCTCCCCTTATCTTCGAAAAAAATTCGTTGATAGTTGGAGGGGCACGGGTTATGCAACAATCATGGCTAGATCTGCTGCTGTACATACCAGCACAACAATTGGAGATGGCTCAATCATTGCAGAGAACGCAACAATAACAACCAATTCGGAAGTTGGCGACCACACCATAGTAAATATAGGTGTGACAATTAGTCACAACGTCAAAATCGGCAACTACGTCACCATTAGTCCTGGAGCAAACATAGCCGGAAACGTAACTATAGGCGATGGTGTTTTTATTGGAATTGGGGCGATTGTCAAAAACGGTGTAACAATTGCACCGGGTACAGTTATCGGCGCTGGAGCGGTTGTCATAAATGACATCACTGATGAAAATTGCACTTACGTAGGGGTGCCAGCGAAATGTGTAGCACAAAACGAAGGATGGATGCGTGAAATATAAAATATCTTTCATTAAACCCAACTTTCCAAGTTCTGATGAAATCGTGGCTGATTATTCTGAAATCGTTTCATCAAATTGGTTTACCAACTTTGGTCCAAAAGAACAAAGTTTTTCTAAAAAAAGTGCACAATTTATCTCTAGCGATGTCTACGCCACGACGATAGCAAACTGCACCCTAGGCATTGAATCGGCAATTGCGGAATTGCTTAAGGGGGATCGAAAAAAGGTACTGCTGCCATCATTTACCTTTGCGGCTGGCGCAGAAGCCATCTTACGCTCTGGTTTTGAGCCTCTCTTTATCGATGTCGACAGGAAGAGTTGGCAGCCTAACATAGAGCAAGCTGAGCAAATCCTGACTGAATCAGACGATATCGCGGGCATACTTTTGTGTAATGTATTTGGAGTTGGTAATACAAATATCACGGAGTGGGAGAAGCTGGCATCAAAATTTGCTAAACCATTGATTATTGACTCTGCCGCAGGGTTTGGCTCGAAATATTTTGACGAAGAAAAAGTTGGCACGAGAGGCGATTGTGAAATATTTTCTATGCATGCAACGAAACCGTTCGCGATTGGTGAAGGAGGCTTGGTTGTAAGCAAAAACGAAAAGCTAATCAGACGTATTCGTGAATGGCAGAACTTTGGCTTTGGCACAAATAGGCAAGTGCAGCAAATTGGCACCAATGCAAAGTTGCAAGAAATAAATGCAGCGATTGGTTTGCGGCAACTCGACAAGTTTGACGAACGCCTGAAAGGCCGAAGAGCTACGCTGAAGCTCTACAAACAACTACTAAAAACCGATAAATATTCGTTTCAACAGAATGACGAGAACTCTACCGTACCGTTTGCATCGGTTGTGCTAGCTTCACAAGACCATGCCGCAGCAGCCAGGAAGGCGCTTGCAGAGGCAGGCGTTGAAGCAAGGCAGTATTACGAGCCATTACACCTTCAGGCGCTTTTATCTAGATATGTCGATCCAGCTGTAAACCTTGAAGCTACGGAGTTTATTGCATCGCGTATTATTTCCTTGCCCGTTCATGACAACATGGATGAAAAAGACGTTCAGTACATAGCGAAAGTGATAAGAGACCATGAAGTCTAATACACAAAAAGCCCCTCGAGTGAGCATCATCTCGATTAGTTATAACCAACAAGAGTATATCCGAGATATGATTGAGGGCTTTTTGATGCAACAAACCAACTTCGACTACGAAATTATCATTGCAGACGATTGCTCGACCGATGATACTGGAAAAATCATTAAGGAATATGAAAAGAAGCACCCTCACGTGTTTAATTCATTGCATCGTAAAAAGAACATGGGCGCAATACCGAACCTTATGGAGGCGATGAAGCATGCCAAGGGCGAGTACATAGCACTTTGCGAAGGCGATGACTATTGGACTGACCCGCAAAAACTTCAAAAGCAAGTCGACTTCATGGATAAAAATAATGATTACTCAATATGCTTTCACCCAGTTAAAATAACCTTCGAAGACAGTAATGAGACAAGCATTTTCCCCGAAGACGTATCAAATCTAACACTCAAACGGCTCGTAAGTGCCAACTATATCCAAACGAACTCGGTGCTTTATAGACGCCAAGATTACAGTCAATTGAAAGACGACGTAATGCCGGGAGATTGGTACCTGCACCTATTCCATGCTCAGTTTGGAAAAATCGGGTGTATAAACGAGGCTATGTCAGTTTATAGAAGACATTCAAGGGGTCTTTGGTGGGACGCACGAAAAGGACCAACGTTACTGTATCAGAAACATGCTCAAGGATTTTTGGCACTGTTTGCACATGCATACGAATACTACTCACACGACAAAACTCTTGCTAAAATCATAACCTCAAACGCTATAGCGCTTGTTACTGCACTGCTTGAAGATAAAACCAACAATTCAAACAATGCAGAAGAGATTCTACAAACTCAGCCCGGACTTGTCACGGCCGTTGTGCTATCAGAGACAAGTGAAAACAATCTACTTAAGGTCAATAATCAAAAGCTTGAGTTTGACAACGCAACATTGAAGGCAGAGTTAGGACATAGGGATGCTGAACTGCAGAACATCAAAGCGTCAAAGGTCTGGAAGACGGTAGAGTCTTACCGTAGACTCAAACCAAGTGTCCGAAAAAAAGGTATAATAAGGTAAGTTATGATTAAAAAAATTGCGAGAAAAGCCTTCCCGCCCGGCACCGGTCGTGGGATGAAGCTAAAAAAGACTGCGGCGCTCGTAGGGTTGGCGCGACCAGTACCGTACGACGAACATTACGACAGGTGGATGCAATGGGTTGAAAAAGACACCTTTCTTCCCCTCGTAGAATACGAAGGCAAAGAGACGCTATTTTCAATCGTTATTCCCTTTTATAACACGAAAGACAAGTACCTATCTCCACTGATTGATTCGATTCGTGGCCAATCGTTTGAAAATTGGGAGCTGATTATGGCCGATGCTTCAACAGACGATGAGCGGTCGAAAGCAATTGAAGCAATTAGTAAAACAGACCAGCGTTTGAAATATCACAAGATGACAGAAAATGGCGGGATATCTTTTAACACAAACTTTGCGCTTACAAAGGCGACTGGCAAATATATCGTATTTTGCGATCACGATGACACACTTAATCCGCACGCCTTAAATGAAATGGCGGCGAAAATTGTTGCCGACCCAGCTGTCGATATTCTCTATAGTGACGAAGACAAACTAAGCGACGATGGCAAATGGCGTCACAGCCCGTTCTTTAAACCCGACTGGTCGCCGCACGTATTTTTGAACACCAACTACACCAACCACTTATCTGTCGTAAGGCGTGAGCTGGTAGAAAGTGTCGATGGGCTTCGACCAGAGCTTGATGGCTCACAAGACTATGACTTACTACTACGTATTCACAGAAAGCATAAAGGCTTGAAGGTTGCTCATGTAAACAAGATTCTGTATCACTGGAGAGAGGCCGAAGGCTCGACCGCGGTTAATCACAACAGCAAGTCATACGCTTTCGAAGCTGGAAGAAAAGCACTACAAGAGTACGATGACAAGGGAACAGTAAAAGGTATTGTAACGAACATTCCCGAGCGACCAGGTTTTTACAATCACAAATTTAGCCCTGAAATTATTAAATCAGCTCATGTAGTAATAAGCATCAACGAGCAAGATGAACTGAACCAAGCTTTCCTACTAAAACTAAAAGAGAAAACCAATGCTGGATTGGTTACACCTGACTTTCTGGCAGTTCAACCAAGCAAACTTGATGAAAAACTAAAGTCACTAGTAGCCCACGACGCACTATTTATATTTAGGCAAACAGCGCTGCCTCAAGAAAGCGACTGGCTTGATAGACTTTGTGGCGTACTCGAACTTCCGGACGTAAAAGCAGTAGCTCCTCGGATTATGAATAGTGACTATGGTGCGATTATCGATATGGGTATCGTAAGAGACGCGGCAAGCAACCCTGTTGAACTATTCAAGGGTCGCGCAGCAAATGATCAGACTCCGCTAGGGCATGTTGAATGGGTACGCGACGTAGACGAGTTGAGTGGAGCGGTCGAAGGAAGAGTACTCTCTAAGAAGGTGAAAAAAGACAGTCAAACATATAATGTAGTCTGGTCATACGTAAACTTTAGAAAATTGCCAATAGCTGGCGACGCTCGGTTCTTTAGCAGTAATCTATTTATCACCAAAAAAGGAAAGATAAAAACGAGTGGCAAAGAGTAGCAAGCAGCCAAAGGTTGCATACATTGTTGTAGCTTGGAACAACAAAGATATCATTGACGAGTGTCTCGACGCTTTAAAAGCACAGACTTACGCCAATACCGCTATCTATCTCATTGATAATGCCTCAGCCGATGGCACGGCAGACCACGTACGCAAAAAATATCCTGAAGTGTTGCTAACAGCTTCAGATGCAAACAACGGATTTGCTAAGGGTAATAATATCCTCATCAAAGAAGCCTTAAAAGATGCAGAAGTTGGTTACGTCGCACTAATAAATAGTGACGCAGTGCTCGACAAAGATTGGACGAAAGAGCTAGTAGATTACCTGCACGATAAAACAAATGTCGCTGCAGCCCAGGGAATAACGCTGGATTACTATAACCACTCGGTCGTTGATGCCGAACATGTGTACATACGAAAAGACCTACAGGCTGTGCAACATAACTACGGGCATCAGTTTGAGCGCTCACAAGCACACCCAAGACGCGTATTTGGAGTCAATGCAGCCGCTGCGATGTATTCAAGAGACTTTATAGAAGAGCAGCAAGACATGACCCTATTTGATGAAAAGTTCTTTATGTACTTAGAAGATGTGGATGTTTCATTTCGTGCTATTGCTACAGGTTGGGATAATTACTTCGTTCCAACTGCACGGGCCTATCACATGGGTTCGGTCAGTGCTAAAAAGCGCTCTACCACATTTAATATCCAGATGACGCTACGTAACCAACCTGCCTTGATGTTCAAAAATATGCCACTACGAACATTTATTGCGCTGTTACCTTCAGCCCTACGTTTCGAGAAGCACTTCTATAGGTACATTGCACAAAAACACGGCAAAGACGATGCTAAAAAAGCGATAAAAAGTCGCTTTGTAGGTTTAGGGCGTTTACCTCTCTATGTTGGTGGAATGCTATGGGTTCATCGCCACCGCAAACGCAGCTGGCAAGAAATCGAGCGTATAATCCGCAACGACGGAATTGTATAAAGCCTTAATTTAAGACCGCACCCGTAGGAAGACTGTCGATAAATGTCTGCGATAGTACTCGTAGCTTTGTGGTGCCTCCGCCGTTTGCATAGAAGCTGGCCATGGATGCTAGCGGGCGTTTTTGACCGTTGATGACTTTATAAATAATTGGTGAAGACGACGAGGTAATAAACTGTTCTAGCGTCTTGGACTTATCCAGGCCAGAGATTGTTTTACTTGACTGCAGGGCAACTTCGTTTGATGGTGAGAAGTTGAACTGACTTGAACCGTAGGCGGTAGGGCTGACCATGAACAACCTACCTGAATCTGCAAGATAGTGCGTACTACCAGACACCAAAGCAAGCGACTTCAGAGGTTCGTCTGTGTAGACATCGAGTGAATTTTGGCCATAATTCCGGACTGAACTCCACTTAAATCCATATGCATTGAATATCTCCATTGACGGTATTGAGTGACGTACAAAACCAGAGTCGATAAGCGAAACTGCTCCATTAGGTTGTCGAATTAAACTACCAGGCTTGAATACAATAGAACTAGAGCTATCAAGAGAGCTAATCACTTCATTCGGAACTTTTACAACGCTCGACCAAGAATTGCCTGATCCAGTAAAGTCGCCGCTCGTTACATAGGGTATAGCTGCGCCCGATAGTACTTTATACACACCACCCGAACTATTGGAAATGAGACTACCAATTGACCCCGCCGAGCTTAGCCTTGATAAGCTTGCATTCGTTCGAGTATCAAAATCTCCATTTACCATACCCCACGCGGTCATCGTGGTTGGCCCCATTGAGTATTTCTTGCCGCCCGACACGACATAGTTTGTTGAACCGTTTGTAGCAAAATAGCCTGGTGTGTCGCCAGCCGGAGTTATTTGTGAAAGGCTACTAGCGCTAAAGAAATCGTAATCTAGCTTTTTGCCCCATGCAGACCATTCTGACGCCGAGTACGGCAGAAGCGAATTATTTTCGTACAGATAGACAGTACTGGTACTCTTGGATTTTACAATTTTACCATCAAGCAACACGGGTGACCCGTCCGAGAGGCTATCGACAAGAGTTTTTGATAAGTTCGAATAGGACTTTGTTCCGTCATCAGAAAGACTTGCGGCAAGTGTCGAGAAAGTTGCCGAGTCGGGGAAGAGTCGTTTTTTCGAAGCATCTGCTACGTAAATTGACCCGTCACTTTTTCGAGCAAGTGTTTTTAGAGTCGGTGCGACAGAGAACAGGTCTTTCACTGTAGTGTCAGAAAAGTCGATTTTGTCTGAACTATTGTAGTCGTAGTTAGCCAATAGTCCCCAACTCGTGACCGGGTGGATATCGCCACCGTCGACCAGGAAAACAGTTGGGTCAGAGCCGAAGCGTACGACTCGGCTCAGCGCAGGACCTAGCGTATAGGTATCAAGTTGACTTTGCGAAACGGTCGCAACAGTCTTGTCTGTCAAGCCATAGGCGCTTAGAATTGTATTCGAAGGAACAGGGTAATAATTAGACCCCCAAACTAGGTAGATAGCCGGGCTTGAGCCAACCTTAACGAGCACTGTTCGGGTAGATCCAAACCAATCAGTAAAGTACGAGTAAAAGTTGCGGTTGCCATATGAGCTACAGCTATTACCGGTACCATACCCAGCGTCGAGTGCGGCTTGGTTTGGGCGGTAGGGGGTGTAGCTATACAAGCTTGCTGTGGTCCAGTTACGAATATTCAACGACGCATAACCACACCGACCTGTATCTGGATGCCAATAAACCCTCGCGTTGGTTCCTTTTACGTAAGGCGAATACCAATCAGGATCTTGGTCCATAATCGAGCGAAACATCTTGGCTGCCCACTTTAGCTGGTTGGTTAAGCCATAATACTGAGAGTCGCACGGTGCCGTGTCAGGGCAGCCATACCCGGTGGCAGTTCGGTACTGAATATTTAGGGGCCACGTGTCTGTTACAAGTCCTTGTTCTTTCTGTAGTAATACAATTAGTGACTGAGGGTTGATGGAGTAAGTTTGACCAGCATCATAGATTATTTGTGCTGCACTTTTACCATTTTTTGAATAATTTTTTAAACACACAAATTTGGTTTGACCGTATTTCTTCTTTCCCCACTCCCAACGCTGAATTGAGCCATTGCCATTGTAATCTGGCACACCACTATTGTTCATCTCTGAATTTTGGTTGCCATTCGTGTCACAGGTAGGGACCTTGCTATCAAGAAAATGTTGAATTTGCGTTACGGTCATTGACTTTGATTTTGCCATCACCGTGTCGTTCATGATATCGCCAGCTTGGAAGCCTGCCGTTGATGCGTGGGCTTGTGGCGCCCAAAGGACACCAATCGCGAGCAGGAAAGGGCTGAGGGCGAATAGAGCCGCTATCTTTCTCATAGTGCAACCTTGGCCGTATCATCAGCGGTCATGTCATTTATCGTTACCGAAAGGATTAAATCCCACGTTCCCGAAGATAGTTCAGACACAGGAATATTGAAACCTTTGCATGTACTTGTTTTGGCCAGTGCCTGGACGCCCGCGGTCTTTTTCACGGTTTTGCTACCATTTACGAGCGTGAGTGTGCACGTTCCAGACTGGTACACCCCGGCAATTTCATTGCGAACATACAGAGTACCATCTGTTTTTTCGGCGGTAGTTATTTGTTGAGAAAAAGTCTTTTTAGGTGTGTCGGCTTGCTCGTTTTTTGAAAGATCCTCTTCGACAATTTGTTTCTTTATATCTTGGCCTTGTTTCGTTTCTTCGGAAGTAGGGGGAGCGTAGTTAGTTGTATCAGGCTCGGTAGTAGCTGTTTTCGGTGTGAAATATAAATAAGCAGCTATACCCAAAGCAATGAGCAATACAGCGCCGAGGACGATGAGTATGATGTTACGTTTCGATGTTGATTTTTGCATGCTCATAAGAGGTGATTACATATACTATTATACTACTTATGGTTCTAAAGAACAAGTGGTTAACTTGCCTGCTTTACGGTATAATTACATAAAATGTTCTTGATACAACACCTTAGGCAAGTGCCCCCCATGGTTCGCAATGGAGTGCTAGCAATTATTGCGACATTTATAGGGGTGGTAGGCTTGTATAGCATAATTTTCCCATGGACTGGCAATGACGATTCGTTGCCGCACTTAGATTACGTTTGGCAGGTATCACATGGTGATTTACCGCGTTTTGCCGAAGGTACGATGTATCCATTTATTGGCAAGTTCCCGCTCCAGTATGTATCAAACCATCCTCCACTGTATTATGCTATTCAAGCACCAGTCATGAAGCTGTTTCTTGACGGTGGTGATTGGCAAATTGCCGTAGCATTAGGTCGAGGAGTAAACATACTGCTGGGCATTGCTTGTATTGTTGCGTTGGCTTGGGCGGGCTGGGTATTTAGCAGTCGCAACCGAACATTTACGCTACTTCTTCCAGCGGTGGGAGCGTTTTACATTACCTTTATTCAGGTAATTGGCAATATTATGAATGATTCACTTATCGTGCTGTTTTCCACTATTGCACTTACTCTCAGCTATCTTGTACTAAAGGAAGGACCTGAGAAAAAATATCTTGTTTGGTTGGTGGTTGTATCTGCATTAGGCTTACTGTCACGATCAACCTACGTAGTGCCGCTTTTTATAAGCTTAGCTGCGATTGTCATCGCCTATTCTGGGTTGCTGGGCAAACGCTCGCACATAGATTTTCGTAATTCCGGAAAGGGTATATTGGTAGCTGTGGTTATCCTGGTGTGCGCAGTGGTGCCATCAAGTTGGTTTTACTTAAGAAATTATGAACAGTCGGGAAGTTTCTTGAAGACATCAAACGGCAAGAACGCAATAACAGAACAGCGTCGCTACAAGTCGCTTCCAGAAGTTGTAACAAGCCCCTACCTATACAATGCGGCAACAATTGCGCCACTGGGTCGGATGAACAAAGAGCAACTTAACTTACCTTTTACCGTAATTGCCGCTGTTGTCGCAATTGTTGCGGCAACCACAAGAAATGAATGGAAAAAACTACTGGGCCGAAAACACCAAGTGGTAATGGCAGGATTACTCATTCTTTATTTCGGTTTAATTTTGGCAACACAGATAGACCATGCGTGGGGCTATGGCCAATATAGTGCTCGTTATCTCTTGCCGGCGTTATTGCCTGTTGGACTCGTCGTTTCATATGCACTCTTTTCTCTGCGCAAGGCTCTACCTTATGCAGTAGTAGCATTTATTCTTGTCACCTCTATGCAAGCAATTTGGCAAATTGCTGACAGGTTAAGTACAAGGCAGCCTGATATATACGCAGGGATGAACTGGGTTGAGATAGCCGGGGAGGCGATAGTTCAGAATAACGTACCGCTCGTTCTCGCCTGTATGCTAATTATTCTGGCTCTCACCGGGATCAGCTGGCTATTCTGGCTACTGTCTTATGGTGACAAAAAAGAAGGGTCACGCAATGCCTAAGAATGAATCACCTCAGTCGAAACTACTGAATCGTTTGCGAGACGTAATGGACAGTAAACGAGTAACATGGATTGTCATTACGCTGCTGGTTATCCAGGCATTGTGGATTGCTTTTAGTTTTCGCTTTCCGATGATTTATGACGAAACCGCGCATGTTAATTTAATACAGACCTATAGCTCACAGATTTCACCCTATACAGAAGATGCCCCGGCAAATATGACTGTCCAAGTCAGTCTTTACCACTACCTCCTCAGCTTTGTCTATCGAACCGTTCAGCTCGGTACCGAAAATCTTGCTGTACAAATACTGCTACTCAGGGTTATAAATATCGCCTTCTTTGCTATTGGTCTTATACTGGCAGCAAAGCTCATGAGAAAGATACAAATACGATATGTGCATATCAACATCGGGCTATTACTATTTGTATTGTTACCTGTAACGTCCCTCGTTGCGGCAACAATAAATTACGACAACCTGCTATTTCCGCTAACCATGCTGTATTTGCTATTAGCGATAGATTTGCTTCAGTCGAAAAAGCCGCTCAATTGGCACAATGTATTCCTGCTTATATCGGTAGGATGCTTGACGGCGTTGGTGAAGTATACGTTTTTGCCTATTTTTGCCGCAAGTATTCTCGCGATTATTGTTTACTTGCTACTAGCGCGTAGAACGTACATAGTAAAAGGACTAAAAAATTTCTCAGCTCAGCTAACATTGCTTCTGCGCGGAAAATCCATAGCGCTAATGTTGGCTTTAGTACTTATTGTTGGCTTATTTATGATTACCTACGCGCGGAACGTGCTGGTGTATGGCTCGGTCAAACCTTCATGTGTTCAGCTACATACAACCGAAGAATGCTTAAACAACGGTATAGTGAAACGTAATCGAGAGGCAGAAGCAACGGCAAGTAAGCGACCGGTTGGTGATATAGTCGATTTTACGAAAATTTGGACGAGAAATATGGTGACGATGACAGGCATGACCGGTAATAGCACTGAATCTGGCGCTTTTGTACTGCGTAAACCCCTGCCGCTAATAACCCTAACAATCTACGGAGGAATTATTGCTAGTATTATTGCGCTGGTGTTCGCCTGGCGGTACCTAAATGCGTCAGTAAGCTGGTACTTTGTAGCTGGGATGTTCGTCATGCTGGTGGCGTCGGTATATGTAGTAAATGCAATTGGTTATTATAGGCTGCACGCAGCGTATGCGAATCAGCCTCGCTACATACTAAGCTTGCTACCTATTTACCTAACTATGGCTGTTGTCGCGGTAAGTTATTTGACGCGGTACAGCCGAACTCTTCGATGGTCTATTTTTGCAGTCGTGCTCATACTGTTTACGCAAGGTGGAGGGCTTGTTACGCATATTGTTCGAAGCGATTCAAGTTGGTATTGGAATTCGCCAGCAGTAAGACAAATTAATACATCAGCGCGTGGTGCCTTAACCCCGCTTGTAAAGGAATAACCATGAAAGTAGCTTACATACTATCATATAAATACCCAAAGTACGTTCGTACGCAGTATATTCTTCAATTGCTCGACCGTATGGATGACATTACGGTAGTGAAGGCCATGAACACGAGTACTGGAGTGCTACGCTACGTACAAACCATTGCAAAGCTAGTACGCTTACGGGTAGTTGAGAAGCCTGATGTGTATATGCTTGGCTTTCGTGGTACTGAACTTTTTTGGCTCGTTCGACTCATCACAGCTGGCAAGCCACTTATATATGATGAATTTCTTAATCCATATCTTTGGACAATTGAAGAACACAAGAAATTTAAAAAGGGGAGTGTACTAGAGAAACTAGTGCGTTTCTACACAAAGTATACGTTAAACGCAGCAGACTACGTGCTCAGCGATACCTACGCACATGCATCGTATTCTTTTACGAACTTTGGGATTAGCTCAGATAAATTTACGACACTGTATGTAGGAACTGATGAAAAAGTATTTACTGAGTCTTCCTCGAAAGAAAAAGACAATAAAAAATCATTCAATGTTTTCTTCTACGGCAATTTCTTACCGCTACATGGAATTAATCATATTATTAACGCAGCCGAGGCCCTAAAAGATAAGAAGGATATTCAATTCACGATTATTGGAGGCGCAAACCGAAAAGAGGATATGGAAGTCTTTTTGGCTGATGTTGCGAAGAGAAAACTCAACAATGTTGAGCACAAGCCATGGGTAGAATACGAAGAGCTTCCTGATTACATTCGACGCTCAGACTTGTGTCTAGGTGGTCCATTCGCCGGAACGCCTCAGGCACAAAAAGTAATAACAGGAAAAGCCTATCAGTTCCTCTCGATAGCAAAACCAACCATCATTGGAGCAATCGATGAAGAAGTGGGCTTTGTTGATAAGCGCAATTGTTTGCTTATAAAACAGGGTTCAACCGATGAGCTGGTTGCCAACATTTTGTGGGCATACGAAAACCAAGACAAACTAGCGAAGATTGGCAAAAGCGGACAGGACTTATACAAAAAGAAATTTTCTCAGGCTGCTCAGCAAAAAGTACTACGGTCTGTTTTGGATCGAGCAGTACAGTAAGCTATTTAGCGAACTTGCCGCGCAAGACGTCGCGAGCACTTAGACCGAAGAGTATTCTTGAGAAGTAGGGCGCGACAATAATTACAGCAAAGAAGGTGATGACACGCTGCATTAATGCCGCTGCCAACCCAACGTGAACAGGTATACCAACCGAGGATGCCAGCAGTACGATGATTCCTTCGCTGATTCCGAATCCCGCCGGAGTGATGGCGAAGAGCGTATTAACGATATTGATTGAGCTAAAGAACAAGGCTGCCCATATGCTAATTGGCCAGCCAAGAGCACCAAAATTCGCATACATAATGAGTGTTGAGGAAACGATAAAAAGAAGCGACCAAACACTGAGTCGTGCTAAGGTTGCTTTATTGTCTCGAATACTAAACCAGCTCGATAAAACTTTTGTGAGGCGTTTGTGTGTAACAAATCGTTGAAGTGAGCGAGGAAGCAGTAGCACGCCCCCGAGCCCAATAACGAAGATAACTAAAGCATATAAAAACATCGGGTGAACTACCTGCCCACTTTGCTGCATCACATATAATGCCAAGATGCCAAGTAGCGAAGAGATAAGATACAGCACCACTTGGCTAGCGGTAAATGCTGAAGCGAATGTCGAATAGGTTAAGCCGTGGCGACGCTTTAAGTACACCGACCGCATCACAATTCCAACATTTCCAGGAACAAGCTGATTCACAAGTCGTGTAAGGTTCGCAAGACCAAATGATTCAACTAAACGAAGGCGTACACCAACGGGACGAAGTACGGTATCCATGACCAGTCCTGTAGAAAAGTTACGTACCAGCACGAATACGAAGATAATCACAAGCAGCCATGGGTTAGTGATGCGAAGTGTCTGAAAGTCTTGGATGTTCTTAATGACGTAATAGACAATCAACACTAAGAATAGTAGGCCGATGACAATCGAAATGGGTCGCTTGTGCGCGCGGAACCAGCTACGGATTGCCTTTAGCGCATTCATTGTTCAGTATCCTCTAGAAGCTTTTTATAAATATCACGGTACGAGTGTTGAAGCAATGAGAATCCTTTTGTTGTTACACCCAATGGTTTGCTTGAGTTAAGTGCATCGAGCATGGTATGCGCAAATTCTTGCCAGCTAGCATTTGGCTTAGACCTAAACAACAGCGGTGAAACATCGGGCTTAATGTCGATTAAATCACTCACGACTACCTTTGTACCTAACGTCAGAGCCTCGGTAATAATCAGTGGAGGATGAAACTTAGAGTCCATTTTTCGGGTTGGAAATATGACCAAATCAGCTGCTTCCATCAGTTCAATTATGTCATTGGTTTTACCTACAGATCGAACATTATCTGGCTTAGACTCCGCGAGCTTGCTGCCAATGCCTAACGTATCAAAACGGCAGGCAAGTACAATCGTTGCCTCTGGAAAATCACCCAAAAACTCATCGATACATTCTGTAAAATCTGTACCAATTGCCATTCGTTCGAATTCACCAGGAAATACCACCAAAGGGCCTTTCTTGATGCCGTAACGCTTTCGTGTTTGTTGCGCTCGGCTTGCGTTTTTTGCAACACGCTTAGGTGACGGCCAAGGAACGATAAGAGAAGAATTACTGCCGCCTACAGACCGTACGCGTGCAAGAGCACTAGGTGATTGACATACGATGTAATCACCCCACAAAAGCCTCTTTAGCTCTTTATCGCTTACTGCCGGTAAGCCAGTGATGGTTTGTACAAAGCGTGTTCCTCGCTTTTTTGCGCGCGCTGCCGCAATTTTCATGAGTCGTACATTTGAGCGTGTAGGTATGTGAGCCATGTGCACGATTGGGTAAGAAGGCGCCACACGAAACAGCCCAATGAAAAACTCAAGCCGTAGCCGGCTGTTCCAACCAGTTGCGCTAAACACTTTTTCAGTTTGTATTGATCCGTACGATTTATTTGTGCTCGATAGCATCACTGGACTAAGTTGCTCATCATCAACGAGTGTCTCGGCTACATCTCGTAGCAAGACAAAGCCGCCTTCTTGTGGCGGAGATTCAACTGCTCGCGATGCAAGCAGGATACGTTGTTTATTTGCCATAATCTTTCGAAAGAATCTTTCGAATATTGCGGTTAATAATTCGACGAGCCTTCACGCGATAATGTTTGAAGCGAGACTTTGCTTTTTTCAAATGGTTTCGCAGTGGCGTCATTCGATTTTTTGAAAAGCGTATTCCTGCAGCTTTGCCAAGCTGCACTGTCTCCATATTCACGTACACTGATTTATCGCGTGGTTGAGTAAATATGTATCCCTTATCTAATAAAAAGCTTACTAATGCTTTTGACGCAACGGCAGTATCAAATTCTTTCCCGCCAAGGCTAAGCCCAATATTTTTTGCGGCAAGGAATAATTTTTTCGCATAATCTCCTGCTACGGCCGGTTTATGCACAAGCGCGTGGTAGAGCAGGCTGTAGACATAGTTATCTGGGCTGGGGGTGTAGAATCCTTTAGCGTTCAACACTCGGCTTTCAAGAATCTCTTGTTGCCACGCAGTGTCGTAGTACCCATCGCCAACCGAACGAATGTCAAACCGAACCTCGTCGTTGGCAATTCGCGCACTAAAGTGAACACGGTGATCGGCCTTAAACACAGGTGTTGCGTTCAATAGGTATCGTGCTTCGGCATAGTCGGCAACAAGAAGGTCAATATCGCCATGATCTTTTGCATAATAGTCATGCGGGAACGAGTCAAAGTTTCTCAGTACAACATACGGAGTTGTTGAATTTAGCACTGTTAGCAGGTGCTCGAGACTTTGCCAACCGTCGTAGCCTTCAAGATTTTTAGCTAATGGCACATAGGTATCGTTTCGTTTGCTACCAACCTCACGTAGCAGTTGGTTGCCGGTTTTACCAAATAGTAAGGTCAAGTTTTGATCTGCTTCAACAACTGTGTTTGAACCATGAACACGGTGGCCACCGCCAGTCCATTCTCGATGTAGTGCTTTTGATGTAAACAGTTTTGTATTTACGTGCTGATCGCCCTTGGTTGTCGTGTGAGTTTCATATACTGGGTCAGTATCTTCAACAATAACGGCAAGAAACGGGCCCGTTCCGCAGTGCTGCTCTTTGTTAGAATTCGGCGGTAGTTTGGCTCCATAAAAGCGCGAGAGATTATTTGAAAATGCTTCTTTGCTCCAGGTAACCTCATAAATACGAACAATCGAAAATTTCTCTTTGATGTCTTGCAGGATCTCTTTTTCGTGAGTCCGTGCCTTTTCCCAAAGAATAAAAAGATGTACTTCGCTATTTTTTGTGCTACGGTTCGCTATTTTTTTGCTCATTTTGCTCCTGGATTTACAATTTTTTGTGTAGGCTATTTTTTAGAGTACTGAATTTCTTTCACACGCTCTTCAAGATCTTCAAGCAGTATTCGGTTTGTCTTTAGTAAGTCGGCAATGACGAGCAGGGCAAACGAAAGCATTGCGCCGAGTAACATCGCCGTACCAAAAATGAGTGACTGAACGTGACCGGCGCTTTCGCCTATAGCTACAAAGTAGAGGAAGCGTACGAATGGAATTGCAGCAGCCACAAAAAACACTAAACCTAGTGTCACGAAAATAGCGTGTGGCTTGTACATCACAAAGTTGCGAATGATTGCTTGGCCAGACTTGCCCATATGCTGCCAAATGTTCTTGAACAAGCGCGACTCACGGGTTTTCTTATTGGTAACAATCGGAATGCTAACGATATTAAGTTGTTTCGTACCAGACTGGATAATAGTTTCCATGGCGTAACTAAATTGAGTGACGATATTTAGACGATATAGCGAGTAGCGAGAGTAGGCGCGGAAACCACTTGGCGCATCTGGCAAGTTCGTGCCTCCAGCTTTATTTACGACCCAGCTACCAAAGCGTTGCATGATTTTCTTAAAACCAGAGAAATCTGAAATCTTCGCGGTTTGTCGGTCGCCAATCACGATTTCGGCATCGCCATCAATAATTGGTTTTACGAGGTCGGCAATACGGTCTTGTGGGTATTGGTTGTCGCCATCAGTATTTACCACAATATCGGCACCGTGTTTTAGGGCGTAGTCAACACCGTCACGGAAGCTGCGCGCGAGACCCATTGTTTTTCGGTGGTGAACAAAATGTCGAACGCCAAGCTTTTTAGCGACTTCTACAGTCTTGTCAGTACAGCCATCGTCAATAATAAGCCACTCAACTTCATCCACATACGGAAGTGTCTTCGGCATTTTTTCGAACACCATTGGTAGTGTTTCTTCTTCGTTCAAACAAGGAATTTGAATAAAAACTTTCATATCAGTCTCCACTAATTTAACTGCTTATATTATAACGTACCCTAAGGTGTAGGTAAACAGAGGCAGGGTATTGCATTTTTAAAACGTTTGTGCTATAATAGAGTTATGAGAACACCTGAACTACACCAAAGCATTAACCAACAAACAGACGAGCGAGTTACTCGGCTAGCATCGCTACGTCATATTATCCGTGTTGGAAACGCTTCTGAAGATTCAGAACACTATAATACACAAATTGATGTATTTAGCCGCGAGAAAAATGGTGAACGTGCTCGTATTTACCAACGATGGGCTGTCTCGAAATTCGCAGACAATCCTGTTGCGCACGATGCTCTTACGACCTTCAATCTGGCCGGTGACCAAAACGAAGAATTCGCAAAAAAATGGACTCAGCTACTCGAGCACATTGCTGGAGTAACCGCTATCGCTGACCATCTAGCAGATTTGGTCGCTAGTCACGGTGCGGTCGGTGTAAATAAAACGGACATAGAAGCCGCTGCATTATATGACAATATCGACAAAGCAGCCGCTGTAGAAACAGCCGCACTAGTACATGATATTGAAAAACCAGCTGAGCTGTCTGCCGGTGCCGGTGGTTTCGAGAATAGTCTCGATAACCCAGTACTACGTGACGGGAAGCTATGGAAGTATCTTCTTGAACAAGGTGTTCCTATGGAAGTAATCATAGCTGCGCAAAATACTGGTCGAAGTGATCGTCTTTACAGTACCGACGAAGAATACGAAGCTGTCGTAGACAAGGCAGTAAAGGATGGGAGGCTCGAGGCTGAAAAGCGCGATGAAGCGCTAGCTTCAATGCTAAATAAAGCCAGCTCTCAGCGAGAATCACTTGCCGCTCTACTCGGGGTTTCCCTTTCAGAAGTTGAAGCAATGTCTCCAAGTGAACGACGACAAGCGAGCATCCGAGCAAAAGGCCCAGTTGCGGCAATTGTAGGAATCGCTGACGCGATGGCAGCACAATTCCGCTTTAAAGGAATGAGTGATAAAGCTATCGACGATATGTCGGAGTACTACCTAGCACGAAAAACAGATGCAGAATCAACTGCTTTCTTTGGCAACGACTGGCCTGAGTACTACAAAGAAGTGCGTGCATACTTGATTGAGCTAGCAGACGACGACAAGAAAGCAGCTCTTGCCACTGCTCTAGAGAATCTTACAGAAGAGCAAATATTCAACACGACCGTGCTGCCTGGTGTCGCGGCTGAAATTTCTCCGAACCCACCATCAGTTGATAGCCTTCGTTACGAAGAGTAACTTAACTATACACTGTGGCCAATTCCTAAATAGGATAGACCGGCAGTTGTAGCGTCCACTGCGTTGTATTGATTGATTGCGTCGAGGAGTACTTTTGTTTTTAAGTGCTGAGCAAACGATTCAGCAGGGTATTTTAGGATTTCCCCCCATTCGGTGGCAATCACGGCCGCATCTGCACTTTTGATTGCCTCGTCGATAGTCTCAACTTGTGTAACATCGTCATGTAGGTCTGGCGCTGCTTCCTCGTTGGCTTGCGGGTCGTAGCTAATAACGTCGGCGCCGGCCTCTTTTAGCTTATTAGCAATAGCCACACCAGGTGACTTTCGTACGTCACTAGTGCCGGCTTTAAAGGCGAGTCCTAGCACGGCGATTCTTTTTCCGGTAAGCTGACCCACTGCATCTTGCAGCTTATCAACCACGTATCCGGGCATAAGCTGATTTTGTGCTTGAGCGGCTTGCATTATTTCCAGGTCAACACCATATTCAAGTCCGCTTGAGATCAAACCACTCACATCCTTAGGGAAGCAGCCACCGCCATAGCCTCGACCTGCGTTTAGGAAGGCTCTGCCAATACGGTTGTCTGCCCCAACGGCGTCCATAACTTCCACCACGTCAGCTCCCGCTTTATCGGCTAGGATAGCAATGGAGTTTGCAAAAGAGATTTTTAAGGCAAGAAAGGCATTGGAAGAAACTTTTATAAGCTCGGCACTATTAAGCCCAGTAGCAATATACTTATCGCCCCGAGCACCGGTAGGTACGCGAGCGATGTGCGCAATGTGATCACGAAATCGTTCGAGAGCGAAGTAGACGTCCATTACGGCGTCAACCGCCGCTTTGTTGTCACCACCGACGACAACCCTATCAAAATACAATGTGTCATATACCGCAGTACCTTCTCGAAGGAATTCAGGATTCGAGACATATTCTATGCCGGCATTCTTTTCTTTGAACAGTTCAATAACACGTGTGCCGGTACCAACTGGTACGGTGCTTTTTTGCACGTAGACTGTACCTTCTTTTGCATGTTTCGCAGTTTCCTCGGCAGCGCTAAAGACGTAGGTGAGATTTGAGCTCCCATCAGGGTTGTCAGGAGTTCCTACACACGAAAATATGATATCACTGTGCGGGACGGCTTCTTTATACGAGGCAGTAGGAATTAAGTCGCCAGAATCAACAGCGAGTTTGATAACGGGGTCAAGTCCTTCTTCAAAAAAGAACGATTTACCTTTTTTGACTACATCAAGACGGTCTTTGTTTGGCTCAATCAGGTAGACCCGAAAGCCACAGTGAGCGAGCAGGGCGGCAGTCGTAAGACCTACGTAACCCGCACCGAGTACGGTTATAGTGGTTGTACTGGGACTATTCGACATTCAACAAGTACTCCCCATAGCCAGATTTTCGCAGCGGCTCGGCTAGGTCATTCAACTGATCTTTGGTTATAAGCCCTTCGCGGTAGGCAACTTCTTCTGGGCTGCCGATAATCAAGCCGGTTCGTTTTTGGATCACCCGAATGTAGTCTGACGCATCATGTAGCGAACCAATGGTACCGGTGTCGAGCCATGCGTCTCCACGGTCGAGGGTTTGTACGTTTAGTTTGCCTCGGCGTAGGTATTCTTCATTGACATCTGTTATTTCAAGTTCACCGCGGTCACTTGGCTTCAAGTTTTTGGCGATTTCAATCACGTCGTTGTCGTAGAAATACAGCCCAACCACCGCAAAGTTCGAGCGCGGGTGAGTTGGCTTTTCGATAATCGAGATGGCTCGGCGTTTGTCGTCGAATTCCACCACGCCGTAGCGCTCTGGGTCGGACACTTCGTAGGCGAATACGGTTGCACCATCGTCTTTCACGCATTTTTTCAGTGAAACACCAAGGTCACTACCGTGGAAAATGTTATCGCCCAGTACCAAGGCAACACTATCTTTGCCAATGAATTTTTCGCCTATAATGAAGGCCTGAGCCAAACCATCCGGGGAAGGTTGTGTTTCATACGAAAGCTTGATCCCCCATTTTTTACCATCACCGAGCAAACGCTTGAACATGGCGTTTTCTTCCGGCGTGGTAATAATCAAAATGTCGGAAATACCAGCCAGCAGCAGGGTGCTAAGTGGATAGTAAATCATCGGCTTGTCATAAATTGGCATTAATTGTTTTGAAATGCCGTGCGTTATAGGCCATAACCGTGAGCCAGATCCACCCGCTAGTATAATTCCTTTCATTAGTTCGTCTCCTCTATCGTTTGCCAGTATTCATCGAGTGCTTCGCGCCAATCTTTTGGCGTAAAGCCAGCTGCAGTAATTTTATCGAGGCTCAGTGTACTTTTTAGGGGGCGAGGTGCGATGCCTTCTTTACCCGCGTAGTATTCTTCGGTAGTAACCGGAGTTACGTCATCGGCAGATTTGCCGGCTTTTTCGTATACCACCTTGGCAATGTCTGCCCAACTGACTGATTCGCCAGCATTGGTAAGGTTGTAAGTGCCGTATTCAGCCTTAGAATCAACCAGATGTTGAATGCCAGCAGCAAGTGTGTCGGTGAAGGTGAGGCGGCCAATTTGGTCAGACACCACACCAGGTGTAATATCTCGGTCGGCTAGACTCTTCATAGTGAGAACAAAGTTGTTGCCCTTGCCAATAACCCAGCTGGTGCGAAGCAAGTAATGCTTTGGCGCTAAACTCACGGCGATATCACCAGCTGCTTTCGACTGACCATACACATTGAGCGGAGCAAGATCTTCATCTTCGGTGTGGAGGTCGCTGGTGCCATCAAACACGTAGTCGCTAGAGATGTGTACAAGTGTGATATCGTGCTTTTGAGCAACCTCGGCCAGGTAGGCAACAGCAGTTGCATTGACTTTCCATGAAGCTTTGCGGCCTTCAGCTGTTTCTGCGCCATCTACGTTGGTAAAGGCGGCTGCGTTAAAAATTGCTTTTACACCAGACCAATCAAAGCCTTCGACCGATGTTTTATTGGTAATATCAAGCTCATCGATATCGGCTGAGCGTGCGTTAGGATATAGTTCGCGTAGTGCGGTGCCAAGCTGTCCGTTTGCTCCAATAATAAATACTTCTTCGCTTTTCATTTAAACCTCCATTGGTGTTACGTCGGCGAGCATTGGGTGCCCGGCGTCTTTTTCGGAAATAATCGCTTTCTCTCGAGCAATTGGCCACTGAATGTTGACGGTTTCATCGAATAGGTTCACGAAGGTATATTTTGCTTCGGGGGACCAGTGGGCGTTCACAAGGTAAGTGTAGGCAACGTTTGGCTCCAATGTTTGGTAGCCATTGCCAATACCACGCGGCACGTAAATAGCAATTTCCGGAGTGATCTCGATACTAAATGTCGCGCCGAAAGAATCGCCTTTACGTAGGTCTACCCAAGCTCCAAAAACGGACCCATTAGCAACAGATATAAACTTCTCCCACGGTTCAGCGTGTAGTCCACGAGTGGTGCCTTCGTCGGCGTTGAAACTAATGTTGTTTTGTACAACATCGAGCGGCGGCAAGCCTAACGCCTCCATCTTTTCTTTTTGATAGTTTTCCTTAAACCAACCCCGGTTGTCACCGTGAACGGGTAGGGTAAGGACTAAAAGCCCCGGAATAGGGGTTGTTTTTACCGTTAAATCGGCCATGAGAAGCATTCCTCCATCTGTTACCCATTATAGCAAAAGATGGAGGGGTGATACTCGTTTTCGTCCTTTTGGACTCATCAGTACAATTACACAATTGTAAAACGAGTGTCCGATACGCGGAGCACCCGATGGGTAGTGCTACAACGCGTATCGTTGCTCCGTTTGAGGCACGGAGTTGCCTTGGCGAGCCAGTCGCTTGTAGCTGCGACGGCTCAGTACTGCTCGACCATGAAGCGGGCCAGCGCCATGCCGGTGAGGGCGTCGCGCGTGATCCGCACGGCGTCCTTCAGCGTCATGAACGACAGGTTGTCGTTGGCCTGGACGGCCTCGACCTGCTCGTCGGTGAGCTCGAACGCGAACACGGAGGTGCCCTCGTCCTCGCTCTGGAGCTTGAAGAAGGCGCGGTTGCCGACGAAGCCTCGCCCCGGAACGGGCGAGGGGTTGGTCAGCTGGCCGGTCTCCTCGAGGCCCTCACGGATGGCCGCGACGAGCTTGGTCTCGCCGTCCTCGACGAACCCACCCGGCAGCTCCCAGTCGTCCTGGTCGCCCTCGAGGTTGAAGCGGTTCGCCTTGAGCATCATCACGTGCAGGCCGGAGGTCAGCCAGGCGTAGCCGATCACCAGTGATCCGCCGCCGCCGTTCTCGTGGAACAGCCACTGGTCCCAGGACTTGCCCGGGACCATGCCGACCTCGAGCTGGCCGAAGCGGGAGTTCACCACGACGTGGTGGCCCTCGCCGGAGTGCGTCCAGCCGGGGGTGGTGTCAGCGGTGTAGTCGTCGAGCATGGGCGCGACGAGCAGGTTGTTGGTCATGGGAAAGAGCTCCAATCGATCAGAAGAGCCCAGGGTTGGACTCTGAAATATATTATAGCAAAAAACAGCAAAAAAGTCAATATACTGCTTGTTCTTAACAGGGAAGAGTGAGACAATGATTTCACAATGACAGATAACCAGCAGCCTCTAACAGACGATGAAATCAATGCGGTAGCAAGCCAACTCCAGCGTTTGCCACGCGGCTACCTGCCGCTGCCGATATTTTGGTCGGTTGCCAACTTAGTAACCACACCAACGATGGAGGTGGCGCCGCTACGAAACACAGCCGATGGACTTGAAATTTATCTGACGCAGCGGCCTGAAAACGACCCTCACTGGCCAAGTGGCTGGCACATTCCTGGTACAGTAATTCGCTCTACTGACGAAGAAGGCAGTTTGGCATCTGGCTTCGCCAGAGTGTTAAAAGACGAATTAGGCGAGGGAATTCGTTACGTTGGCGAGCCAGTGCAGGTAACTACGAAATTTTGGGATGTTACTAGGGGTCGTGAGCTCGATTTGGTGCACTATATAGAAGTAGAGGTAATAGACGACACAAAATTAACAGGGCAATTCTTCCCCGTTAATTCCCTACCTGAATCAACTCTCGAGCACCATAAAATAATGATTCCTGAAATAGTGGCCGCTTACGAAGCAGCCAAATCGTCAGCCAGCTAGAGGGGTTTATTGGCCTTGTTTGGCGTAAGCCGCTTCAACGGCGTCTTTTTCGGTTTGCCACCAGTCGCGGTTGGCTTCGTACCACGCAATTGTTTGCTTGAGACCTTCGCGCATACCATTGTTGTCGGTGTAGCGAGGTTGCCAGCCGAGTTCGCGGCGCAGTTTGCTGCTGTCCATAGCGTAGCGCATGTCGTGGCCCGGCCTGTCGGTTACATGCTCGTACCAGTCTTTCGGCTTGCCCATCAGCTCACAAATCATTTCAATTACCATTTTGTTGTTAGTGTGATCGTTGTCGGCACCAATGATGTAAGTTTCGCCGTTTACGCCTTTATCTAAAATTAGGTGAACTGCTTCGTTGTGGTCGTCGACATGAATCCAGTCTCGTACATTAAGGCCTTCGCCGTAGAGTTTTGGTTTGATATCACTTAAGATATTGGTAATTTGGCGAGGAATGAACTTTTCAATGTGCTGGTAGGGGCCGTAATTATTTGAACAGTTGCTAATGGTTGCCTGAATGTCGAAGCTGCGTACCCAAGCGCTTACTAAGTGGTCACTTCCCGCTTTAGTGCTCGAGTAGGGGCTTGATGGATTGTACGGCGTTTCTTCGGTAAAACGGTTGGGGTCGTCGATTTCGAGGTCACCAAATACTTCATCGGTACTAATGTGATGCAGGCGCTTTTGGTGTTTGCGCACAGCCTCAAGGATAGTGTAGGTACCTACGATATTGGTTTCAACGAATGGCCAGGGCTCACGAAGGGAGTTATCATTGTGACTTTCCGCGGCGAAGTGCACCACAATATCGGTTTCGCTCACAAGTTTGTCCATGAGCTCGGCGTCGCAAATATCACCCTGAATGAATTCAATTTTGTCGGCCACAGGCTCGAGATTTGATTTATTTCCGGCATAGGTCAGTTTATCGACGACAGTAACGCTATGCTCGGGTCGGTTTTTGACGGTATAGTGCACGAAGTTTGACCCAATGAATCCGGCACCACCTGTAACGAGTAATTTCATATACTTCTAGTATAACGTCTTTTGTAACAGATTGAAATTACTTATCAGTAAGGTAGCTTTGTAGCGCTACAATGCCGCTACGTACGTCGTTGGCGTGGAACTCATCGAGCGACAGGCTAGTGGCTTCGCGCCAAGTAAAACTTGCCGCATCATCGTGTGGAGTTGGCACTGTGTTGGCATCGAATGAAGCGACGTAAAAGAGCGACAGTACTTGGAGCGGTTCATCTTTGAATAAATACTCGCCAATGCTGCTAGTGAGGTAGTGTAGCGGTCCAATCTGGCTTGGTTCTAGCCCAGCCTCTTCTTTAAGCTCACGGTACGCAGCCTCTTCAAATGTTTCGTTACCATCAACAAAGCCACCAATACTATCGAGTTTGCCCTTGCCTGGTTCGATGGCTCGAACCGCTAGGAGCACTTGGCTGTCGCGAACAAGAAAGATGCTAGCAGTCGGTAGAGGGTTTGCATAAATTGGGTGACCATTACTGCAAACATATTGAATTCCTCCTTGAAATTTTGCTGGCGCCCCACAACGGCGGCAATATGCGATTTCCATACAGTAGAGTATACTAAATGAGTGTTACACCATGATGTAAAACACATATGTACTACTGTAAAATCAACGACAAAATCTAAATAGGATAATGAAATATGTGCGGAATTGTCGGCTATGTTGGTTCTAAAAATGCGCAATCAATTTTACTTGAAGGCTTGCACCGGCTGGAGTATCGTGGCTACGATTCAGCTGGTATAGTTACCTTTCAGGATGGCGATGCTTGCCTGCTTCGCGTAAAAGGAAAAGTAGCCGGACTCGATAGCTTGGTAAACGATAGCCATCGAGACGATTCAATCGGTATTGGACACACCCGTTGGGCAACCCATGGCGAACCAAGCGAACGCAATGCTCATCCTCACAATGTGGGCGATATATTTCTAGTTCATAACGGTATTATTGAAAATTACAAAGACTTAAAAAGCGTGCTAGAAACACGTGGCTATAGCTTTGTGAGCGAAACAGACACCGAGGTACTGACCGCGCTCGTCGATTCGATTTACCAGCAAGATAAAAATTTATTTGCTGCGGTAAGCGAGGCTCTGCATATGGTGGTAGGCGCGTATGGAATTGCTGTGGTTGCTAAAGACAACATGGATGAGGTTGTTGTAGCGAGGAGCGGTAGTCCGTTGGTGATTGGCGTGGGCGAAGATGAAACCTTTATTGCCAGTGACCCGTCTGCGCTCGTAGGAAATACCGACCAAGTGATTTTCTTAAAAGATGGCGAAGTTGCTAAATGTACCAGAGACGGCGTAACTGTAAAGGATAGTGCTGACCAGGCTGTTGAGCCAATCGTTGAAACTATTGAAATGGACATTCAGGCGATGCAGAAAAAGGGCTTTGACCACTTTTTGGTGAAAGAAATTTTCGACCAACCTGAATCGCTGAGTGCTACGCTGGCTGGTCGGGTAGTGAAAGATCAAGATTTGCTGCGGCTTGGTGGATTGAACATGAGCGAGGAAGAACTAAGGGCTGTGAAGCACATATTTATCGTTGCCTGCGGCACGGCGTCGTATGCCAGTATGATAGCGAGCTATTACATCGAACGATTCGCTGACGATGTGGTGATAGATACGGTAGTGGCTTCAGAACTTCGATATCGTTCGTTTAATGTGCCCGAAAATTCGTTGGCGATATTCGTGTCGCAATCTGGTGAAACCGCCGATACGATTGCCTGCTTGAAGGAGATGAAGCAACGCGGTGTTCGCTGCCTTGGCGTGGTAAATGCGGTCGGTTCAACCATTGCGCGTGAAGTTGATGGCGGTATTTACATACACGCTGGTGCCGAGATATCAGTTGCGAGCACGAAAGGCTTTACCTCGCAGGTTGTTGCCCTAGTTCTCTTTGGGCTAGTAATGGCGCAGGCCAAAGGCATGTCGATAGAAGACGTGCGACCGTACATTGATGAGCTTGATGCGTTACCTGAGGAAATTGCTGCCGTACTCGATACAAAAAATGAGGAAGTAAAACAACTTGCCGCAGACTATAGCCACTATGAGCACGCCTTTTACATTGGCCGCGACGTACTGTATCCGCTTGCACTTGAAGGCGCGTTGAAGCTGAAAGAAACCAGTTATATTCATGTAGAAGGTCAGCCGGCTGGTGAGTTAAAGCACGGCTCGATCGCGCTAATTGATGATAGATTTTTTGAGGTAGCTTTTGTGATGGATAATGAGCTATTTGAAAAAAGTATGAGTAATATTATTGAAGTTCAGGCGAGGGGCGGGCACGTGATTGTGGTGACTAATAGCTCGCGTGAAATTGAGGCCGAGCGAGTAGTACGAATTGAATCGCGCCTAAAAATGTTTACGCCGCTACTATTTAATATTGTGTCGCAATTATTTGCTTACTACGTTGCCGTGAATAAGGGCAACGATGTAGACCAGCCACGAAACTTAGCAAAAAGTGTAACAGTTGAATAAGCTTGCTAACGAGCACCGTCGCGGCGAAACACTGCAGCGAGTGTTTTAAACAAGATTTTTATATCGAGCCAGAAGCTCCAGTTTTGCGCATAGAATGTTTCGAGCTCTATTCGTTCGTCGAAGCTGAGTTCACTACGGCCGGAAACTTGCCAAAGGCCAGTTACGCCTGATTTTACGCTATGTAGTAGTGCGGCCTTGCCTTCTGAGAATTTTACTTCCTGTGGCAAAATCGGGCGAGGGCCCACAAGGCTTAAGTCGCCCTTTATGACATTGAAAATTTGTGGTAACTCGTCGATTGAAGTAACACGAAGAAAATTACCAAAACGAGTAATACGGGGATCGTTGGTAACTTTATGATCTCGTTTATATTCGGCGGCTAAGTCTTCCCTGCCCATTTCGCGGAATTCTTCGGCAGCATCTTTTTTACCGTAGCGTCGGTCCATGCTGCGGAATTTTATAAGTCGAACAGGTTTTGAAAATTGGCTGAGACGGTCTGATACGTAAAATACCGGTCCGGGGTTGAAAATTTTTTGTAGTATCACTACGAGCAGTAGAACGGGCGAGAGGACAACCAGTAACAATGCCGAGAATACCGCATCAAATACGCGTTTAGCGATTGCACCCCAGCCAATGAGGGGAGTCTGCGAAACCGAAATCATTGGGTAACCAAGAAATACATCAACGGTATTTTTGCCGGTGTAAAATTCGGCTTCACCAGGAATGAAACTATAGCGGATATGGTTGATTTGCGCAGCGCCGAGTACTTTCTGATTTTGATCAGAGTCGGAAGAAAGGTCAGTCTGAATAATTGTGGTAACGTGAAGTCGCTTGATGTCACGGAGTGCAGCTTCGATAGTGCTGTAATGGGCAACTTTTAAGCCATCCGGTACGAGCCGTTTTGGGCCTGCGATAGCTACGACGCGAAAACCACTTTTTTGTGTATCAGAGAGTTCTTTTGCGATGTCGTGAGTTGCGGCACTGTTACCAACAATAAGTACGCGACTAGTGCCTTTGCCGAATCGAAACAGCACGCCACGCGTAAAACGCAGAATTTCGCGTACGAGTACCAACAAAACAAACGAGCCAATCAGCGCATATACAGTAACTAGACGAGCAGGGAACACGCGTACTTCGGTGATGTATTCCCAGCCAATGACAAGGAGAATTCCAACAAATGAGCCAATCGCAATACGGCTCCATTCAACCAAACGGCGACTGTATACGATAGAACTATACAAGCCCAGTGACGCAAACACGATAATCCAAAACGGAAGCAGACTTACGAAGCTAGTGATGTAGGTCTCGGCATAGACAGGTACTAGAAGTGGTCGTGGGTCATTTTGAACCCGCACTATGTAGGCGATAGTGAACGCCAACATGAGGGCTATGATATCGGTGAAGATAAGAATAAGGCTATAAAACTTCGCGTCACGACTAGGCATAAGTGATGTTATTATAGCATTTTTTCGCTACACTAAAGAGAGCATGAAGCAAAAAACGTTTGAATATTACTATGCAGTCACGCTGGCGGCTGTGCTGTTCTTGGTGTGGTTTCATGCGCCAATTTCAGTGGGTGTTGGGAGCATTTTTCCTAGTGCCGAGCTATATATTAAAGCGTGGAAAGAGATTGCACTCGGCATTTTATTCGTTGGTGCAATTGTATGGGTGACCAATAATGCACTTTGGCGTCAACTGCTGGCCTCACGCTTGCTTCAGATGGTACTTGGGCTGGCGACACTTCACCTACTTGTCGCGACAGTGCTATTTGATAATTGGCAGTCCGTTTTGGCTGGTCTGGTGATTGATCTTCGTTTTCTGCTGGTGTTTAGCCTTGCCTATGTTGCGGCTTTGATGCACCCTAAGACCAAGCCGATGCTGGTGTGGTCGGCAGTAGTGGGCGGTGCGTTGACGGTGGCATTCGGCCTGATTCAGCTAACGGTGCTACCAAAAGATGCGCTGAGTACGATTGGGTATGGCAAAGACACGATTACGTCGTATACAACAATTGATAAAAACCCTGATTTTATACGAATTCAAAGTACACAACGCGGTCCGAATCCGCTTGGGGCGCTATGCGCTATCTTGCTTGCAGGAGCGTTAAGTTTTGCATTACTTCGCTGGAAAAAATTAAGCCAAAATCATCGCTACGTTTTGGCTACTGGCACAGTGGCAACCAGTATAGTGCTGTACGCCACTTATTCACGTAGCGCCTACTTGGCAGCGGCAATTGCTGCGGGTGTTGTGGTTGCTATTGCTGTAAAGACTCATCGTTCGCGTGCAGTCATTCTTGCCGAAATTGTCATTGCAGTAGCGGTAATTACTGGAGCTGTTTTGCTGCAGCAAACAGACTGGTACAAAAATGTGGTACTACACGAAGATCCAGAATCAACTGTAGTAGTAAAATCAAACGATCAGCATGTTGAATCGCTCGCCAGCGGCTGGAAGCGACTTACCAAACAGCCACTGGGCGCAGGCATAGGCAGTACCGGATCGGCATCAATTGTAAGTGAGCAATCGCCAGATGTAACTATTGAGAACTATTACCTATTTGTTGCTCATGAAGTCGGTTGGCTCGGTTTTGGGTTGTTTATTGCGCTTACGGGCATGGTGCTACACCAGCTTTGGGTGTTTTCGAAAAAGGATTGGGTGGCCAGGGCGTTGTTTGCAAGTGGTATTGGCTTGGCGATTGCCGCATTATTCTTGCCGGTTTGGGCAGACGACACAACAGCTATTGTATGGTGGGGATTAGCAGGTGTGGTTATTGCAAGTCACACCCCAATAAAACAGCGCAAGCCATAAGCATTGTGATATTTACACAAGTGTTGTATGCTATGGCTATAGTACTAAAAAAGGAAGAAAAAAGATGAGAAACAAGCTTATCGTTGCAGCGTTAGTTGTAGTAGGATTATCCTCTGTTGCATACGCGGCTTACGCGCAATTACTGACCATTAATGGAACGAGCACCGCGGCCGGTACGTGGGATGTTGCAATTACTGGTATCACGCAGACTTCAGCGACAGGAGCAACCGACAACGTAGCGCCAAGCTTTAACGCAACAACAGCAACATTTGATGTTGACTTGGCATATCCAGGTGCTACCGCAACCTATGATATTACGGTAGAAAACAATGGTACGATTCCTGCTAAAATCACTACGATCGATGGTGTTACCCAGGCAAACGCTGCTGCACCAACCTACATCGACTACACGCTTTCAGGCGTTGCAGTAAACACGACTATTTCAGCAAATGGTGGTACCAACACCGCCACTGTTACCGTTGAATGGGATCCTGCTTCATCACCAGTCACTACTGGTACATCAAAGACAGCGACAATCACCCTTGATTACTCACAAGATACGTAATCGTTTGCTAGCACAATAGACACAAGTGAGCTCCCTGAGGGAGCTCACTTGTTGATTTAGCATATCCGTTATATAATTTGACTAAACGTAAAGGAACAAAAACAGCAGGTATGAAAAGGAAGGTATTCTCACTAGCGATTATCCTGGTGAGCGCCGCGTCAGTCGCGTATGCTGCCTATGCTCAAACACTGACGATTAATGGTACGGGTACTGCCACTGGAAACTGGGACATTATGATTCAAAGCATCACACCGACTGGCCAAGTAGGTGCAACCGATCAAGTAGGCACGCCATCTTTTACCGCCACTTCCGCCACTTTCGATGTCGAGTTCGCCTATCCAGGCTCAGCGTCATCGTATCAGGTAGTCATACGGAATAATGGCAACATTAATGCACGCCTTAGTTCAATAACCGATCTTACGGCTATCAATGCGGCTGCTCCTACGTACATCACGTACGGTATTACCGGAGTTGCGGTTAACGATACATTGGCTCCGGGCGCTACGACCACCGCTACTATTACAACTGGGTGGGACTCCGCGGCGACCACAAATCCGAATGGTGCTTCCAAGCCGGTCACTATTAACTTTAATTACGTCCAAGATACGTAACTATTGTAAAGAGGGAGGGACGCTTCAGTGGCACGATATCATCGCCGACGTGTACTATTTCGTCATATAGCGATGCTACTGACAATTCCTGTGCTGCTGACTAGTGGCTCATACGCGCTATTTAGTCAAGACCTGTCAGTGGAGGCAAATCAAACAGCTCCACTGTATGTTTCGTCAGAATACTTGCTTGTTACCTACACAAAAACCTTCACAAATGTTTCAGGGCGAATACGTTACAATATCGGCTTTACCGTGCGCAACAATGGACCAGTCTCTGTTACTGCCTGGCAGCTCAAATTCGATCTTCCGCCCGACTGGGGAACGTTTACTTGCGCAACAAGCGTGGTGTGCTCGAATTCAGGAGATACCGAGACAATCGATAACGGTTCGGGGAATGGTACGATTGCAAAAAATTCAACACGTACTTTTACGATTCGATTCCTTACGGACATTACCGACTACACACTTCAAAATGTTTATGTGTCAGGAACGTACATTGCTGGCTTTCAAACAATTACGGGCCTAAGCGTTACGCGTCAGCAGGGTACTCGAACAAGGGTTGGGTCTGTGTACCAGTGGCCAATTACCTTCACGATTACAAACACGTCAGGGTTCAACCTCAGCGCTTGGCAAATTACCGTGCCATGGACAACTGCTCGATCAGTGATTAGCCTCCCGCCTGACGTCACCTATGTGGTAAACGGCTCGTCTTTGCTAATTACGAGCACTCTGCCAATAAATGATGGGGACACCTATATTGTAGACGGTGTGTTTGGTTCTACGAGTTCAAACTGGACAATCGGCGGTACGATAAAGGGCTTGCCATAATGTTTCGTAAAGTGCACACAATTACATCTTCGGTTTGGTTCTTACTGGGTCTAACGGTCGTTATGGTATTGCTGCCATTGTTTGTACGTCGCTATGATTTAGTCGATAGCTCACTTATGAGCTATGTCGTGCAGCCAATTGCTGCGGTACTACTCGCTATGTTAGCCCGCATGATGCTTGGCGCTCAGCACGATAGGATGCGCCATCGTACCGAGCGAGCGATGATTGTTGGTGCGGTTGTTGCCGTGTGGTTCGTGGTGTACTTTTTCTCTGGCATGCTGGTTACCTATACGTACAACGCAGTAGCAGCTAGCTGGCAGTCTATCCTAATAAACATCGCTGCGTTTGGGGTAACAGCCGTCGCTGTCGAGTATGTTCGCCATAGTCTGATGGTTCTTGCGGGTAGGCGTAACGTACTGTGGTTCGGAGCGATAGTTAGCATTGTATTTGCCTGTGAGTATATTGGACTTGCACGCACGCTTGATCTGCATACGATGGCAGATACGATAAAATTTACTGTCTCCGATATAGTTCCGGCGTTAGCAAGTAGCTTCCTACTAACTTATCTGGCATTTAATGCCGGGTTTATGCCACAGATAGCCTACCGACTAGGACTACTAGCGGTCATATACATTCCACCAGTTATTCCAAAATACGATTGGTACCTTACGGGGATTGCTTGGCTAGTGCTGGCGGTAGCTACGTATATTTCTATTGATAGAACACGCAAAGACCTTGCCATAAACGGAAGGCATTATCGACATGCGAGGCATGCCTACGATGCAATGTTCGCCATCGCGACAGTAGTGTTGGTGCTCTTTATGATTGGTACTTTTAGCTATCATCCAAAAGTGATTATGTCGAACAGTATGCAGCCTGTATTTAGCAGAGGGTCGATGGTAATTATAAAAAAGGTAAGCGCGATGGACGTCGAGGTGGGCGACATTGTACAATATACAGCACCGGGGCATACCACCACCCACCGTGTGACAAAAATTGACTTCGCTGAAGATGGTTCAGGCAAACGGGTATTTACCACCCAGGGAGATAACAGCCCAAGCCCCGACCCACCAGTGCAGGCAAAGCAAATTGTAGGAGTTATTCGCGCGCAGATACCGTATATCGGCTATCCAACAGTATGGCTAAACGAATTCATGAAATAGTATGAAACGAAAAGGGACGGCATGACACTAAACGTAGCTGGACAACCGAAAAAACGACGGTCGTTCGGGTTTGTTGTGCTGGGTCTTTTCTTGCTCGGCGCGGCTGGCGTGCTATTTTACGACGTGTCTCAGCAGCCAGCGCAGACGCTCAGTACACCACCAGCGGCGTATAGCTACACGATCAATCAAACAGCCAATAGTGATGTTGAGTATTTTCAAAGCAGTTTTTATGGCGAGACTCCTGGGGCGGGCAATACTGCCTACATTGCCGAGCTCACAAAGGTAGTTAATGCACAGCTTTACTACACGTTTTCAGGCTCGCGTTCGGCTGAACTTACGGCGACCTATAGTGCGGAAGTCGATGTGAAGGCGCAGTATGTTGTGGGTACAACCGACGGTCGAGACGTGTCTAATGTCTGGTCACGTAAATATCCACTCATAAAGCCAACCAGCGAGACTAAAACGGGCAAACAAATTATTCTTGAACCTGAAGTAACGATACCATTCGCCGATTATCGCAAGCAAATTGATCAACTGAAACTTAGCTTATCGCTACCGCTAACTTCTGAAGCTGCAATAAAGTTCGTCGTGCGAGTGACCGGAACCATCGATGGTACGCCAATTGATGACGTGCGTACTTCAACCGTATCGATGCCGCTCGATCAGCCTTTGTACATGATTGCGAATAAGTTTGAAAAAGAGTCCAAAAAAGAAGTTGTTACTGAGCAAGCGAAAGACACCCAAGATATGACCAGAAACTATGAACGAATTGCCGTAGGAGTTGCTGCAGCTCTAGGCCTTGCGGCGCTCGTATTTGGTATGCGAAGGCAAATCTTTAAGTCACCGTTCCAGCGAGAGCTTGATCGAATCTATCGCTACCACGACGGCATCATCATCCGCGCCAACAAGCCAACTAACCTTGAAGATAGAAAAATCGTCAGCGTACAAAGTTTTGACGACATGCTAAATCTTGAAGAGGAACTAAAAGTACCGATAGTAGCAAGTCCAGCAGGCGACGAGGCAATGCATTTTATTATCATGCGCGACGACGTTGCCTATATGTACACCTTAGGTAGAGTCATCCTCGACGAAGAATCGGTAGATGAGGTTGAAGAAGCCCTGCCTGAGCCTGATCCAGAACCAGAAGCACAACCGCCTCGCCGTAGAAAAGTTGCTCGTCGCAAGATACAATAAGTATATGAGCCTAGCCAACGAACGTGCCAGTAAGAAGCAGCAAGAGCTACTGACCTTTGTAGATGGCTTCATAAAAGGCAATGGCTACGGGCCAAGCTACCGCGAAATTATGCGGGCACTGGGCTACAAGTCGGTTTCTACGGTGGCAATTCACGTAGATGGACTTATTGCAAAGGGGTACCTGCGTCGCCACGACAATTCTGCTCGTTCGCTTGAGGTCGTGACAATGCGAGACGCGCGGCAACACGTCGAGTCGCAGCCGTTTGAAATTGAACTCAAAAAGCGTATCGAAGCAGCCAAATTGAGTGAGGCGGATACCGAGACCCTGAAGCAAGCGCTACAATTGCTTGATATAACCATAGAGGAGAATACGAGTGAATCGACTAAAGAGATTGTTCGAGAAGAGTAAGCGGTGGGCAAACGCCCATAGACAATTACTGATTCGTATTGCAATCGGTACCGTTGGCGTAATTGTAGTTGCGCAGTTACTCTACCCAGCTGACCGAATGCTTCCGCTTGACAAAGTAGGCGGCACACGAATAGGTGGTTGGAAGAAAAGTGACGCTACGGATAAGCTGGAAAAACACCTCGCCTCGCAAGACATCAAAGTATTTATAGGCGATAGCACGAAGGCATACGGTACAACTACTTCGGCAGATATTGGCTTAACTATGAAGATCGATTCTGATATGCCATCAAGGGAGTATCCGTTTCTAGCTCGACTTGTTCCAAGTTCGCTATGGTGGTACCAGATTTTTCAGGCAACCCCTGCGATTGCCTATCAACACGATGAAAAACAAGCACAAAAATTCTTAGAAAAAGACTTGGCAAGTTCATGTGTGCTGCCGGCAAAAGACGCATCGCTAAAATTCAATGGCAACGATTTTGATGTTGTATCGGCCACGAATGGTGGAACCTGCAAAGAAAGCGATGCATTAGCCGCACTCACAACTCTCAGTCCTACATTTTCAAAACAAGCCAATGTGCGAATTCCCGCCAAGACAATCAAACCCGATGTTGGCGATGAGCAAGCAGAGGCACTTGCAAAAGCACTACTTGCCAATAGTGCAGACGGTATCGGTTTGGAGGTAAAAGGCGACGTGCAAACCATTTCGCAAAAACAAGGACTCTCGTGGCTTTCATTTTCGTCAAAAAATTCTAAGCTTGTTTTTGCAGTAGATGCAAAAAAGTCAAAATCGTACTTCGATGAAATGGTCACACCAAAAGTTTCTAAAGCTGCTGGAGTAAGCCGTATTACTACCCGAGATTTCACGGTTATTTCCAAGCAAGTTGGCGCCACTGGCCAAACACTCTCCTTGCCAGAAACATTGGATTCAATACACACAGTCTTAGATGGTACTCAGCAAACAGCAAAAGCGGTGGTTGCTACGGTAAAACCAAAAGTCGTCTATACACGCAGCTACACTTCCACAAGCACAGGTATTTCTGCACTGATTACCCATTACGACGAAGAGCATGCAGGTGATTTTGGCGTGGCTTTTAGCGAGCTCGGCGGTCAAGGCAGAAGCGCTTCATACCAAGCAACTCGTCAATTCACTACCGCCAGCACCTACAAGTTGTTTGTTGCCTACGGAACACTTCGCAATGTCGACTCAGGCAAGTGGAAATGGAGCATGCAAGTGCAGGGAGGTCGTGACCTCACAAAATGTTTTGACGACATGATTGTAAAATCAGATAATGCCTGCGCCGAAGCACTGCTAAAAAAACTCGGCTACAGTAAACTTACCAACGATATTCGCGCGTTAGGTCTTAGCAGATCTGGTTTCGTTACGGGTGATACGCCACTTACGACGGCTGGTGACCTAAGTCTTTTCCTTACAAAGCTGCAAAATAATACCATAGGCTTAAAGAGCTCAAGCAGAAGTACGCTTATAAACGCCATGAAACGAAATGTTTACCGACAAGGTATTCCAGCAGGAACTAGCGCAACTGTAGCAGATAAAGTCGGGTTCTTAAACGCATTGGTACACGACGCCGCTATAGTGTATTCGTCAAAAGGTACCTACGTACTTACTATCATGACCGACGGTAGTTCATGGGCGAATGTGGCTGAACTTACAAAGAAAATCGAAGCCCTACGCTAACCTTGACGCCGCAGGGGTGCAACAGATATAATACTCCAAGGTATTCCGGCGTAGCTCAGTGGTAGAGCGGGTCGCTGTTAACGACTAGGTCACTGGTTCGAGCCCAGTCGCCGGAGCCATGAAAAAATGTCAGATCATTTGATCTGGCTTTTTTCATGGCTCCGGGCCTGGCGCGAGAACCAGATCTTTTGCGACAGCAAAAGTGGTTCGGCGACCGCACTAAATTTTGGTATGCTTAGTAAAGAGATTAACGTTAAACAGACACAGGTGTTGTATCAAACGAGAACGAATATTATTTTTTGACATACTCCGCATCGTGGCGGTAGCTCTAATATTGTTACAGCACACGCCGGCGTCGATAAATCATAACCCTCTTAGGCATTTACCCCTATTCTATGACTTTGTTTACAACAACGGTGTTCAGTTTCTTACTTACTATGTAAGCCCAGGGCCCATTGGTGTTTATTTACTGGTATTTATCAGTGGAGCCGTTCTTTACCGATCATATGCAAAAAAGAAGGACCAGCCATATAAAAAGTTTGTTTGGGTTCGCGCCCAAAGGCTGTACCCGGCCTACTGGCTGGCATTGGCTCTTTGTGCACTCATTACGCCAGAGTTTATCTTGAACGGTGCTTATTTCATCCCACAACTTACAGGTTTTCTACCGAGCGCAATGTACTTTCAATGGTGGATAGGCTTGTTCATGTCGCTATACCTGGTATTCCCATTACTTAAACGTGCACTCGACGCCAATCCAAACCTAACCTTGCTTTCAGCTTTTGTTCTCACAATACTGAGCCGTTTGCTAATTCCTTCTGATAATTTTGCATTTCTTGGATTCCCTGACGGGGCAACCTTTCTAGATAGAGTTCTGTTGCCATGTCTAATTTTTGAGTTTACCTTGGGAATGTATGTTATGAAGAAACAGCTATACCCAAAAATGATGTATGCGCATAGTGTAGGGTTTTTCTTAGCCGATATTTCTTACTATGTATTTCTAACTCATCAATTTGTTCGTTTTTATCTTGATTCACATAACCCAGCAAGTTTTTGGGAAACCTCAAGCTTAGTCGCGTATGCAAGCACTGTTTTAGTGGTGGCAGTTGTATTTATGCATGCTGATACTCAAATACAGAAATGGCTTAGCAGACTTGAACCAAGAATTCGCAGGTACCGTGGCTAACTTATAAAAGAGAGCCCTAAAGGCAGGCTATCTGCCATTCTTTTCACGGTGCATACAACCCATCCAGCAACACGGCCGTCGCTTACCTTCAAGCAGTTCTTCAACAGTGCGACGAACCCGTCGTTCACGCGTTTCGATTGCTTTGGCGTTTTCTACCCAGCAGATAAATTCATTCCGGGCAAGCGGCGTGATGTCGTACCACTGTGCCAAAGCTTTTTTGTCACCACGGAGCTTCTTCTGCAAATCAGTCGGCATTTCATGCACCGTTCCAGCAGGTATACGTGAGCTAATCATGTAGTTAGTATAGCAACTGCACCTGATGCTATACTAAAACTATGCAAAAAATAGCAACCAAAGTATTTATTTGGGCATCACTCGCCTTTGGGGTGATAGGAATTGCAGTAGTATTTACACAGCCAAAAGACGATAGCATATTATCGAAGCTTTTATTCACCTGCGTGTTTATTATCTTGCCTTCATTTGCGTTGAGCGTTGCCGGCAAATACCTTAAAGAAAAGTAAATAGCCTCACGCCGAAATGAGTAATTGCGAGAGCTATTACCCTTATGCTATGATAGAGGTAACTGTTTAAAGTAATAGGGAGACAACATACACATATGGACAGTATGTCATATCGGACAAACCGGCCTGCTACGCCACAGCGACCAAACTCAGAACGACCTGATGATGAGCAAGACACCACTGCTGAATTACCTGCACCACGCAAACGCAGCTCAAAAGAAGAGCCAAAGAAAGAACGAAATATGGGCAAATGGCTAAAGATGGGCTTAATCGCACTTGCCATTGCCGTGGTAGTATTCGCGGGATGGTGGATGTTTGTACGTTCTGGCAGCGTTGCTTCTACCATTGACGGTGGAAAATACCAAGCCGTGTTCTTTACTAACGGCCAAGTATACTTTGGCAAGCTCCATATTGTAAATGGCGAATACATGGCACTGAAAGACATCTTTTATCTTCAGGCAAAATCAACCACTAAGGATGATAAAAACCCTCAACAAACGAGCGACAACACGGCATCTGACGTTGAGCTAATTAAACTTGGTAGCGAGATTCATGGTCCTGATGATGAAATGATTATTAGCAAAGACCAAGTACTCTTCTTCGAAAACCTTAAAGAAGACAGCACTGTTTCTAAGACGATCAAGCAGTACCAAGAGCAACAAAACTAGTAAAGGCGAACTACAATGGCGTTAAAGCTACGTTCGAAAGGCGTGTTTAGGCATAGATCTATTACCGAACGAGCGATACGTAAGGAACGTCGTACCAGAAGAATGAGGTGGGGCACCGTCCTATTCATGCTTGCAGTGCTGATGCTTGGTGGACTTGTTGCGCTATATATCTGGTACAATAGCCAGCAAACTCAGCATGGCACGGTAGAAGCGCCACCTGTTGAAAACTCTACGCCAACCATAGGGCGGCCAATGCCTGCAGCGAATGCGCGCGTTGGGGTGTCTATTCAAATGCTTACTTCGCCAGTGGCACCTGGCGATAACGCTAGCGTTACTATACGTACTAACCCGAATATTACGTGCACTATCGTAGTTGAGTACAACGAAGTCAAAGCGGAAGATTCAGGCCTTACAAAGAAAATTGCGGATGAATTTGGTGTAGCCAGTTGGTCTTGGACGGTCGATGATCAGGCACCGAATGGAACCTGGCCAGTGACAATAACCTGCAAAAATGCCAAAAACTCTGGAGTGGTGAAAGGTAGCTTGAAGGTTGCTCCAGCAACAAAGACTAGTTCATCGAACTAATATAGGTTTTCCATGCTTTTTCGGGAATCGCAGAATCAGATTTAATCAAAACCAGCAGGTTATTTTTTACGAAAATAACCGACTGGGGCCCTTTGGCAGAGGTACCAATATATACTGTTGTGTCTCCAGTCTTTAGCTTCTCGTTCGCAGCGTACGAAGAGGCGAGGTCAGATATATTTTGATCGACATCTCCCTGTAGCTTCTGGGGAAGGCGCTGCTCGCTCACGATAATTGGAATTTGACCAATTGAATCCGTGTAGGCATATACGGGCTCTCTACTCGGTGGGCTAATGCGAGTCCAGCCACCTTTTTGTTCGATATTCAAAGAGGCAGGGCTGATAGTATCAAATGTAGGCTTGCCTTTTGACAGCGAAGCGCTCCCGAGGTCTTCTTGCGTATCAGTAGCAGTAGTTTGCGAATCATTCGTGTGGATTGCTCCATTTACCCAAATATATAGACCAACCAAGCCAATAATGAGCACAATCACGAGCATAGAAAAACGAGGGTGCTTCGCAAACAGCTGGGTGAGGGGTCGTAATAACTTTGCAATCTGTCTGCCTAGTGCTTTTAGCCACCCAAATATAACGCCAAACGGTGTTTTTTTGATTGGTTGAGCGGCAGTGTAGCGGGGCATAAGTTTGCCGGTTACGCCTGGTCGTTTTGGCTCTACACGATATTCTGGCCTGCGAGGATCAATAGTCATATTTTGGCGTATCGAGCGGTTGCTGCTCGCCTCCAGTAAAGGTTCGCCCATGCTGCAAGCGTTTGCTCGGGTCAGCCGTAAAGTACAGGTTCATATCTGATATGGTTGGTCCACGGCTCACATCTTCGGGGTATCCATATGTTTGCGAAGCATCGATGGTGTTTTGCATATAATACCAACGCGCATAGGAAGTGTTTGTCCCACTTACGTCTTTTGGCGTAAATGTATTGAGCACGCCTAATGTTACGTCACCAAAGCTTGTGGTTTGGCCCCATTGAGGGAAGGCAGACCCTGCGTAGTTACTTGCAGATGCTTTGTGGTCGTCAATATATATACCCCATGCAGTGGTCAGGCCACTTACCATACCAATTGCCGTGCGATCAAACGTCGTCGCGGTTGAGACGTTTATCGTATAGGTGTTGCTCGCCGATGCGGTGGTGGAGTGAAGGTTTGAACCAGAGTACACGCGTACAGTCATAGTTGCGCTTGGGCGATTAAAGTATGTTTCAATGCGGTGCCAGGCACCCGAGCCGAGCGCTAGCTCCGTGCCCTCAGCGGTTGTTTTATCGCGTATTTGTAAAGTGCCGGTTGTGGTGATTCGAAGTGTTGCGATGGTTTCGCTCGAAGCTTCGTTGGTATAAGAGAAGATAGTTGTATTTGAACTAGGGTTACTCTGGAAGCGTACGTAGAAACGATCATAGCGGACCCCAGTAGCGGTAAAGTCATCATTACAGGCGCCTGAGCCGTTAGTACCGCCTGGTGATGAGTCATACATCGACAAGCCAGGGGTTACATAGTACGTATTGCTATAAACGTTTGAACCGCTTCCCGAAGCATAGCAGTTGTCGTATGCTGTTGTATTCTCTGTTACTGGATTGCCATTTGTTCCTTGGTCGAACGTGGCATGGTGCATAACATAGTACGAATCGTAGGCAGACTGGTAATTTGTTTGCCAGCGTGCGCCAATAGAGTTGTCAACACCGTTTAGGAGCCACTTAGTAGGGAACACATTCGTGTCGGTATCGATACGGCGAGAATATTTTGCTACCTGAGGCTGGGTAAGTAAGGTTGTCTGCTGGGTAACGGGACTTCCGTAGGTAAGGGTAGTGCCACAGCCACCACCGAGCACGTAGGCCTTACCCTCATAATAAGCCGCCGCAGCACCATAGCGCGCACCTGTGAAGCGTTGGTTGGTTTCGTACCATTCACCAATACCAGTTGGGTTATTACCGCTCACAATAGTAGTGTTCGCACTGATGGGAGCGACAAGCGTACGAGGGTTGCAAGAAGTACTAGCTGTTCTACCGCCAATCATGTATATGTAGCCATTTACTGCGAAAGCGTCGGCTTGAGCAAGCTGTATTGGCAGGCTATTCGTGTAGGTCCACGAACCTACCGAGCCATCGTCTATCATATATTTGGTTCCAGAGGCGACTGTTCGGTTCGAACTAACAGTCAACGAAGTTGCACTGCCGAACGCGGTGATGGTTGAAGAGGTACCGTCGCCGTATTGAAGCGTTTTTCCTACCATACCCGATGTCCAAGTAGTTCCAGAACCTGTTACGGTCGTACCACTCTGTGACAAGCTTCCTTCACGGTAGCCAAGCGGTGCAAATTGAACATCACTTAGGTAGTTTGTACCATCTGTGCCACCGAGTACATAAAGATTGTTCGCATAAGCAACCACAGCCGCACCGTAGCGTGCAACTGATAAGCTAGTTCCGGTGCTCCAACCAGTAAGGTCACCGCCACTATTTTGTTGAGAGCTATAGTATACGCTTGTCTGTGCAGTTGGTGAACCACCGGTATTCAAACCTCCTACCACATAGATACGGTTGTTCCACGAGGCAGCACCCACTACTTTACGGCTACCTGGCATTGTCTGGCTTGAAAGTTGCCAGTGGGGTTCACCGGTACCTGAATTAATCGAATCAGTGTAATACGTTTGATTTGAAGCTGTCCCGGAAGAGTTCTGCCCCGCAACGTAGTACAGCGTACCCCCAGCGACTTCTAGCTGACCCCAAGCCCGGGCTGCAGGTAAGTCGGCGTTACCAGTACCGGGGTTTTGTTGCCATGTTCCTAGAGCCCCATAGCTGTCGATAGTAGTCCACATTACTGAGCCAGTGGTTGTGGAGCAGTCAGTGGTGCCCGTACAACCACCAGCGATGTACAGCCTACCATTGTACACGGCTGCGCTCGCTCCTATGCGGTTCGCGTCGGTTGTATAGGTATTTGCCGAGGTTGAGTAGCTCGCGGGCGCACCACTATCGTTGTTGTATATCTGGAAAGTCTCAATAGTGTTGGTCGCTGTGGTACACGACGGGCTATCTCCAACGGTACATCCACCGATTGCATACGCAAAAGAGTTTGATACCGGTACGGTAAGTCCCCATCGGTGATCAATTTCTACTGCCGATACATGAAAACCATCGCCTGTCGAGCCCAGGCTTCCATCACTCACGTTTATTTTCACGAATTCAATATCGGCGAGCTCACCGAGGCTCGCATCGTAACCACCGGTAACGTACAGGTAGCCGTTATAACCAAATGCTGAAGCGCGTCGTCGCCCCACCACCATGTCGGTGTCGTCCTCTACCCAGCCGCTACTCACTGTCACGATATTATTGCTGTTATCAATCTTTGCGTACCGTACTGAAGGAATGTCCACCAGACTTGGGGCAACGCCACCAATAAGATAAATGTAGTTTGCATACACTGCACCACTCATAATACCTAGGCCAGTTCCGCTTGCACCCGAGATGGTTCCGATCTGCAACTGCCCTGAGGTGGTACAACCTGACAATGCTGCTGATGTGCCAATGTTGCACTTATATACGTTTTGGCTGTAGGCGGTACATCCCATATTTGAACTACTTGTACAACCGCCAAGAATATATAGATTACCCGGGCTACTTCCGGCGCTGGAAGGGTTCGCGCGAGCGAACGCAAAGTTATACGACACACTGTTTACTCCTAAGTTGCCTGTACCACTTGCCATAGGTTGAGAGGTCCAAGCCGAGATAGTGCCGTCGGTGCTATTAAGAGTAGTACGTACGATAGCGTTTGTATTTGAGCTTCCGTTGAGCCCTCCTACCAAGTAGAGTACACCTCCAAATACCACTGGACTCGCTGCGGCGATGCCACCTGAAACGGTGTTTGTCGTATCGACGCACCATATGTTGCCGCGTAAGTTATTCGGAGCGCTACAGGTCGGAGCAGTCATTTTACCAGTAGATGAGATAGCGGTATACGCAACGTTCGCACTGGTTGCACTACAAGCAGTGCTTGTACAACCACCAATTACGTATAAATAGCCATTCGCCACTATCGCCGCAGGCAAAATATTACCGACATAAGTTGTACCGGGCAAGTCACATCCGGTCGGTGAGCCACCACTACAGGGGGATGTACCAGCTCCTACCGATACGTCTACGGTTGAAGCGTCACCGTCTTGGTTGATAGTCCCGTAATTAATTGTACTTACAAGGGTAGTACACACTCCGGTAGAGGTATTTTGGGCACTACAACCACCTATTTCATAGATATAGCCTCGCCACGCTAGAATACTGTGGCTCGTACGCGTGTCGCTCAATGAGCCAACCTGGTTCCACTCGCCAATGGTGCCATCTGCATTGATGCTGGCAACATAAGTACTGCTTGCAATACTTGTACAATACCCACTAGCGTTCGTGGTAGAACAGCCGCCACTAATATACATATAGGCGCCCCATGCACTGCTCATTTCGCCGCCGTCAGTCAAGCGGCCAGCGGGAAGGCTCGTGGTTTGCTGCCAACTACCGAGAGTTCCGTCGGTCGAGGAGATTTTACTATAGTAAACAGTGCTAAGTGTAGAACCACCAATACTACTAGCGCCCCCGATTAGATAGATGCGATCGTTATAAATTTGTGATGCGTAGCCGTAGGCATTGTAGGGTAGGTTGGTTGAGCTACTCCAGCTACCCAACACACCAGTAGCCGATATTGCCGATAGTTGAGTGGAGTTCACGACAGATTTTGTACTACTGGCGCTAGTGACACCCCCCATGAGGTACAAGCGATTATTATAGGCCGATACTTTCATGCGGCTACGTGGCGAGCTTAGGTCGGTATCGCGATACCAGTACGACCAGTTGGCTTGGCGTGAGTCGCTCGGGTGCCAAAGCTGGGGCTCACCATTGGCACCAAGCTTTGCAATATATACCGTTTTACATACCCCACCGTCACCGGTACCGTTACCAGTAGTACAGCTTGAATCTTCACCGCCAATAGCGTAGAGGAAGCCGTTGTAGGCGACGAGCGCTAGATTCGTGCGAGGCGAGGGAAGGTTGTAGGCTGATGCCGTACACCAACCGCTACAGGCGCCGTTGCCTGGGTTTGCAGAGTCAATCGCACCCGAGGTAGTATTAAATTTCGCCCAGTTGACAGCAGAACTATTACTATAGCCACCTCCACTCCACGTAATCACGACGATACCATTATCACCCGCTGTACCATTATTTAAGCTGCTACCACCAGCACCGCCATCACCAGCGCCCCCACGGTCGCTATCGCCTGAGTTACCTGGCGAGGTACCACTACCAGCAGTGTTTGTTACGGAAGTAGCAGTTCCGATGGTGTAGCTAGAGCCACCACCACCTCCACCACCAGCCGCGCCGTTGGTGCTTGAGGTTGCACCACCACCAGCCCCGCCGTAGTAGCCAGCACCACCACCACCACCACCAGCGCGAGTGGTGTTGATGTTTGGTGAGCCACCATTTCCACCGGTAGCAAGCCCCCCAGCTGCACCACTACCATCAGTTCCGTCATTTGTCCTACCGTCACCACCAGCACCACCTGCAAGAGAGGCGCCATTCGAACCATCGTTTCCTGTCGAAGAGCCAGCAGTTCCAAAAGTAGTCGGGGTTCCAGCACCACCACCAAGACCGTTTTTCGTCGCAATGCTAGTACCTGCCACACCAGTGGTACCACCACCAGCACCACCAGCACCACCAGAGTTAGCGTTACGAGCGCCTCCACCTCCACCACCACCAGCAGCGATAGCTAAGGCCGTGGAGTTGCGGTACAAGCTTGAGTAACCTCCACCACCTCCACCACCACCAGCATCGTTTCCTCCAGAGCTATAATTTCCACCAGCACCACCCCCACCTACGTACACTGTAAGATTTTCGCCAGCACTCACAGAATGAGTTGAGATTACATAGCCTCCACCCCCACCGGCTGCTCCAGCCGCTGAGGCAGCACCACCACCTCCACCACCACCAGCACCCCACATTTCAACGGTGATGCTGCTCACGCCAGTCGGTACCGTAAACGTACTCGTACCTTGAGAGGTGAATACTTGGCCGTTGTACGTCGTGCCACCAACGGTGTAAATAAAGCCTCCAGCCGCCGCTGAGCCTGCATTCCACGTACCCGTGGGCAGCGCTGTTGTAGAATCCCATGAGTCAAAGCGCGCGCCAGTAGTAGAGCCTTTTTTAATGAGCGAATTTGCCACGTCAAAGTCGATATTTGTTTCGTTATTGCCTGCCATGAATTGCTCAGCAGATGCAACATAAATAGTAGGGTCAATGCTGACAGGGTAGTCGGCGCTAAGCAAGTTTGTAACCTCTACCTTTAGAGTGTTACCATCGAGTACGTATCGAGCTTTAACATCAGTATCAGTCCCGTCTATTTCGCGAATCTCTGGCTTCGGTATGCGGAAGAGCAACGTCGTTTTATCGGCCTTTTTGCGGGCTTTTTCTAAGAGCGCGGCATCATCAGCACTACCAGTTTTTACGTCGCCTGAAAGAACACTATTGCCATATATACCCACTGATCCATCGGCCTCAAGCTTGGCCTCATAAGTATCGCCAAGTTCTAGCTGGTATTCAAAATTCTTTGAATCGCCACTAGGTGAAGGAAGCAGTATGTCTTCTTTTACGCCAGCCGTTTGCACGGTGTAAACAAGCCAGCCGTTTCTATCCGAGAGCGGGTAGATAACTCGACCATCTTGCGCTTTGCCCGATGCGGTTGAGAATCGTGGCTTCATCACAAAGTCGACACTATGAGCGCCATCCTCGACGACAACACCTTTGCCAGCGTCGCGCGGAACAGAAATCTTTACTGCTGTAGCAGATAGCTGTGTCGATTCTTTGTCGGCATCTACCCCGTTATCATATACAAACTGTTGTGTTTCGCCGTTGTATTTCAAATTTTTAGAAATAGCAGCCGGTACTTCCGAGAGAAGTTGTTTCGACTTACCAAGCTCGTAGGTGGGTGGAAATAAATATCCATAGGTGATGTACCCAGCCAATCCAACACCAGCAAGTACGACTACTGATCGCGCAACGCTCGGTCGACTCCAAGTGCTCGTATCGGGTAGGATACCTTTAACCCAGCGGTGAAATCGCCTCACAAATACTCTTGTGTTTATCTTCGCCATAACTCCTAGTTTACAAGAGTTATTTTAGCATAAGCACCGAGGTAACACTAGCGGTTAGAGAAGGTAAAGTTCAAGTTGCCAACGTAGGCGTTTGCATTTGAGCTTGCCGTTACGTTTATCTTGAAGACGATACTTTCACTTGCCGCGAAGCTACAAGTAGATGGGTCGGCAGAACCGCTCGCATCACCAGTTTGCCATGAGCTCTGTGAGCCAGTTGATACACTTACGGTGCTTCCACACGCGGTCAGACCACTCGCATTGCTTCGATATACCTGGTAATCTACGGTTGAGTTAGAGCTATCAGTACGGCCCATAAGACTGGTTGACCCCGAACTAAATTCTTTGAAGGTGCTTGGCAGCTGGTAGGTAACATAGATGCTGTAGGTTTGCGCGGTTGATTGTGGCGATGTCCACTTGTAGAAGTTGTAGGTTTCGTTTGTACCACAGATGGTTGACTGACCAGAGCTGCCGTCGTTGATGTTGAGCGTGTCAGAACAGAGGTCAGAGGTCATAGTACCAATACCAGTACCGTGTAGTACAGCGTTAGTGTATTCAGGGCTAATAGTAATAACGTTATCTGGGCTTGAACCACAGGCTCCCCAACCGTCAGCCTCATAACACTGCAGTTTACCAAGTGTTGTGTCGTAGTACATGCTTCCTAGAAGTGCATCGTTGTTCTCGGCGATTGGTGCTGAGGCACCGCGGTCAAGGGTGAAGAGGGTAACTGGACCGCCGCTAGTACCACCACCGATCTGTACGTTTGGTGTAGCTGCGCTCGAGAGTGTCATCGAGAAGTCATCGACAAGGAAGGTACGTGATACACCAGCGGCAGCCGTTTGTACAAAGTGTACGTACGGGTTCGTCACGGTGGTACTAGCGGTATCTACGTAGCAGGTGATTTGTGTCCAGTCTGTGGTGGTGACTGTCTGAGTATTGTAGTCGACACAGTTTACAAAGGTAGAGCCGTTGTCTGGCGTGTAGCGAACAGTGAAGTCAGTGAAGGCAGATCCGCTTGAAAGTTTGGCGTACACGGATACGCGGTACAGGGTGCTGGCAAGCGGGTTGATTGATAGCTTATTCTTTACACCGTTACCAGCGGTGGTGCCAGCAGCTGCCTGAGCGCTGTCACTTGCTTCTTGCCCGTCGCTGGTGTTTCGGCTAATAGTACTGGTGCCAACCGCTGTCCAGTTAGTGGTAAAGTTAGTGTTATCGTTTACGGTACCATCAGTCGCGTAGTTGTAGTCGGCAGCGATGGTCACGCTGATGTTGTCTACGTAGAAGGTTCGTGCCGTACCGCTACCAACTTGGCGAATGTTGATTGAGTTGTTTGAGGTAATACCAGAAGTTGGAGCAGTAAAGGCACAGGTGACCTTGGTCCAAACCTTAGTTTTGATAGCTTGTCCAGTTGTACAGGTTACGGAGTTGGCTGAACCATCAATTGAGTAGTAAGCAGCGAGATCGGTGAAGGTGCCGCTTGACAGCTTGGCGCTAAACGACAGGTTGTAGTGCTGGCTAGCGGTAAGGGTGGTGCTAAGCACGTTCTTCACTCCATCGCTAGCTGCAGTGGTAGTAGCGACTTGAGCTGAACCTTGACCACTTGCGACGTTCGATGCGGTGGTGTTGCGAGTTACTGTTGAACTACCGAGAGCTACCCAGTTGCTGGCAGAGAAGGTACTCTCCGCACCAGCGTTGCTTGCGTATTCGGTGACGGTGCCATTGACGGAGAACAGAGTTGCTGCCGCTGAGTTCTGGACTTCGAGCAATGTGCCGTTTACTGGGCTGGTTGAGCTATCACGAATTGTCAAACCATTGGCATTTGAACTGCTTGCGACAACGAGCTCTGCTGCACCAGCACTGGTAAGCGTGTTGTTGTAGGCGGCCTGGAGGTCGGTTGAGCTTGATGCACCTGCAGCGGTCCAGTCTGAACCATTCCACACGAGTGTTGCGGTAGTGTTTGCGCGCATAGCAATGCTGTTACCGGTGGTTGTGTTACAAGTACCGTCGTATGTGCCACCAGCAGCAACATCGTTCAGACAGAGGGTGAAGTCGCTTGATCCGTTGGCCGCGGTTACGTAGACAATACGTCCAGCAGTGGTGATAGTTGGGTCTGGTATAGCCGCTTCGAAGCCGGTAGATGAGAAGGTTACCACAACTGCACCACTGTTATTTACGTTAGCTTGTGTGATCGTACAGTCGGCACCAGCACAGTTTTGTGTGCTTGCAGTGGTGAAGGTAGGAGTATCAATGACTACGAGACCCTTAACGCCAGTTCCGAAGCCTGAGCCACCAGTAAGGGTAACATTACCGCCGTTGGCGTTACCAACTGTTGCATTACCACCTTGGATGGTGAGCGCGCCACCTGCAGTTCCAGAGGTTGAGCTTCCAGTTCCGCTAATTGTAAACGCGTTTGGTGCAGCAGCAGTTACACCGTTACCAAAGTAGACAGAGTTAGTGTTATCGAAGGTTGCTCGAGTAGTGCCATTTGTCGTAAGTGTTATCGAGCTCTTTGCTTGTAGTGCAGTGGTGCCGCCGGTCGCGGTACTACCTGTACCAATAGTAATGTTTGTCGTTCCACCTGAGGTGTTATTAGTTCCAATGTTGATAGTTTGCGTGCCACTTGCGAGCGCCGTGTTGCCGATTTGAATTGTGGTTGCGCGTGTAGAGCCGAGGTATATACTTCCATCGACGCCGGAGCCAGCTTTCGCGCCGGCGTCGAGATAGATATTGCCTCCATTAGCGTTGGTGCCACCTGCTGCTCCACCTTGGAGCTGCAGGTCGCCGCCAGCACTACCAGTTCCACTTCCGCCGGTACCCGCCGCAATAGTTAATTGTCGTCCCGCAGTGCTTGCGGCAGAGGTACCGATAGATAGGGTCCGGTTAGCACCGGAATCGAAGGTAAGGTTACCAACCAGGTTGGTATCCTTATTGAGGTTTATGCTCGTCGCATTGGTCGTACCAATGTTGAGCGCTACGGCTGAGGCAGTATCAAGTAAAGGAGCTTGCAATGAAGTTGTGGCAGAGAGTGTACCAGTAACACTGGTGTTGCTCTGCAATTGGATACCACTGGCTGCTTGAAGAGACAGAGTTCCAGTGCTTGTTGTGAAGCTAGAAGAAGCGTTGGCAGCAATTGTTACCGCGCCACCGCTGGAGTTGCCTATAGAGGTTGCACCACCACCAGTGGTGTTGATGTTGGTGGTGCCCGTTAGGCTGGTAGTGCCACTGGTTACGGTCAGGTTTTTGCCGCTAGCAACAGTCGTGTCACCGTTAAGGCTCACAGCTCCTGTGCCGGTTTTGAACGTTCCTGAGCTGGCAGATTGGTCGAATGAACCTGTACCTGCACCGTACGTAATACTCTTGTTTGCTGCAATTGTCACATCTTGGTTAAGACTAATGCCGGTCGCATTAGTAGTACCAATGTTGAGAGTTCCTGCAGAAACAGTATCAAGTAGAGGTGTAAGCACGCTCGTACTACCTTGTAAGGTAGCGGCAATACCGGTACCAGAAATGTTGAAGTTGCCGGTTTGTGCGGTACCAGGAGTACTCGCCTGGAGCTGAATGTAGCTATCACTAGTGCCGGCGGCACCAACAACACGCCAGACGCTGTCGCCAGAGTCATATACTAATGAGATTGAGCCCCCAGCAACAACGGTGATGTTCGCTCCGGTGCCAGTGATAATCTTGTTGCCCGCAGATGAACTGCCTGAGTTGTTTGCTATTGTTGCTGCTTGAGACGCCGCGTTCACCAAGGTAATGATTCGTCCGTTAGCACCGCCGGCGATACCGGTAATGGTCTGTGCACTTGCACCAGTAAGGCGGAAGAGCGCGCCGGTACCAAAGCTTACGTCATTGCTGGTACCAGTAGTACTGAAGTCGGTACCGCGCTCGAACGCAACATTACCCGCGTTTGTAACGGTCAAGTTAGCGGTAACGGTAGTGTTCTTTGCAAGCGTGATTGCTGTTGCGTTGGTAGTACCAATACTCAAAGTACCCGCGCTAGCGGTATCGATGGTAGGCGCCAACACGCTAGTAGTAGCGGTAAGTGAGCCAGTAACAGTAGTGTTTGCGTGAAGATCTATAGTACCAGCTGGCTGTACAACGAAGTTACCAGAGCTATTTAGCTGGCCGCCCATGATTGTACCAGTACCATTGTCATTGATTGAACCGCCGCCAAGAGAGTTGTCAGCTAGGTAGTTAGCGTCTGATGTTGAATCAAACACGTAGATGGCGTAATTGCTTGAAGAGTGAGTGGTGTCGTAAATGTTGTTACTGGTGATAGAGTTATTGTCTGAGGCTGAAATGTAAATACCATTGTTTACAGTGGTATTACCTGAGTCGTAAATCATGTTACCGTCTATCGTGTTATACGTAGAGGTAAGAATTAGCTGAATACCAGCAGTTGTGTTTGCCTTAAACTCGTTTCCAGACACAGTGTTGTAGGAAGCAGTGTCAAGGACAACTCCGGTAGTGTTGGCGTTCAAGTTGTTGCCCGTAATAGTGTTGTTGTTGACTGAGTTAAGGTAGATACCTTCAGTCGTGTTGCTGCTAATGGTGTTACCTGTAATGGTGTTGCTTGCTGAAGCGCCGGTAACTCGTATACCGTTCGCACCGTTGCCAGAAACAGTGTTTGCACTAAGAGTGTTGTTTGAAGCTCCAGATACATAAATACCAGCGTTAGTGTTGCCTTGCACGGTGTTTGATGACAGCGTGTTGTTATTTGAGTTAAGGTACACACCGTAGCTGGTGTTGCCTTGCATAACGTTGCCAGTGAAACTGTTGTGGCTACTTGATGAAGTTATATATAGTCCAATGTAGCCGTTAGCTTGCAGTTTATTGTCAATGAGGGTGTTATTGCTTGAGTTGCTAAGTCGAATACCTACACCGCTTGCGCCCGAACCAGTGCCGTACATGTTCTTAACGAGCACGTTCTTTAGTTCACCACCTGCTCGAGCTGATGAACCACTACCGCCACCCATGTGGTCGAAGAAGATACCATTCATACCACCGCTACTTTGGTTCGCTTTGTTTCCGTCAATTGCAAGGTCGCGAACAGTTACACCAGTACCTGTTGAGGCATCAGTGTTAGTAATCATTGCATATGAGCCATTCTGAGCGTTCGGAATGGTCAAAACAGTTCCAGCGCCTGCACCGGCAAGAGATGTGTTGTTTGGTACAGAAATTGCTGCTGCAAGGTTGTAGGTACCCTTGAACAGGTAGACGTTGCCACCGCTAGCTGCGGTAAGAGCGCTGTTGATTTCACTTTCGTCAGCAGTACCGTCAGCCACGTAGTCAGCGGCATCTTTTTCGGCTTGTGAGCTATTGTTAGCAGCAACAATTTTACTTGCGGTTGAGCGATCGCCCTGCCACTTGCCATTGGCGTAGGTAAGCAGCTGCTTAGTGGTAGTGTCGTAGTACATCATACCCTCACTTGGTGAGCCCGGGCGAGAAGCAGTGTTGCCACCAGTGATGGTGAGACTCTTTCCAGCGGCTACAACGGTGTTTTGGTTGAGGTTGATTGCCGTTGCGTTAGTCGTGCCGATGCTTAAAGTGCCGGCACTTGCGGTATCAAGGAGGGGAGTTAGCACACTAGTGTTGCCCTGAAGTGTTGCAGCAATGCCAGTGCCTGATATGTTGAAGTTACCAGTTTGCGCGGTGCCAGGGGTACTTCCCTGTAATTGAATGTAACTATCGCTCGTACCTGCAGCTCCAACAACGCGCCACCTGCTAGCGCCTGAGTCGTATACGAGTGAAACTGAGCTTCCAGCCGGTAGGGAAATGTTGCTACCGGTGCCGGTGATAATTCGGTTTGAGGCGCTTGACCCAGCTGCTTCATTGTTAATATTTGCGGCCTGAGAAGCGGCGTTAACCAATGTAATCACTCGTCCGTCAACGCCGTTTGCGATACCGGTAATAGTTTGAGCGCTCGCGCCAGTCAAGCGGAACAGTACACCGGTACCAAAGTTGACATCATCGCTTGAACCAGTCGTGCTGAAGTCTGAGCCGCGCTGGAAGGCAACGTTGCCAGCGTTAGAAACAGTTAGGTTGGCAGTTACCGTAGTATTCTTAGCAAGCGTAATCGCTGTTGCGTTGGTAGTTCCGATGCTAAGAGTGCCGGCACTGGCGGTGTCGATAGTAGGAGCCAATACTGAAGTAGAGGCGGTCAAGCTACCCGTAACCGAAGTATTGTTCTGCAAGTTAATACCACCACTGGCTTGGATGTTATAAGCACCAGACCCATTCATTTGACCACCGGTAAGAGTGTTAGTGCCGATGTTGTTTATGCTGGCACCGCTATCAATATTGTTGCTTGCGACATAGTTGCCAGTGGCACTTGCATTATTGATGTTGATTGCGTAGCAGGTAGTTGTACAAGACGAGTCGCCAATGACGTTATTTGTGAGGTTGTTATATGAGGCAACATCAAGGTAGATACCATTTGTTGTACCAGCACCACCTGTATCGTAGATGTTGTTAGAGCTAATTGCGTTGTTGCTAGCGCTAGACAGTAAATAAATTCCGTACACATTGCTTCCACCGCCACGGATAGTGTTACCTACTACTGTGCTTCGTGTTTCACCAGACATACGAATACCTGCACTTGGATTCTCGCTAATGCTGTTGCCTGAAACAGTGTTGCGAGCTGAGCCACCTTGGAAGTTGAAGCCGTATGTAGAGTTACCCTGAGAATTGTTGCCGCTGAAAGTGTTGTGGTTTGAGCCGTTTATCAAGAAACCTTCCGCACTGTTGCCTTGTGACTGGTTATCGTTAATAACGTTGTATGATGAGCTGCTATTAAGGCTTAAACCTGCGCCAGTGTTGGCTCGGAACGTGCTTGAAGTAACCTTGCTGTTGCTAGAGGCTGTTAAGTATACTGCATCGTTACGAAAACGAGTTGCACTAATGTTTGAAATGGTTGCTCCACCAATGGCGCTTGATCCACTACCGCTTCCTATACCATTGAGATAGATACCGTACTGTGTACCTGCAGTGTTAAGGTCACTGCGACCATCGAGCTTAAGATCTCGAATCACAACGCCTGTACCGGTTGTTGTGTCGCTGTTTTCAATCAAGTTTTCGGTACTATCGAGGTTTCCAAGTTCGATTACTGTGCCTCGACCTGCACCCGCGAGAATTGTATTGTTAGGAATCAAAATGGTAGCCGCTGCGACATAGGTACCTTCGGCGAGATATACTTGGCCACCTGCAGCAGCAGTAAGTGCGCTGTTGATTTCACTTTCGTCAGCAGTACCGTCTGTTACGTAGTCGGCAGCATCTTTCATCGCCTGCGAACTGTTGCTAGCTGCAACAATCTTTGTGCTGGTGCTTCGATCACCCTGCCACTTGCCATTTGCATAGGTAAGCAGCTGCTTAGTGGTAGTGTCGTAGTACACCATGCCTTCAGTTGGTGAGGCAGGACGGCTTCCAGTAATTCCACCAGTAATAGTAAGACTCTTGCCGCCTGATAGGGTAACGTTAGCTCCAAGGGTAATCGCGCTTGTGTTGCTGGTACCGATTGAAATGGTGCCATCGGTGCCAGATCCGGTCTTTGCTCCAGCGTTAAGGGTTACGTTACCACCGTTCCCATTCGTACCACCAGCATCGCCACCTTGAAGAACCAAGTCTCCACCGGCGCTTCCTGTGCCGCTACCACCGGTGCCAGCACTGACGGTAAGAGTTCGACCGGCAGTGCTGGCGGCTGACGTGCCAACCGAAATAGTGTGGTCGGCGTTGTTACCAAACTGAATATCACCACTGTTTGAAAGGGTGAATACGTCGGTACCAGAAGATTGAAGTTGGAGGAAGTTGCCTCCGCCAGTTTTGTTGAGATAAATGCTGGTCGTGTTGGTTGATGCGTCAGTCTGTACGCCTTGAGCTAGCTGAAGGAATTGAGTGCTAGTGAGGCCACCAAGCTTGCCGGCGTTAAGAGCGTATACCGATGATGAAAGCCGCTTCATTGGTACCATTTCGCCATCACCACTACAAGAGCTGAATGGGGTACAGCTAGTGTTTGTATCACCGATGTTCATGCTGAGCCAAAGGGTGTCTTGGTTCCAGTCGATGCTACTTCCAAATGGATTTACAGAACCGAGCTCAACCGACATGTAACCGTTTTTGATTTGAACACCGTTACCGTCATCATTGAGCCATTCCTCTGTCCACTCTAGGCTTCCACCAGGGTTGCCTGCCGCTGTACCGGCGCCATCTTGGTAGATCTTGAACTGAATGTTGTAGTTGCCATCTGGTACGGTTGCGCCTTGGGCGTTAAACAGACGGCCTTGGAAATTTATGTGCTCATTAATACCCGTGACAGCAGAAACAGGGCGGTTCATAAGAAGTACGCCCATACCCATAATGCCGATTAATACGGCGACGCCTAAAAATAGACGAGATATCCTACCACCAAGGTACACTATTTGTTAAACTCTTTTTTTATTTTATTTTATTTTGTTTTGATAAAGCTGTTTTTGTCTCACACTAGTTTTATCCCTACTAGCATAACCGATATACACGGCTTTTGCAACAAAATATGGTGTAGTTTTTACTACGATTTAGCGAGATGAACTAAGCGCGCCATGAGCCACTAACACACGCTTTTCGCGGCGTTCGCCAAGCCAGAAGCTAACGACGATTGCTACTAGTGTTACATAGAGAGGCCAGATGGTGAGCATACGCGCTACTACAGGATTTGCTAACAAACCTTCGCCGGTTGAAGCGGTACCAGAAGTATCGTTCACGATTGTGGCTGCACCGTTGATCACGGCAGCTACGGTGAGGAACGCTACCCTCCCATCTGCATCGGTGCTATCAACCGTAATCTGATATGTGCCTGGTTTAGCATAGGCATGAGAGGCAAGAAAACTGACATTATCTTTCCTCGCATATACTTTGTCGTCTGAATCGCCCCACTCAACATTCACGGCAAAAGGTGGTCGTCCACCGAGTATTTCAATGGGCATTGTCATTTCCTCATTAGGGAAAGAGCCACGAAATACCGCATCTGTATTGAGGAGTAATTGTGTATCTGAGAAGTTTAACGAAGTAACTGGTGAGCCCTGTGCCAGAGAAGCATCGTAGTAAACGGTGACTTTATTCGAATCAGGCCCTGCTTGGTTTAGTACGTCGTAGACTCGTGCCACTAATATGTTTTTGCCATACAGTAAGTCGGCCTGAACCGAGTATTTACCATTTTCACCACATGGTGTAGAGCCGGCAAAAATTTTGTTTTTAAACACTTCTACAAGAGTATTTTTTGTACAGGTTCCTGCCACTTCGATAGGGGAAACAGTAAAATGCTTGCCAGAGCTTGGGCTTGTAATCGTAGCTGCGACAGTCGGCGGCTGTACAGGAACAGTCCCGTTCAAACCTATTGACCCAGCTTCGGGTCCAGGGCTCGCGGCGTACACACTGTATGATGCCAGAATGAAGCCGACGACAACCAGTAGCACTCCAAGTGGTGCGTACGACGTATGCTCATGCGGCCGCAAGCGACCACTGTGGCGATGATGACTCAGAGAAAGCCACGATATCATAAGCAGTATTATAGCACAGAGTAAAGGGGTAGATTAGCGACGACGACGACGAGTCTGGCTAATGATTTTCTTCTTGTAGCGAATAACCCATGCGCGAATCAAGAATACGACAGCTGCGATAGCGAGTAATGCTAGAGCAATGAGTTTGTACGGGATAATCCAGAAGCTAATCTGTTCAGTGAGTGTTTTATTTTCGCTACCGTAGTTCATCTTCACGGTTGCGACATAGCGACCGAATAGAATTCGGTTTCCAATAACTGTCTTATCAAGTGGTGAACTAAATTTACGGGTACTACTCGGTAGTACGTTATTACGCTGTAGGTTGATGTTGACGTTCGCAACTTTGTTGCCAAACGAGTCAGTAACACTCACCTGTCCGGTTGGCTGTTCGTGTACGTTACCGGTATTTTTGGTCCGTACAACAAAGTCGATAGGTGTTGATTCGAAGAGTGATCCCTTCTTGTCGTTTTGACTTGCGTAGAAGCTGGCAATTTGAACGCCTTCTTTAGCATCACCATTTACACGAAGTAATACCAATGCACCGAGGCTTGCTGAAAGTGACACACCAGTATCCTTAAGGTCAGGTGAGGCACCAGTGAAGCGAACTACAGCATAGTAACCACCAGGAGAAGCGTTAGAAGGAACATTAATCACAAGAGGTAGTTTGACGAGGTCTTTTGGTTTCAAGGTAACTTGAGGAATTGGCTGTACCCAATCTTTTAATGAATAGGGGCTTTCTCCATCCTTAGGATCAAGTAGTAGCTTTGGTGTACCGTCTTCGCCACTTGCAACGAAGTCATTGATTTGGTTATTAACAACCAGGTTTACATTAGCCACATCTCGCACAAGGAGCTGAGTAGTAATTTTTTCACCTGGATCAGCTGTCAGATTAATCACTGGAGGGGCAATCTCGAGAGCTTGCCCAGTTCCCTTTTCAGCCGCATATGCAGCAGGCGAAACGAGCCCCACCAGTAGCCCGAAAACGATAAAACTTGATACTAGAATTGTTCGTGTGGTTTGTAAAATTTTTTTCATACTTTCCTAGAAGGTTGCCGTACAGACATAGGTTAGAGTTGTTGTATAGGTTCCTGCGATCTGACTACCAGGCACGTTAACCATGTAACTTATTGTATATATTTGCGCGTTTGTTGGTCCTGAGCCACCGTTTGCACTGTTTGCTACAGTATCACCGGTGGTGAACTTGAACGTATCAGCGGTATTGTAGTTGGTCGCCGCTTGTCCACGAAGCGTAGTGCCGTTGGCGGCCGGCGCCACTTCTACGCCGACACTAGGGGTAGCGTTCGCCTTCAGGTTCATACCGAACTGTCCAGTACCAGGCACGCTAGTCGTTGCGGAGCTCATAGCGGTAATAGTGTTTATGCCTGATGTGAGGGTGCTTCCATTGACGGTCACAATATAGCCACCGTTCGCGTTGGTACTCGCGGCCATTTGAGAGGTTGCCGTGGCAGTAGACGAAGGCGAAAAGAGCTGGTTAAAACTGATGTTTCCTGAAGTTGCAGTAGAACAGTCAGGCACACCAAGCGTTGTAGATACGGTTGCACCAGTACAGAAGACAAGTGATTCAGGCATGGTTCCTGATACTACGATTGGGGTAGCCGTGCTTGCTGCTACCGTACCCGTATCGGTTGAACCACCAGACGTGTTGGTGCTTGCATAGGTCGTAATGCGTACATAGAAAGTGTAATTGGCCGTGCTTGGGTTTATCACACTGTCTACACGTAGAATTGCTGTGTCACCAGCTGTTGCTGATGCAGCAGTACGAGTAAGGTAAAACGAGTTAGTTGTGGGCGTACCACCAACGCTGAAGCCAGTAAGGTCGCTACCCGACTCGCTCCCGAAGGTTACACCAGATACATCCGCACCAGTTGGTCCAGTACAGGTACCGCTGGCTGTAGTACAGTAATCAAATTTAATTGATCCAACGTTTCCGGTTGAAGCAACGTCAAACGTAAACAAGTGTCGCACGTTACCGCTTGGCTTTGATCCGCCATCACCGCCTCCACCAGCTTGTAAGGTTAATGATCTGTTTGTTATTTGGGCTGCACTAGCTGTGCCGAAGGGCAGTAATAGTGTCGCAGCCAGTAAAAACACCCCAATATAAGCTGCTAAGGCTTTTCCTCTCACATATCTCATGGCCGAAGTATAGCATAAGCAAAAAAAAGCAGCAACGACAAATATCTAGGTGTTGTGCAAACTAAAATCCCTGGCGATTAGCCAGGGATTTTGCTTCTTTACAGCTTACCTAGAATGTTGGAGTACAGATGTAGGTAAGAGTTGAGGTGTAGGTACCAGCAGGTTGACTACCAGGTACGTTCGCCATGTAACTTGCAGTGAAGATTTGGGCGTCGGTACCACCAGCACCACCGTTGTAGCTGTTTGCTACTGTATCACCAGTAGTGAATTTGAAGGTGTTTGCTGTGTTGTAACCAGCGGCTGCTTGACCACGGTAGTTTGTTCCGTTGGCTGCAGGAGCTACTTCAGTACCAACTGATGGTGTGGCATTTGCCTTCAGGTTAAGACCGAACTGTCCAGTACCAGGCACGCTTGTCGTTGCTGAGCTCATAGCGGTGATGGTGTTTCCACCTGAGGTTAGCGTCGCACCGTTAACGGTGATGACGTAACCGGAGCCAGCATTCGTGCTTGCAGCCATCTGTGAGGTTGCAGATGCAGTAGCAGTTGGAGAGAACAATTGGTTAAAGCTTACGGCACCAGCTGTTGCTGTAGAACAGTCAGGCACACCAAGCGTAGTAGATACAGTTGCACCAGTACAGAACACGAGTGATTCAGGCATAGTTCCGCTTAGTACGATAGGCTCAGCTGTGCTTGCTGCTACGGTACCTAGGTCAGTAGAACCACCAGTTGTATTCGTACTTGCGTAAGTTGTAATACGTACGAAGAAGGTGTAGTTAGCTGTTGTAGGGTTAACAACGTTATCTACACGTAGAATTGCTGTGTCACCAGCTGTTGCTGATGCAGCAGTACGAGTAAGGTAGAACGAGTTAGTTGTTGGTGTACCACCAACGCTAAAGCCTGTGAGGTCACTTCCAGCTTCGCTTCCGAAGGTTACACCAGAGACATCTGCGCCAGTTGGGCCAGTACATGAACCAGTGCCAGCTGTCGTACAGTAATCAAACTTAATTGATCCAACGTTACCGGTCGAACCAACATCGAACGTAAAGAGATGGCGTACGGTACCACCAGGTTCAGAGCCTGGGTCCGCGCCAGCTTGCAATGTAAGGCTTCGGGTTGTGATCTGCGCAGCAGATGCAACCGCAGGTAAGACAGTTTGCATTACAAGCGCCGCTGCCATGCCGCCTACAGCAAGGAATTTAAATAATGTTTTTTGTGGTGTTTTCATTTGCTTCTCTTTTTTGTTTTTATTGATATTTCTGGACTGAATTTACCATAAGCCGTATAGCGTGTCAACACGTATTTTTCGTAGTTTTCCACAGGTACTTAGCGAACTAGTAGGTGCCAGTTACGACGAGCGTTTGATCGGTCGTATATTGGCCGGGTGGCGTGAAGCTATTCACATTTATAATGTAGCTCATTGTATAGGTAGTTTTGCCGGAATCTTTCGGCGCGAAAGCGATAGTTTCACCACTCACATAACGGTATTCATTAGTGGTCGCATAGTTGGGCGCGGCCTCACCAAAGCCGTAGCTGCCGTTGTCGGGGTTGGCACCAAATGACGTAGGGTCTGTGTTTGCGACAAGGTTTATACCAAACTGCTCGATACCAGCTGCAGGGGCGGTCCCTGTAGTAAGTGCGTCAATAACATTGCTAGCACTCGTTGGAGCTGTGCCCAGCAGCTGTACCACATAGCCGTAGCTCGTATAATTGGTGACTTCAAAGCTTGCATCGGCAGTTAGGGTTGTCGATGGACTCAGCACACCAAAACTTACATCACCGTCAAGCACGGCAAACTTAAGCACTGGGTCGTTCGTGGTACGTGAGCCCGCCTCGGCTTGGAAGTTAGACGATGCCGCGCGACCAATACCGATATCACCAGCGCCTACTTGCGAAGTGTAGTTAGTAGAGCTTGAATCAAACAAGCCACCAGTTCCGATAGAAGTCTCATCAAAGCGATAACTGCTAGATTGTGGCTGAACAGCGAATACGTTGCTACTTACAGACACACAACCTATCGCGACCACCACCGCCACAAATGCGTGGCGCACACGTCGAATAAGCATACTACTATTGTTTATGACGATGAGCTTTTTTGCAAGTTGCCGGATTAGAGCATAAGCAGTATACTACGCTAGTAAGTACTAGGTATAAATAAAAAACATGAGCGACGATCCAAATCAGCCAACTCCACCAGCTCCTGAAGAGCTACAGGTGTCCTCACAGACGTCAGGCACGCCTGAAGCACCTGATGCTAATGCCGCTGGCGCAGCTGTAGATGGTAAACCCGCGAAATCAACCCTTCGTTCACGAACTGCAACCTATAAGCCAAACCACAAGGCAACATTTTTAGGTGTCGGTGTAGTCGTGGGTATTTTGGCGCTGAACGTAGGTATATTATGGTATTTTATCAACGCTCGCGCAGAACAGACCGAAGTAGATCGCGAGAACGTGACACTCTCGAGCAGCACGCTTAATTCGTTAGGAGTTAGTCGTAACCCCGTCGGCACGAAGGGTACCGAACTTACTATTGGTCCAGACACACAGTTCAATGGCCAGGTGGTAATTGGTGGTGACGTGGGTATTCAGGGTGACCTTACCTTGAAAAACAAATTTACCGCGCCGGAAGGAAGTTTTACTACCCTCAAAGCAGGCAAGGCAAGTCTAAGTCAAACCAGTATCAATGGTGATGCGACAGCGACGAATTTGATAGCCCGTAAGAATCTTACGGTAGCAGGCGAGACTCGCTTGCAAGGGGCAATTACTATGAACAAGCTGGTAACCATCAACAATAATCTCAACGTTTCCGGCAATCTATCAGTTGGTGGTTCGTTTACAGCTCGAAGTTTCTCAGCGACAAATCTTACTTCCACGGGAACGTTAACCGTTGGCGGGCATATCATTACAAAGGGAACTGTTCCGTACTTTAACCCTGGTAGCGCACTCGGTACCACCGGTACAGCATCACTCTCCGGTACTGATACTGCTGGCACGATTAACGTGACTCTCGGTGTTGGTGGCGGCGGTAATGGCTCATTTGGTAGCGTATCTTTTAGAAATGCCTTTAGCGGCACACCGAAAGTTATCGTGAGCCCATTCAATAAAAGCCCTGGTGAATTTTATGTAACACGCTCAAGCACAGGCTTTACCGTGTGGACTTCAAGTAGTTTATCGGCCGGATCATACGGCTTCGACTATATGGTACTCGACTAATGTTACATGTTTGCAAAGAGTAGTACTTCGTCGGCTCGTACAGTTACGATGCCGGTAGCGATATTGAAAATAATCGGTTCTTTGTCGGTCTCGATGTATACCTCGCCCGCCTCTAGCATTGAAAAAAAGTCGGCGTGCCCTGGCAATATGTCGAACTTACCTACGGCATTAAGTGCCGATAGCGATAGTGCTGGGCCGTCGTAGTACAGCGTAAAAGGTGCGCGGGCGATTACATGAAGGACCGGCTTTTCTTTAGTGCTCATGATTTCTGTTCAGGTTTAGTTTCGGAGGCTGGTTCAGTAGCTGGTTTCTCCGCCGGCTGTTCAGGGTTTGACTCAGTAGTCGCGGTCGCTGGCTTTTCACTGCCACTTTTTGCTTTTTCATCCTCAGCTTCAGTGTCTGTGCCGTTTAGAATCGCCTCAATACCGTCAAGCGTTTGCTCGAGCGTGAAGTATTCGCCGGGCTTACCACTAAACTTCTCTGCTACGGCGAAATCTTGACTAAAGAAAGTGATGAGCTTTTTCGCATTCTGATAATCGGCACGGTCGGCGGCGCTCAACTCGTTTTCACCCACAATCGCAATAATATTTTTGAGGCTGTCGTACTTTTGCATAATCGCCTGCACCTTTTCAGCCAAACGGTAGTGACGTTCGCCGACAATTTTTGGCGTCAAAAGGGAACTGGTCGTTTTGAGCAAGTTCACCGCTGGGCGAATACCTTGCTCAGCGATAGAACGATCGAGCACCAACACGCTGTCAAGTTGCTGGCTAATAGCTTGCACCGCAGGGTCGGAAAGGTCGTCGGCCGGAACGTAAATAGCTTGCACACTAGTAATCGTACCTTTTTCGGTGCTTGCCAAGCGGTCTTGCAAGCGTCGAAGATCAGAAAATACCATAGGAGAGTAGCCACCTTCAGAGGGAATCAGTCCTAGGTTAGTCGAGAGCTCGGTCATAGCTTGAATGTGACGATAGATATTGTCGACAAAGAATAGAATGTCACGACCTTCTTCATCACGGAAATACTCCGCAGAAGTAGCCGCAGCGGGGCCTACCATCGAACGAATTGCCGGGGTCGCATCCATTTGCCCAAAGAACATCACCGTGTTTTTTAGCACATCGGTATCGCGAAGCGTTTCGTATAGCTCGTTACCCTCACGAATACGCTCACCAACGCCACAGTAGATAGAAAGTGACTTGTTCGAGCCTTGCGTCACATTGTGAATCATCTCCATGGTCAACACGGTTTTACCCACACCAGCACCACCGATAATGCCGATTTTTCGACCCTTCACGAACGGAGTAAGGAAGTCGATAACTTTTAGGCCAGTTTCTAGGAGCTCAAGATTTTTGCTACTGCGGTAGCTCTTGGTGCCGGTTGGCACGGCAATTGGCCGTACGATATCGGTCACAGGCTCACCTTTATCAAGCGGTTCACCAAGCGCATTGAACACGCGACCCATGGTCGCAGGGCCCACTGGTACACTTACTTTTTGGTGCGTGCGTGTAACTTTTTGGCCACAGGCAACTACTGCGTTATTGGTAAGGTTCAAACAGATTGCTCGGTTGCCACGATAAAAATTCACCTCCAAAAATACTTCAGGGTGACCATCGACGGCCAATAGTTCTTTTACTTCTGGGCGTTCGCCAACTAGCAATATCTCAACAGTAAGGCCACGAATGGTCGCAATGGTGCCGACATATGCACCAGCTGGCTTAGGAGCGGCTGCTTTACTTTGAGCTGCTGCGGCAGGTTTGGTCGCAACAGGCGCGGCCGGTACCGGAGCTGGTGCAGGAGCAGCTGGTGCCGGTGATGCAGGCGCTGGTTGAGCTTGAGGAGCTTTTTCCATTACGCTGCCTCCGCTGCCGCTTCACGACGTTTCTTTTTCATACCCACCAATACTTCACGTAGCCGTCTGTCAGATTCAGAACGTTTCGCCCGGTGAAACTCGAGCTTGTATTCGCCAAGTAGCTCACCGGCACGATCTTCAGCCATAGTCATCGCATTAAATCGACTAGCCGCTTGCGCTAGGGCAGATTGCAAAATAGTTTGACTCAAGGCCAGTCGCATCATCGTTTCTTCCATCTCATCGGCAATCATTTCTAGTGATGGTTCAAAAATCGTGTCGTAGTCGGTCATCGTGCCTTCTTCATAATCTTTGCTCATATCACTGATGTGCGACACAAGGTCGATTGAACGTACAATCTGTGAGCCGAGTGATACATATTCCTCGTAGTACACTACAATTCGTTCATACGGCAAAACAGCCTCAATAACCGGACTTACGTTAATATAATCGTCAGATTCAGGTAGCTTGAAGAACCGAGCGTAGGGGATACCCCGCTGAGTGAGCTGGCTTGCGCCGTGGCTGCCCAGTACCAAGATATCGGTCTTTGAAAGGTCGTTGTCGGTCACCATTGTCTCAATCACTCGAGCGTCAAGGTCACCACTAAGGCCAGCTTCGGCCGAGATTAGTATAATTGCATTTCGACCATTATTGCCCACGCCATCGCGGTTTGTTATTCGACGAGCCGGATCAATACGAAGCGAGGTGTACCGCTCCCACAGCAAACCAAAGAAATCCTGCGAAATCAGCACCTTCGTTTTCATCTTGGCTACCTGAGTACTCGCGAGACTTTCAAACACGTTGGTCAAATCTTTCAAAGTACCAATGCTGGCAGCGTCTTTTTCAATAACACTAGCTCTTCGCATGTTCAGGCTCCTTTTTCTTTTCGGCGTGTTTGTCGTCTTTTTTATTCTTTGATTTGTCTTTGTCGTCGCCGTTTTCAGCAGGTGCGGCAGCATCAGTCGTTGGCGGCCTCTTTTCAGCAGGTGGTTCAGCGCTGTGAGCTTTGAATAGCTCGGCTTCAATCGCGTCATAATCTTCTTCTTTGCTCACGTCTTTCGCACGTTCTTTCACGGCCTTTCGTAAGGCGGCTACATCTATCGGTCGATCGTCGGGGCTAAGCATAATTGTCTCGAGCATGAGCTGTTGTTCTACCAGTGAAAATAACTCTTCAGGTGGTTGCTGCAAGGCCATGTACAGGTGTTTACCTCGTGCGAGATCAAGCCGAGTTTCTTTCGAAAGCTGAGAGCTAAAGTGCGAGAACTCTTCAGCTTGGTGGTACTTTGCGAGTGACTTAAACAGCGCAGTTGATAGCTGCTTCTGACGTTTAGTCTGCGCTTGGCCACCCACACGAGACACGGAAAGACCGGCGTTCACGGCTGGGCGAACACCTTTGCGGAAAAAGCCCAAATCAAAGATAATCTGACCATCGGTAATCGACATAATATTAGTAGGAAGATAGGCGGTAATATCGTCATTTGGCGTTAGTACCACAGGAAGGCTAGTGAGCGTTTTTTCGTTGGTCAGTAGCTTACCAGCACGCTCAAGCAAACTCGAGTGCGTGTAAAAAATATCACCCGGGTAAGAATCACGTCCAGGGTCTACTTCTTGCAACAGCGATAGTTGACGGTACGCTTCAGCGTGGCCAGACAAGTCATCATAGATAATAATCACATCGCGATTTTCGTTGTACCATAGGTCTTCTGCCATGGCACAGCCGGCGTAGGGCGCCAAGTAGCTTTGCGTCAAAGAGTCAAAAATATCAGCATGCACGATGATTGTGTTGTTAATCGCACCAGAATCATTAAGCTCAGAAATCAAGTGCTCAACGTCAACCTTTCGCTTACCAATCAGCACGTACACTACCAATCGGTCGGTACCTTGTTGGTTGGCACTTAACTGGCCAAGAAAGGTGCTTTTTCCAGCCTTACTGTCACCCAAGATTGCAATACGCTGGCCCAGTACGATAGGGAAGAAACTATCAACTGCCGTTACACCGCTAGCAAGCTGTTCATCGAGCATTTTGCGGTCCATAATTCCCGGCGCCGGCGTAAAAATACCTGAACTTCTGGTGGTTTTAATACTACCTTTTCCATCGAGTGGCACACCCATCGGATTAATAACGCGGCCAACGAGTTCTTTGCCTACCGGTATACTGAGCTGAGGTTTTTCGGCTACCACTAGGCTTCCCAGCGCAACATCTTCCGAGTCGATGTTATACAGTAGCACGCGGTTACCATGTGCTTCACGCACCATGCCGCGCTGTCCATCTTCAAACAAAATCTGAGCGCCCACCTGCACACCTTCAAGACCCTTAATCTCAACGATAAATCGGTTAACGGCTACCACTTCGCCAGTTAGGTTGTCCGCCTCGACTAATTTTTGGAATTGCGTGTTATCGAACATTTTTCAGAACCTCAGGTAACTTGGTACGATTATCAAGTATCATGCGGCGAGTTGACCAATCATAAATGTGGCTGCCTGAACGGACTACCATGCCTCCTAAAAGCGTGGCGTTGAAGTCAAACGATACGAGCACCATCGGTGAAATATTGGCACGACACCACGCCACCAATTTGGTCATAATACCGCGCGGTGCTGGGGCGGCCAGTGTGACAGTAATACTTGGTGCTTGCTTCTGGTAGGCTTCTAGTTCGCTTATTAGTAGGTCAAGACGCGCTCGCGACAAAGCTTCGCTACTTCCCCAAGTACGCAACACTTCTACCGCAACGGCCGATAATGCCACCGGGTGCTGGCTTGTCGGCACGTTTACTTGCTGTTTAACAGATTCATGAGCAAACCATTTAGCATATTCTTTAACATCTAAAATCAAGGCCGTGAGGTCTTGGTTCGAGGCGATTGTATCAGGAAGCACTATGCTCATGCGCCAACCTCGCGTTTTAGCTCCTCTTTGTGCGCTTCAAGCTGGCTTAGCAGGTAAGCTTCTTGCGCGCCCAAATCAACCTCGTGCTGCAATGTTTCGGTCAAGAACGATGCCAGCACATCGGCTGCTTTCGTATCAATCTGCTGCATCATAAAGGTTTTTTGCGCGGTCATCTCTTTTTCAAGCTGTGCCTCGAGTTGACCTCGACGTTCAGCTAGTGCACGGTCGAGCTCGGCTTGGCGATTGGTGAGGGTAGTCTCGAGCGTGGTTTGCAGCTCGTTTAGTTTTGCCTCGAAGCCAGCTTGGCGCTCAGAGAGCTTCTTCTCAAGCTCGGCTTGGTGCTTTATCAAGTTTTGTTGCGCTTCAGCAGTTATCGTTTTGGTTTGTTGCATCACATCGTCAAGACTCTCGTGGTAAAGCTTCATCTCGCGCTCTACGAGGTCTGTACCAATTTTCTCGAGCAAGGTATTTAGTTGCTTGGTGGTTGAGCCCAAATCTTGCTGAAGCTGCTTACTCGATTGCTCGAGCGTGCGTTGATACTGTGCCTCGGCAGCGACCAGTAGTTTTTTGCGTTGTTCCTCAGGAATGAGCTGATCGCCAGTACCCTTGTGTTTTTTCTGACGAAAATGCTCGAGTAGGTGTAGCCCACCAAATGTCGCGAGACCGCCCATGATAAAGACGTTCACGATGAGAAAAATCTGTAATAGCCCACTACTCATACAGTTGTTACAACCTTGTTAATACCAAATATATAGCCACCACACCCACCGTTAAGATTGCTAGTACGAGCGCCGACATCTGGATTAAATCCCGATAGACGGCCGACTGGCTCATAGGATTGCGACCTACTGAAATTATACTACTTCGTATCATGGAATACACGATACTCGACACAACTGCCAGCATTACAACAAAAATTCCGGCACTAACCAAGATAGGCAACGTACTTACTTCGCGTCCAGCAAGCGCGTTTGCCACGTTCTGTATACCAACCGGAATAATCGTTTTGTCTGGTTCTTTAAAGAAGTAAGCCACGTTCACGAGGGCCGGTACTTCGCCCAACATAATGTCTTCTTTTTTACCATCAGCACCCTTGATGCTCTCTTTTTTTTGATTGCGCATACTGCCTTGCGCTATACCAACAATACGTACGTTGCCCGTGGCTTTCATGGCAACGCCATTGATAGGCGAGGCCGTTAGGTGATCGCCGCGTTTAATCGCTCCGTTAATATCAGACACAAGCACCGACTGAGTGCCGTCGGTAGCAACCTGCACCTGGGTGGCATCTTTAGTAGAAATGGTAATCAATGAGTTGTCGGCATTCACCACAATGCCAAAAATGTTGTCAACGTTCTTGCTGTTCGACGGTTCTACCTCATCGGTCGAGTTCTCTTTTAGGCTTACAATCGTGCCTTCGGTCAGCGCTGTATCAGCAAGATAGCTTTGTGAGATAGGGGTCACTGCGTGCGCAACTGAAGCGGCCAATAGGCACACACCAAGTACCGTGCCCACTCCAATACGTACAATCTGTGTATTTCCCATAGCAGTATCTTAAAGTATAGCAAGAATTAGCCCCGTCGACTACGTATTGTTTATGCTATAATTTCACTTACAGAAGGGGAGCAAACCGCATGCGCAAGAATCTATCATCGCAACAGGGGTTCACCACACTTGAGCTAGTCGTTGTGGTGGGCGCTATCGCCCTCGTGTTACTCGTTATTTTCTTCTTATCGGCATCATAGGGGGAGCATGAATATCGCCATCATTGGTGCCAACGGTCGAACAGGAAATCGCGTCGTCGAGGAAGCGCTTGCACGTGGGCACCATGTTCGGGCGGGAGTGCATGGAGTAGATAATCTCACCCAAGCGCCAGAACTCGAAGTGGTGCAATGCGACGCAACCAGCAAGAATGACGTGACGACGCTTATTAGCGGTTGCGACGCGGTTATTAGTGTTATTGGCCATGTAAAAAACAGTGGCCCTAGCATGCAGACCACTGCTATTAGTGTAGTTATCGAAAGTATGCATCAAGCAGGTATTCGTCGCCTGGTAAGTCTTACCGGTACGGGCGTACGTTGGCAAGGCGATAAACCATCTTTGCTCGATATAGTACTCAATAAAGCTGTGCTTTTGGTAGATCCAGCTCGAATTCGTGACGGTATTGCCCATGCGACTGTGATTGAAAATAGCGACCTCGATTGGACAATCGTGCGGGTGCTCAAACTTACTAATGGCAAAAAGCGTCAGGCTCAACCCAGCGACTATGGTCCTGCTAGCTTGTTTGTTTCACGGGCTACGGTAGCAGGCGCCATCGTTGACGTACTCGAGCAGGGTAGTTACATTCGAAAACTCCCGGTTTTGTAGTATATCGGTCTGTTATGATGAAACAGTGTTAACTTACTTACGTTCAACGAGTGCCAAGCCATCGATTGCAGCGATTAAGTCCTCCCAAACGGGGAGTTGGGTTCGTTGTGAACGACCCACCGAAGATGAAATACGCGACTTGTTACAGCTAGGTCTCGACGAGGACATCGTTACCGACTCACTCGACCCTCACGAGGTACCGCGCGTTGAAGTTGAAGACAATTGGACCTACTTTATTACGCGCGTGCCCGACATTGGCGATGATTTCAACGATTTCACCACGCCTATGATGGTAGCGCTAAGCCCGCAATACGTGGTAACTATTAGCCGTGATACTTTGGGCCGTTTGTGGCAGCCATTTATAGACAAAACAAGCGTCTCTACCGGTGAGCGCGCGACGATGTTTATTCTGATGATGGAAACTATCGCACGGTCATACCAAAACCGCGTGGCGCACATCAATCGCCAAATGCGCGCAGCTACCGGCAATGTTGTCAGTTTGCGTTCAGCCGACATCGCCGTGATTACCGAATACGAACGCAAGCTCAACGATTACCTTGACGCATTGATTCCAACCAACACCGCGGTCGAGCGCCTGCTGGGTGGTAAGCTTCTCAAGCTCAGCGAAGACGACAAAGACCTGGTGGAAGATCTTTCAATTGACCTCGAACAGGTGATAGCCCGCTGTAAAAGCCTGCTGCGTACGATTACCAATGTGCGCGATAGCTACCGCGCCGTTATGGATACTCGCCTGAATGAAACCATTCGACTGCTCACTGTTATTACGTTGGCGCTCACCATCCCTACTATGCTTGCCGGATTGTTTGGTATGAACGTCATTTTGCCAGAAGGCTCCGACTCGCCACTGACATTTTGGGTCATTGTTGGCATCAGTGTACTGTTCGCCGGCACGTTAAGTATCTATTTTCTCAGAAAACGATAAATCATACTTGACATACTTTTCATACTTTCTATACAATAGACAGTATGCACAATAAAAAACTCTATGGAACAGCAACAGTAGGAACAAAAGGACAGGTGGTTATACCGGCCGATGCTCGCGAGGAGCTTGGCATTCAGGCGGGTGACCGCCTCTATGTGGTTGGCGTTACCGAAAAAGGGTGGGTTGGTTTTATCAAAGAAGATCAATTGCGCCAGATCGTCGAGCACGTTACTGAAGGCCTTGAAAACTACAAAAATCTACTAAACAATCCCGCCGCAGACGAAGAAAAGTTCGAGGATTAATCTATGCACCATCATTTAAGCTTACGAAGCAAAGTTATTATTATGGCCAGCGTTATGGCCAGTATGTTCCTTGTAGCGCTCGATCAAACCATCATCGCGACTGCACTAGGAAAAATCGTCGAAGAATTTAACGCCTACGATTCACTGAGCTGGATCGTCACCGCCTACTTGCTTACTACAACAATCACCGTACCAATCGCCGGAAAACTGTCTGACCTATTTGGCCGTAAACTTGTACTACTGGCTGGTGTGGCCATTTTTGGCGCAGGCTCGCTGCTCAGTGGTATGGCTGGCGACGTCAACCAACTAGTGCTATGGCGTGCTGTGCAAGGTATTGGTGGAGGTATTATCACCGCCAACGCATTTACGATTATCGGTGACCTGTTTGCCGCGCGAGAGCGTGGCCGGTGGCAGGGAATGATTGGTGCGGTCTTTGGCCTTTCATCGGTAATTGGTCCTTTACTGGGTGGTTGGCTTACCGACGGTCAGGCTATCTTGGGCCTCACCACCGACTGGCGCTGGACATTCCTTATTAACGTGCCGGTCGCTATCATCGCATTTCTGCTCATTATGGCCTTCTGCCCACCGTTGAAGCACGACAACAAACCAAAAATCGATTACTTCGGCGCCATATTCCTTACCATCGCACTAGCTACCTTAGTACTAGCGGTAGACAATACTGAAACAATCTTTGCTAATGTGATGGACACATTTAACCTTAGCCTGACAGGTCTTAGGCTCATCATGGGTAGCATTGTCGCGCTCGCAACAGCTGCATTTATCTGGACAGAATCACGGGTTGAGGAGCCAATTATTCCACTTCGATTCTTTAAGAATCGTACCTACTCGTTGGTAATGATAGTAGCAACCCTGTTTGGCGCGGGCTTTATGGGCTCAATCCTGTACCTGACGCAATTTAACCAGCAAGTCTTTGGGGCGGGTCCTACTGAATCTGGGCTCATGCTTATACCTATGGTGGCTGGTATCATGGTGTCGGCTATCGGTTCGGGTCAGCTTATCTCGCGCACTGGCAAGTACAAACGCTTCATGGAGTTTGGTGTGGTGCTCGCTACGATCATGATTGCGCTTCTCACCACGCTAACACCTGAGAGCCCGTACTGGCACGAAGCAATTATTATGGTGGCACTTGGCTTTGGGCTTGGGTTGGTTATGCCAATCATGAACATTGCCGTACAAAACGAGTTTGAACAGCGCGAGTTGGGCGTAGCAACAAGTTCCGTGCAGCTATTCCGTACACTTGGTTCTACCGTTGGTATCGCTATCTTTGGCGCCATGCTTACTGCCGGGCTTACCGCAAACCTAAAAGGCATCGAAGACACGGCTTATATACAAGCACTGAAGCAATCACCAGCGGCAAGCAAAATTGGTGATCTGAGCGAACCAAATACGCAGCTAAACTTGAACATGCCAGATATAAAAAGCGAAATCACCAAAGGCTTTGAAACATCTGTTGCAAGTCTTCCAGCACCAGTCAAAAGCGCGGCAACCAAGCAATTTAAAGAAAACCAAAGCGAATATAGCGACAAGATTATCCATGCATTCTCAAAGTCACTGCGCAGTATCTTCGTTACCTCTGCCTCACTTATGCTCATCGCCGCTGTAGTCGTGTTCTTTATTCGAGAAAAAGAGCTCAAGCACGCTACCGCTGGGGCAACTCCTGGCGAAATGTAACCGTTAGCGCTATACTTAAGCCTAAGCATGTTAGCGTATTACGCAAAGCGCTCACCGGGTGAGGAATTTGAAACAATAGCACGTCCTTTACAGAAGGATATGTGGGTTGATGTTTCAAACGCCACTATCGACGAAATAACCAATGCGATTGAAACCTATCGCCTGGACATGAATGTGGTAAATGACGTACGTGATGCGAATGAGTTGCCACGCGTTGAGTTTTCAGACGGAAATGTATATATATTTCTTCGTGTGCCGCGACTCAGCAAAACAGGACGAATTGTGACGCTACCATTGCTATGCGTCGTTACCCCAAGTATTTTCGTCAGTATTTCAACGGGCGATACCATTCCACCCGAAGCAGTGAGCTTATCAACGCTACCGATTTCTACCGAACAGCCACAAACAATCCTACTGGGAGTCATGGCCGGCTGTGTAGCAAAGTTCGAAGATCTTATTCAGCACACCGCAGAAACCATTCGCGATACTGCCAGTCGCTTGCGCTCGCACGAAGTTACCAATAAAGACTTCATACACTTTGTTACAGTAGAAGCCAACCTACACAGCGACAAAATGAACCTTGAAAGTACTTTGGCTGCCATTCATCGCTTACACGAGCACCACGGTGATACACTGACCGACGAAAGTCTTGAAGCGCTCGACGACATAGCGCTACACATTGGCCAGTTACTTGCCGCTATCGACGGTCATGTAAATAGTGTTGAGAGCATTCGAAATGCGTATGGAACAGTAGCTAACAACACGCTGAACCAACGCATGAAAACTCTTACTGTGCTGACGGTGCTTATTACGTTGCCAAACGTCGTGTTCGGTATGTACGGTATGAACGTGGTACTGCCATTTGGCAAGGAGCCATGGGTGTACGGTGGTATCATTGGCGCCACGACATTTTTGGTATTGCTTGTGTATATTGTTGCAAAACGCTTAAAAGTGTTTTAAGATAGAATAAGCGTAAGCGGCGTCCCCGCTTGTTTCTTGACTGCTTTTTATATGTTTGCTATTATTGGTTCTGCGTCTCTTTACAACTATGGCAAAGTAACTAAAGGTCGAAGCGTAGAGAGACCGTACATAATGCGAAAAGGAGCATTGAAATCACATGCCAATAGCAATCAGTTTTGCCCCATCACGGAGCAAAAAGATAGCAGTGGATGTGGTGCCTGCCGAATGGCAAAAGTATATCGAACAATAGAACGTTTGTTCAACTCGTAGAAAGCTGATAAGCTTCCTACATCCAAAAAGAAAATCACCCCAAGGCACCGGGGTGATTTTCGTTATAAGAGCTTATTATTCAACGGTTACGCCCGCTTTTTTCAAAGCATCGGTAATCGCTTTTTCGAAGGCATCGTCGCTGCCAACTTGTTCCTCGGTAAGCTGCTTACCGTTAAGGAAGAAGGTAGGCGTACCCGAAACATCTACTTTTTTGCCAAGTGCCATGTCAAAATTAATCTTCTTGTTAATTCGGTCGTTGCTATTTTCAAGGCTCGAGGTAAAGTCGGCTTTTTTCACGCCAGACTGCTGCGCGTAAGTGGCAAACAGATCACCCCGCTCGGAAGTTGACGATTCAGACCATTCGTCTTGGCTTTCAAACAAGGTGTTGTGCATTTCCCAGTACTTACCCTCTAGTCCAGCTGCTTCAGCGGCGGCGGCGGCTGCTCGTGCATTGGCGTGCAGTTGCGTTAGGGGGTAGTTACGGAATACGAATGTAATATCGCTTTTATATTTTTCTACTAAATCTTTCACGCGAGGGTGAACGGCGCCACAGCCAGGGCACTGAAAGTCGCCATATTCGATTAGTACTACTTTAGAATCTTCCTTGCCATACACATGGTCGGCAATCTTACCGTTATCGGCCTTTGCAGACTGAATCTTATCGACATTGACGTTTGAAACATCCACTTTGCCTTGTTGCGATAGCACTACCAGTCCACCAAAACCAATCACACAAATCGCCACAAATATAATCCAAGCTCGTTTACTCATAATTCTCCTTCATTACATCTATTGTACGGTATAAAGCTCTCTATCAACAAGTCTTATCTGCGGTACAATAGCACTATGCAACCAATACTTTTAGGCATCATAACGATAGGATTTGCTACAGCTATAGTACTAGTAAGTACAATACGGCCACATCGCTCTACCTTGAGTAGTTACGAGCTACGTCGTCGTGCAGACAATGGTGATTCACGTGCTACGAACGACGAAAGACGCAACAAGGCGTTTCATTTTATTCGCAGCCTACAACAAATTTTACTTGGCATACTTGGCGTACTATTTGTCTCAAACATAGTTGCTTGGCTTGGCACAGGTTTGGGCGTTTTATTTGCTCTAGTGTTTTACTGTCTATTGCAGCTTTTTACTCGAATACCATTGTGCAAGAAAACCGCGCAAAAGTTTTATGACAACTATGAAGCCCCGCTTGTTAATTTCGTACTCTCTCACAAAAAACTGTTATGGTGGGTTAGCTCAAGCTCGAATCACCATCAAGAGCACAGAATAACTTCACGCTGGGAACTTGAACATTTGGTTGATACATCCGATGCAATTTTATCGGAGGAAGAGAAGACACGTATTAAGGCAGGCCTTCAGTTTACTACAAAGCGTGTTCACGACAGCATGACGCCAATTGCAAACGTAAAAACAATCAAGCGTACAGAAATCCTGGGCCCACTTGTACTAGATGATTTACATAAGAGCGGGCACAGCAAGTTTCCGGTAGTGGATGAAAACGCGCATATCGTTGGCATTCTTTCGGTACGCGATGTTTTAACACTCGACACAACCCGTAAACACACCGCCATGGTTGAAACTGCTATGAGTAAAAAGTTGTTCTATGTGCACAAGAACGAATCGTTGTCGGTTGCGCTAAGTGCGTTCATGAGCACGCATAGCCACCTGCTTATCGTTATTGATAGCAACGAAGAAGTTGTGGGTATATTGAGCTTGCACGACACACTCGAAGCCTTAATAGGCAAAAGCTTGCACGGTAGCTTTGGGGATTACGATGATAAACGTGCGGTAGCTGCTCACACGGAATAGCGTTCGACCTCTATATTTCTGCCACTGCAAATGGTAAAATAGGCACTACTATGACACGAACAATGACCGATGAACTATCTCAGCATGTGGGCGAAACTGTTTCGCTTGAAGGCTGGTTGCATAAGAAGCGCCTACTTGGCGGCTTAAACTTTATTACGCTTCGTGACCGACGTGGCTTGGCACAGAGTCTTATCGACAACAAAGGCGAGCTTGAAAAACTACGCGGTTTGCAAATTGGTACGGTGCTTACACTCACTGGTACAGTGGTTGCCGATGAGCGTGCACCGGGCGGTGCAGAACTTCATGACGTAACGGTTGAGGTGCAGGTGCCTGTGACCGATGAACCGCCTATCGAAGTCGACAAGCCCATTTTGCACAAGTCTGAAAATCTCGACACGTTGTTTGAGCATCGAGTGCTAAACCTCCGTAATATCAACGAACAAAAAATATTTAAAATTCGAGCAAGTTTAGTGCGGTACATTCGCGACTATCTACAGCAAAACGAATTTGTTGAAATCGACACGCCGAAACTACTTGCAGGTGCAACCGAAGGCGGTGCTGAAGTTTTCAAACTCGACTATTTTGGTCAAACCGCAACGTTGGCACAAAGCCCACAGTTCTACAAGCAAATTATGGTTGGCGTGTTCGAACGTGTGTTCGAAATAGGGCATAGCTATCGAGCCGAGCCTAGCGCGACAACCCGTCACCTTACCGAACTTACCATGCTTGATATCGAAATGGGTTTTGTAAAAAGCCACCAAGAAGTCATGGACATGGTAACTGGTATGACTAAAGCGGTACTAACCAAAGTGTACGACCAACACGCGGCCGACTTAAAGACCTTGAACGCACCAGAGCTAAAGCTCGCCGACGAAGTACCTGCGTTTACCGTTGCCGAAATTCACGACATGTACAGTAAGGCAACTGGTACCGACACCACCCAAGAGAAAGACCTTATTCCAGACGAAGAGCGTTGGATTGCCGAATACGCACGCAAACAATTAGGAAGTGACCTTGTGTACGCAACCGACTTTCCGAAAGAAGCCGGAAAGTTTTATCACAAGTTCAAAGAAGATACCGTTGCGTGGGCCGACCTATTATTCCGTGGACTTGAAATCGCTACAGTGCCGCTGCGTGAAAACAACTACGAAAAAATGATTGAGCAAATGACAGCCGCTGGGCTTGATGTTACTGCCGACGGCTTCAAGTATTACTTGCAAGCATTTAAATACGGCCTCCCACAACACGGTGGCTGTGGCTTTGGCATCGACCGTTTGGTACAAAAAACCATTGGACTTGGCAACATTAAAGAAGCCACCCTCTTCCCGCGTGACATTAACCGCTTAGCACCATGACTGAGTACGAGATAAGCAACAGAAACGGCCTTAAAATTGCCATTCTTGTTGAGGGTCAGAAAGCGAAGGGTAAACTCGTATTCATAGCGCATGGGCAAAAAGGCAGCATGCAACAACCGCATATTCAGGCATTTACTGATGCGTTTTTGGCAAATGATTATACCGTTGTCCGATTCGACGCCACTCACTCGTTGAATAAGAGTGAAGGTGAGCTTGAAGACGTCACGTACGATGGCTATATAGCCGACCTAGAAGATGTTATTGCCTGGGCACAGGACCAAGAATGGTTTACGCAACCGTTTGCATTATGTGGCCACAGTATGGGGGCTCAATCAACAGCATGGTATGCCGAGCATCACCCTGAAGATGTTTCACTTCTACTTCCTATGGCACCGACGATTAGCTATGATTTATGGGTCAATACTCGTTCGGCTGAGGAAATCGATAACTGGAAAGCCATTGGTTACCAAGAGGTGGAAAGCCAATCTATGGGCAAGTCGGTTCGCATTGGTTGGCAGGTAAACGAAAGTTTGAAAAAGTTCGACGTGCTTGCACATGCAGATAAACTCACCATGCCAGTGCTAAATATTGTTGGTGAGTTTGATGAGCCATGTCCTCCAAGGAATCAAGAAATATTTATGAACGCGATTGCTTCAGACGATAAAACACTTACGATACTTCCTGGTTTTCAGCATAGTTATCGTGATGCTGACAGTATGGAATATTCTGACAAACTATCTCAGGTAATGCAGGCAATAGACGAATGGTTGCGGCGACATGTCTAGTGTAAAGCATCACATTATTTACATCCCTGGTCTCGGAGATTCGTACGATACGTTTAGGGTAAGAGCGCTGAAAACGTGGAAGTGGTATGGAGTTTCAGCAGAGCATGTTGCAATGAATTGGGCGAGTGAGTCAGACTTGCAGCCGAAGCTACAAGCAGTTGAATCGGCCATCGCTCGAGCAGTAGCAGATGGTAAAACCGTTAGCTTAGTCGGCGAGAGTGGCGGCGCTGCTATCGCGCTGCTAGTGGCACAAACAAACCCTCAACTTCACGGGGTAGTTACGGTATGCGGTGTTGCCAATAGTGATATTCATATTGGTCCGTCTTTCGAGGCTCGCGCGAAGGCATTGCCCAAAGCAGTTGCACAGTTGCGTACCGGTTCAATTAAATCTCCCGTGCACAATTATTTCGCTGCCTTCGATGAAGTTATTTCACCTAAGCATTCCCAGACTCCCAAAGCAAACCATCACAGGCTATGGACAGCGGGTCATTTTATTACGATTTTCTTGTGTCTCACAGTTCTGGCACCACATATCATTCGTACCGCTACAAAGTAGTAGGCGTGTTGTCGAGGCTTTGCCAAATATACCAGCACGCTACCGATTCGTAAGGGTGCCAATTATTTTTCTTCGCGATATGTTTCACATCATCTGGTGTTGCCGTGTGGTCTAGCTCATATAGTTTAGTCAAGCCATTTCGAATGCCTAAATCACCGTATGCAAGCACGTCGAGTCTGCCCATGCAAAACATCAAAAACATATGCACAGTCCACTCACCAATGCCTTTTACTTTTGTTAGTTCGTCAATAATTTCTTGGTTCGACAGTTTATCAAGTTCATCAAATTTCACAGTGCCGTCTAGCACGTGTCGTGCCAGATCTTGTATGTAGCCAGCCTTTGGTCGGCTCAACCCCACGCTACGAAGTTCCTCAATATCATTTTGTAGAATTTCCTCTGGCGATGGGTAGTTACCGCCGAATAAATCTTTAAACCTACCAGCAATCGTCGCTGCTGCTTTTACGCTTAGCTGCTGCGAGATAATACTATCTACCAGCTCATGATAATAATTTGTATGTCTTTTAAACGATGGGACGGCGTAGGTGGTAATAAGTTTTGAGAGCTTATCATCTTTTTGTTTCAAATGAGAGAGGGGCTTATCCATCTATATCGATTGAACCATTAGGACGCACATAAGTAGTACCAATATTGTCACAGTGGAGAGGCCAATACTTATCTACTTGCTCTTTGCCCACCTCAGACAATATTGCATCGTGAGTTGGAATCGCGATTGAGGGCTTTATCTTGTACAGATAGTCACGTGCCATACTTGCTTTCATCCATGATCCACTCACTGGTAACAATAGAACCTGCACTTGTTTTGAGGGCGATACAAACGAATCACCAGAGTGGTACACCTTTTCATCTATAAGTACTCCAAGATTTTTCATGACAGGAGAATCCTCAAAGGGTTTTTGATGTTCTCCACCAAAGAATTCAAGCACAAAAGGTCCTAACTCTAGCGAATCACCAGCTTCCACAGATTTCGAAGGGGTAAGTTTAATCTTTTCAATAATTCCAGTATGACTCACGACAATCACGCCAGGATTGTTGCTGACTAGTTGCTGAATATTTTTAATGTCGAAATGGTCTTGATGCTCGTGTGTGACGACAATACCGATAACATTATCAAGTAACGGGAGATCAGTAGTTAGATTTCCTGGGTCAACAACTATTAGCTTACCTTCTTTTTCTATCGTAAAACAGGCGTGTTCGTACTTTGTCAGCTTCATAGGTTTATTATAATAGAGCAAGTGACAAATCAAGAATTTTCAGAATTGCTTACACAAAAAGGCATACAGCTCTATCGCAACATGCCATGGCGTGAAGACACCAGGCCGTACTACGTGTTGGTGAGTGAGCTAATGCTACAGCAAACGCAAGTGTCGCGCGTTATTCCAAAATTTCTCGATTTCATTACAGCATTTCCCGATGAAAAAACGCTTGCAAACGCCGGCCTTGCGGATGTGCTGAAGAGCTGGCAAGGCCTGGGTTACAACCGCCGAGCCAAATTCTTGCACGAGGCAGCAAAAAAGATCGTGGAACTAGGCGAATTTCCAACAGACGAAAAAGGTCTAATAGCGTTACCGGGTGTAGGTGAGAATACGGCAGGCGCAATACTGGCCTATAGTTTTAACCAGCCAAGCATTTTTATCGAAACCAACATTCGCACGGTATATATTCATCATTTTTTTAATGACAGGGTTGATGTTGAAGACAAAGAAATTCTAGAAAAATTAGCCGAAACGATACGCCACGAACATCCACGTGAGTTTTATTGGAGCCTAATGGACTACGGCTCTTGGCTAAAAGCAAATGGCGTGCGTAATATATCAAGCAGCAAGCAGTATAAAAAACAGTCACCATTAAACGGCAGCGTGCGTGAGGTTCGTGGGCATATAGTAAGAGTTCTAGTAAGTGATAAAACGCTCAGCTATGAATCTATCGAAAAACTATTTGGTGCGGACCGTACCAGTCAAGCCTTCGAAGGGCTGCTTCGCGATAGTATTATTACTAAAAAAGGTGCCTCATACTATTTGACCAAAGCGTAGTTTCACTTCATACTAATGAGGTGAAGAAAATTCTTGTAGTTTCTAGCATCGCTGCTATCGTTGCCGTGAGTTTTGCGTGGCAAGCGAATGCTGCTGTGATTGTAACGCCCGAGCGAGTAGGTCGTATCAAAACAAACTGCGTTGAAAACCAAGCATCGCTAAACCGTCTGCACCAAACAGATACGTCTCTTCGCAACAACCGAGGCAATTTATACCGAAGCATTGGTGACAAGCTGATGTCTCCGCTAAATGCGCGCATTAGTAGCAATGACCTCGACGCTAGTAAGCTAACGAAAATTACAGTAGCATACAACGATGCCTACGGTCGATTTTTCAAAGATTACATTGCCTATGACGAATCACTAACGGAGCTTTTATCGATAAATTGTACCAAAGAGCCAGTCGCGTTCTACAATGCGCTGCTCGATACTCGTGAAAAGCGCGACGAACTGAGTGTTAGCAATAAAGAACTGGTTCGTCTTATTGGTGAATATAAAAAAGAGTTCGATAGCTTTCGCGCTGAATTCCTTAGTGAGGAACAATCATGAACGAGCCAGAAACTGAAGTAAAGTCTGAGTCGCAAGAGTTCGCGCCAGTGCGACACATACGCAACCATCAATTTACTTCAATGATTGCAGGCGTTATTGTACTCTCATTATTTTTCGTATACGTTGCGCTTAGTCTCTACCGTACCAGTGGCGCAATCCAGCTAGACTTAAGTCGCCCAGGTTACGATCAAGCACGAAAAGAGGCCGAACGCACAAAGTCAAACTTTGAAGGTTTCAGCCCAGAAGGCGAGATTAACAAAAAATCACTCAGTGTTTTCGACGAACTCTACAGCGAAAAACAGCAAGAAGCTCAATCTATTGACGCATTTTCAGGCGACGTTCTCAGCGACGAATCCTTGCGACTTTAGCGTCGTTTGCGGCTAGAAGCTCCGGCTTGCACAGGGACGGTGGCTAGCTTAATACCTTTTGTTTCGAACTCTTCAAGCAATCGCTTACGCATCTCTGCTACAACGCTCCACTGATCAGACGGCTGAGTTTTACCAGCAACAATCACTTCTACAGAAGATCCAGTAATCTCACCAATCGACACAAAAGATGGCGCCTTTAAAATCTTATCTTTCCAGGCATCTTCTTCGCTCAGCGCGAGGCCCAGCGTATCTATAATGTCGCTCACTGTATCTATATTGGCATCAGGGTGAACTGCTACTGTAAAACGCGCCATGCTATAGCCCATCGTCTTGTTTATTACGTGCTGTACCATGCCATTCGGAAAGTAATGCACTTGGCCTTCGACGTCTCGAAGCACTGTCGAGCGGCTACCAATACGCTCTACCGTTCCGCTAAAACCCTCAATCTCTACTACATCGCCCACGCGATACTGATTCTCTGAAATAATAAATATACCGCTCAAAAAATCTTTTATTAGTGATTGCGCTCCAAAACCCAGTGCGATTCCTATAATTCCGGCACTGGCAAATAGCGGCGCCAGCGTTTCGCTAATGTTCGGCACGAACAACTTCGCAAGTGCATACAGTACGGTAAAGAATATAAGCATCCGCCAAATATTAATAAATAAATCTACCAGTGTTTTTTGCCGCTTTTCGATGTCTTTCTTGTGCCATTCGCGGTGCTTTCCGCCCTTTACAATTCGTCGAATCGCAATCGTTACCAGCCGAGTTCCTACAAAGTAGGCAAGTAATGCGCCTATTAAAATTGTCAGCAGCTCAATCCAATAATCTGCCAGCCAGTTTTGAAGTCCGTTTATAATGTATTGATTTTGTGTGATGTCCATATGTGGTAGTATAGCACGTGAACTTGAGATAACCCCGAGAGATACTATGAATCCAAATGACTATATAATCACCCGAAAACGCAAAAAATATAAGTTCGCGAAATTTTTTAATTCGCCAATTTGTTTTGAGTTTGATGAATGGAAAAAGCGTGCAGTCGATGTGATTGAACTCGGCGCCGGCACTGGCTTGTTTAGTGTGGAGCTCGCTACACGTCATCCTGAAAAAACCTATGTTGCTATCGATGTAAAAGCGGATCGGTTACAAAAAGGTGCCTACGAAGCAGCAGCGCGTGGCCTAGAAAATATCGTATTTATTCGTGCCCGCGCAGATCAAATTACCGAGTTATTCCCAGCTCATTCAGCCAGCGAGCTTTGGCTTACATTTCCCGACCCATTTCCGAAAAAACGTTCAGAACGCCGCCGCATGTGTCATGCGTATTTTTTAGACAAGTACGCACAGGTACTAAAAAAGAATGGCACATTCTACCTAAAGCACGACAACCTCAGTTTCTTTACCTGGAGCCTCGAGCAGTTAGTTACATCAAAATGGCATATCGATGAGCTTTCTTTTGATTTGCATGAATCTGACCTTGCAGATGATTACAAAATACTGACAACCTACGAAACTCGCTGGCTCAAGGAAGGTGCCCTCACTAACTTTCTAGCTGCTCGGAAATTGATACAATAGGTACATGCAGATAAACGATTATTCTAAACAAGCAATTTCTACACTCACCGCAAGGCACGAATACGGTAACGTATCGGCTGAGCTCATGGCGCAAATTCTAGGCCTGGTAGGTGAAAGCGGCGAAGTAGCCGAAAAGTTCAAAAAAATCCTGCGCGACAAGGCAGGGGAATTAAGTGAGGCAGACAAAACCGAGCTGCTAAAAGAGCTTGGTGACATACTGTGGTATGTCAACTCGGTTACCCATTTACTCGGTGGCAATCTCGAAGATGTTGCCAAAGGTAACATTGATAAATTAGCCAGCCGCAAAGCTCGCGGCATGCTAAGCGGCAGCGGCGACAACCGTTAGTAGTCTTCGTCGGAAACAGGTAGAACACGTACGGGAGATTCAATATCACCACTTTTATTACGTTCTAAAATTACTTCCTCGATATCATCAAAAGTTTTACCTACAAAGTGGAGTCGAGCAACAGGGAAGAATTCGTCACCGCCGTAGCATTTCGGTACAAGCACAGCGCCGCGGTTGAGCATGCCTTTTTGCCTTGGTTCATCTGGTAGAGTAATCAAGATAAGTTCGCCCGTAGCAAGCGTTGCTATATAGTCTTCGTACAACGTGGCAGGTTCACCACAATAGGTTAAATGCGCGTTTGTTTCAAGTAGGCTCACGGCCTCATCAAACTTGATCGCCCCGGCCTCAACGGCATCAGCCATAGCGTCGGCAAGCAGCATACGCATAAAATCATAGGCTTGTGCTTCAGTCTCCAGAGCGACTCGCAAATGTTCAGCGGCGTCGGCAAGTTCTTCGCGCAGCATGTCATCATTTGAAGCACTCACTTCTTCTGCGGCTTGTTGGGCCTCTGCGTAACGTTTTGCTAGCTTAGCTAAACTAGCCTGCTTATCAAGAAGCAGGGCAGTTTGTTCATCAATAGAAGGCTGCGGCGTATTGCCATCGTCAGCAAAACCTGGGATTGGTTCCATACTATAATTATAGCAATAAAATGCTATTTTGTCAATCTAGCGAGCGCTTCTGGCACAGAGGGCGCCAAGTTATATACAGATGTATCAGCGCTTAAAGGAATTTTTGCCGCTCCTTGGCCTTCGTATACTTCTATGTTTGAAGTATCGGCGTCTCGAAGCACATAGTAACTCACCATGCGTGGTTTACCATCAAGTGTACCCGTTTGGTAAAACGTTCCACAATATTCTAATTCCGCAGTATCAAAATCAAGATTAGTTTCCTCAGCCAATTCTCGCGCCGCGCCTTCCCGCAACGATTCGTCATTCTCAATAGCACCACCAAAGCCCGTAATGGTACCAGGAAAGCTAATCGTAGGCTTATCGTCGCGTTGTTGCAGTACAAAGTTGTTGTCAGTATCGATTACAATGACGCTACCAACCTTGCCGATGCTCATGTTTTCACGGAGCCACGCATCTATCGAACCAGCACCCATGCACAGCACCAACTTATCTTCATCGCGTTTTCGTTGAATCTCGTCCCATAGCGCGTTGTCTAAATCGGCAAGCTTTACGCTAGCAGCGTTGGTAAGCTTTGAACTTAGTTGCTGAGGCGTGAGTACTTCCAGTGCCGGGTCTTCACGACTTTGATAGGTCGGTAGCCAGAAGACTTCTTCAGCTAGCTCGAAACAATCGGTATATTGGTCTCGTACCTCGTGCTGGCGAATATTTTGATGTGGCTGATACACCACCACTACGTGGTCAGAAATTTCACGTGCCATTTGTAAAGTCGCAGCGATTTCGTCGGGGTGGTGGGCATAGTCACTATACAGATTTTCGGCCAGTTTCTCGAAGCGTCGGTTGGTGCCAGGGAAGCTCGCAAGTGCCGATGCAGCATCGCCTAGGCCTAAATACTCACACGCTTTCGCAACCAAGGTTGCATTGCGGCGGCTCAACATGCCCGGAAGGGGGAGTGCTAATACTTCATCATCGGCAAGCTGCCAGGTGCTACTAGACTTACTCGAAAGTTTGGCAAGGTCGGTCTTCCAGCCGATACTATGACCAGACTGCCCAACAAACTCAGAAAACGCTGCAAGGTAATCATCTGGCGAAGCATAGGTATCACTATGGTCGTAACCGATAGTCGTGAGAACAGAAAGGTATGGTTCAAATTTCAGCATATTGCGATCGAACTCATCGCATTCGTACACAAAATATTCGCTCGCAGGATCGTAGACACCACTTGGCCCAAAGCTGAGGGTTGTACCTACCGCATAGCTTACGGGTACGCCGAGTTGCTTAAAAGTCCAAATCATCATGCCAGTAGTAGTTGTTTTTCCATGCGTGCCACTTATCGCTACGAGCTTTAAATTATGCTCGCGAAGCAGTTCTACCAGCAATTCATCCCGTTTGCCAACTCTAATTCCTAGCTCTTTGGCTTTTACAAGCTCTGGGTGATTAGACGGCAGTGCCGCGGTGTAGATAAACCAATCAAACGGTGTTTTAGCGTGCTGCGTGGCCAAAAATTCGCCGTCTTGGTCGCTCGATATATCAACTCCACGACCTTCAAGTTGCCTGCTCATTGCTGAGGCTCCTTGGTCGCTACCGACTACATGGTGCCCGGCATCGAGTGCTATTTCTGCCAATGGGCCAATGCCCACACCACCAATGCCAGAGAAATAGATGTTCATATCTGTAGTATAGCCTAAAATCCTATTCAGGCACATGCTATACTAACGGTATACACATGGGTGGAGCAAGTTACGCGTGACAGATAAACGTCAAGTCAAAAAAAGCATCAAACAACTGCAAAAAGTCAAAACGTGGCAGTTGGTAGTGCTATTTTTGATTTCTGCACTACTGAGTGCTTCATTTCTTCGCCTCAATAATATTGGCATGATAGAACGACGCACCGCGGTAATCAACGCCGACAAGACAGGTAACGCCGAAACTACCAAAGCTCGATTATTCGATCTACAGCGCTACTCTGCCGAACATATGAATGCGAGCAGTGGGGCGGTGTACCTCGAGTCACAGTATCGTCGTGACACTCAGGCCGCCATAGAAAAAGCCACCGCTGACGGTAATGGCACTACTATCAATGCAAAAGCCGATCGAGTATGTAAGCAAATTTACGGTGGATACTCACAAGCCTACGTGCAATGTTTTGCGAACGAGCTTGCCAAATATCCCGCAGCTTCAAACACTCCTGATAAAGCGAAACTACCCAATGTCGACCTCTATAGACACGAGTTTACTAGCCCAGCCTGGTCACCAGATTTCGCAGGCTTTTCAGTGCTGGTGAGCGTGGCTATCATCGTGGCTATCATCGCTCGTTTGCTCGCCCTTGTGGGGCTTCGTTTGTTGCTTCGCAAACACTACAGTAGTGTTTAGGTGTTGACAGGGAGGCTATAGGGCGGTAATCTATCAGATGTAAGAACTAATAGGAGGTATAACCATAATGGCTTACAGTCACACTAACTCGAAGGGCATCACATACTACCTGCACAAAACCGAAGTTACCCTTCGTGGCGGCAAACCACAAACTATCTACTTCTTTGCGAAGGTAGAGAAAAACGAAAAGGGTCAACCTTGCGATCTACCAGCAGACCGCGAAGTAAAAGAAAACCCACGTAACGGTTTCCTTACCGTTTCAAAGAAGAAATAAGTTTAACTTAGTACTTTGTAACGCACCACCTTCCTTTCCGGAAGGTGGTGTTTGTTGTTAAAAAGGCATAATGCTTGCACCATAAGCGCGTTTAATGATACGCTAGTATCACAAACAAACAGGTGCCAAAACGTCCCAAGTGTGGTTCCTGTTTAGAAGCCCGCTTGGGGCTTTTTTGTTTATCTAAAGTGCTATACTAGAACTAATGAAAGCCATGGTGTCCGTTAAGGATCTCGTAAAACGCTACGACGGCAAAGCTGTGGTAGATGGTATTAGTTTTGAAGTAAAAAAAGGTGAAATCTTCGGAATTTTGGGCCCAAATGGAGCGGGTAAAACTACTACGCTCGAGATGATGGAAACGTTACGGCCAATCGATGGGGGAAGTGTGTTTATCGACGGTGTTGATGTTGAAACAGGCCCCGATACTATAAAACGACTTATTGGTGTGCAGCCACAAAGCCCGGCGTTTCAAGATAAAACCAAGATTCGTGAAGTGATTGAGCTGTTTGCCGCCGCCTATGGTGAAAAAGTAGACGTCATGCAATTTTTGCGTGATGTTGAGCTTGAAGACAAGGCAAACTCATTTGTCGAGCAGCTTTCGGGTGGCCAAAAGCAACGGCTGAGCATTACTACCGCCCTGGTGCATGGTCCGAAGGTATTTTTCCTCGATGAGCCAACCACGGGTCTTGACCCACAAGCCCGTCGCAATTTGTGGAGTCTCATTGAAAACATTCGTGAGCGCGGAGTCAGCGTCATTATGACCACTCACTATATGGACGAAGCCGAGATATTATGTGACCGAATCGCCATTATGGATAACGGCAAGATTATCGCGCTTGATACGCCAAAAAACCTCATTAAAGCGCTGATTAAGCGTGGTTTCAAGAAGAAGCAAGAAGTAGAACAAGCAAACCTCGAAGACGTCTTTATCGATCTTACTGGAAAGGCTCTTAGGGATTAGCGTATGAACAAGTCACTTTTCACTATCATTACCTTCGCGCGCATCAACACCAAGCGATTTTTCCGCGATCGGCTATCAATTTTCTTCGGTATTTTGTTCCCACTCATTTTTCTATTCGTGTTCGGCGGTATTTTTGGCCAAAACAGCGATGTTTCGTTTCGTGTAGCGCTCATCAACAATTCCGACAGTGCTTTTGCCAAAGATTTCGCTAAAAGTCTGAAAAAGGAAAAAGTGTTCGATATCGACGCCGAGTCAAAAACGCTCAGCGCGGCTAAAGAAAAGATGATACGCTCGCAACTCGACGCTGCAATTATATTGCCAAAAGATTTCGGTACGGTCGATGCAAAAAGCAAACGTCCAATGGGGCAGGCCAAGGTGTACTACACGCAAAACAACGAGCAGGCCGGCCAAACGCTTAGTAGCTTGTTGCAAGCAAGTTTTAAGTCTATCAACACCAAGCTGACTGGTTCGGTAGACCTATTCACTGTTACTGGTGAAAAGCTGAAAAACAAATCGCTATCGCAATTCGACTACACCTTTGCCGGACTGCTTGGGTTTTCACTACTTGGTATCGGTATTTTTGGCCCGGTCAACGTATTCCCAGAGCTAAAAAAGCAGGGAATTTTGCGCCGACTTTCTACCACGCCGCTAAAGGTGTGGCAGTACTTTTCATCAATGGCAATATCACAAACGATTATTGGTATGGTATCGCTGGCAGTTATGTTCGCGGTGGCTCTGAGCATCTTCAAGCTCAACATGACAGGTAATCCGTTCGAGCTCATCGGCTTTCTTATCGTCAGCATTGTACTGATGCTAGGTATCGGCTTATCTATCGGTGGTTGGGCCAAAAACGAGCGCCAAGCTGCGCCACTTTCAAACATTTTGGTATTTCCTATGATGTTCCTCTCAGGTGCGTTCTTCCCACGTTTTCTTATGCCAGAGTGGTTGCAAGACGCTTCGGCGTTCTTGCCACTTACCCCAATTATCGATGGTATTCGGCTTATCATCACCGAAAACGCGCACTATGTTGATTTGCTTCCGCAACTCGGCATCATGGGTGCCTGGCTAGTAGTTATCTACATCATCGCCTTCCGTGTCTTCCGCTGGGAGTAATAGGCAAAAATAAAACCCTACAACTGTAGGGGCGAACGTGACAAACAGACGCGGCAGGGACGAAAACAGGTCCTCACCGCGTCTGCTGCCACGCCCGCTTGTAGGGGACGGATGGTCAGGCGGCGACCTGGGCGGGCTCCTTCTTGGAGCCGGTGAAGAGCCGGCGGTGCAGCCAGCTCTGCGGGACGTAGACGGGCTCGGCCTCGGCCTCGAGTCGGCTCGCGACGCGCTGCAGCAGCGCCGTGACCTCGTCGACGGTGCGACCGGGCTGGTCGTTCCAGGTCCACAGGGCGGCCGCGATCGCGAGGCGGGTGTGCTCCTCGGGCTCCAGGCCGAGCTCGCGCACGAGCGGCATCATCACGGCCTTGGGCAGCTGGGTGGTGGTGTCGTCGCCCTCGTTGGTCACGCCGGCGTGCATGCCGAGCGCCTGCACGAGGCACTCCTCGCCGGCCGGTCCGGTCCACTGGTGCGTCGTCCAGCCACGGTCCACGATGCGCTGGCGCGCACCTCGGTACGTGGCTGCGGTGTTGATCGTCATGGTGTGTCTCCTCGGGTTTCGCTACAGCGATTGACTTGCTTCGGCAAACCTTTCTGTGGCTCATCAGCGGAAGACCGCCCTCACATGGGTGAGATATTGTTTTCGTAGACAATAAGATGAGATTAATACAGGCTAACAATTAACCCGCATAAAACTCACCTTATTTGCGTCTGTTTGTCAAAGTACCTTGGAACTTCTTAGTTCAACAAAGTTGCGCGTATAATAACACTTTATGCAAAATGGGGCAATAGAGTAGCTTGACTTTTTATACTGTTTATGGTAATATGAAAGTATGGCAGACCACAACGGCGAAACATCAAACGATGCGTATCGTACGCCACCCACTACCGACGCTGAAAAGCTAGCCAGTATACGCGAGGAACTTGGCTTTTTTCCGCAATCTGGGCGAGAGTTTAGTCTGATATCGAGCGCGTTAAAAGGCTACTGGAATGAAGGCATTACCGGCGCATCAGAGCGTGGTCGATTTCTTGAAGACGTTGAATGGCATCAATATTTGCAAACAGCCGAAGGTGATGCGTCAGGAGCACTTCACGCCATCGTGGCTGACATGGAAAAGTTTGCGTACGATACTACCGGTACAAGAACAGCTCTGAAGTTGGTTGGTGAAACGCTTGAAGGTGAACCTGAGCAGCGTATACTCGCTGAAGTATCTGGCTTGAGTGGATGGAAAGATCAGCCCATTACTGGCCGTGGTCTTCAGCAGCTGTCTCGCCAATTCGCCGTTGGTAAGCTTATTGAATCCGGTTCTGAATCTAAAGCACAACTAGACAAATTGGCCGCTACTGCGGCTGTTGAAGACATGCTTGCATCGTACATGGTGTTTGAGGCGCGTTCAATAGTAGAAGCAACCCCCGAAGAGCAAACAGCTCGCCGACTTTTCTGGATTGAGCAGCTTACCCAGGCGGCAAACCACCCGGTTGTGGGCGCGAGAGCAAAAAGCGCGCTAAATCGACTCAATCCACCTGTTGAGCCGTAAACAAAAACCAGCCTATGCTGGTTGGTATTGTTTCAATTTGGTGGGGGTGGCTGGGATTGAACCAGCGACCAACAGGTTATGAGCCCGCTGCTCTAACCGCTGAGCTACACCCCCGCGGCTACCTCTGATAGCATAGCACATTTTTAAGAGGTGGGCTATAATGATTAGCGAGAAATCGCATGAAATACACACAGCTTCGCAAACTTTATTACCACATTCGCCACAATTATTTCACCATGAACAACGTGGTACTTGCCATAGCATTACTCATTGCTGCAAGCTGGGTGTGGGGCTCGGTGCAGGCAATGCAGCGCAACTACGCGCTTGAAAAAGAGCTCGATGCAAAGCGCCGTGAGCTACGGCTCGTGGAGCTGGAAACCGAACTTTTAAAATACCAGCAGCGTTACTACCAAAGCGATGAGTACAAAGAGCTTGCCGTGCGCGAAAAGCTGGGCCTCGCGCTTCCGGGCGAAAAGGTACTGGTGTTACCGCCAAATACTGCCGCCGCAAAAGAGTCTGATACCAAAACAGAAGAGCTACTGCCAGTACGGGCGGTGCCGAGCAATCTGCAACAGTGGATTAACTTCCTGCTTGGTGGTGCGTCAGAGAGCTTGAAAAAGTAGCTCACATCTGTTATTATTGAATAAGTATACATAAATACTCTATATCGCGACGTAGGGCAGTCTGGTCAGCTCCACGTCGGATCAATAGCTCATAACCGGTGGTTATGACGGAACAAGAGACCAGGTCATGATATAAATTACCCATATCGCGGGGTGGAGCAGTCTGGTCAGCTCGCGTGGCTCATAACCACGAGGTCAGAGGTTCAAATCCTCTCCCCGCAACCAAGTAAATACCCTCAGCGGCTGCTGGGGGTATTTACTTGCGGGTTTATAAATGAACTATTGTTTGCTCACACGTAGGGCAGCCACACGCACGGCTTCGCTCCAGCTGAGGAATGCGTGTGGTGTGTCGGCAATGTCCATAACGGTCATGCGGTGTTTGATGGCCAGCGCCAATTCATGTACAATTTCGGCGGCATGTGGTGCAACCACCGTTGCTCCCAGTAGCACCCCTGTAGAATCACTGATAAGTTTTACAAATCCATCACGAAAATCGCTGGTATTGCTGCGAGCAACGCTATTAAGCGGCGCAATGGCGGTATGAGTACGCAAATCTCGTTTCAGGCAGTCGTCGGCGGAAAGACCAACTGACGCCACGCCCGGATAGGTAAAGGTGAGGCGGGGAGTAGCAGTATAGTCTGGCGCAACTTTTTGTTTGTGCAATACATTGTGTGCAGCAATTCTACCTTCCATGAGGGCGGTGTGGGTATAGCTGCCAAGCCCCAGCACGTCGCCAGCGGCAAAAATATGCTTGGCGCTTGTTTGTAGGTAGGTATTTACATCGATACCTTTTGGTGAGTAGCGCACACTGGCGTTATCGAGCCCCAAATCTACATTTGGCTGACGACCAGCTGCCACCAATATCTCATCAACACGAACCGACTTTTCAGCACCGCCACGAGAATAGGTGACTTTAATACCAAGCCCTTCTTTTTGCACAGTCAAAACACGAGTTTGCGTAAGGGTAGTAATGCCTTTGTGTTCATGCAGCAGTCTTTCGAGCAATGTACCGACTTCTTCATCTTCTTTTGGTAGCAGACGGCTGGCGACTTCGGCTATATAGACTTTGGTGCCAAATATCGCCATTAATTGCGCCAGTTCTACGCCCACAGTTCCGCCACCAATAACAAACAAGCTTTTAGGTGGGCGAAGCGACTCTAAAATTGTGCGTGGGGTGAGGTAACTAACATTTTTTAGCCCCTGAATATCTGGTGCAATCCAAGATGAGCCAGTAGCAACAACAAATTCTGCAGCAGATAGGTGACGGCGATTGACGCTAATTTCATTTGGGCTAAGGAAGTGGGCACTACCGGCATAGGTCGTAATCCCTGCCTTGTCGTAAAAGCTTCTATTCCCCCCTGCCCCAGTTCGTTTTACGGCAAGGTCTTTCCACGCACGTAAATTAGGGTAGTTATAGCCCAACGTGCTCGAACGCAGGCCAAAACGTGCGCCATGGCGAGCTTCATCAAATAGCTGCGCTGCGTGCAGTAATGCTTTGGTAGGTACGTCGCTCCAGTTGGGCGAGTCACCACCAAACGTATCGGCTTCTACTATGGCAACACGCTTGCCGGCACGGGCAGCAACGGTAGCTGCTGAGCTTCCAGCGGCTCCACTGCCGATAACTATCAGGTCGTAATCAAATGATTTTTTTGCCATGTTTCTCCTTATAGCACCAAACGATGATGTTTATATATGTAGGCGGCTTCGGGGTGTATTTTTTTCAAATGATGAGCTGCGATTCTACGGATGTCGCTCGAGGTAATTTCGGATTTATCGTCGCACCACACTAACACCGCAGTGTGAACTGAACGAGCGGCAGTTGCTGCTTCGCCATCGGGAGCTTGTACGCTATTGCAAGCAGCAAGGATACTTTGTACTAGTTTCTCGGCTTGAAAACTTTCGGTTGGTCGAGCACCACCGCGCTTTACTACATCGATAAGCTGCGAACTCATTACACGCCTCCAGCCGCAGCAAGCACGGCGTGTGTGAGCACATGATCAACATAGATATAAAAACCAAGTGCAATCATGGCGCTACCAGCGGCAAATTGTAGAAAGTTCTTGTTATCTTCGCGCCAGCGCTGGATTTTACTTATTTTGTGACCACCGCTTACGAGCACATGCACAATCAGCAAAGATAGCATAGATAAAACAGTGTACAACGCAATCGCGGCTAGCTGAAACTCGCTCGGCAGCTGCACTAACGCGAGTGCGGCCACAAGCGTTGGACCAACTACGAACAAAATCTCGCCCAGTACACTGCCAAGACCTAGCCCGAATGCTTCCGCACTAAGTGAAGTTGCCTTTGTACGGCCTTCAAGATAGCGCGCCATACCGCGAGGAATCCATAGCGTCGTGCCGTTATCTCGTCGGAAATAAAATACCCATACCGCGAAGCCAAGTCCAAACAAAAGCCCACACGCAGCAACCCATAGTACTGGGTCAATACCGTGACGCGCGAACACACTCACCGTAAATGCAGTGGCGGCAAGTAAGAGCGCTGTCATAACTCCCACGCCAGATGCGAACGAGCTGGTAAGTCGAAGCAGGCGAGCCTGAGAACGTTTTGCCCCCAGAGTGTGGCTACTCAGTAACGTAAGAACACTCACGCTCAGTTGAAAACTTGCGTGGATAAGCGCCGCGGCTATGATGATTACAAATAGGTCAAACGTCGTCATTTTTATGTTTTTCTAGTGGGCTATACCTCTGTTTATTTATACCATAAGCGGCACCATAATTGCAAAAAACACTACGAAATCACAAAAAGGTATTGACTTTTTAACAAGCTTATGCTAATATAATACTATAAATCAATAAAACACAAAAAAGGAAAGACCACCACCATGGAAACCACTATCGCCCAACAGCAAGACAGCTGGAATAGGGAACGAAGCCTGCAAGAACTTCGTAGCTATGTTTCAAACAAGCTCACTTCCCTACCCGACCACCTTGATGTTGAGTAAACATTAGTAAAGACGAGAAAACTAACAAAGAAAAACACCCCAACAAAGTGGGGTATTTTTCTTGGTAGCACCAGGTAGGCTTGAACTACCGACCTCAGGCTTATGAGTCCTGCGCTCTAACCAGCTGAGCTATGGTGCCGCAATTGCTTGAATCATTGTAGCAAATACAGGTCGGCATTTCCAGAGGTGGTTGCTATAATGAAAGGGATGAAGAATATAATCCTTGCCAGTCAGTCACCGCGCCGCAAAAACTTACTAACAGATATGGGCGTAACATTTAGTGTTGTACCGAGCAATTTCGAAGAGCACCTCGACAACAGTAGAGACCCAGAAGTAGTAGCCAAAGAACTTGCCCTGGGAAAAGCATTAGACGTCGCACAATATTATCCCGATGCCTATGTAATTGGAGCCGATACGATTGTGACGATAAACGGCAAGCAGCTTGAAAAGCCAACTTCACCAGAAAATGCCAAGGAGCTGCTTCGCCTCTTAGCTGGTGAATCAAACTACGTTACGACTGGTATAAGCCTGGTGTGCATTAATGACAACGTACGACTTTCGGTTGCCACCACCACCACTGTTGTATTCGCACCATTTGATGAAGCGGTAGTGGACGAATATATCGCGACAGGAGATCCGATGGATAAGGCAGGGGCGTATAGTGTGCAGCGATTGTATGGTACCTTGATTGATCATGTTGAAGGTGACTTTGATACCATAATGGGGCTTAACACCACTTCCCTTGCGGCCATGCTGAAACAGTGTGGAATTGACGCTCAAGCTGTCGTCATTACAGCGGACGATTTACCAAAAATGGTATAATAAACATACATCCCCAGCGATACACACTGGCTAGTTTAGCAAAGCGTCCCTCCGGGTGATTCATCAATTGTCTTCGGATACTCGCTAGAAACGGGCAAGTGAACGGGCAAAACATTTCAGAATCGTTTCTCTAACAAACTTTTAGAGGATTGCTGACAATGAATGATGAAACTTTTATGAACGAACGCATTGACGTGGTGGCTACATTTGGCGTGGGCTTAAACCCATGTACGCCGGTGCGCTTTCGGCGACCAAGTGGGAGGGTGATTGAAATAACCGAAATTGGTTTGCGGCATCCAACCGAGCAAGGCAAACGCATGCTACACATGTTTGACGTGACCGATGGCGGGGCAGACTATCGACTAGAATTCGACAGTGAACGGCTTACCTGGCGACTCACCATGGAGGGCGACCATGTTGAGAACTAACTACAACGCTTCCCCGCCCCAAATTATGCACATAGACCTAAATAGTTGCTTTGCGACAGTAGAACAACAGGCGAGGCCAATGTTGCGAGGCAGGCCGGTGGCAATTATGAACCGTCGCACCGAACATACCATGATAGTAACCTGTAGCTACGAAGCAAAAGCGATGGGCGTGAAGCTGGGCATGCGATTTCGCGATGCTAAAAAGCTATGCCCAGAACTTATTGGTCTAGAAAGTGACCCGGCAAAATATCGATTTGTGTATCACAAATTGATGGACATCATGAACGACTACTCTGCACATGTGCGTATGAAAAGCATCGACGAGGGAGTAATAGATTTTTCAGAAACCACCGAAGTACTTCAGGGCAGAGACATTGTAGACATAGGTCATGAGATAAAACGGCGCTTAAAAGAAGAAGTAGGGTGTGCCATGCGCTGCAACGTTGGTATTGCCCCCAACCGATTTTTAGCAAAAACCGCGGCCAGCTTGCACAAGCCAGATGGACTTGATGTTTTAACGTCGCACAATCTGCGAGAGACGTTTGCTGGCATAGAGCTGACTGACATTACGGGAATCGCGGGGCGTATGGAACGGCGACTAAACGCTGTAGGTATTTACACTCCCCTTCAATTTTTAGACGCCGACCCCGTGACCTTACGAAAAATGGTGTTTAAAAGTATTTGTGGTGACGAGTGGCATCAGCGGTTGCGGGGTTGGGAAGTAGACAAACGTGACTTCCCTATGCGCACAGCTGGCCGGCAATATGTACTCGAAAAGTTCAATCTTACGCACGCAGAAATTTTACAGCGGCTGCATCATCTAGCAGAAAGCGTTGGGTATAAAATTCGCTCACAGGGCAAACAAGCTCGCGGCGTAGCTGTGCATGCACGCAGCCGAAGCACGGGTTATTGGCACGCGCGCCACATGGCAAGTATGCCGTTTTTCTCTAACCAAGCAATTTATGCACAAGCCGCGCAGCTTTTTGCCAATGCACCCAGCGATGTAAAAGAAATTGGCGTAACCTGCTATGAACTGAGCGACAACAAAGACCCACAACTGAGTTTATTTGGTGATGAACTAGCTCGTGAACGCCATATCACTAGCGCAATCGATGAAATCAACGCGCGCTATGGTGGCCGCACGATTCACAGTGCAAATACACTGGGCACCGACATGTATGTAAAGCAAAAAATACCGTTTGGTAGTACAAGATATTTGTAAAGCGTATACTGGATGTATGAATAAATCAGTCATATTGCTACTCGCTGGAGTTTTTGGAACGGTTGGTGCCTATATACCGGTGCTGTTTGGTGACAACGACTTTTTGAGCGGGTGGAGTATTTTGGGCAGTATGCTCGGTGGTTTCTTTGGCATATGGCTCGCTGTATGGATTGGCAAACGAATAGGCTAAGCCGGTGAAGTACATTGTTGCGGTAAGTGGCGGGGTGGACTCGGTGGTATTGCTTGATATGCTGGTTCATCAGGGTGAGCACGAGTTAATAGTTGGGCATTTTGACCATGGTATTCGTGATGATTCAGCTGCTGATGCAAGGTTTGTAGAAGAACTCGCAAAAAAATACGAGTTGCCGTACGAAACAAAGCGCGAAGAACTTGGCGCCAACGCAAGTGAGGAAATAGCGCGTGAACGACGCTATGATTTTTTGGACCAGCTTGCGAAAAAACATAACGCGCAAGTTGTGACTGCACACCACCATGATGATTTGCTAGAGACAATCGCCATTAATAGTACACGCGGGACCGGTTGGCGCGGCTTGGCGGTGTTTGGTAATGCGAATGTTGCTCGGCCGCTACTTGCCTACACAAAATCACAACTATATGACTATGCTTTGAGCCACAACCTCGAATGGGTTGAAGACGAAACCAACCAATCACAACAATACCTACGAAACCAAATTCGAAAAAAAATAGCTGGACTCGATGATGGTAGAAAAATCAAGCTCAAAGAGCTGTGGTATCAACAGAGCATACTGCGTGATGCTATCGACAAAGAATGCGCAGAATTGCTTGAAACAAAAAGCTCATCACGGTATTTTTATACGATGATTGACGAAGCAGCGGCAATCGAGCTATTGCGTGCTGAGTTGCTGCAAAAGAGCATGAGCTTGCCACGCCCACAACGACAACGATTGCTCATGGCAATTAAAACAGCTTCGGCCGGTAGTCAACACCAGCCAGGCGGGCGAGGTAACGTTGAATTTACAAAGCGAGAGTTCATTGTCAAACAAGGTTCATAACTGCTATTATAAAAAGAGTAGAAATACACGAAATATCTCTTGAAATTCTGCCCGGAAAGGACGATACACACTAGCTCATGGCCACTCGACCACAACCACCGAAAAATAAGTTTAGTAATGTCTTGCGATTAACGCTCTTTTGGGTGTTACTTGTTGGTACTACTCTCGCTGTTTTGGCACTTACTGCCCCACAGGAAAAACTGAAAGAAGTTTCAATCTCAAACGTGATTGCGCGTGCGAACAAAGGCGAGATTGACAAGCTGCAGATTGAAGGCGACACCGTAAAAGTAACGCCAGAAGGCCAAGACAAACCAACCGAAAAATCGATCAAAGACAGCAATAGTAGCTTGTACGACCAAGGTCTCAACAAAGACGCGAATGTAGAAGTGAAGATTGTGCAGCCATCAAAAACTGGTGACGCGCTATGGACAATCGCTGGGATCTTACTCCCTGTTATCTTGATAGGTTTGCTGTTTATGTTCATGATGCGCCAAGCTCAGGGGCAAAATAACCAAGCAATGGGCTTTGGTAAAAGTAAGGCAAAACTATATGGGCTCGACAAAGAGCGAGTAGTGTTTGCCGACATTGCTGGTAACGACAGCGCCAAGCAAGACCTTGAAGAAGTAGTCGACTTTTTGAAGCATCCGAAAAAGTATCAACAACTTGGCGCGAAAATACCAAAGGGTGTGCTGCTAGTGGGTCACCCAGGTACAGGTAAAACCATGCTCGCGCGGGCCGTAGCCGGCGAAGCAAACGTGCCATTCTTTAGTATTTCTGGTTCAGAATTTGTTGAAATGTTCGTTGGAGTTGGCGCAAGCCGTGTGCGAGACTTGTTTGCAAAAGCAAAGAAGAACGCACCAGCTATTATCTTTATTGACGAAATCGATGCCGTTGGTCGAAAACGCGGTAGTGGTATGGGCGGTGGTCACGATGAACGTGAGCAAACACTCAACCAAATTTTGGTAGAAATGGACGGTTTCGAGACCGACACTAATGTGATTGTGCTTGCTGCTACCAACCGCGCCGATGTGCTTGACCCAGCGCTTCTTCGCCCAGGCCGCTTCGACCGTCGCACTAATATTATGTTGCCAGAGCGACGCGACCGCGAAGCAATTTTGAAAGTTCATTTCAAAAATAAGCCAACTGACGACACGGTAGACCTAGATAAGTTGGCGGCAAAAACCGCTGGAAGTAGTGGTGCCGACCTTGCAAACATTGCCAACGAAGCGGCAATTATTGCAGCACGCCGAAACGCAAAAAAGATTACTAACAAGGATCTTACTGAAGCCTTTGAAAAAGTTGCGATTGGTCCAGAACGAAAAGCAAAGGTGATGAACGAAGAAGAAAAACTCCTCACTGCGTATCATGAAGCTGGCCACGCTATTGTAGGGCACGTGTTGCCCGATAGCGACCCAGTGCATAAAGTTACCATTATTCCTCGTGGTGGTACCGGCGGCGTAACGTGGTTCTTGCCACCTGAAGATAAGAGCTACACAAATGTATACGAATTTAAAGACATTCTAGCCAGGGCTATGGGTGGCCGAATCGCCGAGAAAATAAAGTATGGCGATGACGGTATTACCACTGGTGCAGGTAACGACCTACGCAAAGCAACCGAAATTGCCCGCGATATGATTATCGAACAAGGTATGGGCAGTAAGCTTCGTGACCAAGTGTTCCACGAAGACAACGGCGGCATGGTGTTTGATAAAATTACTCACGAACGACCATATAGCGACGATACCGCAAGGCAAATTGACGCTGAGGTTGAACATCTTATTAAAGAGGCAGCACGTCGCGCCGAACTTGTGATTCGGGCAAACATTGCTGGTCTCGAAGCGCTCGCTGAGGCACTAATAAAAGAAGAAACCATTGAAGAAGACGTAGTGGTGCGGATTCTTAAAGGCTCTGTACTCCCGAAAGAGGCTATGCTGCACGCAGCATAAGGGTAAGCGACCATGGGACGCGTACAAAGTGTAGTCGCCCGAGCAAACCAAAAGCTGACGGTACAGTTTGCTGCTACTTTACTAGCGAGCGCTACCTTCGTGTCGATGCTCTTTGGTTTCTTGCGTGAACGTTTACTAAATAGTTACTACTACGGTACCTACCCAGAAGGCCTCGACGCGTACACCGCCGCCTTTACTGTGCCAGATTTCATGTTTTTCATTCTTGTTTCTGGAGCACTGAGTGTCACGTTTATTCCTGTGTTCAATCAGCGACTGGCTGGGGGAAACAAGCGTTCTGCTTGGGAAATTTCAACTAGCTTGATGAATTTAATGGCTGTGGCGACGCTTATAACCAGTGTGCTTATTATTATTTTTGCTGAACCGCTCATGAGGTATATCATCGCACCAGGCTTAAGCGAATCCGGTATGGCGCTGGCGGTCAGCATGATGCGAGTTATTGCAATCAACCCATTTTTGTTTGCTATTGCTACGGTGATTGCAAGTATTCAGCAAGCACTAGGGCGTTTTACGTTTTATGCGTTGGCCCCAATCATCTATAACATCGGCATTATTATCGGCATCGTCTTTTTCACCAATGGTATAAATATTTTTGGCTGGCAGATATTCGAAGGTGGAATCATGGGGGTTGCACTCGGGGTCGTACTCGGTTCAATGATGCAACTATTGGTGAGCTGTGTTGGGCTAATAGGTCTTGGCTTTGATTATCGGTTCAAGATTTTTTGGCGGAACAAAGGTTTTCGTAAGGTACTGCAGCTGCTGCCAGCTCGTTCACTCGATCAAGGCATGGATTACCTGGTAGGTATTGTAGAAACTAACCTAGCTTCACGTATGGCTGCCGGTACAGTACGTGCGTACAACCAGGCAACAGTACTGCACCTTGCTCCTATTAATTTGATTGGCGTGGCTATTTCTACCGCCGCATTTCCAAAGATGACCGAGCGATTAAGCGAAGGCCGGCTCGACTTATTTCGTAGTGAACTGCAAACGGTGCTACGCATCATTATCTGGCTCGCGCTTCCTGTGGCGGTAATCACTTACTTCACCCGTGGTTACTTGGTAAACTTCATAAATCCAGGTGGTGACCCACTGATGGCAGGACTATTGGGCGCCCTTACCGTGGCGATACTCTTTCGCTCAATTTACTATATCGCCGCACGAAGCTTTTACGCTCAGCAAGACACGAAAACGCCATTTTATATCTCCATATTCTCAATCGGTTTAAATATTTTCTTGGCGGTTTGGTTTACGGTCAAACTACAAATGGGTCCATATGGTCTTGCTTGGGCGCAATCTATTATGGCATTCGTAGAGGTTATTATACTGTTTGCAGTAATGAATGCCCGGATAGATAAGTTATTTGACCGAATGTTTTGGAATGCGATTTGGCGTATGGCAAGTGCAACAGGCTTTATGGCAATTGTTGCGTACCTCATGGTATCGCTTTTCCCACTGCAAGCCGGTGATAGCAGTAGTTTCTACTTCACCTTTCCAAAATTCGCACTGATTGTGGCGACTAGCTTTGGCTCTTATATTATATTCAGCAAGATGTTGCGACTTCATGAAGTTGCGCCGTTTGAAAAAATTGTGCAGCGAATCAGTCGGCGCTCTCGTCCTGACAACGAAAAACTGGTATAATCTACCTCTGATACCATGGACCAATCACACATTCGAAATTTTTGTATTATTGCTCACATCGATCATGGCAAGTCTACGCTTGCCGATCGCATGCTTGAGCTAACTGGCACGGTGAATAAACGTGACATGAAAAGCCAGCTGCTAGACAGTATGGATCTTGAACGTGAAAAAGGAATTACTATTAAGCTAGCGCCAGTGCGAATGACACACAAGGGCTATGATCTGAACCTCATAGATACGCCCGGGCACGTTGATTTTAGTTATGAAGTAAGTCGAAGCCTTGAGGCCTGTGAAGGTGCTGTGTTGGTGGTAGACGCGAGTCAGGGAATTCAGGCACAAACACTCGCGAACGTGTACTTAGCCTTGGCGGCTGACTTAACAATTATTCCCGTTCTTAACAAAGTAGATTTGCCAGCGGCAGATGTTCCTCGTGTCAGTGCCGAAGTAAAAAATCTACTTGGCTGCAGCGATGAAGACATCTTAAAAATTAGTGCGAAAACCGGAGAAGGCGTCGAAAGTGTACTTAACGCTGTGGTTGAGCGTATCAACCCACCCGTAGGCGTGCATGCAGACCCGACTCGCGCACTTATATTTGACAGCTACTACGATGATTACCGTGGAGTAATATTGTACACACGCGTGGTTGATGGTGAGTTGAAAAAAGGCGACACGATACAAATGCTCGCAACTGGTGCTCAGGGCATTGCCCTAGAAGTGGGCGCTTTAAGCCCGACTATGTCACCTGAAGCATCCATTGCAACAGGCGAGATTGGTTACATTGTCACCAACCTGAAAACAACGCGAGACGCCAAAGTAGGTGACACGGTCACGACAAAGCGTCATCACGCTAACGCACCACTTCCTGGCTACAAAAATGTAAAGCCATTTGTGTATGCTGGCTTTTTTCCAGTGTCAAATGAAGATTACAACGAGCTAAAAGAAGCGATTGAAAAGCTAAGTTTAAGTGACTCAGCACTTCAGTTTGAACCTGAGAATTCTCCGGTACTAGGTTTCGGCGTACGCATCGGTTTCTTGGGCTTACTTCATATGGACATTGTGCGCGAGCGGCTCGAACGCGAATACGACCTCGACCTGGTTGTAACCAATCCTAGTACCGATTACCAGGTGGTGATGGTAAGCGGTGAAGATATTGATATTAAATCAGCCTCAGACCTACCAGATGTTACAAAAATTCGTGAAATTCGTGAGCCATGGATTAATGGCGAAATTGTTGTCCCATCAGAATATATCGGTTCGGTTATTCAGTTGGTCGTATCAAAACGTGGATTGCAGAAAAATATTAGCTACATCGATGAGCGTGCTTTGATTAGTTTTGATGCGCCACTTGCGAATCTATTGACCGATTTTTACGACCAACTAAAAAGCGTAACGAGTGGGTACGGAAGTTTTAATTACGAACTGAGTGGCTATAGGGCTGAAGATCTTGTACGTGTGGACTTTTATGTTGCCGGTGAAATGGTAGATGCACTTAGCATCATGGTTCATCGCTCTGAAAGCCAGCGTTTAGGCAGGGACATTGTTACGAAACTAAAAGAAGTAATCCCTCGGCAAAACTTTCAGGTGGCATTGCAGGCGGCAATAGGTGGGAAGTTCATTGCCCGTGAAGATCTGAGTGCTTATCGCAAAGATGTTACAACCGGCCTCTATGGTGGTGACGTATCTCGCAAAAAGAAAGTTCTTGCCAAACAGGCTAAGGGTAAAAAACGCATGAAGCGATTCGGCAAGATTGATATTCCATCAGAAGCTTTCACCGTAATGCTAAAGCGAGATTAAACGATAAATACTAGAGCATGTTTTCAAATCGCTTATGGTTCTATACCATAGAGCTATGGAGACAAAGACTCAGCAAAATGCTCGCTTGTTTTTGAAGCTGCTTACGCCATCACGAACAGGTGGTTTGCTGACAGTTGTTTTTGCTTTTTTCATTCTTCTTGCCGTTATGACGCCAAAGTTTTATGAAATAGCTAATCTCGACCTCTACCTTGGGTACATAAAAGAGCATCCAAGTGGTTTTTATAAGCAATCGCTTGAAGCGAGCAATGCGGTAAATAGTAGTCGGTTCGCCGCCGATAGTTCAGTCTTTATTGTATGGGGAGTTGCTGGATTAATTGGCTATTCACTAATTATTGGGGTGGTTCGACTGATAAAAAACACGCAAGATTTTATTGAAGATCTTGAGTACTCAGAGCGACGCAAAAGAGATATTGAACGCGAGGCACTAATACACACCCTGCTGCGCGTGGTCGCAGCTTGCTCATTCTTCTTTGTCTATACACTGCTCATGCAAGTAGTCCTGCCGCTGGTGGTGGTACTAGCACAAATGGCCCTTACCTCTACGACACTGCAAGCTACTGGACTTGCTTTGACGGCGGTGGCGCTTATGAGCGCGAGCTTACATCTCATGATTGTTGTTATACGTCTTGCTCTTCTGCGCACCAGAATCTTCTTCACATAATCAGTGTACCTCTTGACAACAGTAAGCATAAGCTTATAATTTCAACTAAGCTACATAATTAAATGAGTGAATAGGGGCGAAGTATGGCGAAGACAAAATCAACCAAAAAACGCACATCGAAAGGGTCGACGAAGCGCAGCAATTGGCTGTCATCGTCGAAAACGAGATTACTACTAGTAGTAGCAATCTTTGGATTGGTCGGAGTGGCCATCTTTTTATACCAAACTTTTGCTGCTACCAACCGGGCAGACTTCTGGGGCGCGCTTAACGCCAAAAACCCAACCGCTAGCTATAAGCTAACGACTGGTGCCGGCGACATGAACATCGCATTCAGCAACAATACAGCTGACTTACAGCTTAATGTCACCAACAGCGCCAATAAAGTGGTAGGTACGTTGCAAAGTATAGGCAAGAAGGACGTTTTCTTAACACTAAAAGTTGTTCCTGACACGTATACAATTAGTTTAAAATCTACCGTTGCTTATAAATCAAATGGGCCGAACAAGGGATACTCGATTCATGTTACCTATCCTACTGAAGATCTTGTAAAGCCAACGGCTGTAATCTTGCAGCCACTTAACCAGAGTACTCTTAAGGGTACAGTCGACTTCACGGTAGACGCCCAAGACGATACTGCCGTATCAAAGGTCGAGTTCTACGCTTCAGGCGTTAAGCTTGATACAGATACTACGGCTCCATATGGAACAAAATGGGACACGACTGTCATGAAAGATGGCGTGTATCAGCTTGAGGCGCGCTCATACGATACCACTGGAAACATCGGCATCGCATCTGGTGAAGTTACTATCAAAAACGCAGTACCAGTCGCAAGTAGCCGATTCCCTGGCGACCCTAATCCAAAAGTGAACGGTAAAGCATACTTCGGTGTTTCAGGTACGCATGCCGCGGCACTTGAGTCTGCGACAGGTAAGTCAGTCTCGTTGTTCCGTTCATACGCTTCATCTTGGCCATCACAGAGCAAATTGGTTGAGGCCGTTAAAGATGCTCATGTGAAGAATCGCCTACCTTGGATTTCTGTAAAGACACCAGGTTGGGGAACACTCGCCTCAGGTAGTCGTGATGGTGAAATCGACGCGTTGCTTCGTGCAATCGATAGCGCTGCGAACGGCAAACCAGTTTGGTTCACAGTTCACCACGAGTTTGAGGGCGACAGTACGGCGACTGGAGAATACACCCCTGCAAACTTCCGTGCAATGCAAACTAAAATTCGCCAGCGGATGACGGCGGTGGGCACGAAGAATATTGCTTTCATGCCAATATTCCAAGGTCACAGCTGGGACAATCACGACAAGTGGAATAAAGACGATTTCTGGGTACCTGGCATCTGGGATGCAATTGGTGTTGACCACTACTCACAAAGTGTTGATAGTAATCTGCTTCGTGAACGATGGTACAAATTTGTTGCTTGGGTTGAAGAGCGAAATATGCCGTTCGCAATCGGTGAATATGGCGTACGTGACTACGGAAATTCAGCACAATCTGCCAGCGAGCTAAAAGCATTCTGGGATTGGCACTTTACCAACAAGAAGGACATGATTGGTATGTCATACTTCGACTCAGGCCTCAACAGCCCTGATGGAACATGGGAGTTAGCGAACGATCGTCTTACGATGTGGAAGAACATTTCACAAAATGATACTCGTGTACAACGAATCAACGAACTAAAGTAACAAGCCTCATCGTACCTGCCTAAGAAATGGCAGGTACGATTTAATTATCCGCCACGTGGAGAAAGAAATGGCGACAACCAACCGAAAAGCAAAGAAAAGCTCAAAAAGAAAAAACAACTGGTTTGCGTCAATAAAAGCACGACTACTACTTGTCGTACTTTTATTTGGAGCTGTAGGCGTAGGCTACATGTTGTATCAGACGTTCGCTGCGAGCAACCGAGCAGACTACTGGGGCATACTAACTACCAGCAATAGATCGGCAACGTATAAACTGACTACAGGTGGTGGTGCCATGAATGTTGCATTTAGCAACAATACGGCCGACCTTTCTCTAAGTGTCATTAGTAGTTCTGGTCGAACGTTAACAACCTTAAAAAGTATAGGCAAAAAAGACGTCTATGCGAACCTCACAGTCGTACCAGATACGTATACGATTTCGATTAGGATGGTAAGTGGTGTGTTCGCCGGCAAAAAAGGGTATTCCGCTCACATTACCTATCCTACCGAAGACAGCACTAAGCCTACGGCCGTTATTACTAAACCACTAAATAGCGAAACCGTCTCAAGTACCGTTGACTTCATGGCGAACTCATACGACGAAAATGGTGTAAGTAAAGTAGAATTTTATGTTGGAACATCACTTTTGGGTACGGACACAAGCGCGCCATATTCGGTAAAATGGAATACAACTAGTGTTAAAGACGGTGTCTACCAGCTCCAGGTTAAAGCGTACGATACCACGGGTAATATTGGGGTAGCTTCCGGTGAAACGACCGTAAAAAACTCTACGGCTCCCGAAAGACGATTCCCTGGTGACCCTAACCCGAAAGTAACCAAAAAAGCATATTGGGGTGCTTCTGGTACTCGGATGGCAGAACACGAAGCTGCTACGAGTAAGTCGGTATCAATACACCGAACCTTTGCAAACGCTTGGGGTAAAACGTCACAACTAGTGACTAACATTAAAGATGACCATTCACATAATCGCTTGCCGTGGGTATCAATAAAGACCCCGGGTTGGGGCACGCTTGCCTCAGGGAGTCGCGATGCAGAAATAGATGCAATGCTACGCGCGCTAGATACTGCTGCTGATGGTAAGCCTGTTTGGCTGACGGTTCACCATGAATTTGAAGGCGACACCACTACAACGGGTGAATATACGGCCGCAAACTTCCGAGCTATGCAAAAAAAGATACGCGAACGCATGAATGCCGTTAACACGAAGAATATCGCATTTATGCCAATATATGTTGCTTATTCATGGGCTAAGGTAACTCGCTTTAATCCAGAAGATTGGTATGTAGCTGGAGTATGGGATGCTATCGCTTTCGATCACTATAGTGACAATGCTAATCAAGATCCTCTTAGAGAAAGTTATTACAATGCAGTGAATTGGATAGAGGCGAAAGGCTTACCATTCGCAGTTGGTGAATGGGGAACTAGAGATTACGGGGATGCAACTCAAGCCGCAAAGGAAATGCAAGATTTTTGGAACTGGGGATTTGCTAATAACAAAGACGGCATTGGCTATTCATACTACGACTCAGCCTTAAATAGTCCGGAAGGCTCGTGGGAGCTTGAAGGTCCAAGACTCGACACATGGCGCGATATACTAAAAAATGATAGTCGCGTGCAACGCATCAACGATCTTTAGCCTAAGCTAAACAATAATCAAACTAACGACGCTTTGTAGTAAAGCGTGTGTTGACATTCCCCACCCAGGCCAGAACCACGCAGATTCACCTTGAAGAATATAGGTACCAACTCCTCCCCCTTGAGTCACTACGATTGCTAAGAAGAGAGAAACGAGCGCCGCAAAAGTTGGCATAAGTTGCTTTCGTAGCACACCTATAAAGCTAGTGCCTAACACAGCGATGATTAGGGGAATAAAAGGTAGCAAATATCTACCATTTATAGCAACAGGACCGCCTGTATATAGATATACACCGTAAAGCTTATATACGAGAGATCCGATGTAAGCAATGGTAACTGCTGAAACTATCAGAAGCGCAGGATGCGCTTTAAAAGTAGAACGAATTCTAGATAAAAATGCAACCAAGCCAATGACAGCGAGCAAGATGTATGTAATCAATGGCGCAAGAAGTGGGTTAGAGTTTGCATAGCTATTGGTGGGTCCGGCAATGGCAAAGAACAAACGTCGTACCATGCCAGGAATCCAATCAATTACTACGTACTCAGGTAAAGATTTTGGTGAAAAGTTATCATCAAGTTTTGCGTGCATACGCTCATTTCGAACCCATGGCCCGTATGCTTTGCAAGCTTCGTAATCAAATACAGCCTGGCAACGCGGAATAAACTGACCATACTCAATAAGGTTTGTCGCAAACCGGCCAGACAGCAGAATTCCAAGTATTGCTAAGCCAACCAGTAGTTGTTTTTGAGACTTTTCAGTTGCTTTCCAGCCTTTCTGAAGATCTAGTCCAATGCGGCGGGCACTCCGTTTATATCTGTACACTATGTGACCAACAATCCACAATATAAGCATCGCGCCAATAGGCAAAAAAGCATATTTTACATTACTGCCGAACAGTACCAAAATAAATAGCCATGCGAGAGGCCAAACATCGATTTTACCTTTTTCTCGTAGCTTCTTGTCCACTCGAACGGCGAGTAGCATAGACCAGCCGATGATAACTAGCAGTAAATTATCGTAATTAATTTGACCAGCCAGTAGGGGCATTATGGGAATAAGAGTAAAGAATGCAATCGTCACATGGCTAATAGCTTTTGAAACTCCTAGCTCGTGTAAGATTTTTCGATAGATAAACAGTGCCCACAATACAAAACCAATATTGATGAATCTCAAGAGTACTATGGTTACTTGTTCTGAAACTTGCAGTGCATTTATAACGCGATAAGGAAAACTCATAAGGTAGTGAAACAAGTAGGATACATCTGCCGACACCAACCCGTACTGGGCCATGTCGCGCGTTGGTTCAAGAGTGTAGGGTGTTAGGTGAGAGCTATATATCTTTATTAACCCAAAGTGAAACTCTTCATCAAATGCCATTGGGTACAAACTCGCCGTTGCCACCCAAGCGCTAGCAAGACCAAATAAACCGACAGTCACATAAAAGAAACGGTCTGAACGTATAACTCGAAATACTCGAGTTGAAATAGACTGTAACTGCTTTTTCACTAGCTATTATTATACAGCAGAGACACTTTGCGCATCTAAAGTAACAACTTCGCCGTGATACACTAAAAGAATGAGTACAACTTCTGCACCACAACCTATACTATCCGACGAAATTCTTCAAATGATTGAGTCGTATCACCCAAACAAAGAGGGCGTTGAGCTATTGAATCAAGAGAAAGTCGTGCTTTTGGTTGGTATCACAGGAGCAGGGAAGAATACGCTTTTGAGTGAAATGATGAAAACAGGACGTTTTCATGACATGGTAACAAGTGTGACACGAGAGCCACGAATGAATAACGGTGTGCTTGAGCAAAATGGGGTAGACTATCATTTTCTTACCGAGGATCAAGCTGTTGAAAAAATTCGAAAAGGTGAATACGTTGAGGTTAGCCCTGTACATAATCGTATTTATGGAATAACAGTTGATGAAATTCGCAGAGCCCGCGACGCAGACAAGATAGCTATCGCGGATATCACAGTGCTTGGTGTAGAAAAATACAAAAAGCTTTCACACAATGTGATTGCAATATTTGTGTTGCCACCAAGCTTTGAAGAATGGCAAGCCCGAATAAGACAGCGATTTGATAGCGAAGAAGATTTTTTGGTAGATTGGCCAAATCGAAGAAAAAGTGCAATTATGGAACTTCAAAAAGCACTTGAAGCTCCGTATTATCACTTTGTAATTAATGATGAGCTAGAGCAGGCGGTAGATGCTTGCATGAAGATTGTTGATAATGATGATAGGTTTCACCGTAAAGATGATGAGAAGCGACTACTCGCAAGAGATTTGCTCGAAGACATTCTTGCGCACTCCTAGCACTCATTGACTTTGAGTGCCAATTTGGGCTATACTTACCCCATGACAGAGCGTCAAATCGCCATTCTATCAGCTATTATCGAGCAGTACGCAGAAGTTGCGTCACCCGTTGGAAGCGTAACACTTGCAAAGTTGTTTAACGTTTCAAGCGCTACCATTCGTAGTGAAATGGCTAAGCTCGAAGAACTTGATTTGATAGCTCAACCACATACAAGCGCCGGTCGAGTCCCAACCGACAAAGGCTATCGATTTTACGTAAATCTACTTACTCAGCAGGAAGATGCTCAGTTGCAAGATCGAAGCACGAAAGCGATTGAAGCTCGCGTATCGACCCATGGCAATCGCGCCGATAGAGCGATTCGTAGCGCAGTAGATAGTTTAGTAGATTTAACTCATAATTTGGGCTTAGCGACAATCGGTGACGAGTTGTATCTTAGCGGCATGGGAAATCTATTTTCACAACCAGAATTTATGGTCGGTTCACATGCGCAATCGGTTGCACGCTTACTCGACAACCTTGAGCCGTGGCTGAAAGAAGCTGCGCCAAACGAGCCACTTAACGTGTTTATTGGTAGCGAAAACCCAATTGGCAAAAGCAGTGGTGCAACCCTGATTGTAAGCCGATTCCGATCTCCTTATTCTGACAATAGCTACATTGGCGTGCTAGGTCCGACTCGCCAAAGCTACGCTCGTGTAATGCGCTTGGTCCGCCAAACTGGAGCTATGCTCGAGGAGGTCTTGTGAGTATAGGTGATATGATTAGCAGCACGCTATATTGGCTTGACACTATTCTCACTTTTACAGACACAAAGACAAGAAAAAGGAATAAAACCAGTGCCAAAAAGTAAGAAACAAGATGAACTAGAGCAACAGTTGGCGGAACTAACGCTAGACTTGCAGCGCACGCGGGCAGATTTTGAAAATTACCGAAAGCGCGTAGAGACTGAAAAGCAAACAGCTCGCGATGCCGGTGCTTCAAGCAGTATTCTTAAGCTACTACCAGTTATTGATAACATCGAACGAGCGCTTGCACATTTGCCGGCTGAACTTGCCGATAATGCGTGGGCCCAAGGAGTAGTGAATCTACGGAAAAACTTAGAAAAGTCGCTGGAGAATCTAAATGTTCACCGTATTGATGCAACTCCTGGTTCAGTATTTAACCCTGAACTTCATGAAGCAATCCAATTTGACGAAGAAGCGTCTGGCGAGCACGAAGTTATCGCCGAAGAGCTTCAGGCCGGTTACTTGCTTGGCACAATGCCAATTCGCCATGCAATGGTAAAAGTAACGCGAAAATAGTCTATCACTCGCTGTTTTGAACCAGTGAACATTTCGTTTATACTAGTCGCTATGACTATGAAAGGAAGCGCATGGCAAAATCGTATGCAATTACAGTAAAAAATCTTAAGAAAAGCTACGGTAAAAACCAAGTGTTAAACGGTATTAATTTAACTGTCGAACGCGGTACGATGCTTGCGCTTCTTGGCCCAAATGGTGCTGGTAAAACCACAACGGTTCGAATTATGAGCACTCTTCTTGGTTATGATGCTGGTACGGTAAGTATTGAAGGACATGATGTAGCGGCTAGTCCAGACGCTGTACGCGCAATTATTGGGCTCACGGGCCAATCGGCTGCCGTAGACGAGATTCTAACCGGTCGCGAAAACTTGATTATGATGGGTCGACTCTATCGGCTGACAAAAGACAGCGCCAAGGCACGGGCAAATGAGCTACTTGAGCAATTTGATCTTGTTGATGCAGCCGACCGTTCTGTTAAAACGTACTCCGGTGGCATGCGACGTCGACTCGACCTAGCAGTAAGTCTTATAGCCACGCCGCCAGTTATATTTCTCGACGAACCAACTACGGGGCTAGACCCACGCTCTCGTATCGCTATGTGGGACATTATTAATCGTTTAAAAGAGAGTGGTAAAACCATACTACTTACTACTCAGTACCTTGAAGAGGCGGACCAACTTGCCGATAATATTGTGGTAATTGATGGCGGTAAGGTAATCGCAGAGGGCACCGCCAAAGAGCTTAAAAGTAAGGTTGGAAAAGACAGGCTTGAACTCACCTTTGCATCAACAGCTACTTACAAAAAAGCCCTCGATTCGATTGGCAAGCAAATTTTTGATTCTAATGAGGAAGAAAAAACCATAACTCTCGTTATTTCAGATACAAACAAAGACGTCTCGAATGTGCTAAATAAGCTCACAAAAGCTCAGCTAAAAATTGAGTCTATGGACATACATAAGCCAACCCTCGATGACGTATTCCTCAGCCTTACCGGTAAAGCGAAGAAAGGGAAGAAGTAATGAACGAAAAAGAAACCCAAGTAGAACTTGTATTTTCTAAGCAGCCAAAGTTCATGCAGGCTATTACCGATTCTCTTTTGATGATAAAGCGTAGCTCTACACATATTATTCGTAATACAGACCAGCTGCTTGGTACATTTTTCCAACCGATTATGTTTTTGGTACTGTTTACGGCGGTGTTTAATGCTGTTGGGCTTGCACTGCCAAAAGATATTAGTTATCTCGACTTCTTGATGGCAGGGATTATTGTGCAAACGGTTGCATTTGGTTCTACTACCACGTCGATTGCCGTTGCAAATGATTTGCAGAGGGGGATAGTAGACCGCTTTAAAAGTTTACCTATGAGTAACGTTGCGGTGTTGAACGGACATGTGATTTCTGACGTATTTCGAAATGGCATTTCCACTACTGTCATGCTACTCACTGGTTTGTTGTTTGGCTTTCGACCAGATGCGAGCATTTCAGACTGGATGTTGATTATCGGAATCCTAGTCTTATTCACGCTCGCGTTTTCATGGCTTTCTGCCATTATGGGTGTTTTAGCGAAGAGCGTTGAGGGTGTACAGTGGATGTCGTTCCTGATAGTGTTTCCGCTTACCTTTGCCTCTGGTGCATTTGCTCCAACTGACTCGCTGGCAGAGTGGATTCGGCCATTTGCAGAGAACCAGCCAATTACGCACGTAATTGAAGCTGTGCGTGGTCTTATGATCGGCACGCCTATCGACGATCATGGCTGGCTAGCGATTGTCTGGTCACTCGCTATACTAGTAGTGTCTATACCAGTTGCTACATGGCTCTTTAAGAAAAAGACTATAAAAGTTTAAATAACAGAGGTAAAACAGCGAATTAGCACTCTTGACAGTAGAGTGCTAATTTGTGTATTATAGGGGTAGAACTTGGCACTATCCTGCGAGGAGTGCCAACGATAAGCAGATAACATTTAGGAGAATATACATATGGGTAAAATCATCGGAATCGACCTTGGTACAACCAACAGCGCTGTTGCGTACATGGTGGCTGGCAAACCAGAGGTTATTGCAAATGCCGAAGGCAACCGAACTACACCAAGCGTAGTAGCTGTTACGAAAAAAGGTGAGCGAATCGTTGGCCAAGTTGCACAGCGTCAGCGCGTTACCAACGCTAAAAACACCATTTATGGTGTGAAGCGTTTGATTGGTCGCAAGTTTACAGATAAAGAAATTCAAAAAGACCACGACATTATGCCTTTTGAGATTGTGAAAAAAGGCACTGGTGTCGCGGTAAAAATGGGTGACAAAGACTACACGCCAGAAGAAGTTTCAGCCATGATTCTTTCTAAGCTAAAAGCCGATGCTGAAAAGCATCTGGGTGAGCCTGTTACCGAAGCTGTTATTACCGTTCCTGCATACTTCGACGATTCACAGCGCCAGGCTACCAAAGACGCCGGTAAAATTGCTGGCCTTGAGGTTAAGCGTATTATCAACGAACCAACTGCTGCTGCACTTGCGTACGGCCTAGAAAAAGGCAAAGAAGAAAAGATTGCCGTATTCGACCTTGGTGGTGGTACGTTCGACGTGTCTATCCTAGAGCTTGGCGATGGCGTATTTGAAGTAAAAAGCACTAACGGTGATACACACCTAGGTGGTGAAGACTTTGATAACCGTATTGTTGATCACTTTATTGAAGAATTCAAAAACCAAGAAGGCATTGACCTAAAGAAGGATAACGCAGCCTTGCAACGTCTAAAGGATGAAGCTGAAAAAGCCAAGAAAGAGCTTTCTAGCACGCCTCAAGTAGATATTAATCTACCGTTTATTACCGCCGATGCTGACGGTCCAAAGCACTTTGAGTACACGCTTACTCGCGCGAAACTTGAAGAACTTGTAGCCGACTTGATTGAAAAAACAGTAGCACCTGTAGAAAAAGCACTAAAAGATGCTGGATTAAAAGCAAGCGAAATTAACGAAGTAGTGTTGGTGGGTGGTATGACCCGTATGCCAGCGGTAGTTGAAAAAGTAAAACAAGTCTTTGGCAAAGATCCAATGCAGGGTGTGAACCCAGATGAAGTTGTGGCGATTGGTGCAGCAATTCAGGGTGGTGTGCTGGCTGGTGATGTTAAAGACGTATTGCTGCTCGATGTAACACCACTGAGCCTTGGTATCGAAACTATGGGTAATGTTACTACCAAGCTTATTGAACGAAACACAACTATTCCTACATCAAAGAGCGAAACATTTTCTACCGCAGCCGACAACCAACCACAAGTAGAAATTCATGTGCTGCAAGGTGAGCGCGAATTTGCGCAAGACAACAAGAGCCTTGGTAAGTTCGTACTCGACGGTATTGCACCAGCCCCACGTGGCGTTCCACAAATTGAAGTTACTTTCAACCTTGATGCCAATGGTATTTTGAACGTGACTGCCAAAGATAAGGGCACTGGTAAAGAACAATCTATTACTATTCAAAACTCTGGCAATATGAGCAAAGATGATATCGAAAAGGCACAGAAAGAAGCTGAACTTCACGCCGATGAAGACAAGAAAAAGCGCGAAGCGGTTGATATCAAGAACTCCCTTGAGAATGCTATCTATCAGGCAAAGAAAATGCCAGACGAATACAAAGATAAGATTTCTGATGACGACAAAAAAGTCATTGAAGATGCTGTAGCCGAAGCGGAAAAGCACAAAGATTCTGAAGATAAAGACGAACTTGAAGCGGCCATGAAAGCACTCAACGATGCGATTATGCCAATTGGTGCCAAGATGTACGAAGCTGCATCTGCCGAAGAGCCTGCAGAGGAAGACGACAAGAAATCTGACAAAAAGGATAAAAAAGACGAAGCCGTAGAAGGCGAAGTCGTCGACGAAAAATAGCTAAACAAAGTGCCGCGCAAGCGGCACTTTTTAAAGGAAGAAGATATGAGTCTGTATGAAGCAGCAAAAGACGCAGTAAAGATTGCTCAGAAAGCGGATAATATTGAACTTGTTCAAAAAGTCCTAGATGTCCAAAAGGGAGCTTTGGATATGCAAGAAAAAATGCATGAAAAGAATGAAGAAATTGAAAAACTAAAATCCAAAATCAAATCTCTCAAAGAAACTTTAGAACACAAGGAAGATTATTATTTGGATAAAAGCGTGTACTGGAAATCTGATGATAAAGAGCAGCTTCAGCCTTATTGTCCATCGTGTTTTGCTAAAGAGATAGTTATACCGATGCAAAAGGCGTGGCCAAGGAGCAGTGCTAAAAACTCTATATGGGTATGTGCAGATAAACAATGCAATACTCATTCTAATCCATGGGATGCAACACTGAATTAGTGCTTCGGTTTGTAACTACCCACCGTCAAATAAATAGCGGCCCATATCATTCCTTCGGAACTTTTATAGAGCAGTGAATTATACATAGTGCCATTTGGGTTGAGCAGCTCGGGGAAGGTGTGATAGTGCTCTATCATGCGGGCGAAATTGCGTTCGTGCTTGGCGGCCTCGGGACGGTTTTGACCCCAGAGCAAGCGAAGGTAATATGCGCCGTGCCATGTCCATATCGTATCGCCAGCATAGTTACGCATGACAGTTCGCGCCCACCATCGGTACTGAAATTTTTCGGGCGTGTTAGTGTAGGGCAAGGCGTACGGTTCAGCCATTTTTTGATCACGAATGTAATCGAGCGTAGCATTTAGTTTTTTGGTGTCTTCAACCGACCGCATAATGAATGGAATCAAAGCGCACTCAGCACTAAACGCCGTGTTCGTGTAATCTGCATTAAAGTATTTTCCGTTCCAGTAATGGTTAAGCAACTCATCACGGTAGTAGGTATGCTTAAACGGAAAGTTCAAGCCGAGATGTTTGCACGACCAAGCCATACGCTCTACCATGGCCACTACATAGGCACTGCGGTCATACATTACACCATCACGCAGCTCTGCTGGGCCGTGGTGAGGCAGAAGCGCGCCAGTTTTTGGATCTAAATAGTCATGAATATACTGCTTGAGCTGTTTGTTCAAAAAATTAGTCTCGTCATCGGTCAGTTCGTACTTAGCAGACCAAACACAGTGAATAAGTGACGGTAGTGTATCAATACCAGCTTTCGGTGCGTCAAATAATCGGCCATTCGGCGTAATACAAAGTGTTACCACGCCTTCGCGCATGTAGTGCCCCAGTGCCCATTGAATGGTGGCACGTACTCGCTCGACATGCCCGAGTGCTCGTAGTGGTTTCACAACAGTCGCGAAGTCTCGTATCCAGAAATAGTCAAAATTGCCCAAGCTGGTAGAGTAAAACGCACCGTTCCAGCATTTATCAACGATAGCTCGACAAATGGTTTCAGCGCTGCCATCAAACTTAGCATGGCGGCGGAAATACCTGTAGTAAAAGAGATTCCACAGCTGACTTATGGGCGCGGAATACTTTTTTTGCTTGGCCATAGCGCTATTATGCACCACCTACGCACGCGACGCCATAGAACACTAGGGTTAGTGAGCGTTTTTTGTGCTACCATAAGAACTATGGATATACAATCTGAACTAGCGGGCAGTTTTAAAGGCGAGCTCGACGTCACTGATTCTGTTCGAGAATTTTACTCTCACGACGCAAGTTTGTTCGAACTAAAGCCAGAGGTAGTAGGCTTTCCAAAAGACAGCAAGGACCTTCAGGCGGTCGTACAATTTGTCAACAAACACAAAAAGAAATTTCCCGAACTAAATATCACACCTCGCTCGCGAGGTACCGATATGTCTGGTGCTGCAATTGGCGACTCAATCTTGCTCGACGTCAGCAAACATATGAATAAGTTGCTGGCAGTGTCGAAAGCCGAAGCAACTGTACAACCGGGCATGATGTACCGTGATTTTGAAGCCGAAACACTGAAAAAAGGTGCACTGCTGCCTAGCTATCCAGCAAGTCGTGAACTTGCCAGTGTTGGCGGTATGGTCAGCAACAACTCTGGTGGTGAAAAATCGCTTGAGTACGGCAAAACCGATAAGTTTGTAACCGAGCTAAAAGTCATATTATCTGACGGCAATGAGTATACACTAAAGCCACTCACTCGTACGCAACTTATAAAAAAGATGAGTCAAAAAGATTTTGAAGGAAAGCTTTACAAAGAAACATTTGAACTTTTGGAAGAGCACTACGACGAGATTCAAGCAGCTGCCCCACATGTAACAAAAGACTCAACTGGTTATCACTTGTGGAATGTGTGGAACCGCGAAACAGGAATCTTTGACCTCACTAAACTATTTGTTGGCGCGCAAGGCACGCTTGGGCTCATTAGTGAAGCCACAGTAAACCTCGTGCCACACAAGCCACATTCTGGTTTGCTGGTACTGTTCCTTCGTGATATCGATGATTTGGGCGAGCTAATTCCGGCTGTGTTGAAGCATAAACCTGCCACCTTCGAAAGCTTCGACGATCAAACCCTACTACTTTCAATTAAATTTATGCCAAGCTTTTTGAAGATGCTCGGGCTAAAAAAATTCATACATTTATTGCTCAGTCTTATCCCCGATGGACTTCAGCTTCTACACGGTATTCCAAAACTCGTACTCATGGTTGAATTTAATGGCGAAACAGAAGACGAAGTGCGCAAAAAAGTGCATGCACTGCATCAAGAACTTCAAAAAAAACGTGCCCGTTACGAAATCAACGGCTTTGAAGAAACCCCCACCGAACATGCCAGTGAAAAGTTTTGGGTGATGCGACGCAACAGCTTCCAGCTCCTTCGCAGCAAGGTAAAAGACAAGCACACCGCGCCATTTATTGACGATTTCGTGGTGCCACCGCAGCATCTTTCAGTATTTTTGCCTAAACTCCGCAAGATTATTAAAAAGTATCGCTTGTTTGCCACAATCGCAGGCCATATGGGCGATGGCAACTTCCACGTGATTCCACTGATGAAAATTGAAGACCCTAAAGAGCGCGCTAAGTTAGAACCGGCCATGAAAGAAGTAAACAACCTAGTGATTAAATACGGTGGTAGCGTTTCTGGTGAGCACAACGATGGTATGGTGCGCGGCCCATGGCTAGAAGCAATGTATGGCAAAAAAGTCCTTGGCTACATGAAAGAAATCAAGAAGCTCTACGACCCGGACAACATATTTAACCCGCACAAAAAGACTGACGCGAGCTGGGACTTTAGCTTCTCGCACATTCGTGAAAAATTTTAGCACTCTTGTATTTTGAGTGCTAATTTCTTATACTAATAACAGATGTCAAAAAGAGATTATTACGAAGTTCTTGGTGTTAGCAAAACAGCTAGCGACGACGAAATAAAGAAAGCCTTCCGCAAGGCTGCTGTTAAACACCACCCAGACAAAGAAGGCGGCAGTGAGGAAAAATTCAAAGAAATCAACGAAGCCTACGAAGTGCTGAAAGATAAACAAAAACGTCAGCGCTACGACCAGTTTGGCCATGCTGGTGTTGGCGGTTCATCTGGCGGTGGCAATCCATTTGAAGGCTTCAATGGCGGCTTTGGTGGCCAAAATGTTCACTTCGACTTTGGTGATGGCGGACTTGGTGATATATTTGGCCAATTTTTCGGTGGAGCTCAAGCTCAGCGTGGTCCAAGCCGGGGCCGTGACGTTGAAACCAGCATTACCCTAAGCTTTGAAGAGGCAATATTTGGTGTTGAGCACGAAATTGAACTTGCCATGGACGACGAATGTACCCACTGCAAGGGCACGACAGTAGAACCAGGCCATCAAATGAAAACCTGCGAAACGTGTAAGGGTGCAGGCCAACAAACTCGCGTGATGAACACGATGTTTGGCGCCATTCAACAGGCGGTTACCTGTGAAACCTGCCATGGGCGGGGCAAAGTTCCTGAAAAGGTCTGTAGCGTATGCCGCGGCAAGGGCACCGAACGTCGGACGCAGAAGATTACCCTAAAAGTCCCAGCTGGAGTAGACGACGGGGCAACAATTCGCCTAAAAGAGCGCGGCGAAGCCATGGCAAACGGTCCAAAAGGTGATTTGTACGTACATATACGGGTGAAAGCACACAAAAAATTTACACGTGAAGGCGATTTAATCCTGAGTGAAGAGCATATCAGCATGGTGGATGCTGCGCTGGGAACGGAGATTACAGTAGAAACCGTTGATGGTACGGTGCGCATGAGAATACCAGCCGGTACACAAAGTGGCACCGACTTTAAGCTATCAAACCATGGTGTACCTCACCTGCGTAGCGATCGACGTGGCGCACAGATTGTTTCGGTTCTCGTCGACACGCCAACTAAGCTTTCAAAGAAACAAAAAGAGCTTCTCGAAGAATTTGGCAGTTCTGGCAAAAAGAAATTCTTCTAAATTGCCATTTGCCCAAGAGGGTCCAGTAACCAGGTTACGTAGTGCTCAATTGCATCCGTTGCCGTGCCCCAGAACGGATCGTTGTGCATATCTATACCAGGTGTTGCATTAACCTCGATAAAAAAGTAGTTATCAGTAGTTTTGTCCCACATCATATCAACTCCACATATACCTAAACCTAGTCGCCGAGATATCTTTTCTGCATCGCGAACCATTGCTTTAGTTACCAAGTGAGTAGCTTCATGTGCGGTGCCGCCTAGACTTATATTGGCGGGTCCCACTACTTCAGTAACTGAATTGTTCGCCGGCACAGATTCAATTTTTGAAGACAGATGTCTTTCAGCACTGCCCATATCGATGCATCCTTGATTCGTTGAGTAATCATATGAACGACCGTCACGAGAATTTTCGGCTTCGATCAGAGCTCTCAGCGAAGAAATCCCATCACCAACAACGCTCGCTGGACGGCGCTCCACGGCGGAGCGGAATGTACCAGCAACGACAAGCAGACGAAAGTCGCTCCCATCAACATGCTGCTGAACGATAACTTTTTCGCCAAATTCAGTTGCGTAGGCAAATGCCGTGCGCAGACTGTGCAAGGAGGTAATATGAGTGGTTATACCTGTACCACCGCTATTATCAAGCGGTTTTATCACTACCTGCGAATGTTTTTTTAAGAAGGCGGCAGCTTCTGCAAACGTCGTACAAATCAAATCGTCGGGTACTGGTATGCCCAGACTGTGAGCGATAAACTTCCCGCGGTTCTTATTGCGTGCAATCATAGCGCCAGCACTACTTGATTTGTCGCTAGATGTACTAAATAGTAAGTGACTTACCCCTGAATTGTCATTAAATTCAAGCATGCTGGAGGAAGCATCCAATATTCTTACGTTAGCCTGTTGTTTGACGAGCTCATCATACATAACTCGAGTAGAGACCTTTAGTTTTTCGATTTCAGACATAAAATAGACCTTTCGGTTAAAGATGGGCACCGCGAGGTCTCGATGATGAGCTGAGAAATGTAGTTGTGGCCAACGATAGAGGTTGCTGTTAGTACAAATTATACTATTATTTTCGTACAAAAGCAATCTTAAGCTCAATTAGCCCGACTGTAATCAACGCATACATCAGCAAATACGGCAGTATCTGTAGTCTAAAGTTCTTTTTGTAGGTAGTGGCGATCCACTGTACCGTGAGGTGGTTTTGTACCGATAGAGACCAGTTTATGGTATCCCAGCTTTTTGTATAAGCTTAAGGCGGCCGTGTTGTCATCACCCACCGCCAAACCCACCAATACATAGTTTTCGCCCCGCAAGATTGCTTCAAGATGTTTAATGAGTAAGTGAGCGTACCCCCTTCGTCGCATCCCTGGAACAATGTAGATATTTCCAATTTCTGGGTAACTTGAATGTGATGCTGCCTTTGGGTCATTTGGTCCTTGCCGGCGTATTTGCCCGATTCCAATGAGCTGATCATAAAGAAACAGGCCATACAGGCCATAACCGGTAGGAGTTTGACGTGACAGTTTGGTTTGAAAGTCAACATCGCCGGGCTCTGGCAATGCTTTTTCAAGAATGTCACAGTCATCTTGTGTGAGCTGACGAAAAGAGGGTAGTTCACTCATACCTGAAGCATAGCATGGAAGAAGGGAGGTGAAAAGGGGAAATAATATTGACATTTTAGCCAATTTATGCTAATATTAAAGCATGAGCAAATTCAAAAGCAAAAAAGCCCAAACTAACTACGCTAACACCGATAGCGTTTTTATTGAGTACTTAGATTTTGCCCGTGCAAAAGACGAGCTAGCTGCCCAGAAGGCCGCATTTATTGCTGATGAAGTATATGTACCTAGTTACAGCTACGGTGAGCTGGTACATCTTTATGACACTCCACAGGCGCAAGTAGACGAAGAGGGTAACGTGCTTCCACCAAAGGAAGATGAATTTATTTTTGCAGATAAAAAACGAGAAACTGAGGAGGCTATCTTAGAACTTGAAGCCAATCGTGCTTCTGGCAAGTTTTCTGACGAGCTATACGAACTTTCAGCAGGAACTCACGAAGCGTACTTACAGAAAATGCTACTCGCTGAATCTGCTAAGCGCTTGCAAGCTCCTGGTAGCTCGGCTGAACGTGAACTTGCCGAAGAAGAATTCTCTAACCTGAATATAGAGTTGTTCGGTGACGTTGACCCAGAAACATTTGACAGCATGCTTACCACCGAACAAGCACGGGTAAGTGCATTTGAGCCAGCAAACGAAACTGGTGCTCGTGTAAAAGCTCAGTTGCAAGAGTACTTTGCTGATAAACATTTTGACACTGAAGAGCAGCCAATTATCGACCAAAATGCATTTGACGAGCTTCGTGAAGTAGTGTTAGAGCGTTTCGCAGGCGAACTTAGCGTTGTGCCCGAAACTGATTCATCTGTAAAGTATGATGCCAAACAATGCGAAGCCATTATCAATAACGCGCTTAAAGCCAGCGATTTGTATGAGAAGGGTTGGCGCTGCAAGATTGATGCAAGCGTATCAATTCCTTCTACCGAAGTTGATAAGAAACTCGTTAAGCTTCCGTCTAATACGTTGCGCACAGCCGATGAACTTCGCCGTTTGATAGTACACGAAGTTGGCGTACATGCTCGTCGTGGCCAAAACGGTGAAGACACTGGTGTACACGCGTTGAAGTTTGGTACTGCCAATTATAGTGATGTTGAAGAAGGCGAAGGCGTACTGTTTGAATGCGCTGTTGCTGGCACCCTTGATAACCCATCGCTTGATCGTGCTCGTGATCGCTACATCGTGGCTGGTCTGGCTCGGGGTACCGACGGTACTCCACGGGATGCTCGCCAAACCTATGAGCTAGCATGGCGTATGTTTGCCATTCGTATGGCGAAAGATGGCGACATGACCGAAGCCATTATTGCCAAAGCTAAAGATTCAGCCTTTACACATGTAGATAACGCGTTTCGTGGCACGCCACAAACAACCCCCGGCCTTATTTATCGCAAGCTAAAAATGTACTATGAAGGTCTGCAAAAAAACGGCCAATACTACATGAACCACAAGGGCAATATTGCTACTGCGCTTGAAGTTTCATTGGTAGGCAAGTGTGACCACACTGATGAGGCTGAAGGTGGTGAAATGGAACATGTAAATGCTTGTATTAAGCAGGCTGCGTAAAAGGGAGGAATGCTACAATGAAGACAGTGCCATCAACACAACGAAAACAAGCAAGCGCTATCATCGGCGTTTCCTCGCTGGTTGATTTTGCTGGGTATAAAAACCTCAAGCAAATCGCGGCACGCATCGATACCGGTGCTCGCACTTCATCGTTGTGGGCAACCGATGTTCGCATAAAGAATGGTATGGCAACCTTCAAACTATTTGGCCCAAGTTCGCCGTATTACACAGGCAAAATTGTGCGCCGAAAGGTTGTTGGTACACGCGAAGTCACCAGTTCGACCGGCCACGAACAAGAGCGTTATGTGGTGACAATGTCGATACGTATGCACGGCAAACGACTTCATGCCAAATTTACGCTGTCTGACCGATCAACCCAAACGTACCCAATTTTAATAGGACGAAACACGCTGCGAGGGAATTTCCTTGTAGATAGCGCCGACCCAGGAGAGGCAATGATATACAAGTATCCTGATGAAGCAAACGAATTTAACGAAACGGAGGCGGAATGAAAATCGCAATCCTAAGCAACGGCCCAGCTAACTACACGACCAAACGCCTAAAAGAAGAGGCAATCAAGCGCGGACACGAAGTAAAAGTAATCAAGTACAAAGATTGCTACACCGCGGTTGAAACCAACAACAACGTCGTTCGATATAAGGGAGCGAGCCTTGAGCATTTTGATGTAATCATACCGCGCATTGCTCAGAGCTACACCAAATACGGCACCGCGATTGTACGTCAGTTTGAATCGCAAGGTACGTTCACTACTGCCACTAGCCTGGCGATTAATCGTTCACGTGATAAGTTGCGCGCCTACCAAGTGCTTGCTAAAGCAGGGGTAGGAATTCCCAAAACGGTATTTGCTCGTGAATCAGCCAGCTTTGAAGACATTGCTGAACTCGCCGGTGGTACACCACTTATCATTAAGGTAGCACGCGGAACACACGGCAATGGAGTGGTATTAGCTGAAACACCAAAAGCAGCCAAAGCGGTAATGCAAGCCTTCTATGTGGAAGGCGTGAGCTTCCTTGTGCAGCAATTCGTTGAAGAATCTGCCGGTACCGATATTCGAGCGCTTGTTGTAGGTGGGCGAGTAGTAGCGAGCGTCAAACGTCAAAGCCTAGACGGTGACTTTCGTTCAAACACACATCAAGGTGGTGAAGGCGTGGCAGTAAAACTGACTGAGGAAGAGCGAAAAACTGCCATTAAAGCCGCCAAAGCCATGGGACTACCAATCTGTGGTGTAGATATGATGCGATCAAAGCACGGCCCGTTAGTACTCGAGGTTAACTCAAGTGCTAGTATTAAGACCCCAGAGTTGATTACCGGACGCAACGTCGCTGAAAAGATTATTGAATACGTTGAACAAAACGCGAAGCGTCGACCTCGAAAAGACAAAATCGGCGCATAATAACGCTTTTGCTATACTAGTAGCATGAATGTCGCGCTTGTCTTTCTCATTGTTACTGCCCTTTTGTTTGGTCTCGCATATCTTACGAAACGACGATTCGGTGTATTAGGCTTGGCACTCGCTGCGGGTGCGATGTTGAGTGATTTATGGGCACAAGCTCTGACTCCTGTGATAGAACAGACTGGCGTCATGGTGGAACGTCCGCCACTAGCCACGTTGGTAGCGATAGCACTGGTGCTTCTGCCAGCGGTTATTTTACTCTCGAGCGGCCCTAGTTATCGTGACATGACTATGCGAATTGCTGGGGCGGCATGTTTTGCAGCACTCGCCATAGCATTATTGGTTGAACCATTGGGTTCTGCGTTGGTGCTAACCGGCGAAAGCAAAGTCGTGTACGACTTTTTCGTCCAAAACCGCGTATACATAGTGACAGCAGGTCTCGTAATCGCGCTGGTAGACGTGCTAGCAACGCATACAGGGCACCGCATAGGCCGCGGCAAGCATTGACTTTTCACCTCTATTACGATACTCTTTTTAGAGTGTTTTACACGCCCCATGAGCTCTAGAGAAAAGAGCAGTCCGAGCAGCTGGCTTTGCCAGTGCCCGGCACGATGAGAAAAACCGTAGGGTTGTCTCATACCTATGGGTCCATAGCTCAGCTGGTTAGAGCACCTGCCTTTTAAGCAGGGTGTCGTGGGTTCAAGCCCCACTGGACCCTCCATAGAAAAATCGTCTACGCTTTGTAGGCGATTTTTCTATGCGAGTTAGAACGAGAGTATACTAGTGATATGAAGGTTTTACCCACAACAATACTTGGGAAGTGGTCGTCAATGCTGCTATATATTGCAGTAGTTATGTTTTTATTTATGCAATTCTTAGTAACGCTGGGACAGACAGGAGGCGATACGCTCACTGATAACCTTTGGCTTGCTATATCGGCAATAGTAGCCGGAGGTTGCATATTGTTTTCTGCTCTTATTGGTATCGTTGCAATTTTCAAGCAGCATGAGCGCTCCTTCATTATATTCCTAGCATCGATTTTTGGATTTGTTCTACTCATTTTTCTCGTAGGTGAATTTACTTTTCCGCACTAAAGTTAGCAACTTGTAAGGACTAGGCAATCTATACACATACTGTTAAAGAAATACACTCCAATACAAAAACATTGGAAGTTATTATTGCTTTTAGCACGCGTTGACGAAAAGTGTCACACTATAACAAAACAGTAGAAAATCGACTTGCTATACTAAGCTCATGCTTACAACTTACTTGCGCCGCAAGGTGCATGTTTCATGGATGGTCTCAGTTGGCTGTGTAGGGATATTTGTTGGTATTATCGCCGCATCAATGGTGTCCTCAAGAATGTTTGAGTCGATTGCTTGGTTACTGACAGGAGTTACGCTCATGGCATTTGCCGTGTGGAGGCCAAAAGTATGGCTGATAGCTCTGGTCTTTGCAGGAGGTGTTTTGATTGGTCTATGGAGAGGATCATTGGCATTAAGTGACCTGGCCTTGTACCGACAAGTCTTTGATACGACGACTACAGTGACGGGTAAGATTAGTGATGATGTTGATAGCAACGCCAGAAACCAAAGCGTGATTCGGCTCACTAATGTAAGGATTAATAACACACAGCTTGCCGGCACAATCTGGATAACAAGCAAGCAACATCATGACATTCAACGCAGCGACATTGTAGCTGTTCATGGAAAAATTCAAGAAGGCTTTGGTAGTTTCGCGGCGACTATGTATGATGCTAAGTTACTGAGTGTTCGACGACCAGAGCCAGGCGACATTGCACTTAAGATTCGCAATTGGTTTGGCCAAGGCGTTGAAAAAGCGCTGCATGAACCACAAGCAAGCCTTGGTCTTGGTTACTTGGTTGGACAACGTCGCGGACTACCAGAGGCACTCGACACGGCACTGGTGGCAGCTGGGTTAACTCATGTCGTGGTGGCCAGCGGCTATAACCTTACTATTTTGGTACGCCTGGCCAGGCGTCTATTTGAAAAAATTTCCAAGTATCTTGCATTCATATCTTCAGTCGTAATGATAACTGGCTTCATAGCGATTACCGGAATGAGTCCAAGCATGTCCCGAGCAGGATTAGTGGCTGCACTAAGCCTCGTCGCTTGGTATTACGGCCGTCGTTTTCATCCATTTGTGCTCTTGCCACTAGCGATTGCGATAACCGTACTAATGAATCCAAGTTATGCGTGGGGTGACTTGGGTTGGCAATTAAGTTTTGCTGCTTTTGCTGGAGTTATGATCGTCGCGCCATTTGCAAACTCGTACTTTTTTGGTGATAAAAAAGAGCGGCCACTTGGCCGAATATTAGTCGAAACGATTTCAGCCCAGATATGTACACTGCCGATTATTTTACTTGCCTTTGGTCAGACGAGCGCTGTGGCGCCCATCGCAAACGTACTAATACTTCCATTAGTACCCATCGCAATGTTACTCACATTTATTGCAGGAATCGGTGGAATAATTTTGCCCAGTGTAGCAGGGATAATTGGTTTACCGGCAGAGATTATTCTGTCGTATATGACTCAAACTATACTATTTTTCGGGTCTCTGCCGTGGGCGATACAAGAAATTCCAATCGGGATTATTGGTGCTGGTCTGTTAGTTACTGCAATCATCGGCATATCATTGTATATGTGGAAGGTAACTGGGTATGATTTACACAACTCGAGCTTGGTGGAATAGCTAGCTCACATCTGTTATACTATAGATAATTACATTGTCAATTCTAAGTAGGAGCATATTCATGTCTGGACACAGCAAATGGTCGAAGATTAAACGTGATAAGGGCGCTAACGACGCTAAACGCGGTGCAGTCTTTACGCGTATTGGTAACCAAATTGCTATTGCCGCACGCGGTGGTACAGACCCAGACATGAACCCTAGCTTGGCTATGGCAATTGAAAAAGCGCGCCAAGCGAACATGCCAAAAGAAAACATTCAGCGCAGCATCGACCGAGTGGCCGACAAAAATGCTGCCGTGTTAGAGGAAGTTACGTACGAAGGTATGGGGCCGGGTGGTGTAGGAATTATTATTGAAGCAGCGACCGATAATAAAAACCGCACGCTACCTGAAGTGAAGACTGCTTTGGTAAAAAATGGCGGACGAATTGCTGATGCTGGCAGCGTGATGTTTCAATTCACGCGCAAGGGTGTGATTCGAGTAGCTGAAACTGGCGAAGACGCACTACTGACTATCCTCGATGCAGGTGCTGAAGATGCAACTGAAGAAGACGGCGAGATAATTGTTTACACTGATCAAAAAGATCTGATGAAGGTGCGTAAAGCACTAGTAGAGGCTGGCATAAAAGTTGAAGATGCCGAGTTACAATATATTGCGAATAACCCCATCGAAGTATCAGACGATGAAACCAGCGAAAAGATTATGAAAGTACTTGACGCGCTTGATGATGTCGACGATGTAGTGAATGTTCACACAAATGCAGACTTGTAGTTGATTTTTGACTACTCTGGCGTACAATTAAAACTAATTATGCAAAAGTATTTGGGCGGGCTACTTGTACTTGTCGTTGCAATTATTGTTTATTCATCGCCTGCCCATGCCATCGATACTATTCCAAGCGAACCCGTAAAAGTCGATGGTCCTTTGCTTATTACAGCCTACTCATTCCAGGGGCACAACCTTAGGTACGTGCAAATCTATAATGATTTGAATGAAATCACTGATCTTCAAGGTTGGCGAATTGGAGTACGATGGACTGGTGGAGGTAGCTGGCTTAGTGAGCCCCTGACGGGTTATTTAGAGCCCAAAAAGAAGGCTTTAGTAGCAGATAGCCTGGTAGTAACTTTACCAACGTTCAGTATTACACAACCTTCGCCTGCATCAGATCCCAGACTTATCGATATTAGATTAATTCCACCAGACGGAAGTTTATTGAACGAGCATGTCGTTACACCATCGATAAACGACACAACAGGCACTAGTCGGACACCACGGGTTGAGTCGGTACCGCCAGTATTCTATTTCTCGCGAAACATATCAAGTTCAACAGGTAATTACCTCACCACGTTCACCGCATTCGTACCGGGAGCAAATTTTTCTGTCGAAGCTGACCCGCTATACACGCTAATTCTTGACACCGACATTAGAGTAACAGAAATTTATCCAGACGCGGTTTCATGTGCACCAAACGACACGAGTGCATTATGCTATGACTATGTAAAATTATACAATGGCGCTCCTGTGCCGATTAGCCTTGATGATATGAGGTTGAGGGTAGGGGCGGCGGGTCAAGCATCCAGCTCGAGCAATACGACTTACCTAAGTGGTACGATTCCGTCAGGAAGCTATGTAGTTGTGAAGCTTAACCTAACAGATAGCGGTAGCTGGGTATGGCTGGAAGATAAATATGGCTTACATCGTTATGATCAAACAATTGTCGGATATCCTAGCGCATCAAGCCACGAAGGTTGGTCATGGGCATACAATAACCTTATAGATACGTGGCAATGGACGAAATATCCAACTCCGTATGACGCAGAAACCCAATTTAGTCTTGGTGGCTTGGTGAATGAATGCACAAGTCTGAGGCTGTCTGAAATTGCCGCAAATGTTGACCAGCAGTTCATTGAAGTCGTGAATACTTCTAATACAAACTACGATGTCTCAGGCTGTCAATTACAAACCAATCGTAGTCAAACCGCGAGCTTCGTGTTTCCTGAAAATACTATGCTACCAGCGAACGGATACGCAACAATCGATATAGCAACGACCGAACTGGAGCTTACCAAAACGACAGAAGGTACAGTATATGTGCTAAATTCAGACGGAACTGTGGAAGTCGACGCTCGTAGCTATCAAGATTTGGATGAAAATACATCACTCTCTTTGGTTGGAGGGACATGGCTTCAAACATTTACCATTACGCCCAGTGAGACCAACGCGTATACGGAATATCCACCTTGCGAAACTGGCTATGAACGTAATTTTGAGACGGGTCGCTGTAACAAAATTGAAGTCGCAACTTCACTGACACCCTGTTTGCCTACGCAATATCGTAGTGAAGAAACTAATCGCTGTCGTAACATAGTATCAACATCAACCTCTCTCACGCCATGCAAACCAGGCCAAACTCGCAATCCTCTGACGAACCGTTGCCGTTCATCAATCTCGGCCGCTAGCTCATTAAAGCCGTGTGCTCCAAACCAAGAACGAAATCCTCTGACGAACCGTTGCCGCACAGTACCAAAGTTAATAAAAGCAGATTTCCCGGTTGAAGCCGTACAGGATACGGCCGAAGCAACACTAGGTTGGTGGGCGTTTGGAGGAGTTGGTCTGTTGGCCGTAGGCTATGCTGGTTGGGAGTGGCGTCATGAAGTTGGCCAAGGAATGAAGCGACTATTTAAACCAATAGCGTCTGCTAAGTAGCGTATACTAACAACATGAGAATAATCGGGATTGACCCGGGCACTGGCATATTGGGATTTGGGGTAATTGATGTTGTGGCTGGCAAAAGCAAGCTAGTAACCGCTGGCGTGATTCGTACACCAGCACACACGCCACTCGATGAGCGTCTGGAAGAAATTTTCGATGGCCTAACCGAAATTATTGCTGAAACAAAGCCAGATGTAATGAGTATCGAGCATCTATTTTTTGCTAGGAATGTTACGACAGCCATGAGCGTATCGCATGCGCGCGGTGTTGCTATGCTAGCAGGCCGTAAAGCCAAACTGGCTATTGCTGAATATACGCCAATGCAAATAAAACAAAGCCTTACCGGCTATGGCAAGGCTGATAAAAAGCAAGTGCAAGAAATGGTTCGATTGCAACTAAATTTGAAAGAAATTCCAAAACCAGACGATGCTGCGGATGCAATTGCCGCAGCGATTACTCATCAGTTAATGAGTCGGTAAATATACTCTCAGCGTTTTGTCAGGTGGCTTGGCTATAGTAGGCTTCTGTAGGCGCGCTCTACGAAATACCACATAGTCTCGCAAGTAAGGAGTATAGAAATGAACAAAACGAAGCAAGCATTATTAGTAGCAGGTGGCGTTGTATCAATCGGTGCGGCAGGTCTTGGACTCAGTGCCACGACATCGGCATTGTCTGATACGTCATCATCGACTGACCCAATGAGCAGTTTGATTGACAAGTTAGTTAGCAAATTTAATCTGAAGAAAAGTGATGTGCAAGCTGTCTTTGATGAAGCACGTGAAGCTCACGATAAGGATATGAAAACTGAGCGTTTGACGGCACTGAAAAAGGCGTTGAGTAATGGCAAAATTACTCAAGCTCAGTATGATCATATTGTGGCGGCATGGGAAAAGATAGATGCACTTCATGATAAGGATAAAACTGACGCAAATCGTGAAAAAATCCATAAGAAAATGGAAGCGTTGAGAAAGTGGATGGAAGCTCAAAACATTACAATGAGTGACTTGGGTTTGCCAGTACGTGGCCCTCGCGGTGATCGTGGTGAACACATGGACTCATAACGAGGCATCATTTTAGTCTAAGCTATAGATAAAACAAAGCAAAATACTGTCACCAAATACGAAAAGGGAGGCAGTATTTTGCTATACTAGATACTATGTACCGACAGGGAAAATACACTAAGAAACGCGGACCAGTTCGTGGGCTCAAAAGTACCTTTAAACACCAGATTGCTTGGTGGAAGCGATTAGGCTGGAAGAAGCAGGTTTTGCTGGTTTCAACGCCAATACTAGCTTTTTTGATAATTACACCAATCGCGACATATCTTTACTTTGCGCGAGATATTGATGATCAAGAACGTCTAATGAACCGTAATAATACAGGCGTTGAGATAGTTGATAGAAAAGGTAAACAAATATATAGCTTTGGTCGGTCTAAGCACCACGACATTGTGAAGCTGAAGGACATCTCAGACAACGTAGAAAAAGCTGTAATCGCATCAGAAGATAAGAACTTTTATGAACACTCAGGTTTTTCTCTGGGTAACATACTGGGCGCGCTGTATGCGAACTTCATCAGCGGTGGGAATAACTACGGTGGCTCAACATTAACGCAGCAACTCGCGAAAAATACCGTCCTGACCGATCAGCGTACGTTTTTGCGTAAATACCAAGAGCTATCTGTAGCTCTAGCCATTGAGCAGCGCTATTCAAAAGACGAAATTTTAGAAATGTACCTGAACTCTGTATATTTTGGAGAAGGTGCATTTGGTATTAAGGACGCAGCCAAAACGTACTTTAATAAAAGCCAGAAGAACTTAACGGTTGGTGAAAGTGCAATGCTAATCGGTATCCTGCCTTCCCCTACTAACTACTCACCTATCTCGGGTGTGAAGGAGTATGCATATGAACGCCAAAACACGGTGCTGACTCGCATGGTCAAAAATGGCAAAATTACTGAAGCTCAAAAACAAGTTGCGCTCAAGCAAAAACTTCATTATGCGCCGAAGCGTGACCCAATCGACAATGGTGCACCACACTTTACCGGAATGGTTCTATCCGAATTATATGAAAAATACGGTGAAGAAAAGGTTAACCGTTCTGGCTATCGTGTCGTGACAACGCTTGATCTAGGTATGCAGAAAAAGGCAAATGCAGCGGTTCAAAGTAATATGGCCTTCATTCAGGCAAACAATGGTACCAATGCGAGTTTGGTAGCAATCGATCCAAAATCTGGTGAAATTCGGGCACTTGTGGGTAGCGCCGACTACAATAATCCGAAGTGGGGTATGGTGAATATGGTTACTACGCCACGTCAGCCTGGTTCGAGCTTTAAACCAATTTATTACTCGGAAGCGCTGGCTCGTGGTTTGGTCACTCCTGCAACTGTCCTTCAAGACGTACCAACTGACTTTGGTGGCTACACTCCACAAAACGCAAGCCGAACATTTAGCGGTCCGATTAGCGTTCGCAATGCATTATCACGCTCTCTAAACATTCCATCAATTAAGGTCATGCAAAAACTAGGAGTTGATAACGCGATTACGACTGCCAAGAAAATGGGCATTACTACATTGAATCGTAGTGCTTCGGACTATGGCTTACCATTGGCACTTGGATCGGGCGAAATTCCACTTGAAGAAATGACCAATGCGTACGCAGGCTTTGCAAATCAAGGTGAGCATTACAACACGTCGATTATCGATAAAATCGATAACAAATTTGACGAAACAATTTTTACTGAAGACAAAACAAGCGAACGTGGCGTAAGTGAACAAGGCGCGTTTCTAATATCAAACATTCTTTCCGACAACAATGCGCGGGCACCAATTTTTGGAAGTTCACTGACAGTTTCTGGTCATACGGTGGCGGTGAAGACCGGAACTACCGACGATGCGAAAGACGCTTGGACTATAGGCTACACACCAAGTATCGCGGCTGGTGTATGGGTAGGAAATAACGATAACGTAGCAATGTACAATGGTGGCTCAAGCATGGCCGGGCCAATTTGGCGAAGCTTTATGCAATCTGTCCTAGATGGCACGTCAAACGAGGCATTCAAGCAACCCGCAGGAATTGTAAAACTACTTGTTTGTAGTAACGGTAAAAAAGCAGACCGAGCCGGTACTGGCACATTTAATGAATACTTCCTTGCCTCTGCGCAACCAAAAGAAAGTTGTAACGTGCCTGATAAGAAAAAAGACAAACCCAAAAAAGATGAAGAAACGGCGATGTGTACTGTTGTAGGTAAGGAAGACCTTACCGCTGATGATGAAAACTGTGTCGTCGATATGTGTAGTGTTCCTGGCAAGGAAGATTTAGCTGCCAATGATCCAAATTGTGTAGAAGGTGATGATGCTGATTCAGATGGTGTAACAGATGATATTGATCAGTGTCCAAACACAGCGGTCGGGGCGACTGTGAATGCAGTGGGCTGTTCAGAAGACCAACTGTGAAGGCGACTACGACGTAATATGAGATAATAGTGCTATGAAAGCACAGCTTGGTATAGTACTGTTTATCATCATGGTTGGAATTGCTGCAATAATTCGAGGGAGAAGCTGGAAATGATAGCGCACGTTTTTGGCACAGTCGTTGAAAAATTTGCTGGCTCAGTGATTGTTGATGTGAGTGGGATTGGTTATGAGGTACAGGTGGCTCTAGAAGACTATGAGCAAATGTCTTTACAAGAAAATGTAAAACTTTATACTTATCACCACATACGCGAACAATCCCAAGATTTATATGGTTTTAGCAGTCTTGCCGCAAAAAAATTATTTGAGATGCTAATTACAGTGCAGGGTGTTGGTCCGAAGGCGGCGCTGGCGATTTTGAGCCTGGGAAATGCGCAAGTCGTGCGAAATGCGATAGCGCACAGTGATAGCGCGTTCGTCGCTAAAGCAGCTGGAGTAGGCAAGAAAACAGCAGATAGAGTGGTGGTAGATTTGAGTGATAAAGTTGGTTTGCCAACACACTACAGCTCTGGTGCAGTGCAAACCGAACTCAATACCAGCGACGAAGCGCTAGAGGCCTTGATGGCACTTGGCTATACGCTCGCGGATGCTAGTAAAATGCTAGAGAACATAGATGGCTCACTTTCAACCAGTGAGCGTGTTAGAAAGGCACTTAAATCATGAGTGCTGAAATGATTAAAATCATTACTTACGTACCACATGATGCCGCCGAAAAGCTTCGTCAGGCAGTTGGAGAAGCTGGGGCGGGGAGACTGGGCGAATACAGTTTTTGCAGTTTCTCTAGCAGCGGTACGGGCAGATTTCTTGCATCAAATAACGCTCATCCTACAATTGGTAAGCCAGGGCAGGCGGAAGAAGTAGCGGAAGAGAGAGTTGAAGTTGTGTGCGAGAGAAGCGTTGCGAAGACTGTCGTAACAGCTTTAAAAAGCGTTCATCCATACGAAGAAGTGCCAGTTGAAATAATTGCACTTATCAACGAGGACGATTTGTAATGGCAATTGATAGAATTGTGACAACAACAATTGACGAAGATGATGCCGAGGAGCAGCAGATTGAAGTTACCTTACGGCCGCAGAATTTTAACGAGTATATCGGGCAAGAGCGCCTAAAGAAAAATCTAAAACTTGCGATTGATGCAGCGAAGAAACGCGGCGAGCCAATCGATCACGTACTATTGTACGGTCCTCCTGGTTTAGGTAAGACGACGATGGCAACGGTAATTGCCAATGAAATGGGCGTCGGTTTGCGAGTTACCAGCGGTCCCGCGATTGAGCGTGCCGGCGATCTCGCAAGTATTCTGACAAACTTGAGTGACGGCGATATTCTGTTTATTGACGAAATTCATCGGCTTGGAAGGGCAGTGGAAGAAGTCCTTTACAGTGCGATGGAAGATTACAAGCTGGATATCGTAATTGGTAAAGGTCCGGCCGCTCGTAGTGTGCGTCTTGATTTACCAAAATTCACCGTTATTGGTGCCACCACAAGAACTGGCAGTCTTGCTGCCCCACTTCGTGACCGATTTGGACACTTGTACCGCTTAGAGTTTTATACGGCGGACGAAATTGCTCAAATCATCACCCGAGCGGCAAAGATTCTAAACACACCAATAAAAGCAGAGTCTGCTACACTACTCTCTTCACGCGCACGCCTCACACCACGTATCGCCAATCGCCTTCTGAAGCGAGTACGAGATTACGCCGATGTGAACGGTGACGGAATCATAGATACAGTAATGACAACAAAAGCTTTGGAGCTGATGGAAATTGATGAACTGGGACTAGACCCCGCAGACCGACATATGCTTATGAGTATGATTGAAAATTACGGTAGCGAGCCGGTAGGCCTAAACACGATTGCGGCACTTACTGGTGATGAGCCGACTACAATCGAAGATTTCTATGAGCCGTACTTACTACAGATAGGCTTTATTGAACGAACTCCTCGAGGAAGAAAAGCGACCCTGAAGGCACACAGGCATGTAGGACGTTCACCTAAATCAAACGATACATAAGGTTTGTTATACTAAAAAGACATGGAAGATCCAAATAAACCAGTTGCCTACGACGCTAATGGGAGACCACTTTATGCAGCTCCTCAGGTAGTGCCTCCTCAGTCTAACCAGGAGCCGAGGCTGTCATCTCATGTCACAGCAGCAACCCAAGAAGTATCTGGACAGAATTATGACCCGCAGCTTCGTGCCCAGTACTCTAATGAACCGCACGTGGTTCACGCGGCACGAGCTGTTGAGCCGGCCAATAAGCCTTTATCTGAGGATGTACAGCTGCGTTCGATAGATTCAAAAAAGCGCTACCCACATCTCAACCTTAGCGAAGGTGAGTTTGTTATTTTAGACATAAAACGCCACCCGATTGGACTGCTCATACCCGTCGGCGCAACAGCGTTGCTTCTAATAGTTCAAATGATTGTGCTTATTTTGTACCCTGCCTCACCAGAGACTACCGTGCCTAGTCTGCCAAGCTTTGATATTGTGCTGTGGCCTATTGTATTACTAATGATACTAACAGCCACTGGCGGTTTTATTGCAGTGTGGGTATATTTACAGAACCAATTTTACATGACCAATGAAAGTGTCGTACAGGAAATTCAACACAGTGTATTTTCTCGTCACGAGCAGACCGTTAGTCTTGGTAGCATCGAAGATGCAAGCTTTCGTCAATCTGGTTTTCTCCAAACAATTCTTAACTATGGGACAATTCGACTAAGTACCGAAGGCGAAGAAACCACCTACCGGTTTTCATATGTAGCAAATCCACGTAATCAAGTTGCCGTGTTAAATAATGCAATTGAATCATTCAAAAACGGTCGCCCAGTAGATCCCTACGAAAATTAACTCGTTTACTAGCGATTTGTTTTTACGTAGTCTGCTTCGTTTTCAAGATTCGCACGGAGGGTGTAGGACTGACATTTGTCGTCTGTACAGTTTGAAGGCTCGTAGCGATAGTCAGAGCCACCTTCACCTAACTGGACTCCTCTTGGATCGGTAAATAGTTTCTTGTCTACGGAAGGCAATGTCTCAGATGTTAACTCCATTGGGTAGTAACCACTTTGCTTGTGAAATATTTCTTCCAGTGAGTAGTACATTGCATTGATGGCAATTTTACGTTTGTCGTCACGCGCAGCAACTTCAATATTGTTTTTCTGTGTCCAAAACAAAGCGCCAATGGCGATAAGTACAACTGTGAGGAACAGCAGTTCAAGAATAGTAAAACCACGAGCTTTCATTAGATTAATTATAGCAAAATACCGTATAATGAGAATATAACCAAGAGAGGAAATAGTATGGCAAAAAAGGCTGCTAAAGATCCAGTTTCGACTGAAAAACCTGACAATGAAGGAAAAATGAAAGCACTTGGCCTAGCAATGGACCAAATCACCAAGCAATTTGGCGATGGTTCAATCATGAAGCTTGGAGAAGCAAAGAAAGTTGACATCGAACTTTTACCTAGCGGTGCGCTGAGTCTTGACTTGGCACTTGGTGGCGGTTATCCAAAAGGCCGAATTATTGAAATTTACGGACCCGAAAGCTCTGGTAAGACTACCCTAACCTTGCATGCGATTGCTGAAATTCAAAAGCAGGGTGGCACGGCAGCATTTATTGACGCCGAACACGCGCTCGACCCAGCCTACGCGAAAAAGCTAGGAGTTGATACTGAAAATCTACTAGTTAGCCAGCCTGACAATGGTGAGCAAGCACTTGAAATTGCAGAAACACTCGTGCGTTCAAACGCAGTAGATTTAATAGTCGTTGACTCGGTTGCGGCTCTCGTACCACAAGCAGAAATTGACGGTGATATGGGTGATAGCCACATGGGCTTGCAAGCCCGACTGATGAGTCAAGCGCTACGTAAGCTCACGGGTATCATTAATAAATCAAAGGCAACCGTTATCTTTATTAACCAAATTCGCATGAAGATTGGTGTAATGTTTGGAAATCCTGAGACGACTACTGGTGGTAATGCACTAAAGTTCTACGCGTCTGTACGTCTTGATATTCGACGAATTGGTCAGTTGAAAGTAGGCGAAGACATTATTGGAAACCGAACAAAGGTGAAAGTGGTGAAAAATAAGATTGCACCGCCATTTAGAACTGCCGAATTCGACATTATGTATAATGAAGGAATTTCTCGCACTGGCGACGTACTCGATCTAGCTGTTGAAAAAGCAATTGTTGGTAAATCGGGTGCTTGGTTTGATTACAAAGATGGAAAAATTGGCCAAGGCCGAGAAGCAGTGAAAGTTTACTTGAAAGAAAATCCAAAGGTTCTCGACGAAATTGAAAAAGAAGTTCGTAAGCAAGTTGCTGAGTCTGAATAATACAACCACGTAGCGACCGAAGGGGATAGTAGTGAAAATTACGGATATATCTCTTCAAGCAAAAAATAAAGACCGTGTGAATGTGTCGGTTGATGGAACGTACGCTTTTTCGTTAGATGTGTATCAGGTAGGCGAGCTCGGTGTTCGAGTCGGTAGAGAATACGAAGAAGAAGAGTTAGCGGATCTTTTGAATGAAAGCCAGTTCGGCAAAACATATGCTCGGGCACTTGAATATTGCCTTATGAGGCCACACAGTAGCAAAGAAGTAAAAGACTACCTTTGGCGAAAGACTCGCTCCAGCTTAAAAAAGAACGGCTCAAAGCGCGAAGGGATAACGCAAGCAATAGCCGATAGAGTGTACGATCGACTAAAAGACAAAGGTTACATAAATGATGATGCATTTGCTCGATATTGGGTGGAGCATCGCAACCAAACCAAGGGTAGCAGTAAGCGCAAGCTTATAAATGAATTGCGAGTCAAAGGTGTCGCGGTAGATAGTATTGAACAAGCCTTTCAGCAGAGTAGTCGAAACGACAGTGACGAACTACAAAAGATACTCACCAAAAAGCGCTTGAAATACGATTCAGAAGAGAAGCTGCTAAACTATTTGGCGCGCCAAGGCTTCAGTTATGGTGACATTCGTGCTGCACTCGATTCTACTCGCGAGGAGGAGTAATCGCTTCGGGCTGGGCCGATGATTGGCGAAATGGATTCGTATAGTTACGAACAGGCTCACGGTCGGGCATTGTATGACTGCCGTCTTCAACGACCACCTGTTGGTCGCTAAGCTCGACGATTTGTGACCGGTTGATTAGCAGTTCAGTTTCATTGAAGCTCTGCAGAAGAGGACGCTGCACACGCAACTGTTGTAAAACGAAACTATCACTGTCAACAGTATAGCCGGTAACCTTACCAAGTTTTCGCCCTCTTTTGTCAACAACTTTTAAGCCAATTAGGTCGAAGTGGAAATTATAGACTTCTTTTAGTTTGATGACGTCGTCAAGGCCGACAAACTCATCGCTGCTATCGACGATAATACCGATATTACTAAACTCGCGCACATCAAGCACTCTTAGAAATGAGGGGTGCTCGGTGAGCATCGGCCCTTCTAGCTCATAGGCGAGAACAGTTAAATCACGTGGATCGACGAGAGCACGCACGGTACGAGCTAATTCAGAGCCTGTTTGAAGGCTCATTACGGGCGACCCGATAAATCGATCATACGCTACTAGCATAGTCTTAGTATAAGCGTCTTGGTCAATCTACTCAAGGAACGGATTAGTACGAGAGCCGGCTTTTGGCGTGTAAGGGTTTGAAGTACCCAAATCTTTAACGCGCATAACCGTATCTTCATCAAAGCTGCTTGAAACCACTGGAGTACTTGATTCAGGAGGTTGATTAACAAGATTATTAATTGAAATAATCGTGAGAATAGCGGCTGCGAGAAGTCCTGACAATAAAACAAAAAACATTGTTCCGTGGAAGCGTCGCAAAAACTTTGCGAGCAATGTACCGATTTCACTAAGGTCTGGAGAATTCATAAGCTACCGTATGTACACCTCAATTATAAAACTTTGTGAATCAACTGAGCCAGTTGGTTGTGTCGGATCTGTGGAACGAATAAGGCCAATGCTCGTAATTTGCATTTTCGTTTTGTTTTGCTCGATTTTTTGAATGAATTTCAGCAGAGAATTATATAAGACAGGAGTGGTCACAGTAACTGTCGCACGAGTCGATTTAAGACTGCTCGTTTGGGTAGCGGGTGTCGTTGCCGATGCATCTGTTGTTTCTTGGGCTGCGCTATCGGTTGCTGCCTCAGCTTGGTTGGTCACGAAATCAAACTTATCAATTGCTACACCGGCAGAAGCTGCGAAGCTATTTAAATCACTAATAATTTGATTCTGGTAGCGATACTCTTTGCTGTCGGCGACGATATTCTTTGTTTTATCGATTACTTCTTTATTCGTTTCAAGATACGTTTCAAGCTTGTTCAGCGCCTGTAAGTTTGAGTCACCAACATTAGCGAGTGCGTTTCGCTCACTTACCTTTGTCGCGTAGGCGGATAGGAAGTCTTTTGCAAACAAGAATGCCGCAATGCCTGCAACAAAGGTGAGCACAAGCAATATGACTAAGACGATTCGTAAGCTTCGAGCGGTGAATTTATCTTTCACTTCAGAGCTCCTTGGTTAATCTTAACCTGAAGATATACTTTGACAGGGTATTTATCACTTGAGCTTTCACTGCTACCTTCTTCGCTAACACTCTGAAGCGACACATCACTGAAAAGTTTTTTGCTAGCCTGAAGTGAATCTTTTAGCTTGACGGCATTTGAAAATGAAGTCGAGCTAGCTTCGATGATAATGACAGAGCCGAAGGACTTTGTATCGAGATTAAGATTATCAAGCACTGTTCCGCTGGGGATAACCGCGGCAATCTCATACACCAGCTTTGAATAGGTAACTTGTTTATCAAGAATTTCTTTTGCAGTAGCTAAGTTTGTCCGGAAAGCATCACCTTCATTCTTTACCTTTGTAAAACTAGCATATTTTGCGTCATTCGCGTTGATGCGGTTTTCAGCGTTATCTTTCGCGAAGTTGAGGCTAAAGAAAGTCCCGGTAGAAATGATGGCGACTAATAAAATGCCAAAGCCACTCATAAACAAATAACGCACTAAAATGCTGTTGGTGCGTGCCGCGGATAGGTCTGCCTTTCGTTCAACTGGTAGGAGATTTATCATTGTACAACATCCTCCGGTTTAATGCTGGCCAGACCAGCTACGGTAATGTAGCGAGGGCGAAATTGTTTTGCAGGCTGAGGTAATTTACCAAAATCTAGAGTTTGCCAAGGGCTTGCGACTCGAGCTGCCATAATTAGCTCGTTTGTGAAGAACTCACCGATGCCAGGCACGTTACTTCCACCACCAACAACAAGCACCTGCTCTAGCTTTCGGTCTTCATTGATACGCTCTTTGTAGTAGCGAATGATTTTGCGTACCTCATCGGCGATTTTTTCGAGGCTTGGAGAGAGAGCGCCACTTATCTTGTGTTGTTTGCTGCCTGGACTCAATCCATTCAACACCTTCATTTGATGAGCTGTTTCAAGTGTTACATCGAGCTTTTTAGCAATATCAAGCGTGAAAGTATTACCACCAACGCTTACGCCACCGGTAACACGAATTGATCCGTCCAGGATAGCAATATCGGTGCTTGCTGCACCAATATCAACGATTACAGTGGGCAAATTACCCTCCTCGGTGGTCTCAAGCAACCTAGCTACTGCGTTGACGCTAGGTTCAACCATGCACACACGAAATCCTGCCATTTCAGCTGCTTCAACAGTTTGGTCAACGATAGCTTTTGGCGCAGCGCACATCAGTACAGTAACGGTATCTTTGGTTTTATGGATAATCTCAAAATCGATATAAAGCAGGTTGGCCGGAATCGGAATATATTGTTCGGCTTCAAGTTCTACGGCATCACGCAACTTTTTCATGGCTTTTATTGGAATAGTAAAAGATCGAGTGAAAGTTCGCGACGCCGGGATGCCTACAACGACGTGATTGCTAGGAAGATTCCCAATAATATTCTTCTGCATAAGAGTTTGTATACCATCAGAGAGATAGTTGTCGCGCTTATCAAGAGATTCCTGCACTTTAGCAGGGTCGAGGTCAATAGACCCGTACGCCGTTACGAGCCATTTCTTGGTATCGACCGCCATTACTTTCACACCGGTTTGACCGATGTCGAGGCCTACGATTGGTTTATCTTTGTAGAATAATTTTGCCACTTCTAGGGCTGCCCACTTCTCTTATTTCGTCTCTATAAGTATACATGAGCGGTATGTGAAAAGCTATGATTAACGTATGTTCTGTGACAGATTAGCGATAGGTGACATAACACTTGCCGCAATAAGACCCACCATGGCACCCATGAACACAATCATCACCGGTTCGATTATAGAGCTCAAACCATCGATGGCAACATCAACCTCTTCCTCGTAAAAGTCAGCTACCTTCACTAATACCACATCTGTTTGTCCGGTTTCTTCACCGACAGAAAGCATCTGAGGTACGATTGCCGGAAATAGGGGACTCTTTTCAATAATTGATGACAGTGTAGCGCCATTTTTTACTTCTTCAGCGGCATCGAGGAGAACTTTTTCATACACAACGTTACCGACGGCATGAGCCGTCACTTCAAGCGCCTCAAGTACAGCCACACCTGCTCCAATTAGCGCCGAAAAGGTACGGGCAAAGCGGGCTACAGCAACCTTACGAGTAATTGTTTTAATACCAGGGAGGTTGATAATGAGGGTATGAAATTGTCGTTTGCCATCTTTGGTTTGAATATAGCGGAGTAGTGCGAATACCCCAGCCGCAAACAAAGGGATGAGAATAAACCAATAGCTAGTTACAAACTTGCTAATACCGAGCATAACTTGCGTAATGAGGGGAAGTTGGGCATCTGGACCACCTAGATCAGAGATGATTTTACCAATTTGTGGAATAACAAAAATCATAAGCCCAAAAAACGCTACCACCGTAATGACTACGAGTACAGTCGGATAGGTCATCGCACTTTTAATTTTCTTTCGCATGGTTGCGGACTTCTCTTGCTGGGTAGCAAGACGCTTCAAAATCTCATCTAGAATACCCGCTGCTTCACCAGCCCGAACCATGTTTACGTATACAGTTGAAAACGTGTCAGGAAATTTTTCTAGTGCATCGGCCAAAGGAGCACCGCCCTCGACGTCTTTGATAACTGAACCAAGTATTTTTTTCAGCTGTGCACTTTCGGTGTGCTCGGCCAAAGAGTTAAGACATCGAAGCAAGGGAACACCCGCACTTACCATGGCACTTAGCTCACGCGTAAACACAACGATATGATCCGACTTTACCTTCCCGGGAGCTAGTAGCTTTGCGATAGATAGACTTTTTGATGGTGGGCTAGTCTCTTTGATGCTCAGAGGCCTAACACCCTGTTCTTGAAGGTGTTTATATACCGCATCTCGATTAGCACCTTCAATGTTTCCATTGACGACCTTGTTGTTTGCACCGACGGCAGTAAACGAAAAATTAGGCATACTATTCTCTGGTTACTCGAAGTACTTCCTCAATGGTTGTTTGACCGCGCAGCGCTTTAATGAGCCCATCGGTTTGCATTGTTGTCATCCCTTCGGCTATAGCCTGAGCCTGGATATCGCTGCTTGTCGCACTGGTAACAATTAATTTTTGGATCGCTTGAGACGAGCCAAGTACCTCATAGATGCCAATTCGGCCCCTGAAACCGGTGTGGTTACATTCATCACAGCCGTCAGGTGAGGGTCGCCAAAGACTCGAGATGGTAGTATCGGTCGTAGCTGCCGGTGTGTCACCTCCCAGCTTTTGGGCAATGGCTTCTTGGTCGAGCTTATGCACAACACTAATCGCTTCGGGTGTGGTGATGCCGAAGGTCTTATACAACGCTTGAACTTCTTCTTGAGACGGGGCATAGCTTTGTCGACAGTTCATGCAGAGCTTACGCACCAGACGTTGACCAATAACTGCTCTCACGGTGCTCGCAATCAAGAAAGGCTCAATACCCATATCGAGCAAACGAGGAAGGCTAGTTGCTGCGTTGTTAGTGTGAAGAGTAGAGAAGACAAGGTGACCGGTCAATGCTGCCTGGACAGCCAGGTTAGCCGTTTCACCATCACGAATCTCACCTACCATGATAATATTCGGGTCTTGACGAAGCAGGGCGCGAAGACCACTGGCGAACGTCATGCCAGCCTTTACGTTGGTTTGAGTCTGGTTTACCCCTGTTATTTTGTACTCCACAGGGTCTTCAATTGTCGAAATGTTCACATTTGGCGTATTAAGTTTAGTCAGAATACTAAACAAACTTGTTGACTTTCCTGAGCCAGTCGGCCCAGTCACGAGTACGATACCATTTGGTTCGGTCAATGCGTCGGTAACGGTTTTTAAAGCTCGGCCCCAATAGCCAAGATCATCTAGTGTGACGGCTTGGTTGCTTTCGTCAAGGATACGCATAACAACCTTTTCGCCATCGGCAATAGGGAGTGTGCTGACACGAAGAGCGTATTGTTTACCGGCAACATTTATCTTAAAACGACCATCTTGCGGAACGCGACGTTCATCAATCTTAAGGTTGGATAAAATCTTAATACGACTCACTAGCGCACCGAGCACATTACGCGGTAAGCGATTCACTTCTTTTAATACACCGTCGATTCGGTAGCGAATTTGCACGAAACCTTCACGAGGTTCAATGTGGATATCACTGGCATTTGAACGGATTGCGTATTCGAGTAGCAGATTGATTGTCTGAGCAACAGGCGAATCTTCGGCGATATCAGAGTCACTGACGACTTGTTCGCTGCCATCTTCTTCTCGTTGAATATCAATAACATCATTGAGCTTTTCATGGACATCACCTCTATAATTTCCCAAGCAAGCCACAATATTAGCATGAGTAGCGATATAGAGTTTAGTATTTTCACCAATTTCTTTTTCAATAAAGTCGACGGCCTGAACGTCGTCGGGGTCTTCCATGGCAAGGTGAAGTAGGCCATCAGGGTCAATCTTGAATAGGATTGCGTTGTACTGTTTGGCGATACGTTCAGGAATTTTCGTAAGGACCTCGTATGGAATATCACCCGGATTGAGGTCGGCGTAGGGGAGGCCAGTGTACTTCGAAAAAAGCTTTGTGAGGTCATTGTCGGTGATGACATCACTTTCGAGGAGTACTTGTTGCAGAGGTTTTTTAGTACGTGTAGCAGTCTCTTTGGACGTCTGAATAATATCGGATGTTATGGTCCCACCCTCTAACACAAGTTTTTCAACGATATTATCAGCAATTGTGCGCATAATGCTTACGCTCTAGTATAGCGTGCTAACAGAGAATTCGCCAGTAGTTTTTAGGCTAAATGAACATCGTCGTCGGATAGGCGGAATAGACCCTCGTCTAATCGCTTTTGGTCGAGGTAATGCGCGACGAAGCCAACGGTTCGTGGAATCACAAATAGCGCATTGAAAAAGTCGGCGTCAATCAATTGACGGAGCTCATCCTCGGTGAGCTTTTCTTCTTGCTCAAGGATATCAAGCATTAAGGCGGCTATGGTGCCGTCAACATTGAGTATTAACGAGCCTTTTTTCGAGCTGGTTATTGCTTCAATTGCTTTGGCGTAGTCGTAGTAACGATGCGATGGAAGCTCATCAACAAAATCTGCTAGTCTGGCCGTGCGAGGATCTGGTAGCCCAAGACGGTATTTTTTGTGACCTATGCCGCCAATGTATTTCTTTGCTTTTGCATAGCTCTCAACATGTTCTTCAGGAATTTTTGCCTCGGTAACTCCTTCGAACCACTCACGCGCAGCATCACTAACCGCGCCACCAAAACGAGGTCCGATAGTGAGTAGTCCGGCCGCAAGTGAATCTACTAGGCCTTTACCGGCACGCGCCGTAACAATGGTGTTGAGTGCACCGGAAACTTGAGGGCCATGGTCGACAGAAAGTAAGAAAACGGTTCGAATAAATTCAGTCGTTTTTTGTGAAGAGGGACGTTTACCAAGCAGGGCGGAAGTGATTTGCAAAGCAATGTCGCCTTCATCAGCCCACTGCTGAAGTGGTGCTCCAATAAATTCGTAGCCTTCGGAGCTTTCTTTGCTAATAGTAGATGAAAAGAGACTAGCTTTCCGACCCGCGAGGCTAGTGGCATCAACCGACTCAGGTTTTTCATTTTGAGGGATGTCTTTAATTGCTTTACTAAAGTCTGTCATTGAATCTGCTACCTTTACTCCAGCTTCAGCAAGGGCACGTCGCTTCGCGCTTGCTGTTTCTGATTTATTGTTTGCGAGCGCTTTGGCATGCCCGAATTGCACCGGTTGATCAAAGCCTTCACCAATAACCCCCGCGATGTAAGCGACGACTGGTTTTGTGACTTTACCGCTGGTAATAAGATCTACTAACTCGTGTTCATCTTGGCCACCAAGTTCACCGTAATACACGATATGGCTCGTCGCTTCATCGGCTTCGGCAGCCAAAAACGCTTCACGAGGACTGGTGGAAGGGAAGCGGTCGCCACCAAAACAAAGGGCGAAGCTAATCGCATGTCCGCTAGTCGCGACAATAGTAATAATTTCATTTATCATTCCACCAGATGCCGAGAGAACTGCGACGTTTCCGGCAGTCATTAAATGATTTTTCTCAAGTTGTCGCCAGTCGACGCCGCCAACTACTCCTAGCTTTAGAGCTCCTGGTACAAGCAAACCAACTCCAGCCGGACCAATAAGGGTTTTATCCTGTTTTTGGTAGCGCTCGTAGAGTTCTAGGGCATGGATTTCGGGTACATCTTCGGCGAAAATGTGGCCACCAAGAGCATCAGGAAATGCATCAAAAAACGATACGGTAGACTGAAATGCTCGTCGGCCGGAATTGATATTGAGCATCCATTCAACTGAGCCCAGACTAGCCTTAGCTTTATCGGCGGTAGGGAAGCAGGGTATTAGCACTTCCCCATTGCCCCAGAAGAACTTTTGAAACTTCGCGCTTGCGGTTACGATTCCGGCAATCGAAGGAGCATCTTTGCCACATAAATAGTCAAAATCAAGGATTGTTTGGTAGCCAGCTGCGTAATTTCCAAACGCTAAAATTTTACCTGGGTTCTGGCGGATAGAGCTGATATTACGCATCGACATGCTCCAGAGCTTCGTTGATAACATCGGTTAATACGATATCAGAGCCGTGAACACTTCCAAATAGATTATTTTTCTTCAAATATGATTCCATCATTGCCAGTCCTTCTACTTCATTTGGCCCACCACGCCGCACATAGACGCGAATTCCTTGCTCTTGAAGATCGCCAAGTTTTTCGTCAAGCGCTTGAATAATACCGCCAAAAGTTTTCTTTACGTCGGTAAAGTTTGCTACGCCGCCAGCAATAATAATTGCCTTTTTTGGAGCTTTCGAAGTCAGCGCTTGGTGGAGAACATCAAGCGTGTAGAGATATGTTTCTTCCGTTGACGGACCACCGCTGTACTCACCGTAATTACCCACGAGACTAGACTTGCCTTGATTCATTGCTTCGTCGGCGATGGTAATACTTGCTCCACCTCCACTCAAGAGTAACCACAGTGCCCCATCTTCATTTAATATCCGAAACGAAAAAGCCGCAGGTGAATTTTGATTGAGCTTAGCGATAGCGGCTTCAGTTTCAGTTGGCTGTCGAGCTTCAACGACGTCATCTTCGTCCCAACTAGCCTGGTACTCACCGGCGCTATCAGCAAGCACGGCTGCGTCTAACAGCACACATTCGTCATCGCGTACAATCAGTGGATTAATTTCTACAAAACTTAAGTGTTCACGGTTCATTACATCGATAACGTGTTGTACAAATGCTTTTGGTAGAGGTACTGTATCAACAGTAAACGTCTGGACACTTGCCGGGTTTTCTTCAACATTTACGCCACCTTGCTCTGAATACTGGACAGCAATACCCTCGCGAGCTCGCTCGAAGCTCACGTAGCGCTCTTCATTCTCCTCGTGAGTAAACATGGGCTCGGCAATAAACCTCGTAAAGCCTTTGCTAGCAAGCTCTTCAACAGCCGCACGAGCAGCTTGCTTGCTCACATTAAGTCGTAGCAGACCTTGCTTGCCGCGCTTTTTGATTCCCTGGTCAACCTTAACAACGTAAGGAGTATTCTCATCAAGCGTTGCGATGTCGTCGTCAAGCGATGAAAGCCGCAGCGAAACGCCAGCATAGTTATCCACTAACAGAGACTTTGCTCGATACTCAGATAGCTTTACTCTTGCCATCGACTATACAGCCTCTATTTCGCCATTTGTTTTCGCAAATACTTTCGTATCTCGGTTTTCGTAGCCATTTTTCGTATACAGATGATGAGCCTCAGGACGTTTTGCGCTACTAGTAAATTCGATTCGCTTCACGTCATGCTTCCAGGCCCATTCTTCGGCGGCCCTGAGGAGTTTAGTACCTATACCTTGTCCTCGGAATTCTTCTCGAACAATAAGTCGATCAAGGCGACACTCTTTTCTGTCAAGTTTATAAACAATATTGCAAAGCACCATTCCTGAAAGTTCGCCACTTTGGTCATCCACTAGGATCGCGCGCGTTTCATCGTGAAGCAACTGTGTGAACAATTCATCGTTTATTTTTCGGTGCATCAGAGCCAAAAGCGCTTCAACTCCAGCATGGTCGGTGTCATTTGCTAGTCGTATCATCAGATTCTAGTATAGCAAATGGTATAATTTATAGAGATGAAAAAACAAATTTCTTCCGAAGAGGCCATGAAAGAATTTGGCGAGCAGATTGGACGACTAGTTGAAGGCGGCGAGGTTATCGAGCTTATAGGTGATATTGGTGCAGGTAAAACGACCCTCACAAAAGGTCTTGCGGTCGGTATGGAGATTTCTGAAACGGTGCAAAGCCCAACCTTTACTATCAATCGAGTGTACAGTGCCACAAACCATCGACTACTTGCCCACTATGATTTTTATCGTTTAGCAGATGCCGGTATTATGGCAGACGAATTGCATGAAACCGCGCGTGAGCCCGGTGCAGTAGTAGTGGTCGAGTGGGGTGACGTGGTTCGGGCTGTGTTGCCAGAAGACCACTTGCAAATCGTGTTTGCTAGTCCGTCTGAAACCGACAGGGAACTTGTAATGTCTGCACATGGCCCACGTTCAGAACGTTTGCTCGGGGAGCTCGCATGATTCTATTGCTTGATACCTCATCACCTACCTGTAAGCTAACATTGCTCGATAGTGAAAACCGAGTTTATAACGAGTGGGAAGCACATCGTGAACTAGCCCACAATCTACTCCGCTATCTTCGCGAGCAACTTGAATCTCAGAGCAAAACACTCCACGACATATCGGGTATTGGTGCCTTTCAAGGGCCTGGAAGCTTTACTGGTCTTCGTATTGGACTGACTGTGCTAAACACGCTCGCAGCTGAGCTCTCTGTACCGATAGTAGGTGCGCAAGGTGAAAGTTGGGAAGTCGACGCCATAAGACGGTTACAAACAGGTGAAAACGACCAAATCGTTATGCCCTTTTATGGTCGTGAGGCCAACATCACAACTCCACGAAAATAGCGAAAAATATTCTTGCCCCGCCACGTTAAAAAGCGCTACAATATAAATAGTCTGATTTTTTGGGACTGAGATTTACTAAATATTTTGAAACGATCTGCTCATTCTTGATTAAACTATATCGCTACGACGAACACGTGGCGGGAGTGAGACAGAGAAAGGAACCAGTATGGGAATAGAGGTTATTGCCGCTGTTGTCGGAGTCGTATTAGGTGTGGGCGGAAAATTCGCTTACGATAAGCAACAAGCTACCCAAGGCAAAAATAAAATTGAGAAAGAACTTGCTCAAGCCAAAAGCAAAGCAAGTGACATTGTACTAAAGGCAAAAGACGAAGCGGTTGAAATTGAAAAAGAACGCCGCAAAGAGCTTAAAAAAGTCGAAGATCGGCTTGCCGAACGAGAGACCTCTCTTGATAAAAAACTCGATGAACTCGATAAGCGATCTGAAAAGCTTCGCGCACAAGAAGATGAAGTAGAGAGCCTAAAAGGTGAAATTCGTGACATTCGCACTAAGCAGCAAGAAAAACTCGAAAAAATCGCTGGCTTAAAGAAAAAAGACGCAGCTGACAAGCTGATGCAAATGACAGAGCGCGACATCAAGAACGACCTTATTGGGTTGGTTGATAAGCTTCAAAAAGATGCTGCTCAGGATGCTGAAGAGCGGGCACAAACAGTACTTCTAACCGCAATGGAGCGTATGAGTAGTGAAGTTACCGCAGAACGCACGGTCACGGCAATCAAGCTGACCGACGACGAAATGAAAGGTCGGATTATCGGTAAAGAAGGCCGAAATATTCAAGCAATTCAGCGCGCGACTGGCGTAGATATTCTTGTTGATGACACGCCTGGTATGATTGTGCTTTCTAGCTTCGACCCTGTACGTCGTCAAGTTGCACGCCTAACGCTTGAAATGCTTATGAAAGACGGCCGTATTCACCCGGGCCGTATTGAAGAAGTTGTTGCGAAAGCACAGAAGCAAATCGACAAAGAAGTCGATCGAGCTGGTGAAGATGCTGCTCGCGAAGTAGGTGTTGTGGGTATTCCAAAAGAAATGCTACGTCTACTCGGTGAGCTAAAGTTCCGTACCAGTTACGGCCAAAACGTGCTGATGCACAGCACGGAGATGGCGCATATCGCCGGCATGATTGCCGAAGAAATTGGCGCGAATGTTCGTACTGTTAAAATCGCTACGCTCCTTCATGATGTTGGTAAGGCGGTTACACACAAAATTGAAGGCAAGCATCACCATATTGGTGCAGAGCTTGCTAAGAAGTACGGCATGCCAGACGACATCGTGCACGCAATTGAAGCTCATCACGACGATATTGAAGCTACCACACCAGAAGCGTTGGTTGTTCGTGTAGTCGACGCTGCATCGGCTGCTCGCCCTGGCGCTCGCAATATTTCTGCCGAAAACTTTGCCGAGCGTATGCGCGACCTTGAAAACGTGGCGACCAGCTTTGATGGTATCGACAAGGCGTATGCAATTTCAGCGGGTAGGGAAGTGCGAGTTATCGTGAAGCCAGAGCGCATCGATGACTTATCGAGTATAAAGCTCGCCCGTGACATTGCTACAAAGATTGAAAGTACCATGCAGTACCCTGGTACGATTAAGGTAAACGTGATTCGCGAAACTCGTGCAATCGAATTTGCGAAGTAGTTACCGTTTCTTTTTAGGCAAAGCCAAAGCAATTACTGACTCTACCGCAAGGAGAGTCAGTGTTGTTATGGCCAGCAAACCACCCACAAAAATAACTAGTTGCGGTTTAATAGATTCGTTTTGAGGCAATGCTAGTAGTAGCAAAAAGGGAAGAGCAATCAGAGCTAGTCGAATATAAAAGGTGAGTTTTGCACTTAGCTGGAGTTTCTTTTTCTTTGGTAGCTTTTTATGATGACTGACAACCGGCAGTATAGTCTCAGTTGCTCGTTCGGTTACTACTTGGCTCGTTTTCGCGATAGCTTTAGGCAAGCGAATTAATACAACAACCGTAATAATAATCATTGCCACCGTCACGATCCCACCAATCGCTAAAGCCACGGGTGATGCCGGTTCATGTGTTGGCACAGGGGCTACCACAGGTTCATGCTGATTTAGTGTATCGAGCATACCGTTTTGCGCGAAAACGCCGAGCACTAAAATACCTAGCCAAAACCATTGTAAGGCGCAGGTAAGGTAGCTTGTATACATAAAGAATTGGGCAAGACGCTTGAAGATGCTCGTCACGTTCATACTTATATCCTAGCAGATAAGAGTGTGTTAGTTATCGTCAGAGAGTGAGTTTCGGGCAAGTTTGTACAGCACGCGGATGTACGTATTCAGTTCATCACGGGAAATGTTATCCCTAATATATAACTCATTGCGCAGAGCATCCCTGAGACCGAGTTCAATTTCCTCAACCTGGTGAGCGTAAGCCTGGTTAAGTGTTGCAATCTTTACACGGCTGTCTGATTGACTACTTGTCTTATGTATATATCCTTTTGCTTCGAGCGAGTTTACGATGTTTGTGATGAAAGGCATGGTAGTATCCAGGATATTTTTTAGTGCGGTAAGGGCGATGCCATCTTTTCCGGCCTCATACACGAAGCCAAGCACAAACCACTGCATTCCTGTCAAATCATACTGGGATAGGTACGTGGTTTTTACTTTCATTGTCTGACGATGAGCAGCTGATTGCACAACGCCCGATTCGTAGGTAGAAATCTCGGAAATATCTTTTTTCATAAATTAGCTTGACTCATGACTCAATTCTATAATACTATAGTAACAAGTTAAGTTAATTAAGTAAAGTAATTACTCTATAACTTAACCCTAGAATTAATTAACCAGGAGGGATTATGGAATCTCACAGTAAAATGGCAGCAATAGTAATAACAGCAGTGCTTAGCCTTGTAGTGGGGGGTGGCATCGGTTGGTGGATAGCCGATATGAACTGTCAAAACGAGCATGGTCATGATCATGCTGCATCAATGATGAGTAATGACAGCAATAAAGCCGCGAGTCTTCGATCTACATTGGTCGGCTTCGGCGTAGAACATATGGATCTCACGTATAGTGCTGTCGCCTCTACGCTGAATGGAACCAAGAGCGCAGACGCTGATGCTGCAGACCTTTACAAAAATGGTACAGACCTAGGTGCGGCGGTAGGAAGCGTATATGGCAAGGATGCCGAAAAAACATTTAATAGCGTATGGAAACTTCACCTTGATGAATTTGTGAACTATGCTGTTGCAGCAAGTAAAGACGATGCAACGGCTAAAAAGAAAGCTCTATCGAATATCGACAGCATGTACACGAAACCGCTGGCTGCATACTTAGCTAAAGCTAACCCAAACCTGCCTGAAGACGCGTTATATAGTGGCCTAAAATCACATGTTGATATGACTGCTGTAATGATTGACAATGAGGCAAAAGGTGACTATGCTGCGGCAACCAAGCTACGCGACGAAGGCGCAACACACCTTACAAGTCTATTCTCAACCTTAGCTGATGGGATTGTAAAACAATTCCCTGACAAATTCTAAGAGAACTCGCTTAGATGCAGGGTAGAACACAATTCGTGTCTACCCTGCTCTGTGCAGAAAGCGCATACCATGCCTAAAAAACTTATAACTATATTCGCTGCTGTAGTCGTAATCATTTGTGGAGCTGCGGTATATATTTCATCATCTCGAAGTAACGACATGTCTTCAAACACAACAATGTTGAAAGATGCAGTGGAGACAAACAGGGTAGAGATTAGTAATTTTTCCTATAGCCCCAGCGTAATTCGCGTAAAAGTCGGCACAAAAGTTACATGGACAAACAAAGACACCGTACAACACAGTGTAGTTGGTGATAAGCTAGCAGATCTTTCTGGTCCATTACTTTCAACCGACAAGACATACAGCTTTACGTTTGATAAAGTTGGAACGTACGGTTATCACTGCGCCCCTCATCCACATATGAAAGGCACGGTATTTGTAACTAAGTAAGATTTATGCAACTGCGAATATAAAAAAGATATCAAGCGATATCTTTTTTATATGGTCGGGGTGAAAGGACTCGAACCTTCGACCTCACGGTCCCAAACCGCGCGCGCTAGCCAACTGCGCCACACCCCGATAGTGTGGGTAATTCATGCTAGATTATAGCCTAAACAGAGAGAGATTTCCAGTGGTATACTGAAGGTATGAAAGATGTACCGTACCTAGCGCCCGATTTCGCACTAAAAAATGACAATGGTGAACAGAAAACTCTAAAAGATTTTGTGGGAAAATGGCTCGTTTTATACTTTTACCCTAAGGACGATACACCTGGCTGTACCGTCGAAGCCTGCAGCTTGCGCGACGCGCGTGATGATTTGGCCGCACTTGGTGCGGAAGTGGTAGGGGTAAGTAAGGACGATGCTTCGAGTCATGAAAAATTTAAAGCCAAGCATTCGCTGAACTTTACGCTATTGAGCGACCCGGAAGGCACGGCAATCGAAGCGTACGGTGCGTGGGGTAAAAAGATGTTTGGCAAAGAGGGAATACTGAGAAAAACATTTTTGATTAACCCAGAAGGACAGGTTATAAAAGTTTACGGCCGAGTCACGCCGCTTGGCCATGGTGAGCAAGTGCTTAGTGAACTGCGTAAGCATATGAAGGCCAGTAGTGGCTATGGGAGCGGAGCGTTTTAGCGAGGCCGACTAGCAGCGATACCGCGTGCTTTCAAGGCAAACGTGTCGTTGATAACATTTGGTTCAAAGTCTCCGTATTTTCGTCGAACTGCTTGAGTTATTAGCCAATCAGCAACTTGCGGATTTTTCGGTAGCAATGATCCATGTAAATAACTACCAATGACATTTTTGTAGCGAGCACCTTCGGTTGCGTCTTTGCCGCTATTGCCTGCGCCACGAACTACCGTACCAAATGCCTTCACCCCATCAGCGAGAAATGTTTGCCCGCTATGATTTTCATAGCCCACAATATCACCAAAATCATCACTTTGGGTAACAATATTACCGATTAAACGCTCACTACCTGCATAGGTTTCAAGATCTAACAGCTCAATCCCTTTAATAATTTCACCAGTACTTGTTTTGAAGAATTTTCCAAATAGCTGGTATAAGCCACAAATCACGAGCATGGGTACATCAGCTTCGGCAAGTTCGTGAAGCTTTGGGCCAATTTTTAGCAAATCGTCTTGTATTTTGCTTTGCCCAGCGTCTTGACCACCACCACCAAGTACTAAATCAACATGTTCGGGAAAGGCGTCACCTTGGTTGTAGGTAAGTAACTCTGGTGTGTAGCCATGCCACTCAAGGCGGCGAACGATGGTTAGCACATTGCCCCAGTCGCCATAAATATTCATATCGCGTGGGTAAAGTTGTAGCACCGAAATAGTTTTTTGCTTCATGATACTACCTCTACTTTTGTCACCTTGCTTAGTTCACGACGTAGCGCGAGCATCGCTGTGTAGGTGCAATAAATACGCTTTGGTGTATCGGCGTGCTCGTTCAAAAAGTGCTTCAATGCTAGCGTGAGGTTTGGTTCAACCGTACCAATCGGAATCTCGTCATATTGCAGCCGAAGTGCCATGTCATAGGCACGAATTCCTGTAGTAAGTGCTACCCCACGTGAAAGGGAAGTGAAGTCGACGTCCCACAACCAACTCATATCGCGCCCGTCGGCATAGTTGTCGTTAATAGCAATCATTGTTGCGTATCCATCGGGTGAAAATGAGCTAAGGCCAAGCCGAAATCCGCCCGGGTTTTTTACTAAAACAAGTTCAAGTGGTTGGCCGTTCACCAGGAGCGCTTCGCCACGGCCAAACGCAGGCTCAACCGATTGCAGAGATTTCAGCATCTTTGCTTCATCCAGTTCATCGCCCATTACCAGGCGACACAATGCAACCGCGCCAACAGCATTTAAAATATTATAAATTCCATGCAATTTTAGTTCGGTCTCGTGGGCGGCTGAACCTATTCGTATGGTGGCGGTATGATCGTCGATAGCTTCGAGGCACACATCATCAGCGGCCGGTTCACCTACTGATACTACTGCCGAACTATCATGTAGAGCATCATCAGAAGGGAAGGCGTGAAGCAATTCTTCGTTAACGCCATACGTTCGAACCTCAGCTTGCAATCCAGTACGAAATGCATCTGAGCCTAGTCGAGGGTCATCACGGTTTACTACTACACCATCAGTCACATGCTCGGCGACACTGCGAAGCAGGCGAGCAGTAGTGTCGATTTCACCAAAGCGATCCAGTTGGTCACGCATAACATTCAAGAACAATGCATGCTTGGGCTGAACTGCTTTAACAAAATGCACTGCGTGCGCTTCATCGAGTTCAAGCACGGCGATATCGGCATGCAACTTCCCTGCTATGTCTACATCGCCCAGTAGGGCAGCTACAACACCGCGGGTGAAATTACTGCCAGTTCGGTTGGTAAATACCGTTAGCCCCTGCCCTTCGAGTAGCTCAACCACCATTTTAGTGGTAGTAGTCTTGCCGTTTGTGCCGCTAATAAGCACTACGCCGCGTGGTAGTGTTTCAAGGCAAGAGCGTAGAAAGTCGGGATCGATGCGTTCAACAACCAGTCCAGGCAAAGCAGAGCCACCACCACGGAGCTTCATGACAGTCTTAACAGATTTGCCCAAGATGGTGACAAGAGGTTTTGGCATATGTTTATTATAGCGTACAAAGCCGAGCAAATTATAGATTACTTACCCCAGGTACGCTACAATGGAAGCTATGATAGTAGTGTGGGCCCTCTCGTGGTGGTACGGTGCTGGCTGGAAGGCTCGTGCGCTGCTTTTTCGTGAACGCATGGCTCGCACTATCGACTATTTCTCGATTGATATTTTAGTACGCACCTTGTTTGCCCCATTTCGTCAAATATCAGCTGGCAAAGTAAATGGTCCGCTTGAAGTTCGCTGGCGCTATTTTGTCGACCGATTGATATCGCGTGCAATCGGAGCATTTATGCGCACTATCTTAATCGTTGTAGGCTGCGTGTGGGTGGTGTTACAGGCTGTATTCGGCGTGGTGGCGCTTGTGTTATGGGCGTTTGTTCCGTTTTTGCCGATTATTGGATTTATCGCTGCGATTGCAGGGTGGGCACCATCATGGCTGTAGAGTTGCAATACAAAAGCGAACGGGCACACAAAGCACGATTAGCCGCCACGCTTGATGGTTTTATGGTGCGCCTGCTTACGGTTTCAACTGTTGCGATTGTTATTGTAGGAATCGTTGTTGTCGCGCTTGGTGTTTCGCTAGGTTGGCTGCTAGTTGGGTTAGCAGCAATTCCAGCTATCGTGGTGGAATGGTATAATGGAGAGCTGAAACGCCTAAAACCAGAAAATAAGCAGAGCATCGACGCGTCGCTCGAGGGCATATTGCTCGGTAAACTGCCAAAAAATCCTTCGCCAAAAGATATTGCCATCGCCGTAGGTAGCATTCAGAGCGGATTGTTTTATGGTGTGCGTTTTGGCCTGACCCCAAACTTACTGAGCGACATAGCGAGTCCAGATCAGGGCGACACCGCTCGCGTATGGGAGCAAGCCGTCGAGCTAAAAGAAGAACTCGGCAAGCAAGAAATTACGACCGGCATGGTAATCTATGCACTGTGTAAACAGTTTCCTCAAGCCGAGGCACTACTCGCGCATCTCCACCTAAGCTTCGACGATATTATTGCTGGTATTCACTGGCAAGATCATCTGCGTGAATTATCACGTCACCATAGCGCACCGCGACGCACTGGTGGCATTGCCAGGGATTGGTCGTTTGGATTTATTCCGCTGCTTGCTCGTTTTGGCCAAAATATTAGCGAGCAGATTTCGCGTGGTGGATTGCTAACTGTTGATCTCGATGCACACGCTGATGCGCTAGATCAGCTGATTGAAACATTTTCAAATCGAGGAAGGCAAAATGCAGTACTTGTAGGCCCTATGGGCGTAGGCAAAACTACCATTGTGCATGCCTTTGCCGAGCGCCTGCTCGATGCTTCTTCTAAACTTCCATCTGAATTAAAGTTCCGCCAGGTCATTGTGCTCGATTCTGCTTCACTAATCGCAGCAGCGCCTGGTCGGGGCGAGCTAGAAGACCTAGTGATGCGTGTGCTTGGCGAGGCGTTTGCGGCAAAAAATATAATTATCTGCCTAGACGATGCGCAGCTCTTTTTCGAAGAAGGCATTGGCTCGGTAGATATTGCCAACGTTTTGCAGCCAATACTTGAAGCAGGTCGTTTGCGGGTTATATTAACCATGGACGAACAACGATTCTTGCAAATATCTAGGCGCAACCCAAATTTGGCAAATGCCTTAAATCGTATCAATGTACAGCAAGCATCAAAAGCTGAAACAATGCGGGTGATGCAAGACCAGCTGCTGGTAAGTGAATTCCAGAAGCACGTCACCTACACCTACCAAGCGCTTGAAGAGGCATACCGCTTGAGCGAACGCTACGTACACGATTTGGCTATGCCAGGGCGAGCTCTCAAACTGTTGCAGTCTGCCGCTAGCTATGACGAGCAAGGTTTGGTGACTATGAACTCGGTGCAAAAAGCTATCGAACAAACGATGAATGTAAAAATTGCCGTAGCATCAGACCGAGACGACCGCGAAAAGCTACTAAACCTTGAAGAGCTTATACATAAACGCATGGTAAACCAAACTCGAGCTGTTGGTGTGGTGAGCGATGCGCTAAGGCGTGCACGTGCAGGCGTGCGCAATCAAAACCGTCCTATTGGCACATTTCTATTTTTGGGTCCTACCGGCGTGGGTAAAACCGAGCTTGCGAAAGCGCTTGCCGACGTATACTTTGATGGCGAAGATAGAATTGTACGGCTTGATTTAAACGAGTTTGTGCAAAGTAGCGATGTGCGACGTTTAATTGCCGACGGTGCAGAAGACCCGAGCAGTCTGACGGCACAAATGATGAAGCAGCCTTTTAGCGTGGTGCTACTTGATGAGATTGAAAAAGCCCACCCGCAAGTACTTACGACTTTACTACAAATGCTTGATGAAGGTATTTTGCGCGACGAGAAAAACCGTGAAATTAGCTTTCGTGATGCCATCGTGATTGCCACAAGCAACGCCGGTGCCGACAGAATTCGCGAATACATTACACGTGGTCATGATATGGAGCACTATGAGCAAGAATTTATAGACGAACTTATTTCATCAGGTCAATTTAAGCCAGAATTTATCAATCGTTTCGATGAAATTGTGACATTTGTTCCACTAGGCAAACAAGAGCTTCTGCAGGTTGTTGATTTGATGATTGCGGGCGTAAACAAAACCTTGGCGCTACAAAAGGTGAGTGTGAGCGTGGATGACGACGCTAAGATGATGCTGGTAGAAAAAGGCTACGACCCGCGCCTCGGTGCTCGACCTATGCGCCGTGTAATTCAGCGGGTGATTGAAAATAATGTGGCTAAAGCCATGTTAGCGGGTATGGTGGCACCGGGTACTACTATCAAGATTACTGGGGCACAGGTGCAGAGCAGTATGGGCTCAGAGCCCACTTCCCCTGCAGATGATGAGAATATAACGTAAAAGAATAGGAGCTTGAATATGCAAAAAATTACCCCGTGCCTATGGTTCGACAACGACGCCGAAGAGGCAATGAACTATTATGTAAGCGTGTTTAAAAATTCAAAAATTAATCGCATAGATTACTACCCTGACGAGTCGCTTGATGAGCATTTTGTGGGAATGTCGGGCAAGGTTATCAACGGACATTTTACACTAGATGGCAATGATTTCATTTGTCTAGATGGTGGCCCAATTTTTAAGCTCAGCGAAGCGGTGTCGTTTATGATTGATTGCAAAGATCAAGAAGAAGTTGACTATTACTGGAGCAAATTATCCCACGTGCCAGAATCGGAGCAGTGTGGTTGGTGCAAAGATAAATTCGGCATGTCGTGGCAAATCGTACCACAACGTCTTGGCGAGTTGTTAGGTAGCGACGACAAAGAAGCGGTAGCGAGAGTAATGCCGGTGTTTATGGAAATGCACAAGATTGATTTGGCGATGTTGGAAGCAGCATACGCCGGAAAATAAATATTCGGAGAACAAAAATCGTCCATCATTGTCATGGGCGATTTTTGGTAGAGTTTTACTCCTACGCTAGAACCTATTTTAGCACGAAGTGCTGAACCAAGCCCCGCCGTTTAGCACGGCAAGCCGTGCTGCGCCCCGCCAGAAAAAGCCTTTGCATTTTTGAGATTTCCCCCGCCGATTTTTTTCTAAGGAAAAGGCTGTTTCTGTCGGTGCGCCTGCCGTAAACGGCAGAGGCGGCGTGGCTCGGAGCGGCAAAGCCGCTATGTGTCGCAAGCGACACATAAACATAGGAAATCTGTTATAATTTGGAATATGAAAGCAAAATCATTCGCAGCACCAGCCGCAGATAAACCACTTGAATATTACGAGTTTGACCGCCGAGAATTAACCTCTAATGATGTTGAACTTGAAGTCCATTATTGCGGGGTTTGCCACAGCGACATACATACGGCTCGTGGCGACTGGGGCGAGATTGAATACCCATGTGTGCCAGGACATGAAATCGTAGGTATTGTTACTCGTGTTGGCGAGAACGTCAAAGAGTTTAAGCCTGGCGACTGTGTCGGCGTAGGTTGTATGGTCAATAGTTGCGGTAAATGTGAGGCTTGCAAAAAAGGTTTTGAGAATAACTGTTTTGACGAAGTAATATGGACGTACAGCTCAAAAGACCCTATTGACGGCACAGATACCAAAGGCGGCTACTCTACCATAATGGTTGCTCCTGAACATTTTGTAATGCACTTGCCCGAAAGTCTGGACATGGCGCAAGCAGCACCGCTTTTATGTGCTGGTATTACAACCTACTCGCCGCTGCAACATTGGCAGGTCGGTGCAGGAAAGACAGTCGGCATTATCGGGCTTGGCGGGCTTGGACACATGGGCGTTAAGTACGCAAAGTCTATGGGTGCAAAAGTGTGGGTTATTACATCATCTCCCGATAAAGCCGAAACTGCTAAATCTTACGGCGTAGACGGTGTAATAATTTCTTCGTCCGAAAAAGATATGGCAGATGCCGCCAATAAGTTTGACTTTTTACTGGACACTATACCAAAGGCGCATGACCTAACGCCTTATCTTAAACTCCTAAATATACACGGCACAATTTGTCTGGTAGGTCCGATAGAACCAATGCCAGGCTACCACTCTGGCGATGTAATTCATGGGCAAAAATCTATCGCAGGGTCTGGAATTGGCGGTATAAAGGAAACCAAAGAAATGCTTGCTTACAGTGCAGAACATAACATATTACCAGAAATTGAAGTTATAAAAATACAAGACATCAACAAGGCGTGGGACGCACTTGCCAACAAGCAAATGGCGAAACGCTACGTTATAGATATTAGGAACTCTTTTTAGCCGCAAACAACGGCATAGCCGTTGAGCGCACCGACAGAAACAGCCTTTTCCTTAGAAAAAAAATCGGCGGGGGAAATCTCAAAAATGCAAAGGCTTTTTCTGGCGGGGCGCAGCACGGCTTGCCGTGCTAAACGGCGGGGCTTGGTTCAGCACTTCGTGCTAAAATAGGTTCTAGCGTAGGAGTAAAACTCTACCAAAATGCAACTTTTTGCGGAAATGTCGCCCGAAAGGGCGATTTTTTCTTTGGCTGCGCGGAGCGCAGACCAAATGTTCTTAGGGGGAGAAACGGTTTGGGCAGCCGCAGGCTGCGCCTTTTTGTTTTTTAGCCGCCATTGGCGGTTTTTGTTTGGTACAATAAGAGTGGACACAAACTAATTTCGGCAAATCTTTTTTGATGGCTTTAATAGCCGTCCCGTACAAATTGGGTTTGCCTAGTTTGTGTCCAGCGGGGCGGCTATTTAAGTACAAGGGGGTAACTATGCAAAGCCAGCAAAAATATTACATTTATGCTCGTAAGAGTACAGATGTAGAGGACAAACAAGTTTTGTCCATTGAGGCGCAACTGGTGGAATTACGAGAATATGCCAAGCGTGAGGGCTTGTATATTACCGCCGAATACATAGAAAAACGTTCAGCCAAAGTTACAGGGCGACCAGTATTTGGGCAGTTAATCGCAGAAATTGAGCGTGGCGGCGGCAATATACTGGCGTGGCACCCCGACAGATTGGCTCGTAACTCCGTAGACGGCGGACAGATTGTCTACCTTTTAGATAGTGGTAAACTTGGAACACTTAAGTTTCCGAGTTTTTGGTTTGAGAACACCAGTCAAGGCAAGTTTATGCTGTCCATAGCATTTGGACAGAGCAAATACTATGTAGACAATTTGTCCGAGAACACAAAAAGAGGCTTACGCCAAAAGGTGCGGCGGGGCGAATATCCAAGTATTGCGCCTATTGGTTACATAAATGATGTGCGGAACAAAACCATTATTATAGACAAACGCCGCGCACCTTTTGTGGTCGCCGCATTTGAGTTGTACTCGCAAGGCGACCAGCGCATGCAAAACATAGCCGACTTTTTGCTAGATAAAGGCATTATGACCAAAGGCAAAAAGCCGCTCCATAAAGATCAAATCAAGAAAATGCTGACCAACCCTTTTTACTACGGACATTTCCGCTATGGCGGCGAAGTCCACGAGGGCAAACATAAAGGCATAATTGAAAAACGGTTGTTTGACCAAGTACAGGCAATAATCGCCAAGCGTTGCCATCCGCAAAAGAGCGCAACTGCTCCGCAGGCATTTTGTGGTTTGCTGACTTGTAGTATGTGTAATATGGCGATTACTGCCGAAAAGAAAGTCAAACAACAGAAAAACGGCAACCGACACGAATATGTGTATTATCGCTGTACTCGCAAGAGCAAAACCAAAAAATGCACCGAGCCAGCCATAACTGAACCAGAATTAGCGGCGCAACTCGCCAATATCTTGCAGGGCTACGCCCTGCCGAACGACTGGGCAGAGGAGTTAGAAACAATGCTTGCAGACGATGAACGCAAAGCCGAACAGAGTTCGGGCGCGTTTATCGCTGACGCTCAAGCACACATTAGTAACTTACAGGGCAAGTTACAGCGACTTTTAGACAGTTATTTAGACCAAGACATAGACCGCACGACTTACCAAGAAAAACAAGCCGAGTTAATGAGTGAAAAGAAGTCGCTAGAGGAGCAAATAAGCAAGCTGACGCTTGCCGCCAACGCGTGGGTTGAACCTCTGCGCCAGTGGCTAAAATTAGCTACTTCTCTCTGTGAAATCGCCAAGAACGGAAGTTATGCGCAGCAAAAGGACGCATTGTCGCAAATTGAAGGATTGAACCTGTTTCTAAAAAACAAAAAGGCGCAGCCTGCGGCTGCCCAAACTGTTTCTCCCCCTAAGAACATTTGGTCTGCGCTCCGCGCAGCCAAAGAAAAAATCGCCCTTTCGGGCGACATTTCCGCAAAAAGTTGCATTTTGGTACCCCGGGTAGGAATTGAACCTACGACCTTAGGCTTAGAAGTCCTCTGCTCTATCCAACTGAGCTACCGGGGCAAATATTTTAGGGAAGGGCTTGCCCTTCCCGATTCTACGCTGAAATGAATTCATCATAGAACCTCCTATCCCCTAAAGCCAGCGCTGACGCTCGGTTAAAGCTTTAAGGTATAGCGGCACTTGTCATTATAACAGAGATAGCTACCAAATTTTGGCTTTGGTTTCGACTTCGTTTTCTGGGCGCCAGGCTGGGTTGGTGATGAGAGCGAGCTTCATACTGCCTTTGTAATAGATTCTCGTTTTAGGCTGAATAACCAAGTGATCGCCTACGGCGACATCGACTGGCTCATCATCAAGGAAGAATGTACCAGAGCCTTCCAGGACGATGTAGACGAACGTGGAAGCAACGTCATAAAATTCTTGGTTGTGACCTTCTTCGGTCGATACAATCACAAATCCACAGTCGCCTGTATTGGGGTATACATCGAGATGAATGCTAAATTTATCTTTGGTTGGAATGTTGCTGTGTTTTGTAAGGTTGTGTGTCATACAAAAAGTGTAGCAAATTTATAATATAACAGCGAGAAGGCCAATTTGCTTATTCTTGCGTATTTGGTAAGAATAACGCACAATTTGCTGTGAACGTAGTTCCCTAGCGAAAGGCAGGTGAGGGCATGTCCCTCAAGCGTAAGCTCTTGGTGGGTGCGGGCGTGCTCGGATGGACGGCTGGCGCGATTGGCGTCATCAAGATGGAGGCCGAGACCCCGGTCCATCAGCGAGATCGCATCGAAGACACACGCGTCAAGCGTGTCGCGATGGTCGTCTTCAATCCGCTTCTCTACGCGGTTGCCGCGGGAGGCATTGTCTACGACGAGGCGAAGGATCTGGTCGACGACATCGCTGACACATGGCACGACTTCTGGCGACAACCCTGACCACGTTCATCGGCCCCACACAGCCGCGGCGAGCAGCAGCCCCGCGTCGATGACGTGGGGCTGCTGCTTTTCCTTTAAATAGACCTATCCTTCAGAAGATAGCGCCTTATTGCAGGATACTTGTATAGGATTTTTTCACTTTCATCTTCAAAGTTCGTGATATTTGCATCTAAAATAACGCCTTTACGAGAAATCTCCAAGTTGAAACTATAAGGATCAACGTACTCGGTAATGCTTCCGACATCAGAGTCTTCATACCAGTGAATAACAGCACTTTCTAAGCCGAATTGATCTTTAAAACAATTTAGCTTACGTGATGGCTCGTAGCTTTTACACATCTTATTAATAATATCTGCCGCTTTGCGTGAATTTGTTGAGTCATCTTCGCTAAACTGTACAACAGAGTAACCAGTCATAAAACCTTGCTCCAAGCTAGCAGTTGATTTGTATATAAAGTCAGAATGTTCGGGGCTATTGATACCAATAATCCACCCGCACATACCCCCAAAACTACCACATACGTATAAAGAATCATGGGTACTAATTAGTGCGTCACAATTTTTCGTATCATAAGATTTCTTGCACACTTTTTTAGCGTACTTAACAGCACGCGTAACTGCTTGAGGCTTACCTTCGTAGTCTGGTGTAGATTCACAACCAGTTGTCGTACAATTATAAATTGCATAGGCTATGAATGTTACACCAACAAGAATAGTTAAGCCGGAAAGGATAACGAATATCCAGCCTAGCCTTTCCCACTTGCTGATACGCTTGGTAGATTTAACCTTCATTACTCACTCATACTCATAATAACAAAGTGCAGACGAGGTAGTAACACTTGTGTTTATGGTGACGAGAATATGAATATATCTTCGTCGCATTCAGAAAAGTAAACTTTTCTGCCTTGCTCCTCGCTATCGACCTCGCATCTGGCTCGCTTTGCTCGCTGATGCGAGATCAATTCCGGCACGTACCATATAAAAAAGACCAAGAGGTCTTCTTCATATGGTGCGGGTGGCGAGAATCGAACTCGCATCATTTGCTTGGAAGGCAGATATATTAGCCATTATACGACACCCGCTTGTGGATTAATTATAACAGATTGAAAGCGGAGAATGATGGGAATTGGTCACGTTCCGCGACCCCGAAACTTCACGATTGAAAGCATAGCTTTCATCGGAAGGTTTCCTTGCGAACTGTCGCTGGCAGTTCTCACCCCCAGCCTTGGCAAGGATTCAATCTCTTCAGCACACATCCCATAATAAAAATGCTAGCTAGCGCCAACATTCTTATTATGGGGCGAGCGATGGGAATTGAACCCACGGCCTTCGGAGCCACAACCCGACGCTCTAACCAACTGAGCTACGCCCGCCATAAATATGCAAGAGTTATTGTAGCACAATTTATAGAGGTAGACTAGATATCTTGGACTGTTTCGATACGAGCGCCAATTGCGTTTAAACGATTCGCTAAATCTTCGTAGCCACGATTGATTGAGTACACGTCGCGAAGCGTCGAGGTACCAGGCGCGGCCAACATAGCGAGTAAAATCACTACCGATGGTCGCAGGGCAGGGGGTGCTACAATGTCGGCTGGCTTCCACTTGGTCGGGCCGGTAATATACACGCGGTGAGGGTCGACGAGCTCAATGTTTGCATTCAGCTTAGACAACTCAGTGAAATAAATCGCACGGTTTTCATAGCTCCAATCATGCAGCAGTGAACGCCCAGCTGCCACGCTGGCAATTAGCCCCAAGAACGGTAAGTTATCCATATTTACACCAGGGAAGGGCATGCTATGAAGCTTGTCTTTGGCAGCCACAAGATCCGAATGCTTTAGAGTAATATCTACCAAACGAGTTTTGCTATTTCGTGCCATGTATTCATCTGACAGCGAATAACTCAGCCCCATGCCCTCAAGTACGGATAGCTCAAGCTCTAAAAATTCAATCGGTGCGCGCTTGATGGTAATGTGTGAACCAGTCACCACGCCTGCCGCGATAAAACTCATTGCTTCAATCGGGTCTTCGCTTGGGTAATACTCAACGTTGGTGTTGATATGGCGCTTGCCGCGAATAGTGAGGGTTGTCGTGCCGATGCCTTCAATTTGTACGCCTAGTTTTTCTAGGAAAAAACAGACATCCTGCACCATATAATTTGGACTGGCGTTACGAATAACAGTTACGCCGTCGTACAACGCGGCCGCCATAATAACATTTTCGGTCACGGTGTCACCACGCTCGGTAAGGACGATTGCGCGCTGCGGACCGGCAGGTCGTATGGTTGCGTGGTAATAGTCTGTGTTTGGTGCAGCTTCCACCTTCATACCAAAAGGCTCAAGGCCAACCATGTGAGGTTCGACTGTACGAGTACCAAGGTTACAGCCTCCGGCAAATGGGAGCTTGAACTCGCTGTATTGGTGCAGCAATGGCCCTAAGAACATAATCACTGTGCGTGTGCGTTTTGCCGCCTCTACGTCCATAGCTTCTAGCTTTAGCTTTGGTGGTGGTACGATTTCAAGATCGGTATCATTCACCCAACGGATTTTTACACCGATACTCTCGAGCACTTCGATAATACGGTTCACTTCTTCAATGTGAGCAACGTGCTTGAGGGTGGTACGTCCTTTATTCAGCAGGCTAGCACACAGCAGGCCCACGGCGGCATTTTTGCTGGTTTTTACTTCGATTGAGCCAGAAAGTTTGTGGCCACCTTTAACGCGAAAGTTTATCTTGCCGCTCTTATTCAGGATCACCAGATTGCTACCAAGCACGTCACTAATACGAGCCAACATCTCAAGGCTGATATTCTGCCCACCTCGCTCGATACGGTTAATAGCAGACTGTGACGTACCTAATTCTTTGGCAAGTTCACTTTGAGTCATGCCTTTTTCGGTGCGGTTTTGTGAGATGAGCCGACCGAGTTGCTGCTTGTAATTTAATACACTCATAGGGAAAGTATATCACATACGATATAAGATAAAAGTGCTATACTGGATGTATGCTGTAATTTCTTACGTCATCTTAGGGAACTAACTAAACTACACGAAAAAGGGGAGTAGTATGACCAAAATGCAAGATGATGTTGTTGCGAAACTTATCGCGGGTGAGGAGCAACGCGAACGAGATGGACTCGAACTGATTCCGAGCGAAAACTATGTAAGCACAGATGTGCTTGAAGCGCTGGGAAGTGTGTTTACTAATAAATATTCCGAAGGTTACCCTGGCAAACGCTACTATGGTGGGCAAGACTTTACCGATCCACTTGAGCAACTTGCAATTGATCGCGCTAAAAAACTATTCAAGGCAGATCACGCCAACGTACAACCGCACTCAGGCGCACCAGCGAACGAAGCGGTGTATAGCGCTTGGCTTGAACCAGGCGACGCAGTGCTGGCGATGGACTTGAGCCATGGTGGACACCTGACTCACGGTAATCCAATGACCAGAAGTGCAAAGCTCTATAACTTCATTCCATACAAAATGAAAGATATTGAAACGGGTGAGATAGACTACGACCATTTGCGAGAACTGGCACTCAAACATAAACCAAAAATCGTACTAGCTGGATTTTCCGGGTACCCACGCGAACTTGACTATGCAAAATTTGCTGCAATCGGCAATGAAGTAGGAGCACTATTGATGGCTGATATGGCGCACATCGCTGGGCTCATTGCAGCTGGTGTAGCAAAGAATCCTTTTGACTATGGCTTTCACGTAATCACCACCACCACACACAAAACGCTTCGTGGGCCACGTGGGGGTATGATTTTGAGTAGGGGAACAGTGGGGAACCCACTTAAAGCACCTGAAAAAACACTCGAGAACATCCCTACTCTGATTGATCGCTCTATCTTCCCTGGCATGCAAGGTGGGCCGCACATGCATGTAATAGCCGCGAAAGCTGTGGCATTTGGTGAAGCACTGAAGCCAGAATTTAAGACGTACTCAAAGCAAATTGTTAAAAACGCGAGTGTGCTGGCTGATGAAATGATGAAACGTGGTTTCAAACTAGTGACAAACGGCACCAGTAACCATTTGATTTTGGCAGACGTTCAAAAGAGCTTTGACATAAATGGTAAAGTAGCCGAAGAAGCGCTTGATAAAATTGGCCTCACACTAAATAAGAACTCGGTTCCAGATGATCCAAACCCCCCATTTAAACCAAGTGGTATTCGTTTAGGTACACCCGCTCTCACTACGCGTGGCTTAACCGAAAAGCATATGCCACAAATTGCCGATTGGATGAAGCAGGCAATCGATGCTCGTGATGACGAGAAGACACTTTCGACACTCCGCGCTGAGGTAAAAGCGTTTCTAAAAGACTTTCCATTACCCTACTAAGAAAAGTGAGGTGTAAAAAATACTCCCGGATTTATACCGGGAGTATTTGATGTTCGAATGTGTACTAACAACCAGTACCAACAGTGACTTTCACAGCAGCTGGAGTGCTTGCTGAATAGTCCCAGTACCATATGTTGTAGCCGAGTGTAGCTGAACAGTTGTGTAGAGTTACTACTGTACCACCGTTTGCTACTGTACCACTTTGAGCGCTAGTAGTAGCGTTGGTTGCAGGAGCAATTGAGTTAACTTGGTCAAGCTTTGTCTCGCTACCAGCGGTTGAACCACCAGCTGCACACGTACCAGCACCAGCAGTACCTGCAGTAGGTGCCGCACCGGTTGGTGAAAGTGAGTTGGTTACAAGCTGGCAGTAGGTTGGGTAAGCTGAGTTAACAGTGTTCCAGGCCTCAATCTTCTTTGAGATGTTTGCAGCGAGTGAATTACCACTAGTGGTCTTCGCGCGGTTCTGTATACCGTTGTAAGCTACAATCGTGATGGCTGCCAAGATGGCGATAACCACAATCACGATAAGGAGCTCGATGATGGTGAAACCACGGTCGCTTCTTTTGTTGATATTTGTAAGAGTCATTCTAGTGCCCCCTAAATGTTACTAATCTTATAAGCTGATAATACATCATGATGAGTATAAGCACAAGGGGTTTGTGAACTAGAAAATGTATACGTTATTCTGCGGCCGCAAATAGAGAGACTCTGTAGGTTGACGCCGCGGCGTAACAGTGGTGCCATCACCAATCTGTCCAATACCATTCGTACCCCAACAGAAGGCCCTGCCCAGTGCACGTGCGCAGAAACGTCGCGCTCCACCTACTACGTTGTCGACAGTATTGGTTGCGAATAAACCAAGCACGTCAACAACAGTGACAGGGACTTTTGTGTTAGCGCTAGATCCATCACCACGAACATTACCACTTCCCCAGCAGTATACACTTCTATCAACTAGGGTTCCGGAGTTCGGGTAGGCGACTACACAGCCACCTTCATCGTTTGCTGCTATTTCGGTAATAGTTTTGCTGGCGAGGACACCGCTAACGGTAACCGCTTGCGGGTAACAATAGTTCCACTTCGTACAGCGCGCTGTCATGGTTCCGCTACCACTTGCCCAGGTGCCGTTGTTGCCCAGTTGCCCCAGCCGGTTACTTCCCCAGCAATATGGTTTAGCATCTGCTGCGGTAGTGGTGTAGGCAAGTGCACAGGTATGGGCGTCCCCATCGATATTTGCTCCCGAGTCGCCAACATCGTCGGCTGGGGTTCCGTCTCCCTGGATACTGATGACTTTTTTGCCATTTAATGCACTGCTTGCGCCAGTGTTCACGGCGGTCGGTACGAGATAGCTCGATGTGGTGGCACCTGTACCAATTTCCCCATTCACATTACTTCCCCAGCAATAGGCTAATTCGTTCACACCTACAGCACACGTATGGCTGTTGAAGGCCCCACTACTGTTAGCCAGGCTAGCGACATCGATACCTGCCAGTGCACCTGTGCCTGCATGTCCAGATCCGCCCACGCGAACAGGGCTTGTTCGGTTAGTCGTAGAGTTATTGCCTACTTGACCCACGCTGTTGCGCCCCCAGCAGTAAAGGTCACCATCGTCAATCAGGGCGCACGCCGTGTAGGCACTTAGAGCGATCTGAGTAACCACTTTGCCATTTAGTACACCACCACCATCTACTTTTGTAGGTGTGTAGCTGTCGGTCGTATTTCCTGTGCCGAGCTGTCCGTAGGCGTTATCACCCCAGCAGTACACTTCACCGGTATCAATGATGACGCAAGTAAACGTAGCTCCAGCTTCAATATCGAGAATGCTTTTGTCACCGATTCCACCCGGATAGGTGAGTCGGGAGACCTTCACAGGTACAAGACTATCAGTCGTAGTACCATTACCAAGTTTTCCACTTGAGTTATTACCCCAGCAGTAAGCATCTATTGCAAGTAAGGCACAGGTACGCAGTTGACCACTCGTAGAGCGCTGAGCCGCTAGGTCTGGTGTCCAGACAATCGTTTTCTTGATCACATGGGTGTAGGTTTTTACTACAGTACTGGTACCGTATTGCTTCACCTCGGTGTAACCAGTAACGGATATTACCGCACTGTTTTGTTCTGACTCCTCAAGGTCGCTTACGACAAATCGTGTCTGAATGTAGTTGTCCGTATATACATAAGCTTTTGACGGGAAGGCATTGGCAGTACCATCACAGTCACTCGAAGGGAGCAAGTCTGGCTTTGCCCCACCGGATGCGGCAGGCCCCCAGGTTTGCAGGTGACCGCTTAACTCAAGGCAAGATTGTGCATAGGCCGCACCGGCCTCAGCGGCCTCCTCGGCCATTTTAGAGTAATATTGCTGCACGTTATCTTTTCGAGTTATTGAGACTGTTTGCAGCAAGGCAACAGCAAGAATCATTAGCGCGGTTGAAAGAATCAATACGATAGAGAGAGTAAAACCAGTGCTTGATGAGTTGTTGCGAATCATTTATTAACCTTTGCTATGCGTAGGGTTGATGTACCAGATATAGTTTCTCCGGCAAATTGTCTGCTGAGGGTAAGTGTGACTTCTGCGTCATCAGCGGTGTTCAATATGTCGGGGTCAGAAGAGGTATACACGTTGCTAATGGGTGTTGCTACCTGATTAACGTAGTAATCAATTGAAAAACTCGATACATTAGTGGCAATCACCTCATCTTTAGCCTCACATATGACGTTCCAAGGATAGATATCTGCTGGGCATGATTGTTTTTGGTTTTGCGGTCCGTTGCAAACGGTAGTTGTGGTATCCGTTAAGATGCGTCGATATAGAGTACCGCCCCTAACAAAGTAAATTGTAATATACGTATGTTCGGGGTTGTAGGTTCTTTCGGTAGAGCAATTGTATGAACCATCCACGTACACTGGCTCACGGGCATTTGATACGCCAGCTTGAGTAGTAGCTGGTACTGACAATATCAAAATTCGGTCGGATGATGCAGCAGGAACACCGGTAAAGTTCCAGGCTTCGGCACCATTCGTGCCAGAATTGTTTGGGCCATACGGGTCTGAATATTCGGCTGGGACGGTTTTATCGAAAGCGACGCTATAACGGACATCACGCTCAATTACATTCATAGCATCGCGTACTCCAGTGTCGAGTTCCAGCTGAGCTTTGCTTTTTGTCGAAGCGTTTACACTCGCAAATACCGCGTAAATGAACAAAGCAATAATAATTGGCAGAATAGTAATAACCACCGTTAGCTCAATAATAGTTACGCCAAAAGACAGACGGCGATTAGTAGGTAACATACGTGCCATGTATTACCTTTCTAGAGTTAGGGCCAAACGTTACGTACGATTCAACATAAATCGGCATACCGCTCGCAGTACCCGAACAGCCATATGGTGCATTAGCACGAACAACTTGGCTTACAGGGCTTGGCAATCGATTAACATCTGATGAACTAGATAGTAATGTCACGAAGGTCGTTGGGTTCACGGGGTCACAGGTAAACCAGATTGGGCTATTGCCGTTTGCGTACTGACGCATGTTCGCGTATGCTAAATCGTCAGCAATACTCACCTGAGACGCGGTTACGGACAGACTGGTGATTGCGCCTACCAATTGATAAGCAGATACAAGGAATATTACCGACACGACGATAGTTGCTAAAAGTTCAATCAAACTAAAGCCAGATTCGGATTGCCTCATTGCTGTCGCCTACTTTCAACGGTTACAACATTACCGGTAGTTTCAGACCGGTAATACAATACGAAACGCACACAGGGGGCGGCAGAGCAGATTGCGCCTGCGGAAGTAATAGGTTGGTAAATATATTGGTCGAATGATGGACGCGCCGCGTTCGTGTCGGCGGCAACTGAAACGCTATTTGAAGACTGGTCAGGCGCGCGGGTAATCGATGTATCCGAAGGATCAATCAGACTTGTGAGCGATGAATTAACCTGCGTTGTAGTAGGGTAGGTAGGGCCACTGACGGATGCGTTTATCCTGTAATACTGTTCGAAATATCGTGCTAGGCCCTCCACATCGCTTTGACGTTCGGTATCACGCGCTTTTTGTAGATAGGTTACGTATCCAGCGCTCAGTGCCCAGCCAGAACCAATAATGACAGCAAGTACCATTATTACAGTTAACACTTCAATCAATGTATAGCCATGAGTGTTTGCTCGATTTGGTTTTCCCACGTGTAAAATTCCTCTTACGCTTATTATAGCGCAAATTACTACGGAGCAAACAGCTTATAATTCGAGGGGTTCTTGCTCGATGGTAATGCGAAACGTATCTCTTACTGCACCTACAACTACCTCACGTGCGCTAGAGAGATCCTGATAGTTGGAAGCAGATTCGTTGATAAGTACTAGAGCGTTTTTATCGTGAATGCGAATGCCGTGGTGAAGAGTTCCTTTTAAGCCGGTTTGTTCAATCAACCATCCGGTCGGCACTTTAAACCGTTTTTCGCCAAGATCATAGGCTGGCATGCTTGGCCAGGTCTTGCGAAGTTCATCAAGTTGCCATTGTTCTATAATCGCGTTTTTGAAGAATGAACCGGTGTTTGGCCGTTGTTTGGGGTCGGGTAATTTGTCGCTGCGAATAGCCAGTACGGCATCGCGAATTACTTGCGGCGTATATAGGGTAATACCATGAGCATCAAAATATTCTTGAACAGCTGCGTAAAATGGAGGCTTAGGGGCCTCTGTGTATAGCTGCAAGGTAATAGAAACAATGGCGTATCTGCCTTGACTTTCATTTCTAAAAATACTGTCGCGGTAGGAAAAGCCACAATCATTTGTGTTTAACGTAACCATCGTTTGTTGTTCAATATCATAGGCTTGAAGTTCAACAAATGTATCAGCAAGCTCCTGGCCATAAGCACCAATGTTTTGTACCGGAGCGGCCCCGGCAGTACCTGGAATACCCGACATTGCTTCTATGCCTGTCAAATTCATTTCAACCGTTCGTTGCACCACCCTATCCCAGTCTTCGCCAGCGCCAACTCGAATAGTAGTGTTTGCAGCGGTTTTTTCAAGCACTTCGAAGCCAAGAATACGGTTGCGAATAACTAAGCCATTAAAGCCTTCGTCGTGGACGATTGTGTTGCTGCCGCCACCCAAGATAAACAAAGCAACTCCTCTTGCGATTGCGTTGTCACAGGCTTGCTGTAATTCTTCGGGTGTAGACACATCAGTCATAAAGCGGGCAGGTCCACCTAGATGCATAGTCACATAATTCTTTAGAGGAATATTGGTGTGCACTTCCATAGCACGAGTATAGCGCAACTAGACGAAAACGTGCTATAATTACCTCTGTATTTTGCAAAATTTACGCACCCGTAGCTCAGTGGATAGAGCACTGGTCTTCGGAACCAGGTGTCGTACGTTCGAATCGTACCGGGTGTACCATTTTTTTTGAGTATGAAAAACGATATACCCATGGCAAATCAGCTTGCCTCGTCACTGCGGGCTGCGTATGCCCAACAAAACCATCGCGCCACTGAACATACGCATCAGCAAACTGTTCACGTGGTCGGCGCAGGTGCTGCTATTACCGCTGCTTACGAACAGCTTCGGAATGCGGCCGAGTACACAGAAGAACACCTGCTTTTGCAACGCGCTATTCGGCGATTCTACAAAAGAATATTTTTGCTGCGTGACAAAAAGCGAATCGCATCAAGTGGCGACGAGCTTATTGTTGAGCTAACGCAAGCAGGTTATATTGCCAACGATAGCATCACCGAGCAGACCGTCGCGACAATAAGTGAGTTTGCAATGCAGTACTACGAAGCCTACCTCACTCTTTCGAAGCGACGCACGGTTTCGTATCAGCAGGTAGAGCGATGGACAATTGAGCTATTGGCCGTTGAAGCCGAGTGGTTGCTACATGACACAGGCCATTTACAGGCATTTACCCAATTTGCCCATAGTCATTTTCTATCCACGCTCGATTTTTCACAGATATTTAAAACCAAACCAAAAGAAGTAGAAACGGCTCTGTATGTGGCGATTCACCGTGCCTTGTTAAAATCGGACGACGCAGTGGTAAGACTAGGTCTTTTGAAACGGTACCAACAATCTCCCGAACACCTAGAACCTTTTATAGAAACAAACCGACACATCGACGCGCTGCTCGATTCGTCGACTACCGAAAAACTGTTTCGAATCGTAGACCGTCGAGGTGCACCGCTTCGTGTGCTTCGTCACATGGTCGACAACGACCCGACGCTTAGCGAAGTGTTGCCAAATAAAGACCAGTTTTTAACGCTATTCGAAAAACAAGTCAACGAAGACTATGAAGCGATAAACTCTCGAGTAAATCACGGTATTATTCGAAGCGTGGTGTTCCTTATCATTACGAAGGTAATAATCGGTATCGCAATTGAGGTGCCGTACGATTACTTTATTCACGATGCTATTATTTTCACTCCACTTATCATTAATCTATTCTTCCCGCCGCTCTATATGATTTTGCTTCGTGCTACGCTTATGCTCCCCGGGCCAGCCAATACTAAGCGTTTGGTCGAGCAAGCTGAGATGATGCTGTACGATACGGGCACGAGCCGACACCTTGAGCGAAGAGCGAGCCAGAAGTTCGGAGCTGGCTACAACGTCGTATATGGAGCACTTTTTGTTGCCGTGTTTGGTACCGTCGCATGGGTTTTGTGGCAATTCTTCCAGTTCGAGCTACTCCACTTGGCAGTATTCTTTGTATTCTTGTCTGCAGCCAGCTTCTTGGGCTTTAGGCTCAGTCGATTAATCCGAGAGATGGAATCGATTGATACCTACCAAAACGGCGTAACAATTGTTCGCGACTTTTTGTACATGCCATTCGTGGTAGTAGGTCGCTACATCAGCGATAAGTACTCACGGGTAAATATTGTTGCGCTTGCGCTCGATATGTTGATTGAGTTGCCGCTGAAAACCGTACTTCGATTGATTCGCCAATGGGGTGCTTTCATTAGCGCCAAAAAAGACCAACTCTAGACATTTTGGCCTCTGTTTGCTATAGTTTTTAGAGTATTTTGGGCCAGTAGCTCAGCTGGTTAGAGCACCTGCCTCTTAAGCAGGGTGTCGAGGGTTCAAGCCCCTCCTGGCCCTCCATGTAAGCACCGTCCCTCGGGGCGGTTTTTACATGGATTTATTTACAAACCAGCCCTCTCAGCGTACTATCATAGGTAGTAACCAAGGAGGACGTGTTATGAGTGAAGTAAAGTATGATTCTCAGCCGATGGCGCTAGAGAAGTGGCTCGACGAAAATCTCAACAAAAAATTCCCTGTTCAGCTACCTGACGGTGCAAAAAAATGGCTTGCCGACAATAGCTGGTGGCTGGCATTGATTGGCGGGGTTGTGAGTTTGTGGGGTGCATGGAGTTTCTGGCAGCTAGGTCACACAGCAAGTCAATTCCTTAACGGACTCAGCCAAGTATACGGTGTAAACACGTATTCACAAGACCTAAGCGTTTTCTGGTATGTCGTATTCGCAGCTATGCTTGTGCAAGCAGTTTTGCTTCTTATGGCATTTCAAAAGCTAAAAGTTCACAAAAAGTCAGGCTGGAACCTACTACTTTATAGTAGCTATGTCTCTGTAATCACTGGCGTTGTGTATCTCATGTTGCCGTACTATGGCTTTGGCAGCCTATTAGGTACTGCGCTGGGCGCGGTTATTTCTTGGTACATCCTGTTCCAAGTACGAAGCCACTTCGCAAAGTAGAGCACGGGTAAAATACATTACTAGCTCCGGTGTATGCCGGGGCTAGTAATGTATAGGTATGGTACGCTAATAACAGTAATGACAAGACTATCTACATTAGCTGACGCTGAACGGCTTCTCATACAATATTCACCACCAAAAATGGGAGGCGAGACCTATACGATTGAGCGAATGATTAAATTGATGGAGTTTTTAGGCAATCCGCAACACGAATACCCAGTTGTTCATGTAGCAGGTACCTCAGGCAAGACCAGTACCTCTTACTTCATACGAAACCTGCTACAACAAGCAGGCAAGTGCACTGGCCTGACCGTATCACCGCACATTACGGGAATAAACGAGCGAGTGCAGGTTAACGGCTTTCCGCTTGAAGAATCGACATTTCTAGCTTACCTTGAAACATTTCTAGACGAAGTCACTGCGAGCAAACTAGAGCCAACCTATTTTGAGTTACTCATGGCGTTTGCCTACTGGGTATTTGCAAAAGAGCAGGTAGACTATGCGGTAATAGAAACAGGCCTGGGCGGACTACTCGACGCGAGCAATGTGGTTAGTCGATCCGATAAAATCTGTGTTATCACACCAATTGGCCTTGACCATACCAACGTACTTGGCGAAACACTCGAAGCAATAGCGACGCAAAAAGCTGGGATTATAGGCAAGTCACAACGAGTATTTAGCGCAGAACAAGATGAGCGAGCGAAAGCAGCGCTGGATGCAGCCGCTGAAGAGCAAGACACGGAGGTAGAATACGTGGAAGTTCACGAAGAAGAGTTACCTACATTGGCACTATTTCAGCATCAAAATTGGCAGTTAGCCGTGCGAGTGTACGACGAACTTACAGCGCGTGATGCGTTACCGGTTTTGCAATTAGAGCAATTAGAACAAGCAATGAATGCTGCTCCCCCCGGTAGGTTTGAGCGCTATGATATTCAAGGTACTCCGGTGCTGCTTGACGGAGCTCACAATGCACAGAAGCTAGCGGCACTGATTGCATCACTACCAACAAATTTCAACCTTGATGCAGTATGGATTGCTGCGCTCGTGCAAGCGCCGGATACGAAAATCGATGCTTGTATCGATGAAATTGCTTCGCTGCAGATTAAACATCTAATATGCACTGAATTTGTTGTTGGACAAGACATAAAAGGTAGACGAAGTATCCCGGCACGACAATTCACCGAACTTGCTGAGCAAAAAGGCCTCAGCACTACAGCGATAAGTTCACTAGACGAAGCTTTGGAATCGGCTCTACAAGAAAAGCGGCCGGTAGTGATTACCGGCTCGCTCTATCTCGTTAGCGCAATTCGTCCGAAGCTAGCAGCTATGACTCAGACGAAGCCTTAGGCGCTTCTGTGGCTGGTTTTGCCGCTGCGGGAACACCCTTCCAGCTGTTTTTCTCGACCGCCAACCAAATAAGCCATACCAGAGGCAGGAAGACGTAGAGTAGTACGAACACGCCCTCTTTCCCAAAGCCCTCGCCAACCTTAATCGCCGCCATAATTGAGAATACGAGTACAACAATCGATGCAACGAAGCCAAGTAGTGGAATCCAGCTAAGTAGTGCTAGAAGTGAGATCCAACCCTTTTGTCCACCGAGTTCAAAGAACGCCCAACCATTTACGAAAGGAACCCATGCTTTCCACTGGTCAACCCCAGCTTTTTTAAAAATCATTGCCAAGAAAATGGCACATACCACGTAGGCGATTAAGAAGAATACGCCCATGACAGCGAACACGCCTGCCAGTACAGCCGGATCGGCCGACGATGTCGTGTAATAGCTTGATTGATAAGTCGTGTCGTACATATTCTCCCCCTTGGTAGTTTGTACCTACTAATAATGTCTTCATTGTAGCACCTTTGTTACAATAGAAAAGATGAAACTACTCCTTGGTTCAGAATTAGCTGATTATATTAAAGAACGTCAATTGCGTCAGGCACGAAATCTTCGACAAGAACACGGCGCTAAGCCAACGCTTGCGATTGTGCAAACGTCAGATAACCCAGTGATTGGCACCTATGTACGCATGAAGCAGCAGTACGGTGAAGATATTGAAGTTGAGGTACGCCGTCACGAGGTGCAATCTGAAGACTTACTGCCAACGATTGAGACACTCAACAACGATGCGGCGGTGCATGGAATTATCGTGCAGCTTCCTTTGGCAGACGAGTCGCAAACCCAAGAAGCAGTAGATCTCGTTGCACCAGAAAAAGACGTCGATGGTTTGGGCGTTCGCGCGCAGCTGACACCGGCTACAGCCATGGCTATCGATTGGCTATTGGCGGGCTTCAATGTCGATTTAAAAGGCAAAAAGATTGGGATTGTTGGAAATGGGAGACTCGTTGGTGGTCCATTGGCAAAATTATGGAAGGCGACTGGCTACGACGTGACTGTATTTGATGAACACAGCAAAAATATGGCAAAACAACTTCGTCGTTGCAACGTGATTGTATCGGCCGCAGGAGTACCAGGACTTATTACTTCAATGTTTGTACAGCCTGGCGCAGTGGTAGTCGATGCTGCGACCTCTTCTGAACACGGCAAAATACTCGGCGATGTTGCTGATGAAGTGCGCGATAGAAACGATCTAACTATCACGCCTGACAAGGGCGGAGTAGGCCCGCTAACAGTAGCAGCGTTGTTTGATAACGTGCTGCGTGCTGCTAGAAAACAGGTTGTCGGCGACTAGTGCACCGCTAGAGCTTGCTTTACTTTATCAACTACTTGGCTCGGGGTTACCGCAGCCTTAACAATGTAGCTATGAATACCAAGGCTCTTCAGCTGTTTTGGTGCCTCTTCTGGTCCAAGGTTAGTCAAAATAATCACTGGAATTGACTTGCCCCACTCTGCATCACGAATCTCAGTTAGGGCTTCCACGCCATTTTTATGCGGCATTTGCACATCAAGCAAAATAATATCAGGCTGAAACGATTCAACCAGGGCAACACCTTGCTCTCCATCACCAGCAAGTTGTACTTCAAAGCCGGCCGCCTCGAATTTCATGCGGTACATTTGGTGGATTACAGGATCGTCTTCGATAATTGCGATTTTCGTCATCACTTATTAGCATACAACATATGCATAACTTCAGTTCGCATTTCTGTCGCTTGCACGCTATAATTCGTATATATGTCGTGGTGGGAAATCGTTATTTTGCTCAGCAGTAGCGCACTGGCTTTTTTAGCTGCTTGGCTACTTGCGGGTATGTACCACCTAGCCCATCGTGAGCGGCGTGCACACATGCGCTTGAAGCGAGTATTCGGCTCATCAGCACTTCTGCGCCCACGTATGCAACACTTATTGCACGAGCTTACCCAAATAATTCCAGCTAAAAGTGCCGTGTTGTTTGTGTACCAAGACGAAAATCGCTATGCAAGCGTTGGCACGCATCACGCAAGTCATCCCTCTTTGCGGGATTGTCTTGAGCTTGACGAATATGTCACCAGTCATCCAGAGCAGGTGATATTGGAACGAGCAAAATTTGATTCACACCATCCTGTTCGCCAAATTCTTTCTAGCTATCGAGTTGATTTTGTCATTGTACTCATGCGTGCGACCAAGCCCATCGGCTATGTATTTTTGCACGAAACTCCAAGCGTGAAAGTTTCTCGTCAAGATCTACAACTTGCTAAACTACTCGCGGGCGACATGGCAATGGCCATGGAAAATGCTGTGTTGATGCAAACCAAGCATGATTTGAGCGTGTATTTGCAGCAAAAAATCGACTCCGCTACCAACGAGCTCCGCACGTCTAACGTGCAGCTAGTGCAGCTTGACGAAGCCAAGGATGAATTCTTGAGCATGGCTTCTCACCAATTGCGCACCCCACTTACCAGTGTGAAGGGGTATCTAAGTATGGTGCTCGAGGGCGATGCTGGCAAGATTAGTGCCGTTCAACGCAAGCTGCTTACCGAAGCCTTTACTAGCAGCGAACGTATGGTGCGACTTATCAGCGACTTTTTGAACGTATCTCGTATTCAAACTGGTAAATTCGTGATTGAGCGAACCGAAGTAGACATTGTAAAACTCATCAACCAAGAAATTGACGCGCTTGAAAGCACTGCCAAAGCCCGCGAGCTAACATTTCGTCGCAAAATTCCAAAGCAATCGCTGGTGCTAGCTCTTGATGAAGACAAAATTCGCCAAGTCATCATGAATTTCATCGACAACGCCGTGTTTTACTCTCGGCCACATACCGAAATTGTGGTTGAATTAACCTTGCGACCACACGACGTTACCTTCCGGGTTGTTGATACGGGCATAGGCGTGCCAGTGGCGCAGCAGCCACAGCTGTTTACCAAGTTTTTCCGTGCCAGCAATGCACGCAAGCAGCGCCCAGACGGCACAGGTATTGGGTTGTTTTTGGCTAAAAAAATTATTGATGGACACAAAGGCCACGTCGTATTTTCGTCAACCGAAGGCGAGGGCAGTGTCTTCGGATTCCGTTTACCAAAATAACTCCCCGTGTTGTACGGGGAGTTATCGGCTGAGACATAAGCTCTCAGAGTTAGAATGAGCGGTCAGTCTCTTTTAGATTTTGCGGCGACTTGCTAGGTAGTAAGTACCTGCGCCAGCTAGTGAGGTAGCACCAACAAGTTGCATAACAACTTCGGCAGCACCGGTTTGTGGCAGTTCTTCAGGAACTTCCGGCTCGTCACACTTAGGGCTGTCAACAGGTTCGTAGTTGCTAGCTTCGCTTTCATCCACGCGGATGATCTCGCCAGTTTCTGGGTTACACACAGGTACTTTCTTTACGTCTACATATGCATCGTCACAGTCGTCTGGGTTGCCAGGAACTTCTGGGGCGTCCACACAAACCGTGTTTTTAATCTGGTTGGCAACTTCTGCAGGTACCTTAGCGGTAAGTGTGAAGTCTTGTATTTCACCAACAGTCAGCACTGGAATAGTATATGTCCATGTGTTGTTTGCAACCGTACCAACATTTCCAGCAATCAAGGCCACTTGGCTTTCTGGAGTGTCAGTAACTAGTACATTTTCTAGGTCTACGTCACCAGTGTTAGTAACAGCGATTTGGTAGGTAAACTCTACGTTTACACCAACTCGTTTGTTCTTTACGCCCTCTACAAGCTTCGTAACCTTTACGCCTGGGTTTTCCTCAGGTTGGTCAACACTGAAGGTTGCCACACATTGATCACCGTTGCGGTCGCCTTCAGAAGTTTTTACCGTAAGGCGTACAGTGTAGTTACCAGGAGTGGTTTGGCTGTAGTCTGCACTTGCGGTTGTAGCAGTAGAGCTAACTGGAAGAGTGTCAACCAGGCTGTTGCCACGGTATACAGCGAATTCGTAGCCGCTAATTGTAGCACCGCCACTAACTTCGGCTTCACCATTGAAGCGGAACTTCGCATTGTCTTCGATTACGTCAACCGTAAGATCTTTACAAGTTGCTACAGGAGTAGGTGGTTTTTCGGTTACTTCAAATGGAGCTTCACACTGCTCGCCATCGCGGTTGCCTAGGCTTGTCTTTACCACAACCTTTGCAACGTAGTTGCCGGCAGTAGTTTGTGTGTAGGTAACACTTGCAGTTTCTTTATTTGTAGTTACTTGAGGAAGTGTTTGTACTAGAGCGCCGTCTTTGTATACAGAGAACGTGTAGGCTTTGATAGTCGCACCATTCTTTGCGTTTGCGCTAGCGTTGAAGCGGAACTTGGTGCGAGAAATCTTCTCAACAGTTAGATCCTTACATACGGCGAATGGCTTCTTTGGAATACTGAAAGTATCGGTACATTGTGCGCCATCACGTGGACCTTCAGATGTCTTTACGACAACTGACGCTTTGTAGTTGCCTGGGTCAGCACTTTCAAAAGCTACGTGTGCATTTTCTTTGTCAGTGTCAACGTTCTTAGCAAATACCTGTTTGCCTTCGTGCATTACAACAAAGTGGTAGCTTTTAATCTTTGCACCATCTTTTGCCATAGCTTTAGCTTCAAGACGGAAGCGGTTGTCAGAAATTTTTACTGCTTTTAGGCTTTCACATTTTGCCACTGGTTTTGGCTCTGGTTTAGTAGGAGTTGCCGCTACAGGGTTGCCACAAGGCTTCATAATAGCGTGAACAAATCGTCCGTTGCTATCGAATTTCACCATAGCAGTCTGTGCGCTACCCATTTTATTAACAGACATTACACCGGCGTTGGTACCAGCAATCGGGTTACCGCCTAGGTTACGTGCTGCCATACGAGCGTTGGTGGCAACAACTTTGCCGTTTACCACAATCCGACCGTCTTGGTAGACGATACCTGCTCGGTAGTCACCGTTGATTTCACTGGCCTGAATGCCAAGTGCGCCAAAAATTTTGGCAAGATTTGGTGAGTTTTTTGCACCATTTTTTACGGCGTTTCGAGCGTCAGCTGGGCTGTAGCTACCACACCAAATTACCGCCCACTGGTCACAGTCTGGGCTGCTGTCCACGACGGCGTTCGCTTGCATCTGTACAACACCGATAGTAGCAACGGATAGTACGGCAAGGGCGAACCCTAATAGTTTACCTTTCATTACAAAATTCCTCCTCGCAGGTTTGTAATTACTATATATTCCACCTCCTCATAAGGTGATTAACTTCCAATTTACCACAAAAATCAATAAATGTCAATATTTTATACCACTTTTGTCAAATAAGCACAAGCGAAATGAGAAGAGCACGCTACATCTAGTGTGGCATGAATAAAACAGACGCTATATATAATACTATTTGACAAGAAATGTCAAATGAGCGTACAATGCCACGCAAGTACGGTGTCATCAGGAGGTATCGTACACCCGAGTAACCGGGAGATTCACATGGCAGGCGCAAAGCGCAAGATGCGGAAGATGAAGGCCGGCAAGCAGGGGGGTCGCAAGGCACAGCGTGGCCTGAACGGTCACGGCAGGCCCGGCCACGGTCAGCAGACCATGACCAACGAGGTGATTCACGACCAGGCGCTCGCCGCCAGGTTCGCCTGAACCACCACCGTGAACACGTGAGGCGCGACGAGTGCGATCGGGACGAAGAGTCTCTGAGCGCACTCGTCGCCCTCGCGGCAACAACCCTTTTCAAATACTTGATAATTTGCTAGAATACAGGAAGCCTACAAGATGTAGGCTTAAAATATGGTGTGAAGCCATGTACTTAGGCAATGACAAGTCCCATACTAGGGTATGTGACTTCAAATCCTCGAATTCGGTCAAAAATAAGCAAGCTGATTTTTGACACGCATTACTCAGATTTTGGTCCCATCGTCTAACGGTTAGGACACCAGGTTTTCATCCTGGCAATAGGAGTTCGATTCTCCTTGGGATCACCATGAAAAGCCCCCCAGTTTTCTGGGGTGTTTTTCATGGTGGTTTCTCAGGTGAGAAACGAATCGAACTCGAGTTCGAACTTTGTCATAATCTATAGATTTGACAAAGTTTAGCAGATGATAGAACTAGGATAGTTATATCATCTATGCGTATTTCTCCTTGGGATCACCATTGATGGACGTTAGAATTTTCGCATAATCTAGCATGTACTGTTCTTTCATACCCTCGAGAGGTTGCCAATCTGAAATATTGAGGCGCCAGTATAAATACGCAGTCACACCAACCTTATCAATGATTTCATAAAGGCCAAGGAGGGACTCATCAACTTCGCCTCCGGCCCCTTTATAGCCGTCTAAAAGCGAACTAAGCTCTTCGTCGGAAATAGACTGTCTCCACTTGCCATTGTTTAAATCAATATCACGGTAATAGCCAGAGGCAAACTCGGCCATGGGATGCCTGTAGCTAGCAAACTCCCAGTCAATAAGTCGTACATCGTCACCAAAGACAAGCGTATTTGAAGGTGTGATATCACAGTGGGCCAGTACTGTTATATTTGGTTCAGAGTATGCATCACACAAAAGTTTTACCTTATTAAAGGAACGAGCTAACTGTGGGTCTGGGTGATTGAGTAAATACTCTTCGTTTCCAAATCCACGACAATTTTTTATCAACATCTCCCATGGCGTGGTGAGCTTATTACTTACCCCTGCGGTGTGCACGTTAGCTAAAAGTGCGCCAAGGGCATGAAACTGCTGGACAGACAACCTGTTGCTATGGGTACCTGCGACGTATTCTTCAATAATCCAAAGTCGATTATTTATACGCCTATCTTCGTCAAAGAATATGAGATTGGGTACGCCAGGTACATTGGCTAAAATTTTCAACGCCGAGGCTTCGTCACGTAAATTATTGTGGTCATTGTAGCGTGATATGTGCAGAATGACTTTTCGAGCCCGACACTGTAATAAGAATGTCTCGTTAAGCTCGCCACCACCTAATTCGGTGTAGGATGATTCGTAATCATCAAGATTGCTTATTTCGACTGCTTTCGTAATAAAACCCGATATGTCCATGATGCCAGTATATACCGTTCCACTTTGCACAGGCACACCAGGTATACTAGTTCTATGAAATACGCATGTCTACTTCGAGCAATCAACGTTGGCGGTAATCGCCGTGTTGAGATGCAGCGATTGAAGAAGGTGTTTGAAGCGTATGGCGCAACAAATGTCGTTACCTACATTAACTCGGGTAATGTCGTGTTCGAGAGTGCAAAAGCGCCATCAAGTGTCGACGTACAGCAAATGTTAAAAGACGAATTTGGGTTTGATATCCCGGTACTACTGTTGAGTGCAAAACAAATACGCGACATTGCGGAGGCGGTGCCAAAGGAATGGCAAAATGACCGCGAACAAGCGAAATCGGACGTGCTGTATCTGTTCTCAGACGCTGACAAGCCTGAAATAGTGAAACAAATTGGGTACCGGCCAGAATTTGAGACGGTGCTATATGTTCCTGGTGCGTTGCTATCGCATGTGAAGCGTGCCAACCAAGGTCGCAGCTGCTTGCTAAAACTTATGGGTACGCCACTGTACAAACAAATGACCATACGAAATGTGAACACGGCGCGTAAATTGGCTGAACTATGCGCGGAGTAAACCTCGGTGGCTGGTTGGTGCTTGAAAAGTGGATGACACCATCACTTTTTAAGGGCACTTCGGCAAAGAATGAATACGAACTCTCGAACCTGAAAAAAGGTCGTGAGCGAATTAAAAAACATCACGAAACATTTATCACAGAAGCGGACATAGCCTGGCTCACCGCACAACGTGTTGAACTGTTGCGAGTACCGGTAGGCTACTGGTTATTTGGCGAAGCAAAGCCATATGTGGACACTATCGCTCGGCTTGAGTGGCTCGTAGAGATGGCAGGTAAGTACAACCTGAAAGTTTTGATCGACTTACATGCAGCGCCCGAAGCGCAGAATAGCCAAGCGCACAGTGGCAGTGGCAACCAGAAAAAGGGCAAGGCATGGCTAAAAAATAAGCAAGCCAAGCAGCAAACTATAGATAGTTTGGTACGGATTGCCGAGCATTTTAAAGATTCGCCACAGGTGTGGGGTATTGAGTTGCTAAACGAACCTCGTCGAGATTTTAGCGCGCTTCGATTAATACATTTTTATCGCGCGGCCTATAAAGCACTCATGAAAGTAGCTCGACCAGGCACATATATTGTTTTTTCGGATGCATTTAGCCCACATTTGCTTACCAACACATTCGCATTTATGAAACATAAGGATTTTCCGGTAGTGCTGGATACGCATCTGTATTACTGCTTTGGCAAGCGGAGTAGGCGACGGGCGATAGAAAAGCAACTACACCTTGTTGGATATAGCAATTGGTTACTCAGGTTTCTTCGGCTCATGCAGCCCGTGATGGTTGGCGAATGGAGTGCTATGTTACCATATGCAGCCAAACCTGAGACCTCTAAGAAGTTTGCATTGGCACAAACGGCGGCGTATGAACCGGCTATTGCTACCTGCTATTGGAGTTACAAAACAGAGAAGCCCGGCAGGTGGAACTACCGTTGGATGGTAGAGAACAGGCTTATAGACGAGCTTCAAAAGGATGAGCCAAAGGCAAGCTAGGGTCTGCTTCAGCGATACGCAGTAACTCGTTGTATTTAGCTGTTCGTTCGCTTCGAGAAAGACTACCAGTCTTAATTTGCCCAGCCCCAGTTCCAACGGCAATGTGCACGATACTGACATCTTCGGTTTCGCCAGAGCGGTGGGAAACAATCGTGTTCCAGCCATTTTCTTTGGCGAGTTGAATGGCACGAATTGTCTCTGTAAGTGTACCAATTTGGTTTGGTTTGATAAGAATTGCATTCGCCGCGCGCAGATCAATCGCCCGTTGCAGTCGCTCAACGTTGGTAACTAACAGATCATCACCAACTAATTGCGTGTTATGAAGTTGGTTGGTGAGGTGCTGCCAGTGAGCCCAATCATCCTCAGCAAGTCCGTCCTCAATCGACACTATCGGGTAGGTCGTTACCAGTTTTCGATACCAACTTATCAGTTCCTCAGCTTGGTAGCGTTTATTTTCGGCATTGAATACGTAGGTATCTTCTTCGAATAGCTCACTTGCGGCAACGTCAACGGCAAAAGCAATGTCTTCGCCCAGACGGTAGCCGCTCGCTTCAACGGCTTGGGTCAATAGCGAGAAAGCCTCGGCATTGCCATCGCGAATATGTGGCGCAAAGCCTCCTTCATCACCTACGGTCGTGGCATATTTCTTTTCACGCAGCAGCGACTTTAGTGATTGGAAAACCTCTACGCTCATGCGAATTGCATCTTGAAACGACGAAGCACCAACAGGGATAATCATCGATTCTTGAATATCGGTTGAACCATCAGCATGCTTGCCACCATTCAAAACGTTCATCATCGGCATTGGTAGAGAAAGCTGTGAATTGTGAGCGATATCCGCGATGTGACGATAGAGCGGCAAGCCTCTAGCCGCCGCGGCGGCATGGGCTGTCGCCAGCGAAACAGCCAAAATCGCATTTGCTCCAAGCGATGATTTGTCTGCTGTGCCATCGGCGTCGATCATGCGTTGGTCAAGCAGATATTGATCGTCGGCTCGAACCCCTTTTAAGGCTAGTTCCAATACGTCGTGAATGTTCGAAACGGCTTTTTCAACTGATAACCCGTGGTATGCTTTCGTTCCATCACGTAGCTCATGTGCTTCGTGAGCGCCGGTTGACGCTCCAGACGGCACGGCAGCTCTTCCCATAGCGCCGCCTACGAGGTACACATCTGCTTCTACTGTGGGCGTACCTCGAGAGTCAATGATTTGTCGCGCAACAATGCGATCAATCTCCATACATTCATCTTCTCATAAAGCTCATGCTTGTGCCATAATATAATCACAGATGGCTCTCATTTACTTTTACGATGCGACTGACATCGATAGGCTACAGCTTAGCCAAGCGCTAGCTGATACAGACCACCGCTGGGAATATGAAGCGGATGCTATTAGCGTTGACAATATCGACCCTGGCGCAGAGGTGATCTCGGTATTTGTAAGTAGTAAGGTCACGGCCGAAATAATTGAAAAGCTTCCAAACCTTAAACTTATCGCCTGTCGGTCAACTGGCTTCAATAACATCGATATGCAGGCTGCCGAAAGCCACGGGGTGACAGTGGTAAATGTGCCAACTTATGGCGAGCAAACGGTGGCCGAGTATACATTTACATTGCTGCTTGCCCTCGCTAGAAAATTACCACAAGCACTTGATTCGTTTGATAACGAAGTATCGGCCGATACGCTAACAGGCTGGGACCTATCTGGCAAAACTATAGGGGTAATTGGCACGGGACATATTGGTCGCTCGGCCATACAGATTGCTCGTGGCTTTGGGATGGAGGTAGTCGCGTTTGATCCATATCCAAACAATGAGGCAGCCAACACACTTGGCTTTAGTTACCTGGCACTTGATGACTTGTTAACTAAAAGTGACGTGGTAACGCTTCATGCACCATATACCCCAGAGAATCGCCACCTACTAAATGCCGAAAAACTTGCGCTGATGAAACCTGAAGCGGTGTTGATAAACACAGCACGTGGCGAACTGGTTGATACGAAAGCACTCATCGATAAATTATCGAGTAAACAGCTAGCTGGTGCGGCACTCGATGTAATTGAAGGTGAGCAGCTTCTGCGCTTGGAAGAAGAAGTAACTCTCCTTCGAAGTGAAAGTGTTCATAACGATGCGATGCAGTATAGTGTCGAGCTTCTGGCACTTCACAAGATGCCGAATGTGATCGTTACCCCACACAATGCATTTAATACTACCGGGGCCATTAGCCGTATTAACAACACAACTTGTGAAAACATCATTCGTTTTTGGTACAACGACACACCGAATCTTGTAAAAGTTGCACCAAAACCAACCGGTACGCTCACGATTGCGCGCCATACAGAGTCTGAATGGAACGCGACCGGGCAATGGTCTGGCGTAACAGACGTCCACTTAAGCGAAAAGGGTTTTTACGATGCCGGCGTGCTTGGGCAAAAAGTAAAGGACGAAAACATCGTCTTTGATAAAGCGTATTGCTCTGAGCAAATTCGCACACTAGAGACTATGAGCGGTATATTGGATGCTTCCGGCCAGTTTGAAATTCCGTACGAACGATCATCGGCAATAAATGAGCGTGATTATGGAACCTACACTGGCAAAAACAAATGGGAAATGCGCGAAATGATTGGCGAAGAGCAATTTCAAAAGATTCGACGTGGCTGGAACGAGCCAATCCCAGATGGCGAGACGCTAAAAATGGTATACGAACGAGCGGTGCCCTTTTATAAAGAAACTATCTTGCCAGAGCTCTTGGCGGGCAAAAATATCTTGCTTGTTTCGCATGGCAACAGCATACGTGCGTTGATAAAGTACATTGAATCCGTAAGCGATGAAGGCATCGGTGATATTGAAATGATAACCGGAACATTGTTGCAGTACACGGTTGACGATGAAGGAAAAATGAAATCAAAATCCGAATACGCTGTTGAAAGCGCCCAGATAAATGCTTAGGAAATAGGTTCCCAAAAGCATAAGTGCTATTATAAAAGTACAGTTAATCAAAAAAGGCACTCTATGTACACTTACATAAAATTTTTTGAGGATTTAAAATTGACCGATATTCCTCAAGTCGGTGGCAAAAACGCTTCTCTAGGCGAAATGTATCACTACCTACGGCCGAAGGGGGTGAACCTACCAAATGGCATTGCAACCACAGCTGATGCCTACTACTATTTTTTGCGCGAATCTGGCTTAGACGCAAAAATTGAAAAAGTTCTAGAAGGACTTGATGTCACAAACATGCGGCAGCTCAAAAGCCGTGGTGCAAAAATTCGTTCAATGATTGTTCGGGCAAAACTTCCACGTGATTTTGAAGAGGAAATCAAACGCGGCTATGCTGAACTAAGTAAAGCTTGTGGACACCCGAAAGGTGATTTAGTAGTAGCTGTTCGGTCTTCTGCGACCGCCGAAGACTTGCCGAACGCATCATTCGCTGGTCAGCAGGCAACATACCTAAATATTAGTGGCGAAAAACATGTGCTTCGCGCTACGAAAGAATGTATTGCGTCATTATTCACCGATCGCGCGATTGTCTATCGTGTCGAAAACGGCTTTAGCCACATGCAAGTTGCCTTGAGTGTTGGTATTCAACAGATGGTCGCGGTTCGCTCTGAATGCGCTGGCGTTATGTTTACCATCGATACCGAAACCGGCTTTAGAAACGCAGTAGTAGTAAGCTCAATTTATGGCTTAGGCGAAAATATCGTGCAAGGCCACGTTAGCCCTGACGAATTTATCGTTTTCAAACCGACGATGGCAATTTTAAAGCGCAAGGTTGGAACAAAAAAGATGAAGATGGTGCCCGTTCGAGGGAGCAAAACAAAAAACCTTGCTGTCGCTCAGAAAGACCAAAACAGGTTTTCGATTACGGATGAACAAGTTAACACACTTGCCTCTTGGGGCATGATTATCGAGCAACACTACGGGAAGCCAATGGATATTGAGTGGGCACTCGATGAAGATGACGGTAAGCTATATATCGTGCAAGCTCGCTCTGAAACAGTCCAGGCTCGTCGCGATGTTAATATTGTCGAAGAGTACAAACTTACACAAGAAGGTCCAATGCTTGCGCACGGCACAAGTGTTGGCAATAAAATTGGCGTAGGCAAGGCGAATAAAGTAATGAGCGTCGCCGACATTAACTCATTCCGTGAAGGCGACGTGTTGGTGACCGAAATGACCGATCCAGACTGGGTGCCGATTATGAAGATGGCGAGTGCGATTGTTACCGATAAGGGCGGACGTACTTGCCACGCGGCAATTGTTTCGCGAGAACTTGGCATCCCTTGTGTGGTTGGAACTGGCAACGCGAGTAGCAAGATTGCCGACGGCACGCCTATTACAGTGAGCTGCACGGAAGGCGACGAGGGCAGTGTGTACCAAGGCATACTAAAGTACAAAGTAGAGCGTACTAATGTCAAAGACTTACCTCGCACAAAAACGAAAATCATGATGAATATTGGGTCGCCAGACCACGCATTTGCGTATTCGCAAATTCCAAACGATGGAGTGGGCTTGGCCCGTGAAGAGTTTATTATCGACTCACACATCAAAATTCACCCATTGGCACTGCTACAATTTGATAAAGTAAAAGACCCTGGCGTTCGACAAACAATCAACGAGCTGACAAAGGGCTATTCGAACAAGGCTGACTATTTTGTCGATAAATTAGCTGAAGGCGTGGCAATGATTGGTGCTGCGTTTTATCCAAACGATGTGATAATTCGTTTTAGTGATTTCAAATCAAATGAATATGCCAACTTGATTGGCGGTACTCAATTTGAGCCTATCGAAAACAACCCGATGATAGGATGGCGGGGGGCAAGTCGCTACTATAGCGACGCCTACCGCGAAGCATTTGAACTCGAGTGTCGAGCTATCAAACGGGTCCGTGATGAGATGGGTATTACTAACATTAAGTCTATGGTGCCGTTTTGTCGCGATTTAACCGAAGCGCAGAAAGTGCTTAAAATCATGCAGCAGAGTGGCCTAAAGCGAGGCGTGAATGGGTTTGAAGCATACGTGATGATAGAGATTCCTTCTAACGTGATTTTAGCCGAGCAGTTCGCTGACCTATTTGATGGATTTTCAATCGGAAGCAACGACCTTACGCAACTCACACTTGGCGTAGATCGCGACAATCACACGGTAGCGCATGTCTACGACGAAAATAACGCCGCCGTTAAAGCACTCATTCGCCAGGTTGTTACCATTGCGAAACGCAAAAAAGTGAAGGTTGGGCTATGTGGCCAAGCACCATCAGACTACCCGGCATTTGCGCGCTTCTTGGTAGAAGTAGGCATCGACAGTATTTCGCTTGCACCAGACACAGTGGTAAAAACTACAATCGACCTAGCCGCAACAGAGAAAAAACTAGGCAGATAATACTATTTACGCCTGCGTCCAGGGTAGCCCTGGTGAGCATTTATAGGTACACTATACGTAATGGATACAGTTTCAACACCCAAATTTAAACGTGTAAAAATTCTGGCGACCGTTGGTCCTGCTACAAACAGCTACGAGATGATAGAAGGTATGCTGAAGGCGGGCGTGAATGGCTTTCGACTTAATTTTTCGCATGGTAGCAACGCCGACCGAGACGAGCAAATTCAATGGATTCGTCAGGCGAGCAAAAAATATAACAAGCCAGTAGCAATTTACCAAGACCTACAAGGACCTAAAATACGTCTTGGTGAAATCGAAGGCAATCATATGGACGTTCACGAAGGCGACGAACTTCGCCTTGTTTACGGTGCTAAACACGACGGTAAAATCTTGCCAACTCAATACGATTTGAGCACCAAAGTAAAACCTGGCGAACGAATCTACATTTTCGACGGTAAGATAAAAACAACAGTAACCGCCGTTGAGGGCGACACAGTGGTAGTTCGAGCAGAAAACGACGGGTTTATCATGAGCCGTAAAGGTTTGAACCTGCCTGATACTGATTTTGGTGGCGATGTGTTGACCGAAAAAGACTACCAAGATATCGACTATGGGGTAAACCAAGACATCGATTTTGTAGGCCTGAGCTTCGTGCATCGCGCTACCGATATCGAGATACTGCGGGGTTACTTGGCTGAAAAAGGCTCAGACGCGCAAATCGTGGCAAAGATTGAAACGCGAACCGCGATTGAACCAGATGAGCTAGAAAAAATCGTTCACGCGAGCGACGCTGTTATGGTTGCACGCGGTGATCTAGCCGTTGAGGTAGGCGCCGAGCTAGTCCCTGTGGTGCAGCGACGTATTATTGGTCTATGTCAGCGACATGCAAAAATTAGTATCGTGGCAACCCAAATGATGAGTAGCATGGTAGACAACCCTGAGCCAACCCGTGCTGAGGTAAGTGACGTAAGCAACGCGGTTATCGTAGGAGCTGATTGTGTCATGCTTTCAGATGAAACAGCAGTGGGGAAGTATCCACTCGAGACAATTCGCAGCATGAAGCGCGTAATTATGCACACGCAAGAACATGCGCCAGTACGACCACTAGACTTGCCAGAAAAGAAAGCATCACAAACCGATGGTATTTGCGCCGCAGCAAAAAATCTTGCTACGCAGCTGGATGCTCAAGCTATTATCGCCGAAACAAAGTCGGGCGCCACTGCCGTGCGCATTGCGGCTCACCGCCCATCACGACCAATCGTTTCCGTTACCAGTACGCCACGAGTAGCACAACAGCTTGCGCTTCTGTATGCCAACAAAAGTTTTCTGCGTCCTGATGGCGAAAAGGCCGGTTTGGAGCTTGCGAAAGAACTCATGAAAGAAGGCTTTTTCGCATCACCAGCAACATTTGTTCTGGTAAGTGGGCGACAGCCAGGACTAATGGGTGCAACTGATACAATACGTGTTCGAGTATTAGAATAAGAAATTGGGGTGGGCATGAAGTTTCCGAAAAAAACAATAACATCAGTTCCGCTTGAGAACCAGACTATTTTAGTCCGGGTAGACTATAACGTACCACTGGAAGAAGACGGCACTATTGCTGACGATTTTCGTATTCGCTCTAGTTTGCCCACGATTCAGTATTTATTAAAGCATGGCTGTAAAGTAGTGCTCATCGCTCACTTGGGACGTCCTGAAGGCCCGGATCCTAAGTTCAGTCTTGAACCAACGGCACTACGTCTATCCGAATTATTGGGTGAGCCAGTTCGTTTTGTCGACAAAACAGTCGGTGAAAAAGTCCGTATGGCAATTAAAAAGGCACCGAAACGCAGTGTTATTGTGCTTGAAAACACACGGTTTAACCCTGGCGAAAAAGACAATGACGAGTCATTTGCTCGACAGCTAGCGCAAGATACTGACGCGCGATATTTTGTTCAGGATGCGTTTGGGAATGTACACCGTGGTGACGCGAGTATGGCGGCTATCACGTCATTTTTGCCGAGCGTTGCGGGGTTGCTAGTTGAGAAAGAGTACACGCAAATTGTGAGCGCTATGAAACATCCGAAACGCCCACTCGTCGCCATACTGGGCGGTGCAAAAGTAAGTGACAAAATTCAAGTTATCAGGGAGTTTGTTGATAAGGCAGACACGATTTTGATTGGTGGAGCCATGGCGAATACGTTTTTGGCTTACAACGGCGTGAATGTAGGTGCAAGCAAGCGCGAGGATGACCAAAGTGATATTATTCGTGAAATTTACGAAGCAGCTGTCGAGAAAGTTGGCACTGAAAGTGTGCAAAAGTTTATCGTATTGCCGAGTGACGTCGTAGTGGCAAAGTCACCCGATGCTACCGAACTTCGCAAAGTTCCCTTAAGCGATATCAATGACGACGACATGTGCCTGGATATTGGGCCATCAACCGCGGCTGAATTCGTGTCGGTAATAGACGGAGCCGCAACAGTGGTGTGGAATGGCACGCTTGGGTACGCAGAAAGGCCTGAGTTTGCTGCCGGATCGGAAAGAATTGCCGAAGAAATCGCCAGTCGAACCCACATTACTTCCATTATTGGTGGTGGAGATACAGCCGATTTCGTGTTGCACTGGGATGAGAAGAAGGGTGAGAGCTTTAGTCATGTTTCTACCGGCGGTGGTGCAAGCCTAGAGCTAATGGCTGGCGAAAAACTTCCAGGTGTTGAACATCTGCTAGACGCATAGCCCCACAACTGCTACACTATAAACAAATAAGCTTAAGCAGAATTTACTAGGGTGTCGGGAAAGAAACTAATTGTTGGCAACTGGAAAATGAATCTCACCGTCCAAGGTGCCAGTTTGTATGTCCACAAACTCGAAAAAAAGATTAAAACTCACCGAGACGTAGAAGTTGTACTTGCGCCAGGCATGCTTGCCCTTCAGTCACTAAGCCTTCAGGTAAATCGTCGTCAGTTCAGACTCGCCGCCCAAAATTTATACTGGAAAGATGAAGGCGCGTATACAGGCGAGGTTTCAGCATATCAGCTAAATGGCCTAGTTGAATACGCAATTATTGGTCACTCAGAGCGCCGCCACATTTTTCATGAGCATGATAAAGACACCCGAGGGAAAGTACAGTCTGCGATTCGCCACGATATTACTCCAATTCTTTGTGTAGGCGAAACTGCTCACGAAAAGGCAGCACATGAAACTCATGCAGTGTTGCACGATCAGATTGTCGGTGGGCTAGCTAACATTACAGCAGACGAAGTAAACGGCATGGTGATTGCTTATGAACCAGTGTGGGCAATTGGTACCGGCAATAACGCAACTCCAGTAGATGTTGAAAAGGCAGCACAAACCATTCGAGACCAAATAGCGCATTTATATGGTGCAAAAGTAAGCAAATCAGTGCGAGTATTGTACGGTGGTAGCGTCTCATCACATAACGCAGCAAGCTATCTCACTACTCCTGGAATTGACGGCTTGCTGGTAGGTGGAGCTAGCCTGAACGCGGAAGAGTTTTCAGTTATGGTTGAGCTTGCGCATACATTTAACGAAACTAAGAATTTGGCGAGGAAGGCAGCATGAAAGACATAGATTTCGACGAGCTTGATAAAGCAGTAAGTTCTTTGATGGGTAAAACACCTGAAGAACCCGCAGCCACACCTGCGGTAGCTACCGAGCCAGAAAGTCCGCAACCAGTTGCTGTATCACCGACGCCAGAAGTAAAGACACCAGTACCCGTTGCAGCAAAACCGGCAGCGCCAGCTGCAAAACGCGGTCGATTTATGGATGTTATGGGTTCTGCGCCTGCTCGTAAGCCTTTAGCTGCTCCTTCACGAACCGGTGTTAGTATCGCCCCACCTACAAGTACCACAGATACAGTACCAATCGCAGAGCCTGAAGTACCGGTGGTTACAAGCGTAGACTCAGACACCTCGGAGACCTCAGTAGAAGACACAAAAGCATCAACCGAGACTAACTGGCCAGATCCACTTGAGATGACGAGTCCAAAAGAATCAGAAAGCGAATCAACTCCTGGTGAGACGGCACAAGTAGATGCTGAGCCGGAAAATTCTGATAGTGAAAGCACGGATGAACCAACCGAACTTACCCAACCCGAGACACCACCAGAATCACCATTTATAGCGGATGCTAAAGTTGAAAAGCGACCGCTTGGTGGCGAGCCTGCTACTGCCGAGGCAAGTACTGATCTTACGCCAGACTTAAAACTAGAAGACGAAAAACCGACCGATGAAGATACTACCGAAGCAGTAACTGAACCAGCACCTACAGCTCCTGTCGAAAATCAACCAATGCCTGCGGAGTTGAGCGGTGATGTTGTGCACGTCGAATCAGATAACCCTCTTGAAGACACTGATTCACCACGTGACAAAGAAGAAAGCCAAGCGAAAAACGCACCTGCTGTCACCTCGATAAGCCAGCAATACAAAGAGCAAGCCAGCTCTGGCGATCAAGATCACACCGCGATTTATGATGTTGCAAACTACTCAGAACCACTCGCTCACCCAGCCAAAAAGAAAGCAAGTTGGCTGTGGGTTGTATGGATCCTGCTACTACTTGCCCTTGGTGTTGGCGGTGCAATTACGCTATACCTGATGGGTGTTATATAGCCAAGATACTTTAGTATACTTAGAGTAATGGACATACTTGAGGGTCTTAATGATGCGCAAAAACAAGCCGTCTTGCATACAGACGGTCCATTGCTGATATTGGCAGGAGCTGGTAGTGGCAAAACCAAGGCATTAACGCACCGAATTGCCTATATTATTCAAGAAAAATCGGTGTGGCCTGATCAAATCCTTGCGGTAACCTTTACGAATAAAGCCGCTCGTGAAATGCGTGAGCGGCTATGGAAGCTACTGCATACAGGTGAACATCGCGATGGCCAGGCTCCTCCAAGAAACTTTATGCCGTGGATGGGTACCTTTCATGGTATATGCGTGCGGCTTTTGCGCTACGATGGTCAATCGATAGGCATAGCTCCAAACTTTGTTATTTATGACGAAGACGACAGACAGGGCCTCATTAAGCAGGCTATGAAATCACTAGGAATTTCAGAAACTAATATTAAACCGCGCATCGTGAGTAGCACGATTTCATCAGCGAAAAACGAGATGGTGTCACCGGGAGACTATGAAGCCACGGCGCACTATCCGTTCCAAAAATCGGTCGCGTCAATATACACCCAGTACGAAAAACTTCGCAAAGCAGCCGGTGCTCTCGACTTTGACGATTTATTGCTCGAGACAGTACGTATGTTCAAAGAACAGCCTGAAATACGGCAAAAATGGCGCGACAAATTCACCCATGTGCTTATAGACGAGTATCAAGACACGAACTCAGCACAATACATGATAGTAAAAAGCCTAGTAAACGAGGCAAAAAATATTTGTGTGGTCGGTGATGACTGGCAGTCAATCTACAGTTGGCGCGGCGCTGATTTTAAGAATATATTAAACTTTGAACGTGACTTTGCTGGTGCTACCGTAATAAAACTCGAGCAGAACTATCGAAGCACCGGCGCGATTCTTGAAGCCGCGCAAAATGTTATTACTAAAAACAAAGAACGCACCGACAAGAAGCTGTGGACAGCCGAGGGCGCAGGTTCTCCCGTACAACTTCATGAGGTATACGATGAAGCTGAAGAGGCACAAATAGTCGCTAGCCGAATAGGTGCACAAACAATGATTGGAGCGCGTTCGCCGAAAGATTTCGCGGTGCTATACCGAACCAATGCGCAAAGCTACACCATAGAGCGAGCATTTTTACAGGCTAGAATCCCGTATCAAATTGTAGGTGGAGTGCGTTTTTACGACCGTAAAGAAATTAAAGACATCATTGCGTATTTACGCGTAGTGTACCAGCCAAACGACATAATGAGCTTTAGCCGAATCGCCAACGTGCCCACTCGCGGACTTGGCGCTACAAGTCTCGAGCGTTTCGGAACTTGGCAATCTGGCAGCGGTCTCGATATCATCACTGCGCTTGAGCGTGTTCAGGAAGTCGATGGCCTTACACCCAAGGCGAAAGCATCCTTCTCGCGACTTGGCAACATTTTGCGCGAAGTAGACCGAACTGTAACAGCCGAGAACGAGCCTACCGTGATAATTGAGCGTTTACTAGAGCTCACCGACTACTTAAACTTCATCCGAGATGGTTCTCCTCAGGCTGAAGACCGCGAAGCAAACATTAGCTCACTGGTTTCCGATGCGAAAACATTTGCCTCATTACCGGATTTTTTGCAAGAAGTTGCTCTGATGAGCAGTGTCGATGAAACGGCCAAACAAGACAGTGTGACGCTTATGACTCTGCACGCGGCAAAAGGTTTGGAGTTTCCAGTGGTATTTATTGTCGGTTTGGAAGAGGGTATTTTTCCTCATTCAAGAGTGTACGAATCTGGGCCGAGCGAGCTCGAAGAAGAACGTCGTTTGTGCTACGTTGGTATGACTAGGGCTCGTGAGGAACTTCACTTAAGCTATGCAGCCAGCCGACTTCAGTTTGGCCAACGTGCCTACAATCCACCTTCGCGATTTATTAGTGACATGGGCAGTTCAGTCATGAGCCATGCGTCATCCTCGCCATTTTCGCGTCAGTCAGCAAGTGAATTCGAGAGTTTTTTGCCAGACTTTGATATTAACGACCGTGTGCGATCAAGCCAGTTTGGCGAAGGAGAGATTATAGATGTCGATGGTCTAGCGGTAACCGTTCGTTTCGACAGCGGTCAGACAAAAAAACTCAACGTAGAATATGCTCATCTAACCAAGCTGTAACCTAGAAGCTACCGCCAAGATTTGCTATACTGGAACGAGTACTCAGTGCGCACGCACAGAGACACTCATTGTATGAGGATTACCCAACCTACACTAGTACGAACGTATGGAATTTTTGTAGCAGCAGCATTTCTGTTGTTGGCTCTTTGCGTTGCATTGATGCCCCGAGCGCAGGCCGAGTCTGCTCGTGCCAGTGGCGAACGACTCATAACCATACATGACAGAGGTGACGAAAAGGGCATTATCACCACCGCAACAACGCTGCGAGACGCATTTAAGGAAGCCGATATCGTCCTGGATAAAAATGATATTGTTGAACCTGGTATCGATGAAGAACTCGTCGCCAACAACTACCAGGTTAATATCTATCGCGCTCGGCCCGTAGTAATCGAAGACGGCAACACCAAGCAGATGATAATGACCGCCTATCAGACACCAAAACAAATCGCTGAACACGCTGGAATTGTCCTACACGACGAAGACCAAGCTGAGCTTGAACTAACTAATGATTTGATTGCCGACGGCGCCAGTGTAAAGATGGTGATTCGTCGCGCGAGCGCGGTAGAGCTAACACTCTATGGCAAAGAAGACATGGTATATACTCAAAAAGCAACCGTTGCCGAATTCCTGAAAGAGAAGGGCATCAGCCTAGAGGAAAAGGATACACTTTCTGTAAAAACCACTCAGCCAATTGTAGATGGAATGAGTATAGAAGTATGGCGCAACGGTAAGCAAACGGTTACCAAAGAAGAACCAATTAAGCCGCCGGTAAAACAAATCCAAGACGTTGACCGCGAAATTGGCTACCGAAAAGTTACCAAAGAAGGAACACCGGGAAAGAAGATGGTGACCTACCAAATCATCATGAAAAATGGTAAACAAGTAAGTAAAAAGATTCTTCAGACTGTAGTAATAAAACAAGCCGTGCAGCAAGTCGAAATCGTTGGAGCAAAGCCAAGCTTTAGCGGTGGTTTCGCTGCAGCATTAGCGAAGCTTCGTTCGTGTGAGTCGGGCGGTAATTATGCAAATAAAAACAACCCACTTTATCGAGGTGCTTACCAGTTTAGCTATTCTACATGGGCAAACAAGTATGGTATTTATGACCCAGCCGATGCAACACCTGCTCAGCAAGATCAGGCGGCTCGCGAAACCTATGTACGCCGGGGCTGGCAGCCGTGGCCAGTGTGTGGTGCTAGTTTGCCAGATACCTATCGCTAATGAGCGCACCCAACAAAGCTCTTGGTCAACATTGGCTCCATGATCGCCTCATTTTAGAGGCGATTGCCGATTCTGCGAACTTAACCTCAGAAGATATCGTGCTCGAAATTGGTCCAGGTCTCGGCACGCTCACCAGTGTCTTGCTTGATAGAGCCAAAGAAGTTGTGGCGGTAGAGTTTGATGAAGCGCTAGCTCGAAAACTGCCTGGGCAATTTCCTGGTAAGAAGCTGCAAGTAAAAAACGAAGACATTTTATCATTTGATCTCTCACAGTTACCGGCTGGGTACAAAGTCGTAGCAAATGTACCCTACTACATTACGAGTAAAATTATTCACACACTTATGACAGCAACCAACAAACCTTCGAAAGTGGTGTTATTAGTCCAGAAAGAGGTCGCCGAGCGAATAGTCGCAGAGCCGGGAGACATGAGCATACTAGCGATTAGCGCCCAAGTATATGCCGAAGCTTCGTTAGGGGTTGAAGTACCACGCGCGTTCTTTACTCCTCCGCCACAAGTTGACTCACAGGTCGTGGTGCTCGAAACTCGTAAGCAGCCATTGGTTGGCCCTGAACTGGAAAGAGGGTTCTTTTGGTTAATAAAAGCCGGTTTTGCGGAGCGACGTAAAAAACTGCGCAGCTCGCTAGCTGCGGGCTTGCACAGAGATAAAGCTGCTATCGATGATTTACTGAAGACAGCCCAGATCAGCCCCGAAGCGCGAGCCCAAGAACTTTCAATTGAGGATTGGAAGAAATTACAGGGCTGCTTATGATCTCGACTGACCAACCTACTTGCTTTCCTGAAAACGTACTTGTGGCAGTGTCGTCACGTGAAGACGGCTCGGTACTCGATCGAACTCGGGACAACCGTCACGACCCTGAGATGGTTGAGAATCGTCGAAGATTTTGTGCTGCTTCTGGCCTAGAGTACGACCAATGCGTGTACCAGATTATTAGCTACGATGATGGCAATACATTTGATACAATTGGCGAAGTGACTCGTCCTGATAGCGAAGGTGTACATGCTGATGTGCTCTATACCGAAACACCGGGAGTAGGAATGTTTTTGCCAATTGCTGATTGTGTGGGCACTGTAGTTTACGATTCAGTCCGCCATGCGTTGGCGCTGGCGCACATTGGCCGCCACGCATCAGTAGCCAAAACACTCACCAAAACCATTGAATTTTTCAAGCAAAAGGGTAGCGACGTGCAAGATATTACTATTTGGATGGCACCAAGCGTAGCCAAGCATGACTACATATTGACATGGTTCGACCATCTAACAGATGAGGATTGGGAAGGGTTCGTGAGTCAAGAACAAGACGGTATTCACCTCGATTTAAGTGGCTTGAACAAAGCACTTGCCGTAAGGGCAGGGGTGCCTGAAGCGAATATTTACGTTTCAAATGTGAATACCGCTACCGACCCGCACTATTTCTCGCATTCACAAGGCGATACGAATGGTCGTTTCGCCGTAGTCGCTCAATTGCGTTAACTTTGCTACACTAGTGGTAATGGGAAAAAACCTCTACGTTACTACTGCTATTCCATACGTCAACGGCACGCCACATATTGGTAATGCGCTCGACTATCTGATTGCCGATATTTGGGCACGCTACCAAAAACAAAATGGCCGTGAAGTTCGCTTTCAGGTTGGTACTGACGAACATGGCAATAAAATAGCCGCCAAGGCTGCCGAGGCAGGTCTGGATCCACAGGCGTATACCGACCAAATGTATGGTAATTTTGAAGCGCTCATGAAAAAGGTCGGAGCCGAATACACCGATTTTATTCGTACCACCGAAGGTCACCATAAAGGCGCAGTTCAGTACATCTGGCAACAGCTTCAGCCACATATTTACAAAGGTAAATACCAAGGTTGGTACTGTGTTGGGCACGAGGCATTTTTCACTGATAAAGAAGTCGAAGCCACCGGTGGCGTGTGCCCTGATCACCAAACGCAGTACGAGCAAGTAGCTGAAGAAAACTATTTTCTAAAAACCAGCGAGTTTACCGACAAAATTCGTGAAGCGATAGAAACGGGCAAGATGCAAATCGTACCAGAGTTTCGCAAGAAAGAATTCCTTGAGCTGATTAAAGATGGCTTAAAAGACGTGTCGGTATCACGTCCGCGCAAGAGCTTGAGCTGGGGGGTACAGGTGCCTGGCGACCCCGATCAAGTGATGTATGTGTGGCTTGATGCGCTGAGCAATTACATCACGGTGCTCGGCTACCCCGACCAAGATGGCTGGCAAGACTACTGGCCTGCCGATGTGCAAGTAGTTGGCAAAGACATTTTGCGATTTCATGCTGGTATTTGGCCAGCGATGCTTCTTGGCATTGGCCTGCCTCTACCAAAGAAACTGCTGGTGCACGGCCACATCTCGAGTGGTGGCTCAAAGATGAGCAAAACCGTAGGAAATGTGGTCGATCCAAACGAAGTAATTGATACGTACGGGGTAGATGCCTTCCGTTACTTTTTTGCTCGCCATATTCCAACACTCGACGATGGAGACTTCACGTGGGAAAAGTTTGAAACAGCTTACAATACTGAGCTCGCCAACGACCTAGGTAACCTTGTGAGTCGCGTTGCTAATATGCTGACCCGTTACCAAGCCGGAGTAATTGGTGATTCACCTCAGGGCGAGCATGACATGCAAGCCTACCGAAAGGCCATGGATAGCCTAGAGTTTAATAAAGCTCTCGACGAAGTGTGGCAAATGATTCGCAGCGTGAACCAGTACATCGAAACCGTAAAACCGTGGGAAATTGCTAAAAGCAAAGAAAAAGACCCCGACGCAGACGGCCATTTGTCAGAGGTGTTAGCTCACTGCGTAGGCAACTTACTGCAAATTGGCGACTTACTGGTGCCATTTTTGCCTACCACCGCGGCATTCATTCACAAAACATTTGAAACTGGTGTGGTTGTGCCACCAGAAGGCGTGATGTTCCCTAAAAAGTACGTACACACAACCGACCCGCATCAAAAGGCAACATAATGCTTACCGATACTCACTGCCACATCCACGAAGCTGGTTATCCACTTGATGTCGGAGATGTTATGTCGCGTGCGCATAATATGGGTGTTGGCAAAATGATTTGCGTCGGAACTGATAATACTACCTCTGAGGAAGCAGTCAATTTTGCACGGAATCACGAAAATGTGTGGGCAAGCGTGGGAGCGCACCCACATGATGCCAAAGACGGGTTTGAAAGGGTAGGGGAGCTGCTACACCTACGCGATGAACACAGCTCTATTGTCGCGGTTGGTGAAATCGGACTAGATTATTTTTACACGCATAGTCCACGTGAAGTCCAGATTGCAGCGTTCGAAGCACAGCTACAGATGGCGCATGAGGCAAAATTGCCGGTTATTTTTCATGTCCGCGAGGCTTTCGACGATTTTTGGCCCATTTTCAGCAATTTTCGTGGCCTTAGAGGCGTATTACACAGCTTTACCGACAATACGTCAAATCTAGAGCGAGGTCTCTCAGAAGGGCTATACATAGGTTTAAACGGCATAAGTACATTTACAAAAGACGAAAATCAGCAAAAAATATTCGATTCTATCCCTGAAAACCATATGCTTTTTGAGACTGATGCACCATTCTTGACACCTTCGCCACATCGTGGTAAAGTGAATGAGCCAGCATTTGTGAGGCATGTAGCCGAGTATCACGCGTCTAGGCGTGGGGTAGAGCTCGAACACCTCGCACGAGTTACATCCGCAAATGCATCTACACTATTTGGCGTCTAGCCAAATAGCACTCTCTTAAACACCAACAGCAAAAAGTCTTTTCGACACCACTTTTACTAAGCTGCTAAGGAGAATGCATGCCAGAACCGTACAAGCAAGAGCAACATACCTACCAAATCCCGCCTCGAAATGAGACGGAGTTTAATGATGGGGATGAAATTCACACGCACCTTGCTTCTCCCGATCTGCTTTCCCTTGATGAAGCCCGTGCCCGATCTGAAGCTGCTGATGCGCTTCGACGTGGTGAAAAGCTTTCCGAAACTGCTGTTGCAATTCAACAAGGCATGTTACTACAAAAATGGCGCCGCGAAGAATTTGAACTCGCTGCTTAGGAGTACTTATGTCACGATTGGTTAAAAAGACGCTCGCACTTCTCATCGGCTCAGACAGTCCAGCCGACTTTATGAAGTTGCCAAAGGGCCGACCATTCAAGGCTATTACCGAGCGTGAATTAATCCAACTCGAAAGCGAGATAGGTCGTGAACTATTTGGCGCAGTGCCGTCTGGTCACCGACGTGAGTTTTTCAACCTCGATCCGCACACGTGGATTTGGTATGAAGAATACCTGGATGCTAACGGCAATAAACAATCGACCACCACACGCTACGAACTTCAGGAAAAAGGTGTACTAAAAGCCCAAGACGGCGCTCGTTATAGCTACATTGAAGGCGAAGAGCTCGATAATCTTCTGATTGCTATCAACATGTACTTCGAACAGGTTGCACGAAAAGTCTACAAGCGCGACCCTTCAACCGGCAAGAAACTGCTATAATTAATAGAGTAATGTTGGGTGCGCTTATCTATTTGGATCACGCGGCGGCAACGCCGCTAGACGAGAAAGTATTGGCTGCTATGCAGCCCTATTTTAGTGATGCGTTTTTCAACCCATCAAGCCCCTACGCTGCGGCAATTGAGGTTCGTAAAAAGTATGAATCCGCAAAAGCTACGCTAGCGGCGACGTTTGGCGCAAAAGCAGATGAGGTAGTGATAACAGCCGGGGCAACTGAGTCAATTAACCTCGCGATTCATAGTAGCAGTGGGCACATCGTAACTTCATCAATTGAACACCACGCTGTGTTGGCAGCCGCAGCCGAGCACGATTATACGCTGGTGCAACCAACCGAAAAGGGAAGTATTACACCTGATGCCGTTCGTGCTGCCCTTCGACCAGATACGACCCTTGTAAGTATTCAGCTTGCCAATAATGAGCTCGGCACCATTCAGCCACTTCGTGACATCGCAGAAATGATTCGAGATGAGCGAGCGAAAAGGGCAGAAGTGGGGAATAACACTCCCCTGCTGCTACATTCAGACGCTTCGCAAGGCTTTGGCCATATTGACGTGCATGTGGCTCGATTAGGTGTTGACCTACTTACGCTAAATGCTGGAAAAATGTATGGTCCTAAGGCCGTTGGCTTGCTATGGGCTAAGCCAGGCGTATTGCTAAAAGCACAGATTGTTGGCGGTGGGCAAGAGCGCGGCCTACGTAGCGGTACTGAAAATGTTGCTGGGGTAATTGGGTTTGCAAAGGCAGCGAGCCTAGCCGATTCACACCGCCGAACTGAGGCTGAGCGACTTTCGGGTCTGCGTGACACCCTCCAAGCAGCGCTCGTAGAAGCATTTCCCGAGGCAATCGTTTCAGGCTCTACTAAAAAACGACTTCCCAACTTTTTACATATTTCGTTTCCGGGTATCGACGGCGAGCGACTGGTATTTATGCTTGAAACGAAGGGAATTTGCGTTGCGACAGGCAGCGCCTGTGCAGCAAACAAAGGCACCAGGTCGCATGTTCTTACCGCCATTGGTTTGGCACCGGAAGTTGCCGACGGCAGCTTGCGTATTACGCTCGGTCGCCTCACTACAGCTGGACAAATCGACCGAGCCATCCAAGAGATCAGCTCGGCAGTATCGGCTGAACAAAGCAGGATGAACCTATCATGATAAAAGCAATCGTATTACTAGTTGTCTTACTCTTTTTTGGTACTTTTTTGGTCAGTGCGTATTTGTCGCCCGATGATTTAGCAAAGTGTGGTGACACGCCAAATGCTAAAGAAGGCTGTGAAAAGGCCGACGCGATAGTTGCCGTAAGCGGTGGCAATACATCCGATCGCGCTAAAGAAGCAATAGAGCTATATCAACTAGGTTGGGCAGACGTATTGGTTTTTTCAGGTGCGGCCAAAGATACTTCAGGCCCGAGCAACGCAGAAGCAATGGCCCAACAAGCAGTTCGTAGCGGCGTACCCGAAGCAGCCATAATTATCGAAGAATCATCACAGACTACCAAGCAAAATGCCGAGGAAACCGAAGCATTGCTCGATTCAAGCGTCTACCAGCGAGTTATTTTGGTGACCTCTGGGTACCACCAGCGCAGGGCTGGCCTTGAGTTTCGTGCCAGTGTTGGCGAAAGCGTAACTGTGCTGAACCACCCCACTAGTTACGACGACGATTGGACGGCTTGGTGGTGGACGACACCTCGTGGGTGGTGGCTCGCTGCCAGCGAAATCGTCAAGATTATGATGTTCCACATGGGGAAGAGTCAGTGAAAATTTTTGTAGGCATGAGCGGTGGAGTCGACTCAAGCCTGACCGCGGCGCTGTTGAAAGAACAAGGCCACGAAGTGGTCGGCGTGTACATGAAAAACTGGACACAAGACTTGCCTGGCATGCGTTGTCCTTGGGCGGAAGATCTGGCGGATGCAAAACGGGTTGCCGTTCAGCTTGGCATCGATTTTCGTGTGTTTGACTTTGAAACAGAATACCGTGACAAAGTGGTGCAGTACATGATTGATGAATATAAAAGGGGGCATACGCCCAATCCAGATATTATGTGCAACCAAGAGGTAAAATTTACATTATTTCTTGAAACAGCGCTTGAGCAAGGCGCTGATGCAATCGCCACGGGGCATTACGCAGCAACAAAAGAGGGTAAACTGCTTCAGGCAGCCGATACCAACAAAGACCAAACATACTTTTTGTACCGTGTTAGTGGCAAAGCGCTCGCCTCTACCCTATTCCCTCTTGGCGAATACACCAAACCCGAAGTTCGCGCGATGGCCGAAGAGCGGGGCTTATACACCGCCGGAAAAAAAGATTCACAAGGCATTTGTTTCGTTGGCCAAATTGGCATCCGCGAATTCTTAAGTCAATACGTTGAAACAAAACCAGGTGATATTGTCGATATTCAGTCTGAAAAAATAGTAGGCAAGCACGACGGAGCAATTTTCTACACGCTCGGCCAACGCCACGGATTAGACGTTGGTGGCGGCTTACCCTATTATGTTGTGAGCAAAGACATGGACAAAAATATCGTGTACGTCACCACCAATCTCAATGATGAATCTCTGTGGCAAACACAACTTACCCTAGCATCGGTGCATTGGATCAACGATGCACCAAACGAAAACCAGACCTACCAAGTGCGTATTCGTCACCGTGCACCGTTAGTTGATTGTACGGTGCGGGGAAATACCATTACCCTTTCTGAGGCTCAACGGGCGGTAACCCCAGGGCAATCGGCGGTTATGTACGACGGGGCAATCTGTCTCGGCGGTGGAATAGTAGTGTAGTATAATAAGCCTAAACAGTTAGTAGGAGGGATAGACAATGGGATTACTCGATAGCATAAAAGGTATGTTTGGCGGTAAGAAAGCTGACAATGTAGTACAGCAAGTGCAAGATACAGTACAGCAAGGTCAAGAATGGGTACAAAACCAAGAAGTTGTACAAGATGTGCAGCAAAAAGCCGGTGAAGTAGTTGAGCAGGCCAAGGACGCCGTTGCCAGCGTAGATATTCCAGGCACAAATGTAGACGACAAGATTAAAGACGCACTTGGTGTTGACGGAAATAACGACCAACAGCCACCTCAGGCTCCACAACCACCTCAAACACCACAAGCTTAGAGGCTTTGTTTCGAAATTAACCAAGAGGCTACTCACAACGAGTGGCCTCTGTTACAATATAACTAATGAATGCTCAAGAAATCCGAAACGCGTACTTAAAATTCTTTGAAGATCGTGGCCACGCAATCATTAAGCGTGCTCCGTTGGTTCTTAAAGATGACCCAACTACCCTTTTTACCGGCAGTGGTATGCAGCCTATAATCCCCTATCTTCTCGGTGAAACTCACCCGAGCGGTAATCGTATTGTCGATAGCCAAACTTGCCTCCGAGCCATGGATATTGAAGATATTGGCGACAATCGCCACACTACCTTTTTTGAAATGCTCGGCAACTGGAATATGGGTGGTGACCCAAACTCGTACAAAAAAGAGCAAATCGAATGGATGTGGGAATTCTTGACTGAAGTCGTTAGCCTTGATGCCAGCAAACTGTATATTACTTGCTATATTGGCGCACCTGAATACGGTATTCCAAAAGATACTGAAGCAGCCGAAGTGTGGCAAGGTTTGTTCGAATCGAAGGGCTTGAGTTCGGGTTTGGCAGACATCGACACCGAAGAAAATGGCTATGATCGCGGTATTAACGACGGTGAGCGTATCTTTTTCTACGATGGTAGCAAAAACTGGTGGAGTCGTAATGGTGCGCCTGAGCATACTCCAATTGGCGATCCATGCGGGCCAGACAGTGAAATGTTTTACGATTTTGGCACACCACACGACCCGAGCTTCGGCAAGCAGTGTCACCCAAACTGCGATTGTGGCCGCTTTATGGAAATTGGCAACAATGTGTTTATGGCCTACAAGAAGGTGGCAGAAGGCAAATTTGAACCACTTGAAAAGCCAAATATCGACCACGGATCAGGCCTTGAGCGTATCGCTGCAGCCAAACTAAACGACCCAGATGTCTTTAAAATTAGCCTGATGTGGCCAATTATTGAAACACTTCAAAAATTGAGTGGCAAAACCTACGACAGCCATACCAATGCCATGCGTGTAATTGCCGACCACTTGCGAGCAGCAACCTTCCTGGCAGTCGATGGCTGCGTGCCAAGCAACAAAGAGCAAGGCTATGTAATGCGTCGCTTGTTGCGCCGAGCTATTCGCTTTGCATTCGAGCTAGGAATCGAACAGAATTTCATGCAAGAAGTGGTGCCGGTAATTGCCGATTTGTATCACAACGATTTTCCTGAAGTAGCCGCTAAGCGTGAAGAAATAATCGCCGTGCTAGTGAAAGAAGAAAAAGTATTCCGCCAAACTCTACGAAAGGGTCTGAAAAAGCTTGAAGAAGCTTTTTCACCCGCGCGTCGTGCGGGCGGCGAGCAAAGCGAGCCGGGGGAAGGCGGGCTGCAACGCAGCGAAGCAGTTGCACCCGAGAAGGGGCAAGCCCCTTCTGAAACAACGGGTTCCATATTGTTCACCCTATATGATACATACGGTTTTCCTGTAGAGTTATCGGTTGAAGAATGTTTCAAACGGGGTGTAGATTTGCCTGAGAATTGGCGCCAAGAATTCGACGCTAAGATGCAAGAGCAGCGCGAACGCTCGCAAACCGCCGCAAAAGGAACGTTCAAAGGTGGTCTTGGCGGCCAAACCTTGCAGCACAAAAAGTATCACACTGCTACGCACCTCATGTACCAAGCCCTCCGCGATGTATTGGGTCACCACGTGGTGCAGCGAGGCAGTAATATTACCGAAGAGCGCCTACGGTTTGATTTTTCTCACCCAGAGAAGGTGACGCGCGAGCAGCTTGATCAAGTAGAGGAAATTGTAAACCGCGAAATTGCCAAAGACCTGCAAATTAGCTTTGCTGAGTACCCTACCGAAGAAGCAACCGGGCCGTTAGGCGCATTGGGCCAATTCGGCGATCGTTATGGCGATACGGTAAAAGTGTATAGCATGAAAGATCCGCAGTCACCTGCCGAGGAGCGCCCATTTAGCTTCGAGATTTGCGGTGGTCCTCATGTAGACCACACACACGAACTGATTGAAGATGGTAAGAAGTTCAAGATTCTAAAAGAAGAAGCTTCAAGCGCAGGTATTCGGCGGATCAAGGCCGTCCTCCTTTAAGCAGCAGTGTGTGAGCGCTTTCGCTCTACGAAGTCACGTATATTTTTTAACAAAGCATTGCGAAGCAGCTCGTCATTTTCGGCTTGAGATAGCTCGTTCAGGGCATTTCTATCTGGAGTACCTTCCATTACGAGCTTGGCAGAAACGTTTTTGGTGTGTATACCTTTACGGCGTTTTGTTGAAGCAAACACAGTACGCTTCGCATAGTGTAAAGGGTCGGTGCTTATAATCAACATCGGTTCAGCAAATAATGCCATTACTTCCTCGACGTCGTTCGATTCGTGAATACTGATCCCACGTTTCAACTCGCTAGGATTTGACATTGTAATTTCGCCATCCGGTCCGTAATCAACAATATTTACAACTTTAGGGTCAAGGAAGATCATTTCGCGATCAGTTGTCACCGCCGCAATTTCTGCGAGTTCAGCTATAGCGATACTGGCCATTTCGTCACTCTCGGCAGGATAGCCCTTATCGCGCCATGCATCACCAGGCTTAGTGTCACTCATGTTTGCAACACCGGTTATAAAGTGAAGTACTTCAAGATTTGTTGGGTTAAAGGCAGGCTCAGTATCAGAGTTACCCGCAGCATAGCTAAAATTCCATATACCATTCGAAGTACGTCTAATAGAGTATGCGGCCCTATTATCTGTGGTTTTGCCGGTTAGGTTAACAGCTCTTCCGCGGCTTGTACGGGTGACGCACACTTCCAGGCTTCCTTGGGGAATTGAAAAGAACATCCGTTCGCCATTATCACCCTGGGCTGGGAAAACGATCTCTTCGTCTACGGCGAGGGTATGAGACGTCTTTAGCACATCGGCTGTTGAAAAATATTTCAGCTCTTCAGCCGCTTCACTCAGCACAATATCAACATCATCTCGAGCATCCCGAGATAACTCAATGTCCCGACCAACGCGACGGGTAAGCTCGATGGCCTTCAGGGCTTCTTTGGAAGGATCTAAGTCCATAGTATCATTATAGCATATTTTTAATAAAAAAGCAACTAATTTTGCTACGATTACCTCTTTTGGTATATAATGGTACCACTTATGGTTTTACAAAAGTTGCGCGAAATGCGCCAAGCTCGGGCTGAGGCCGATGACAAGCAACATATTGTTGCGCTCGACATTGGAACCGAATTTGTGAAGGCGCTCATAGCTAGGCTCGACAACGACGAACTTACGATTGTTGGCATGGGCAGGGCACGCCAAGATGTCAGTGACATGCATTCAGGCGCGATAGCCGATATAGCCGGTGTAGTGCAAAACTGTGAAACGGCGCTAGCAGAGGCAGAGGATCAAGCTGGATTACAAGCAAAACGAGTGATTATTGGTATTGCAGGAGAGCTAGTAAAGGGTACAACAAGCACTATTCGTTATCGTCGTCCACAGCCCGACCGACCGCTTGATATTCCTGAAATGGAATTTATCATCGAAAAGGTGCAGGAACGCGCCCAAGTGAAGGCGCAAAAAAGCATTGCCCTCGAGACAGGCAACGACGAAGTCGAGGTAAAGCTGGTCAACTCTGCTCTGGTAAGTATTCATATTGACGGATACAAAGTCTCTAACCCAATTGGCTTTCAGGGCAAAGACGTGGCGGTGCAAATTTACACGGCGTTTGCCCCTATGGTACACATTGGAGCGTTAGAGCGCGTGGCTGACGAGCTAGCCCTTGAACTTCTCGCAGTGGCAGCTGAGCCATTCGCCGTGAGCCGAAGCGTGCTTGGTAGCGATGCCAGCAGCAACTTTACTGCCATATTAGCTGATGTCGGCGGTGGTACTACCGATATTGCCGTGGTAAACGACGGCGGCGTGGAGGGCACCAAAATGTTTGGTATAGGTGGGCGTAGTTTTACCCGTACAATTTCAAGCGAAATGGATCTGACCTACAAAGACGCCGAAAAATTAAAGATAAATCTTGATAATGACCAAATAAAACCGACCGTTAAGCAGCAAGCTGAAGCAGCGATAGGCAAGACACTTGATGTTTGGCTATCCGGCGTCGAGCTCGCATTGAGCGAATTTGACGCAGTTGACCACTTGCCGAATCGAATATTGCTGTGTGGCGGTGGAGCTAGTCTGACTAAATTAGTTGAGGCATTGGAAGAGCGGGAATGGCACAAGAATTTGCCGTTTACCAAAAAGCCAACGGTACACCATATATCACCCAAGGAAGTAGTCGGAATCAAAGACGCTACCGGTAGCGTCACAGACCATACCTTCATCACCGCCATGGGCCTACTGAGGGTTGGCTATGATACAATACAAGGTAGTAGCGACCCTGGTAGCATAAAAGAAAAATTAAACCGGATTCTACGCATATAACAGATGAAAAAAGACGTTATATATATCGATGCCGAAGACGACATAACCGCGATTATTAGCCGGGTTAATGCCTCGAAGGAAAAAATTGTTGCCCTCGTACCGCCAAAGCACGTGGGGGTATTGCAAAGTGCCGTAAATTTGCGACTACTAGCTCGTGCTGCCAAGCAAGACAGTAAACACCTTGTACTCATCACCAACAACCATGCTTTAGCTGGTCTTGCTGCTGCCGCATCACTTCCTGTAGCGAAAAATCTTCAAAGTAAACCAGAGATTGCCGCTGCTCCAGCCGAAGATAGCGACGACAGCGAAGACATCATAGATGGCAACGACATACCCGTAGGCGAACACGCTGGCTTGCCGACTGATGTAGCCTCTTCAGACTCGGCGGTCGATGAGCTTTCTAAAACCGACAGCGCAGGCTCGATTCCTGCGGTGACTCCCCGAAAAGGTGCACGCAAAAAGTCGAGCGTGCCAAACTTCAATACGTTTCGCAAAAAACTCGCGCTAGGTGTGGTAGGCGCTGTAGCGCTAATTACGTTTTTGGTCTGGGCAATTGTGATTGCTCCACGTGCAACGGTAGTGATTCAAGCAAAAACCTCAGATGAGTCAATCAACACGCCGATTACGGCCAAAACAACCGGTAAAACGTATTTCGAAAAGCTTACTATTAAAGCAAGCGAGGCAAAAAAATCTGAAAAGATTTCACAAGAGTTTACGCCAACAGGCAAGAAGAACATCGGCGAAAAAGCTACGGGTGAAGTTGAATTTTCAACCAGCCAAATTTCAGCGCTAGGAACAACTATTCCGGCTGGAACTGTGCTCACAAGCTCGGGTGGACTTAAGTTTGTTACGGACAACTCGGTGACCATCACTATCTCGAACTACACCGGTGCGCCAACCACTGTAACCGCTAGTGAGAATGGTGCGAAATTCAATGCTGCAACAGGTGCTATGTCGGGTGCGCCAAGCAATATCTCTGCGAACCTCACTGGACCAACCTCTGGAGGCACTGATAAAAACGTGAAGGTTGTTACGGCTTCAGATGTGCAACGTGCCAAAGAACAGCTTGTGAGCGAAGGTACCGACCAAATAGAGAGCGACTTAAAATCAAGTTTCAAAGGCGACGTGACAATATTTGGCAACAGCTTCAAGACTGACTATAAAGATGTCGTTTCCTCACCGGCAATTGGCGCAGAAGTAACTGGTGACACTGCAAAGCTCACCGGTAGCGTGGTGTACCGCATGTACGGCGTTGAAAAGGCAGAGATGAACGATTTCCTTGACCAATATTTGAAAAATGAACTGAAAAACAACCCCGATCAACAGGTGTATGACAACGGTGCTTCTGATGCATCATTCCAGGATGATGAGGTAAAAGGAGGCACTGTATCGGCCACGCTAATCGTTAGTGCCGCGATCGGCCCTAAGATTGACGAAAATGACGTGAAAGAACAGTCACGTGGTAAGAAATTTGGCGCCATCCAAGAGGATATTGAATCAATACAAGGTGTCGAAAATGTCGAGGTAAACTTCTTCCCATTCTGGGTGAGTACGGTACCAAACGATATTGCCAAGATAAAGGTTGAATTCAAGCTCGATGAGCAGAAGTAAGCAATTTCTCGGTTTGGATGTGGGGACGGTTCGAATAGGGGTAGCTATTGGTGATAACCAGGTGTGTTTGGCAACCCCACTTACCACCTTCGCTGTTGATGGCACCGAACTCGACAAAATAGCAGAGCTAGTGAATTCACACAATATCGACACAGTCGTCATCGGCTATCCTCGTAACCAATCAGGAGAAACCACAAAGCAAACCGAGCTCGTAGAGGCGTTCGCATCTTCGCTACAACTAAATGCAGATACGGTATTTCAAGATGAATCGCTAACTAGCGTATTGGCAGAAGATCGTCTAAAACAGCAAGGTGGTCCGTACCAGAAAGCGGATATCGACAAGATGGCGGCGAGCATATTACTCCAAGATTACCTGGAGCAGCACTCGTGAACGATATTCGACCACCTCAACGTCAGCCACAACCCTCGCAACCTACCAAGGAGCCGTTGGTTCCTACTGAAGAACCTGCTGAGTTACCGGACCTTGAGCAAGAGCCTCACTTAGAACCGGTAACCAAGAAGCGAAATTGGCTGAAGCGACTAGGTATCGCAGCGCTTATTGCATTTCTCGCCGCACTTATCGTTAGCGGAGCTGTGTGGTTCTGGTACAAACAGCAGCTTGAGCCAGTTGCCCCGGGGGAAAATCAACTGGTGAGTATTACGGTGGTACCAGGCACAGATTCCGCCGGGCTAGCGAAGCTACTAAAAGAAAAAGACGCCATAAAAAATAGCGCTGCTTTTGAGTGGTATGTGAGGCTGCATCGTTACGGTGGAAAACTACAGGCAGGTTCGTACAGAATCAATCGAGGCTCGGATGTGCCGTCTATTGTGGCATTAATTGTACAGGGGCGCACAGAGACCTTTGACATCACATTTTTGCCCGGAAACACACTTGCCAAGCACCGAAAGGCACTTTTAGAGGCTGGATTTACTAAGCGTGAGGTAGATAGCGCGCTCGCGAAACAATACGACCACCCGCTTTTGGCTGGCAAGCCTGCAAGCAAAGACCTCGAGGGGTATATTTACGGTGAAACCTACCAGTTTCCTACCGATGTAAGCGTAGAAACCATTCTCACCCGTGCGTTCGACGAGATGTACAAGGTGGTGAAGAGCGGCGATTTGGTGCGCAAGTATAAGGCACAGGGGCTAAGTTTATACGAAGGTATTACACTTGCCTCAATCGTGCAACGAGAAGTGGTGGGCGATAGCGACCAAAAACTTGTAGCAGGGGTATTTTACAATCGTTTGAAGCAAGATATGAACCTAGGATCAGATGTGACCTACCAATATATTGCAGACAAAACGGGAGTAGACCGTGATCCAAACCTAGATTCACCGTACAACACCCGCAGATATGCTGGTTTGCCACCAGGGCCAATCGCTTCACCAGGCAAGGGAGCTCTAATAGCAGTGGGTAGCCCTACCTCTAGCGATTATCTCTTTTTCCTTAGTGGTGACGATGATAAGACCTACTTCGGTCGCACTGCAGCCGAGCACGAGGCGAATATTCAAAATCATTGTAAGAAAAAGTGCCTAATTTTATAAGGAGGGGCTTGCCCCTCCATTTCGTTTTTGGAGTAAATCCAAAAACTCATTCTTCCCCCTAAAGCTCGGCCGCCGCCTCGATAGCCCATCAAAGAGAGGATAACCCTTTACAGGCAAGGATTTCTATCTAAAAACATTCTTATAAAATCTATTGACACAAAAAGCAAGCATTGTTACAATGGATATCAGCACATTTATGGTTAGTTGCATGACTGTCGGTGAAGTTCATCGATTGCGAGAGGAATGCCGATACCTGTAAATGAGCCTACCCAAACTGTCGCACGGGCACTGAATTAGAACAACGTAGAAGCAATATTAACTAATATCTTGGTCGACACACGTGCCCTGTTCTTTTGCGAGAAGTAAAGACAAAGTAAGGTAGAGCCCTCGAGAGTAATCCGAGCGGCAGGAGAACGATAATTCGTAACCAAATTGCATCGAGCAACGCTCTTGCACAAGCTGCAGACATGAAGCAGCAGGTGTTTGCAAAACACCGTAAAACGAAGAAAACCCGATTTCCCCTGGGCCGCACTGTAGGCTATGCTGGCGCATTCGTTGCGCTGGTGGCCGTAGTAGCTGTGGGATATGAATCACCACAAGAAGTGAGTGGTCAGGTTGTTAGCGTCACTGAAGGCGCGGTCAACTCTAGCCTTACTTCAAACAATACCCCATCAGTCGATGATGTTATTGCGAGCAACGTGGCTGCCGACTTGGCAGAACGCGCTAATCTTCCTATTGCCTCAAATGCTGCTAACCTTTCGGTTTCGCTAGCTGCTGAAAACGAACTAGCTCAAACCGACACTACAGCGATTACAAAACCTCAAATTATCAAGCCTACAAGCACCAATCGTTCGCTTACCAAGTATGTGGTGAAGCGTGGTGATACTGTTCCATCTGTTGCAAAGCGGTTTGGTATTTCAAGCGACACTATCCGTTGGGCGAACAATCTTTCTGATACCGACGCCCTTGAACCTGGTCGTAAACTTACCATTTTGCCAGTGAGCGGTATTATGCACACGGTTGAAAGTGGCGAATCCGCTGCTGACATAGCCCGTAAGTACCGCACAAGCGAAGATCGCATTATTGCCTTCAATGACCTTGAACTCAGTGGCCCAACTGCTGGTCGACGAATTGTTGTACCTGGTGGTATCAAGCCAGCCGCAGTTGCACCTGTTGTGAACAACTTCGCTGGTGTACCTGGCGACGTAAGTGGTGGGGTTATCGACGCGGGCCTTGCTGGCGCTTCTGCTGGTAACCGCTACGCGCCTGGTAACTGTACGTGGTACGCCTATGAGCGTCGTGCACAGTTAGGCCGTCCCGTTGGTAGTTTCTGGGGTAACGGCGCAAGCTGGGCTGCAAACGCCCGCGCTGCTGGCTACCTCGTGAACAACCGTCCAGCAGCTGGTGCAGTACTTGTCGACATGGCTGGCTACTTTGGTCACGTTGGTGTCGTCGAGCGAGTCAAGAGCAACGGTGACATTGTGATTACCGAGATGAACAACTATGCGTACGGTGGATTCAACATTGTGAACGAGCGTACTATTTCAGCTGGGCAAGCTGGCGCCTACACCTATATCCACTAGTCACTAAAGCATCGAGCGGCGGAGATTCTGGCAGAGCTAGAACTCTGCCGCTCTTTTCGGCTCCTGCACAGTTTTCGCCTGTAGTACTCCCTTGCTGTACTTTTGTACAGCTCGGTGCGTGCTTCGACGAGAAACTGCACATGAACTCGAAATGCTTCAGCGCCTAGCCGAAGTCGATACAACAGTGGTAAAAATGCTTAAACTATGCTATAATATATAACAATATGTTTGTCGATACTGCGAAAGTGTTTATTCAAGCTGGAAAAGGCGGCGATGGTGCCGTCAGTTTTAGGCATGAAATTTATGTTGATAAGGGTGGCCCAGACGGTGGCGACGGCGGAAAAGGTGGAAATGTCATTTTTCGTGGCTCAAAAGATGTAAACACGCTGCTTGATTTCCGGTATAAACCAGAACTAAAGGCAAAACCTGGTGCAAATGGTGCGAAGCGTGATCGTCGAGGCAAATCTGGTGAAGATCTGATAGTGAAGGTGCCTATGGGCACGGTGGTGCGAAAAGACGGTGAAGTAATAGCCGATTTAGTCGACGACCTACAAGAGGCCGTAATTGCAAAAGGCGGTGATGGTGGTTTTGGTAATGCACACTTTAAAAGCTCTACCAGGCAGGCACCTAAAATCGCTGAGCTTGGTGAGCCTGGTGATACGTTTGAGGCTGAGCTAGAGCTAAAGCTACTGGCTGATGTTGGTTTGGTGGGGTTCCCGAATGCGGGTAAATCAACTTTCTTGAGCGTCGTGAGCAACGCACGCCCTGAAATTGCTGATTATGCATTTACCACGCTTACACCTAATCTCGGTGTAGCCGATATCGACTCGAGCAGCTTGCTCATCGCGGATATTCCAGGCCTGATAGAAGGCGCGAGTGATGGCAAAGGCCTAGGTGACGCATTCTTACGCCATATCGAGCGTACATCGGTGCTCCTTCATCTCATTGATGCCTATAGCAACGATGTCGCTTCAGCATATGCCACGATTCGAAACGAGCTTCAACAGTACAGCCCTGAGCTTGCTTCGAGGCCAGAGGTCGTAGCACTCACCAAGATCGAGGGCCTTGATGCTGACATTGTACAGATGCAGCTCGACGCCATAAAAAAAGCAGCGCCAAACAGTGAGGTATTCGCTATATCCGCAACAGCTCATAAGGGTCTTCGTGAAGTATTGCGTTCGCTTGCTCGTCATGTGAAGCAAGCTGCAAAAGCACGCAGCGAGGAAATCGCCGAGCAAAATGACGATATAGTAAGGATTACTCTGCCGGAAACAGCCAAAGATTTAGCTTGGAAAGTTAAAAAACGTGTTGATGAGGACGGCGTTGTATATGTAGTCTCTGGGCACAAAATCGAAAAGTTTGCTCGCCGTACGAACTTTTCTGGCTACGAAAACGTTAATCGTTTGCGCGATATTATGAAGAAAATGGGCATCGCTCATGAACTTACTCGTCAAGGAGCGGTAGGTGACTCGATTGTTCGAATTGGCGGTGACGAGTTCACACTGGTTGAACAATAATAAAAAAAGGCTTGCGCTTTCGAACACATGCGGGTACAATTAACCCATACTTTTGGTAGAACAGTGGTGGAGAACCCTGATCCCAAGGTACATTAACTTGCCGAAAGATTACTAGAGGATAGTTTGAGTCGAAAAATGCGCGCATGAGTAAAGCGTGCCTGCATTCTTCGACTCAGACCACTTGGTGGTTTGTTTCGAAGATCCATGGCGCTTTCTCTCGGGAGAGCACCACAACCGTCGAGACACACAAGGAGCACCCATGCACGGACCCACGAAGCAGGCGCAGCGGACCCGCGGCTCGACCACGACCGGTTCGGCCTTCATCTTCGTCGACCCGATGACCCCCACCACCCACCACGGCCTCGGCACCCGGTTCCACCGGCGCGCCTGACCGACCTCGTCGTCGCCCCCACCCCCACCCAGAGCCGGGGCGCGCTACCCAGCGCGTCCCGGCCTCTGGCCACGATCTTTCGGCAAGACATTCGCAAGCCTCAGCCGCCCATAGTAGGGCGGTTTTTGATATGCTAGGTAGTAATGGCCAATACATTTTTCTTTTATGATCTTGAAACGAGCGGATTACGTGCTTCGAGCGACCGAATTATGCAATTTGCTGGTCAGCGAACGGATATGAACCTACAACCAGTTGGCGAACCGATCAATATATTAGTAAAACTAAGTGATGACACTCTGCCGAGCCCCGACGCTGTACTCGTAACAGGTATTACACCACAATCGACGCAAGCTGATGGGTTGAGTGAAGCTGAGTTCGTAAAGCTACTGGCTGCCAAGGTATTTACCCCCGATACGATAACGGTTGGTTTTAACAATGTTCGATTTGACGACGAATTTATTCGCCACACCTTATGGCGGAATTTTTACGATCCATATGAGTGGGCCTGGAGTGATGGTCGTAGTCGCTGGGATATGCTAGATGTAGTACGAATGACCCGTGCATTGCGCCCCGAAGGTATAGAATGGCCAGTTGACGCAGACGGCGTAGCGACCAACCGCCTTGAACTGTTAAGTAAAGCCAATAAGCTTGAACATAGCAAGGCTCACGATGCCTTGAGTGATGTTGAAGCACTGATTGGGGTTGCGCGCTTAATAAAACAAAACCAGCCGAAACTATTTGAGCATCTGCTCGCGATGCGAGACAAAAAGAAAGTTCAACAGCTGATTAATCTCGATGAAAAACAGCCATTTGTCTACGTAAGCGGTCGGTTCGAGACCAAATTTCATAAAACTACCGTGGCCTTTCCGCTTACGAGTGCACCTAATGGCAATGTCGTGGTGTATGATTTGCGCTACGACCCGACAGATTTTGTACAGCTTTCAAGCAGTGAGCTCGCTAAAAAGATTTTTGCCACCTGGGAGGAGCGCAAAGCAGACGGGTTTGTAAAACTGCCCACTAAGATACTGCAGTACAATCGCTGTCCGGCAGTCGCACCATTGGGTGTGTTAGGTCAGAACGAGGGGTGGGAGCGAGTAGGGCTTGACCTTGAGGCGGTGGAACGACACAAAAAAATACTGCTCGAACACCCCGAATTCGCTGAAACTCTTCGTGGAATTTATGAACGAACACGTGACTACACGCCATCAACCGACCCGGAGGGTCAATTGTACGATAGTTTCGTGAATGACCGAGACAAACTGCGAGTTGAAACGGTGCGTAATTCCGACGAGAATAGTTTGGCAGATTTTCACCCTGAGTTTCAAGACGAACGCCTGGCCCCACTGCTACTGCACTATAAAGCAAGAAACTTTCCTAAGGTGTTGAGTGAAAGTGAAATCGGGGCATGGGAGCAATGGCGCTCTGAACATCTAGAAGCGCAACTGCCAGCATTTGCAAAAGCACTGCAGCGTTGCGCTGCCAATACAACTGATGATTCAAAGCAGTTTATACTGCAAGAACTACAGCTTTGGGCTGAAGCGATTGTACCAATCGATGCAGACTACTAAATGCGGTGAAAGCGTCGTTTTGGGAGACGTTCACGAAGCGCTGAGTATCGTTGCTCAAGGCTTGTTTTGCTCCGCTTACTCAGGACGATAATGATTGAAAGACTGGCGATGAGCGAAAGCAACGCGCCCATTTGCATTGGTGACAAAACGGTATCTGTGCCAGGTACAATACCGACAAGAAGAAACATCATCAAACCACTAAAGGTTCCAGATGTAATGCCGAATATGATTGCCCAGCCCACCAGGCTGGCTACGATGATGTTCTTTCGCATGGCCAACTCCAAATTATTTCATACTACTCTAGCTTAAATAGCAAGAAAATGCAATCATAAGCAAAATGAATCATCATATCCTATTCGACATGCTTACGGACTGGGCATAGACGGGGTAAAAATGGTATAATACATAGCTATGTCGGATGTTATTCGTGTTGTTGGAGCAAGGGAGCACAATCTCAAAAACGTATCGGTTGAGATACCCCGCGATAAGCTAGTCGTTATTACTGGCTTAAGTGGCTCTGGCAAATCTAGCTTAGCGTTTGATACGATTTACGCCGAAGGCCAGCGCCGCTATGTGGAAAGCCTTTCTAGCTACGCCAGGCAATTTCTTGGGCTTATGGAAAAGCCCGACGTTGATCAGATTGATGGCCTAAGTCCAGCGATTAGTATCGACCAAAAATCAACAAGCCGAAACCCACGTAGTACTGTAGCAACGGTTACTGAAATTTACGATTACTTACGTCTGCTGTATGCACGTATTGGCGTGCCGCACTGTCCTATTTGCGGTAAGAGCGTTCATCGCAGAACCGCACAGACTATCATAGATGAAATTATGAAAATCTCTGAAGGCACTCGAGTGATGATTTTGGCTCCTATCGTGAAAGACAAGAAAGGCGAGTTCGCTCACATTCCAGAGCAGTACGCTAGGCAAGGGTTTGCGAGGGCACGTGTCGACGGCGTGATTTATTCACTCGACGAGTTTCCAACGCTTGATAAAAAGTTCAAGCACGACATTGAGATTGTCGTCGATCGTATCGCCATGAGCCCAAGCCAAATAAGCCGAGTAACACAATCAACCGAACAAGCACTCGATAGTGCCGATGGTGTGGTTGAGGTTTTGAACGTTGACACAAATGAAACCACAACGTATTCACAGCGCTATGCCTGTGTGGATCACCCAGGTGAAGATATCCCTGAGCTTGAGCCACGACTATTTAGCTTTAACGCACCTCATGGTGCCTGCCCAGTATGTACCGGGTTGGGCAGTCGACTCGAGGTTGACCCAGACCTAGTGTTTAACCCCAGACTTACCATAGCCGAAGGAGCGATACGACCATATAACCGAGTGAGTGCCGATGCGTGGTACATGAAGCGACTCAGTAAAGTAGCTGATGCGCATGGCTTCAGCCTGAGTGTTCCGGTGGGTGATTTACGCGATGAAGATTTGCAAAAAGTATTGTATGGTACCGGCAATCAGCGATACAACGTCGACCTTGGTAGCGGCCGCAGCTACGATACAACTTACGAAGGTGTTATCCCTAATCTCGAGCGTCGACACAAAGAAACTGACAGCGAATTTATGCGAAAAGACATCGAACGATTTATGCGCGAGCGAAAATGTCACGCCTGTAATGGCGCTCGCCTAAAGCCAGTCGTCCTCGCAGTCACAGTGCACGATTTAAACATTATGGACATATGTAACCTTGGCGTTGATAAGGCTCTCGATTTATTCCAGCATGATTTGAAACTCACCGAGCAAGAGTTGTTTATCGCGAGCCAAATTGTCAAAGAAATTACTGCTCGATTGGGCTTTATGAATAACGTTGGCCTGAACTATCTTGAATTATCGCGTGCGGCCAATACGCTGAGTGGTGGTGAAGCGCAACGTATTCGTTTGGCAACACAAATTGGTTCGGGTTTGCAGGGCGTGCTGTACGTACTTGACGAGCCTTCAATTGGTTTGCACCAGCGCGACAATGATCGCCTTATCGCAACCCTCAAGCACTTACGAGATCTTGGCAACACAGTACTAGTAGTAGAACACGATGAAGACACTATTCGCTCAAGTGATTATCTTATCGATATCGGCCCCCATGCTGGTGTGCATGGCGGTGAAATAGTAGCGCATGGTACGCCGGATGAAGTAGCAAAACATCCAAACAGTCTTACCGGTAAGTATCTCTCAGGCAGAGAAAAAATCGCCGTTCCAAAAAAACGCCGCACGCGAGATGCCGATAGACAACTTGTGATTCGTGGAGCTGCTGAAAATAACCTCAAGACGATTGATGTCGCATTTCCACTGGGGCTCATGACTGTAGTAAGTGGTGTAAGTGGAAGCGGCAAAAGTACGCTAGTAAATGACATTTTGGCCAAAGAACTTTCGGCCAGGTTGCATCGTGCACAAACCGTACCAGGCAAGCACGAAAATGTCGAAGGTATTAATCATCTCGATAAAGTTATTGTTATTGACCAGTCGGCAATTGGACGTACGCCACGTTCAAACCCAGCAACCTACACTGGTGTATTTACACCTATTCGTGAGCTCTTTGCCGGTACGCCAGAGGCAAACATTCGCGGTTACAAAGCTGGTCGTTTTAGCTTCAACGTAAAGGGTGGTCGCTGTGAAAATTGTCAGGGCGATGGCGTGATTAAAATTGAAATGCACTTCTTGCCTGACGTGTATGTGACATGTGACGAGTGTAAAGGCAAGCGCTACAACCGTGAAGCGCTAGAGATTAAATATAAAGAAAAAACTATTTCTGACGTGCTTGAAATGACCGTCGAGCAAGCGGCAGAGTTTTTTGCTAACATTCCAACTATTGCGCGCAAGTTAAACACGCTAGTTGATGTAGGGTTAGGTTACATTACGCTTGGCCAGCCTGCCACCACCTTTAGTGGCGGTGAAGCCCAGCGCATCAAGTTATCGAGTGAGCTATCTCGTCGTTCAACAGGTAAAACGCTCTATATCCTCGACGAGCCAACAACTGGTCTGCATAGCGAAGACGTGAAGCGTCTACTCGGGATACTCCAGCAACTCGTAGAGGGTGGCAACAGTATGATTATTATCGAGCACAACCTCGATGTCATCAAGACGGCCGATCATATCATTGACATGGGGCCGGAAGGTGGACTTGGTGGTGGCGAAGTAGTCGCCGAAGGTACGCCTGAAGACATAACAAAAATCCCCACAAGCTTCACGGGGCAATATCTCAAATCGATGCTATAGGTGGTGCGCCCCGCAGGCGCACACTTGACCAGTGAGCTATTACGCACTCTTTCAAGGACAGGCTTCACCGAGCCTTCCTCCTGGTTGTCACTGCGCGCGACCTGCGGGGCTGTGCCGATCGATGTTTCCGTATTGTCGCGACGATGTTTTTGACTTGTCGCTATCGTCCGCAGTCACCCCGTAGGGCTCTTATGAACTCGATCACTATCCCGCGAGGGATTGGCACAAAAAAAGTATAGAGTACGCACCTCATCATCGACAAGCGCTAGCGATTTTATACTTACTTACGTCTAAGCAATTTATCACGCTGCATTTTCAGCGCTGACCAAAAAGCATCGCGATGTTTTTTATCTTTGAAAATATGAATAAGCGGTGGTGCGACGGAGGTGATTACAATGAAGGCTACGATGGGTAGCAAAATATGGTCAATATCGATACCCATGGCATCGAGCCACGCCCCGGCGTAGTAGCCAAAGTAGGTGACACCAACAGCCCAAATGAGAGCACCAATCACGTTGAAGGTGAGGAATCTGCGATAGTTCATTTTACCAACGCCCGCTACGATCGGGGCAAAGGTGCGTATGACTGGCATAAAACGAGCTAATATAATGGCCTTGCCGCCATGTTTCTCATAAAATTCCGATGCGGCGTCAACATTCTCTTTTCTAAATAGCAACGAATTTGGCCGCTTGAAAATACGTGGACCAGCTCTGCGTCCAAAAGTATAGCCAACACTATCGCCAGCTACTGCGGCGATAAAGAAGATTAAAACCATCAAATGGATGTTGAAATTAAGCACGCCCGCGTGTGCCAGAAAGCCTGCAGTAAAAAGAATACTATCGCCCGGCAAGAAAAATCCAACGAGCAAACCTGACTCAGCAAATATCACCGCGGCAACGCCCCACACGCTTGCCCATGTGACAAAATCGACTAAATCTACGCCAGGTATCATTACCTCTTATAATACCACGAAAAGTGTGGTATAATTAACCTTACAACTATTTCCGTAAAAGTATCCAAGAAAGGGAGAGAGATGGGAGATAAAGTAAATCTTAAACTTGATGAACGTGACGTTCATGGCAAAAAAGTAGCAAAATTACGCAAAGATGGCCTTGTGCCGGCTGTTGTATATGGCCCAGGTATCGAACCTATTAGCGTGCAAGTTGAAAAAGGTGTTATGGACAAAGTATACCGCCGAGCGGGTACCTACACGCCTGTTCACTTGAGTATCGGCACCAAGAAGAAAATTGCAATGATTAAAGATGTCGACCGCGACCCAGTGAAGGGAAGCATTCGACATGTATCATTCCACGCGGTGAAAGCTAGCGACCCTGTAGTTGCTGAAGTTCCTGTGCACCTGATTGGTGAAGGTGAATCCGAAGCTGAAAAAGCCGGTTTGATTGTGCTACAAAATATTGAAAAAGTTGAGGTAAAAGCACTACCTATGGATCTTCCTGAAGCGGTTGAGGTTTCAATTCTCAGCCTGAAGGAAGCTGGTGATAAAGTAACTCTTGCCGATGCCACATTGCCAGAAGGTGTTGAATTCGTTGAGCACGATAGCCACCATGGTGATGAAGAGGAAGAAGAAAAATCTTCAGTGACCGACCTTATGGTTGCAAGCGCGTGGGAGCCTAGCGCTCTAGCGGCTGCAAACGACGCGGCGGCCGGTGATGCAACCGACGAGTCTGAAGTAGAGTCAGAAAACGGTGAAGCTGAAGCACCTGCCGAAGGTGAAGAAGCAAAAACTGAAGAATAATACTTTACTCAACGAAAATAGCCCGCAGTACATCGCGGGCTATTTTATTCTTCTAAGAACCCACCGCTCTGGTGCTTCCAGAGTTTTGCGTAGACGCCGTTATTTTTCAATAAGTCTTTGTGTGTGCCATCTTCAACAATCTTACCGTCATCGAGCACTATGATTCTATCAAGTTTGGCGATGGTTGAAAGCCGGTGCGCAATGACGATATTTGTGCGGCCTTGCATTAGCCCCGCGAGTGCTTTTTGAATGTACATTTCGCTTTCGCTATCAAGCGCGCTCGTTGCTTCATCCAGAAGCAGTATCGGGGCATCTTTTAATATTGCTCTGGCAATGGCAATGCGCTGACGCTGCCCGCCACTCAATTTCACGCCACGTTCACCCACGACAGTATCAAGCCCATTGGGAAGTTTCTGTATAAACTCCATGGCGAATGCTTGCTCCGCCGCTTTTTTGATAGCGTTATCGGATGCATCTTCTTTACCATAGGCAATATTTTCACGCAGAGTTCGGTGAAATAAGTACGGGTCTTGTGGCACGTACGAAATATGCTCACGCAAGCTATCTTGATTTACTTGCGCAATGTTTTGACCATCAATGGTTATTTCGCCGGATTGTATATCCATGTAGCGCAAGACAAGTTGAGTGAGTGTCGACTTTCCTCCACCGCTTCTTCCGACCAAGCCGATGCTTTGACTACCCGGGATCCGCAAGTTGAAATTTCGGAATATCGCTTGATCTTTGGCATCAGAATAGGCAAAATTAACCTCGTGAAATTCAACGGCGCCGTCGCTAATTTCCATTTTTGCAGCATTGGGCACATCGACGACTTCAACGCTTTTTGACAAAATATCTGTAATTTTTGATGCATCCAAAAATGCCTGCTCGGTGGTACGTACCACGCCGTTTATAGCAAACAAACTCCCCGTCACTCTACCGAGATAGGTGACGATAAATACCAGCCCAGCAATCGTTAGCATATCAATTGATAGGAGCCACCCACACAGCACAAGTACGACAATTTGAAATGCAACCAACACGCCGAGTCGCAACTCAGCACCGTTTTCTAGTATGCGAATTTCTTCAGTAGCGATTTTTTCAATTTTCTTTCGTTGTTCAAGTACACTTTGAATTTCGGTATCTTTACGACCAAACATGCGCACCAACGTTTGGTTGCCGATAATATCGCCAAACGTCCCCATTAGTTTAGACTGCAATTCTTTGCGCTCGTTGCGTAGTGGGCTCCGGCGGTTGTAAGACCTTAGTGCGAGAGCGATGACAAAATACGTCAACACAATCATGACAGGAAGCATAATTGGCGCAATAAAAGCAACGACTATGAGGCTCGCGACAAAGTTGACCACAATACTACTCGCTTGCAGAAAAACAGTATCGAGCAGGCTTAGATACGAACGGCTAAACGTGTTTACATCGCCGGCAAGGGCACCGACTTTGCTGTTAGCAAAAAACGTATGACTCTGCGACAAAAGACCCCTCATCGCGTGTTCGCTTAATTTGGTGGTCATGGCTTCTTCGTGATTAAACATTGCGATAAAGCCAATGCGGGCAGCAATCAGCGAACCGACACCAGCTACGGCCATACCGATAATGAGCCACATTTGATAGGGCGTGTTGAATGAATGTTCAAGGAGTGACTGCACATAAAGGCTAATCAATAGCGGCAAAATCACCAAGTACAATAAATGCTGAAGAGGTATAAAGATGCTTGAAATTAGTAGGCGCTTTTTTTCTTCGCCTAGTACGGTGCGAAATATTGCTAGGGTTTTACGAGTTGTCTGACCATCTGTTCTGCTATAGAGTTTCATTCTTCAATAAACCCGCCGCTTTGGTGATTCCATAATCTTGAGTATATACCGTTTTGTTTCAGTAGTTCAGCGTGGCTACCGTCTTCAACTATTTTGCCATCTTCCAACACTATGATTCTATCGAGTTTGGCAATGGTAGAAAGCCGGTGCGCGATAACGATACTAGTGCGGTCTTTCATCAATTCGCCAAGGCTGTCTTGAATTAATTTCTCGCTTTCACTATCAAGCGCACTGGTTGCTTCGTCGAGTACTAATATCGGCGCATCTTTTAAGATTGCGCGAGCAATGGCTACGCGTTGACGCTGCCCACCGCTCAATTTCACGCCACGTTCACCGACTATTGTTGCAAATGAATCGGGCAATGTTTTTATAAACTCAGTGGCGTGAGCATTTTTTGCGGCCGCAATTACTTCACTGTGAGTCGCATCAGCCTTACCGTACGCAATATTTTCTTCAAGGCTTCGATGAAAGAGAAGCGGCTCTTGCGGAACATACGAGATTGCCTTGCGAAGACTTGCTTGCGATACCTTGGCGATATTTTGACCATCGATGTATATCTCACCGCTATCAATATCGCTGAAACGCAGCAGTAAACGGGTAAAGGTAGTTTTACCTGAACCGCTGTGCCCGACCACACCAACTTTCTCGCCAGCTTCCATGGTGAGATTAAGCGAATTAAATACTTGTACCCCTTCGCCGTCGTCATGAGTAAATGAAACATCACGAAATTCTATCTTGCCTTTTGACGGCTCCAATAGGGCCGTTGATGTGTCCATAACTTCTTGTTCTTGGTTTAAAATTTCTACCATGTCATGAGCGTCGCCCATTAAACGGTTGTAATTTCTTAGTACGCCATTGAAGTTCCACAAATGTCGAATCACCGTCATGGTGTAGGTAAGTACCAAAAACGCCGTGGCGATAGTGAGCGTACCTAGTTCGATACCCAATACCGTTAGTATCAAAGCAGCAATATAAGCAATGGTAATCAGGAGTGACCAAACTGTACTTACCTTCAAGAATCCTCGCATTGAAGCCTGGCTTTTTTGTCGCCAGAAATCGGAAGTTGTGTTGGCCGACTTGTATTCAGGTATTTCGTTGCCGAACGCTTTTACGGTAGACACGTTTGTCACAACATCCGCGATACGACCTGTAAGTTTTGTCCACGACGACACTTCTTGCTTGTTGAGTTCAAGCATAAAACGCGAACCGAGATAGACTGCAAAGCAAAACACAATCGAAACGATAAGAAGAAATACAGCATACTGCCAGAAAATAAAACTCAGTATCACGGTAGATGTTACGATACCAGTGAGTATAGGAAGTAAGTCCCAAATCACCACATCCCAAAAACGCTCGATTGCTCCAAGCAGCTTGGTCGACTGGCTAATAAGTGAACCGCTAAATCGGTCGGCATGAAACGATAAGCTTCGAGAAGTAAGATGAGACACGATGTCGCCAGCCAAGTCGCGTTGGGCTAGTATCTCGAAAGTCCATGTTGCCCACAGAGTAATTCGCCAACTGATGACAGTACTAAACAAGAGAGTAAAACCATACACAGTGATAATTGGCCATGCCGTATCAAGCGAAGTTTTACCGGCTTCAAGATTGGCGATAAAAAGAGACAATATGAATGGAGCCACGTAACTTTCGACAGCCGTGGAAACAGTAACGCCAGCTAACGCAAGCCAACGCCGAAATGAATAGGGCCTAGTGTAGCGCCAAAATAACTGCAGTGCTTTTCGTTGCAAAGCAAACTCCTTTAGTAAATATTATACGATGTTTATGTCGCTAGTGGTTTGGCTCGTCCAAACGTGAGCGAATAGAGGAAGCGTATGCTTCATAGTATTACTAGTGTAACACATTCAAAATTTGATTATATCAAATTTTTACAAAAAAGTCAAATATTGCTATAATTACCTCTGATGGAAAAAATCCTACTGTATTATAAATTCACCCCAATCTCTGACCCAGAAGCAGTGAAGCTATGGCAAAAGACATTGTGTGACAGCCTTAATTTAAAAGGTCGCATATTGGTAAGTCGACATGGCCTGAACGGGACGGTTGGCGGCGATATGAACGACCTAAAGGGCTACATTAAAACCACCAAACAATACCCAGGCTTCAAGGACATTGTATTTAAATGGAGCGACGGAAGCCGCGATGATTTTCCGCGTATGAGCGTGAAGTCGCGGCGCGAGCTGGTTGGCTTTAAAAATTCAGACGACGAATTTGAAGTTGACGAAAACGGCGTGATTGGTGGCGGTAAGCACCTTAAGCCGAAGCAGGTGAACGAAATGATAGAAAAATATGGTGACGATGTGGTATTTTTCGATGGCCGAAATGCACACGAAGCCAAGATTGGTAAATTCAAAAATGCGATTGTTCCAAACACCAATACGAGTCGAGATTTTATAGCCGAGCTAGAAAGCGATAAATACGACGACATCAAAGACAAGAAGATCATTACCTACTGTACGGGCGGTATTCGCTGTGAAGTTATTTCGGCCATGATGAAGAAACGTGGCTTCAATGATGTCTACCAAATCGATGGCGGCATTGTGAAGTATGGGGAAGCTTATGGCGACGATGGGCTATGGGAAGGCTCTTTGCGTGTATTTGATGATCGCATGACGGTGAATTTTTCAGATCACACAAAAACAATTGGCGAGTGCACGCATTGTGGCGGCAAGACCAGTAACTTTGAAAATTGTGCTCACACTGAATGTAACGAGCTAGTGCTAATATGCGAAACCTGCAAGCAAAATCCCGACCTACTATTCCATACTGAAGAATGTCGTCAAAAAGAGCACGCAAAAGCGGTAGCCTAATGCCACATATACACACAGAGCCAGGCCAGCACGACATGACAGTCAGTGCGTACATTGTGCGTGAAGAGAATGGCGAGTGGAAGTGTATGGTGCACTTTCATAAAAAAATTGAGAAGCTGATGCAGATCGGGGGTCACATAGAGTTAAATGAAACTCCTTGGCAGACGATGGCTCACGAAATTGAAGAAGAAAGTGGCTACAAACTTTCAGAGCTAACTCTTCTTCAGTTCACCAAAGACGAAGTAGTGGACACGGGAAATGTGCTCCATCCAACGCCGTTTAGTATGAATACACATAACGTTGGCAATGATCACTTTCACTCAGATTCATGCTATGGATTTGTTGCTAGCAGCCTTCCGCAGGGAACGATGGGCAGTGATGAATCATCAGATATTCGCTGGCTAAGCCTTTCAGAGCTGGAAGAAGCCGCCAAAAGTGGTGAAGCGCTCGAAGACGTCTATGAAATATATAAGTTCTTACTAGCACATTTAAACAGCTATGTTCGGGTAGAAGCGACGCATTTTTCGCTCGAGAAGCCTAAAAGTAAGGGTGCATGGTATAAACACGGAGCACCAGGTGGCGACAGCGAGCGATAAGTCGGATACGGAGCTTGCAAGACTTGTATGGGAATACTTGCGGCTTGAGCAGCCGCTCGAAAAAGTCGATGTGATTATTGGGCTTGGCAGTCACGACCTCCGAACGGCCGAACATTGTGCAGATTTATATATGAAGGGTATTGCGCCACGCATTATCTTTTGTGGCGGTAGAGGCAGACTGACTGAAGATTTATTAGGGAATGAAGCCGATAGATATGCCGAAGTAGCGATGAAATTAGGCGTGCCGGAATCAGCTATCATTATCGAAAACACATCTACGAACACCGGTGAGAATATCACTCACGCGTACGAAATGCTAAAAGAGCGAAACTTGCTCCCACAACGACTCGTGATAGTTACCAAACCTTACATGCTGCGGCGTGCTTATGCGACATTTCTAAAACAATGGCCAGATGAAAGCATGCCTGAGGTACGTTATAGCGCTATAGACTCGTCTATGGAAGAATATGTGGATGGATTAGAGGATGTTTCACAGACGATTAATATTATGATAGGTGATTTACAGCGAATTAAAGTCTATCCGGCTCGAGGCTTCCAGGTAGAGCAACACATTCCAAATGAAGTATGGCAAGCATATGAAGAGCTAGTACAGCGTGGGTACACGAAGCATTTATTGGAGCAATAAAACGATGAAAATTGGCGATTACGTTGGCTGGAAATGGGGAAATGGAATTGCCCATGGCAAAGTAGTAGACATACGCCCCGAGAAAACGTATCTACAGACAAAAGGTAAGACCATTACGCGAAACGGTAGCGTGGAAGACCCGGCGATTATTATCGAGCAGGCCAATGGAACGAAAGTATTGAAGCTTGCGCATGAACTACAGAAGCTTCGCTCTACCTAACATCGAAGATAAAATGCTATACTTTAACCATGGACATACTACTTAAGCTATTAATTGCTGGTGGAGTAATGGGAGTCATAGATGGCATATGGCTTGGTGTTATTGCCAAACAGCTGTATCGAAGTGAATTAGGAAAATTACTGCTTGAAAAACCTAACATGGTGGCTGCGGTGGCATTTTACGTCATCTATGTAGTAGGAATTGTGATGTTTGCAGTGAACCCAGCGCTGGAAAAGGACTCTTGGCAATACGCACTCGGCTACGGCGCACTATTTGGTTTTGTGGCCTATGCAACGTATGACTTGACCAACCTTGCTACGCTAAAAGATTGGCCAGTGAAGATTGTGATTATTGATATGATTTGGGGCGCACTACTTACTGGCGTGGTAAGTGTGGTGACGTTTTGGGTTATACAACAGTGGTTTTCATAGATATTTTAATTGGTAGCATTGGAGCGGCAATCTTATTCTTAAGTGTGGTATTTGCAGCCGCAATATGGCTAAAACGCGTTGACTTAATCGATTCGTTCTGGGGTCCAGTTTTTGTAGTAATCGCGCTTGAAGCGGCGCTGCAGGTGGGTTCACTGAACCTAGCTAGTAGTGTAACTATCCTACTAGTTACGGTGTGGGCATTACGGCTATTTTGGCATATTTTTCGCAGGTTTTTGGCATCGTCTGAACAAGATCCGCGCTATGATGAGCTAATGAAAAAATGGCCAAAAAAATACCGGAACCTCCAGATTTTTGGCAGAGTATACGTAGTACAAGCTCTACTGGCAGGGCTGGTGAGCATACCGGTAGTGGCAATCGTAGCGAGTCAATCGTACAGTACCACGTTTCTCTCACTGGGCGTTGTCGTATGGGCGGTTGGTTTTATCTTTGAATCCGTTAGCGATGCACAGCTCAAGCGTTTCGTTCAAAACAAAGACAATCAAGGTAAACTAATGCAAACAGGGCTATGGCGTTACAGTCGGCACCCAAATTACTTTGGTGAGTTATTACAGTGGTGGGGAATAGCCGTGATTGCTGTTGGTAGTGCTTGGCCAATCATAGGCTTCGCTGGCCCTCTGGTACTGACGCTGCTCATTTGTTTTGTCTCTGGTATTCCACCAGCTGAAAGAAGAGCCGCTGGTAAACCTGGCTGGGCTAGTTACAAAGGGCGCACGAGCGCTCTGATACCTTTGCCACCTAGAAGATAGTAAATCTTGATTTTAACCAGGATACTTTGTTGTAATTTTATTGTAAATTATTTACAATAGTAATATGCAATTGGCAGATCGTCGAACTACGAAATATGTAACAGGGGTGATGAAGGTGATTCGCCTGCGAGGTCACGCGACAAACGCAGAAATTGTGTTGGCGTTACGTGAAGAATTTCCTACATTGAGCGCCACTACCATACACAGGGTAACTCAACGACTCTACAAGGATGGAGAGATTGGTAAGGCTCCCAAGGCAAGCGACGGATCGTGCCGATACGATATTAACACCGAGCCACACGATCATTTCGTGTGCGGGCTTTGCGACATGGTTCGCGATATTTCAATCCCTCATGCGTGTCGTTCTATTATTCAGTGCAATGTTGGCGACTGCTCGGTAAGCGGACCACTAGCGGTAAGCGGAACGTGTGGAAATTGTAAAAAAGCATGGATTTCATAAGGAGGAAGAATGGCATTATTTAACACACTTACGAAAAAAGAATTTGACGAAAAGGTCCTTAAAAGTGACAAACTAGTTTTAGTTGATTTTTGGGCCGCGTGGTGCGCGCCATGCCGAATGATGGCACCAGCGCTTGAGTCGATTGCTAAATCGATGGATAGCGACATCGACGTCGTAAAGGTAAACGTCGAAGAGTCGCCGGAGAACAACCAGCTCGCCGCAGAATATGGCGTGCAGGGCATACCAAATATGCAACTATTTAAAAACGGCAAAGTCGTTGACGAGCTAATAGGTCTACGACCAGCTCCAGTGCTTGAACAAGAAGTAAAAGCTGCCTTAGCTCGCTAGCCCCAAACGGCAAGAATAGCTGCCATTACCGCAACAGAAACCATATCGTGACCTGCATCGATCCACGATAGCTCGAGCGAGCGCTTCGCAAAGCCATTGTGGATAAAGTGTGAGCCGCCACGAAGCACTAAGCCCACGACCGCACCAAACACGAGGCCGTCTACAAAATCAGTCACCGCGTATTCTTTAAGAAGTACGTTGAGGAGGAGTGCGGTAAGAAGGGATACGAATAACATTACACCGAATGTCTTACCCATGTCACTTGTGTCGTTCATCTGCTTCTCAGTTACACCTACGAGCTTTGCCCATTTTTTGCCAAAGCCCATTTTTAGGTCGTACCAGAGGTAACCGACTGGCAGAGTAGAGAGTACCGCTACAAGTACAACCCACCAATTGACGTCGCTAAATATCGTTTGTAAAAGTTCCATACACACCTCCTTTATGATGTTGAAATAAGTATACACCCAAATTACGACTGCTTGTATACTAATGTTATAAAGCAAAGCAGGTTAAGCAAACACTGGAGGATAACATGACAGTCGATGAGTATTTGAACAATTTTGACGGTGAAGCTCGAATTCGCCTCGACACTATGCGATCGATTGTAAAAGAACTAGCACCACAGGCAGAAGAAAGTTTCAGCTATGGGCTTGTAGGCTATAAATTGAACAAAAAGCCGCTAGTGTATTTCGGAGGCTTTGCTCACCATACGGGCTTTTATGCAACGCCAAACGGTCATGAAGCATTCAAGGAAGAATTTTCCAAGTATAAGCAAGGCAAAGGCTCGGTTCAGTTTCCGCTCGACCAAGCGTTTCCTGTTGAGTTAGTGCGAAAAGTTGTGCATTTTCGAGTAGAGCAGCTAAGCAAATAAGTTGACGGGTTGCATCGTATATACTATATAGGTGAATAATCAACTAAAATCAAAGCTTCAAACACTACCGATAACACCGGGAGTGTATTTTCATAAGTCTAAATCCGGTGAGGTTATCTACGTGGGTAAGGCCGCGGTGTTGAAAAATAGAGTTCGACAGTATTTTCAAAATTCACGTTCACGCGATGCAAAAACCTATGCACTGGTTAGCGAGATTCATGATACAGATTGGATAGAAACAGAGAGCGAGATTGACGCACTGTTCCTAGAAAGCGAAATGATAAAACGCTACATGCCGCGTTACAATGTGCTGCTGCGTGATGATAAGAGTCAGCTTTTTGTGAGAATAGATATGAAAAGCGAATGGCCTCACGTAAGTTTCACTCGCAACCCGGCAGATGATGGAGCCGAATACATCGGGCCATTTTACAATGGCTACGCGGTTAAAAAAGCGCTACGCTATTTGCGGCGAATATTTCCGTATTACACCAAAGTACCCGGCAAAGAATCGTCTAGATTAGACGAAGAGCTTGGGTTGAGCCCGCGTAGGAGCGATGGACGCGGGGCGTATTTGCAGAACTTGCGAAAACTCATGAGCTACATAAAAGGCAATCGTGTAGCGATAACTCGCGAGCTTGAAGTTGAAATGAAGCAAGCTGCGAAGGCAGAAGATTTTGAATTGGCAGCGGTATATCGCAACAAACTGTTGGCGATGAAGCAGTTGCAGCAGCGAGTAATGTTTGGTGATGCCGAATATCTGGATATATCAAAAGATACGGCATTGAACGACTTGGCTAGACTGCTGGGGCTAAAAGAACCGCCAAAGCGCATTGAAGGTTTCGACATTAGTCATATGAGTGGAACGAATGTTGTTGCGAGTATGGTGGTTTTTAGTAATGGCGTTGCGGACAAAGCAAGCTATCGCAAATTCAAAACAAAAGTCGAGCGCAACAATGACTTTGCGAACATGAACGAAACTATCTCACGACGCATGAGCAACAAAAACCAATCACTATGGGGCGTTCCAGACTTGGTGGTAATTGACGGTGGCAAAGGTCAGCTCGATGCGGCGCTGAAAGCACGCGACGCTGCGGGGAGTGTCATACCATTCGTGGGACTGGCTAAACGATACGAACAGATAATCATAGATTTTAATCGCTCTAACTTGTCGGTAAACAAGGAAGTGCTTGCAGAGCTTGATGGGCGCATTGAAACGAGCGATACCTTCATAACAATCAACCTGCCACATCACACTCATATTATTAAATTATTGCAGCGAGTTCGTGATGAGTCACACCGCTTCGCCGTTGGTTATCACAGTGTACTAAAGCGCGCAGGCCAGACAGCGAGTAGTTTAGATACAGTCCCAGGTGTTGGAACGGTAACTAGGCGAAAACTGCTTAGAAAATTTGGAAGTGTTCGAGCGATTAAAAGTGCAAGCGAAGAAGAACTCGCTGCTGAAGTTGGCCTACGCTTGGCACGCACGATAAAGCAAGTGCTATAGTAAAGACCATGAAGGCCAGTTTTTTTCAGTCTAACCGCACAAAATTAGCAGAAAAACTTGGAGGCGGCTTGATTGTTGCAACAGCATACAGTGCTATGCAACGCCAAAACGATATGGCCTTTGGCTTTACGCAGGAGGCCAATTTTTGGTACCTCACCGGTATAGAAGAACCAGACTGGAAGTTGATTGTAGACGGCACATCACATAAATCTTGGCTAGTGCTACCTGATGTTAGCGATGAGCACCGTTTATTCGATGGCGTACTTGACGAAAAAGTAGCAAAACAATTAAGTGGAGTTGATGCAGTGATTACTCACGATGAAGCCCAAGCTACATTGCGTCAAATGGCAAAAAAACATAGTGTCGTACACACAGTTTCGCAGCCTGAATATGCGGCCCACTTCAGCTTTCATCAGAACCCAGCGCAGCACCAATTGCATCAAGAACTAGAACGACTTTTTAGCGCTGTCCAGCTTTGTAATAAGGAACTCACGGGTCTCAGGGCAATTAAACAAACTGAAGAGATTGTGGCAATTGAAAAAGCAGTTAAGTTAACAATGCAAGCATTTTCGAACGTGAAACAAGCAATGTCGTCGTATACACATGAGTATGAGATTGAAGCTGATATGTCACACTATTTCACATTCAAGGCAGCTGCTGAGCATGCCTACGACCCTATAATCGCCGCAGGCTACAATGCCTGCACGCTTCACTACACCGCTAATTCAGCAAAAATAAAGTCTGGCGACACGGTGCTACTGGATGTTGGCGCTAGAGTCGATGGCTACGCTGCTGATATTTCTCGAACGTATGCAAAAGGAAAAGCAAGCATAAGGGCTCAAAGCATCCATGCGGCACTTGAGAGTGCGCACCATGACATTATCTCTTACGTAGAGCCTGGCCTGGTCGTTTCGGAGTATATGACTAAAGTAAACAACCGAATGATGCAGGCGTTGAAGGAAGCAAAATTAATAAACCATGATGATACTGATGCGTTACACAAATATTTCCCACACGCAATTGGCCACGGCCTCGGTATAGATGTTCATGACAGTATGGGCGCGCCACGTTACTTCAAGCCTGGTATGGTAATGACCGTTGAGCCCGGTATTTATGTCCCAGACGAAAAATTGGGCTTTCGTATTGAAGACGATATTCTCATTACCGAATCTGGTATACGAAACCTAAGCAAGAGCCTATCGACAGCACTTTAGTTGCTAGGTATAATAAAAGACAGATTTATGAGACAACAATTCTTCGTATTCTTAATCCGATGGCTACTAAATTCATTCGGCCTGTGGTTAGCCGTCTGGTTGTTTGGCACTGGGTACGCAGAAGAGCAGCTCACCGCGGGTATAGGCGGCTTTTTGTTTGCAGGTTTAATATTTTCTGTCATCAATAGTCTTTTGCGTCCCTTTGTCATTATCCTCTCATTACCAGCTATCCTCATAACTCTGGGACTCTTTACGTTCGTCGTAAACGGCTTTATGGTGTACTTGTCACTTAAGCTTGCGCCAGGTATACAGATGACGTTTTGGTATTCAATACTGGCAGGTGTGCTACTAAGTTTGATAAACTATGTAGTAAGTAGCGCACTAGAACTTCGCTATCAATCAGTTCAAAGGGAGAATTAATGGAACTTGGCTTACTATTACAATACATAACGCTCGGATCAGGCCTATTAATGATTATTTGCGTACTGCTTCAGCAGCGAGGGGCAAGCCTTGGCGCTGGGTTCGGTAGCTCTGGCGAGCTATACACGACTCGACGAGGCCTTGATAAAAGCTTGTTTGAAGCTACTATCATCTTGTCGGTGATATTTGTCCTTTCAATTCTGGCTGGCTTGATTGTGCCCTCATTTGGTGGGTAACAAGGAGCGCATAAAAGGGTGACGGACGAAAAAGGTACGTGGAAGCGTTACAGGCGTCTTAACTTTAGTAGCAAGGCGTTGTCTCGACGTGCGAAAAGAGCCGAGACAAAAACAACCAAACACGCGCACAAGTTTGTTATCACCAAATTAGACTCGCTTCGTAGCGCCAAACAGCACATCGTTACTTGGTTGGCTATCATGGTGTTCTTGATAGTGGCTGTTGGTGTACAAATGTTCTGGTTCCAAAAGGCCTACCGCGCCGATGCTTGGTCTGAAGGAGGTACCTATGCAGAAGCGGTCCAAGGCCCTATTGATACCCTCAATCCACTGTATGCAACGACGGATGCTGAACTTTCTGCAGGTAGGCTTCTGTTTTCATCATTGTACCGATATGACAAAACCGGACATCTAGTGAACGATTTAGCATCGAAAACTATTCGTAGTGCCAATGGACGTACTTACACGATTGCTATACGCGAAGATGGCATATGGAGTGATGGTAAAAAAGTGACAGCACACGATATTGTGTTTACTGTTGATTTAATGAAAAATCCTGAAATTCGGTCACCACTTCAAGCTAGCTGGGCTGATATTCAGGCGACGGCTATCGACGACACAACAGTTGTATTTGAACTACCGTCTTCGTACGCGGCGTTTCCTCACGCATTAACCTTTGCTATTTTACCGAAACACGTGCTTGAATCAGTTCCTGCGGGAGCCATGCGTCAAAATACGTTTAGTGTAAGTCCAGTCGGCAGTGGTCCTTTCACACTCCGATTGCTACAGCTAGCGTCAGATGGTCGTCACAAAATTGCCAACATGTCGGGCTCAAAAAACTACTATCTTGGTGCGCCGCGCGTAAACCGTTTTGAACTTCATGCATTCGACCAAAAAGACGACCTGCTTCGCTCACTTCGTACGGGAGAGGTAAGTGCGGCGGTCGATATTGATGTACGCTCACCGCTTATTACAAAAAAATTCACCGTTGAAACATATCCGGTCAATAGCGGAGTGTATGCACTGTTCAATACACGTAGTCTTGTACTAAAAGACAAAAACCTTCGACGAGCCCTGCAGCTAGGTACTGACATTACGAAAGTAAAAGATCAAGCTGGTCCATCGGTGCCTCGTCTCGATTTACCATTTGTGAATAGTCAGCTCACAGGTGCAGAGACTCTTAGGCCACAAAAATATAACGTCGCTAAAGCACAACGATTACTAGATAAAGAAGGCTGGAAATTACGCGCTGGTTCAAAAATCCGCACGAACAAACAGAAAGCACCACTACAACTTCATGTTGTGACGGTGAACGATTCTGTGTACGAACGTGTACTAAATGAACTGGCTCGTCAGTGGACTGCATTAGGAATCGAAGTTCAAACCGAGTCGGTTGACCCTAACGCGACAAACCGAAACTTTGTGCAAACTGTACTACAGCCACGTGACTACGATGTTCTAGTCTATGAATTAGTGATTGGTGCCGACCCAGACGTATATGCGTATTGGCACTCGAGTCAAGCTACCCGATTGGGGTACAACTTCGCGAACTACTCAAGTGCGTTTAGCGACGACGCCTTGACGAGTGCGCGGTCTCGTAGCGAAGCAGATTTGCGTAATGAAAAGTATAAAGCGTTTGCTCAGCAATGGCTCGATGACGTGCCAGCGATTGGCTTGTATCAATCAGTTATGGGATACGCCCATCGTCCCAGTGTACAGCCATATATCAGTGACGTCAGCATACCTTCTGTGAGTGAGCGTTTTAGCGATATATTATACTGGTCAGCCGAGCAGTCACAGGTTTACAAAACACCATAAATTAGGGTATACTACAGCGAGTTTTACGCACTATATTTGGTGGTGGCGAGTTCGGTGCAAAGCACGACCATGCGTATAAGTAGACGCTGCGTCGAAAGGTCCGCAAAGACTATAAACTACGAGTACAGTACAACTTATTTTTATGCGGCGGTGGCGGAATTGGTAGACGCGTCAGCTTGAGGGGCTGGTGAGCATTGCGCTCGTGGAGGTTCAAGTCCTCTTCGCCGCACCAAGATAAGGAGTAGTGTGAAGACGCCAATAGGAATTTTTGCTGGTACGTTTGATCCTGTGCACGAAGGGCATGTTGAGTTTGTAAAAAATGCGTTGCAAACACTAGGTCTTGAGAAAATTTACATTGTTCCCGAGCATGAACCCCGTCGAAAACAGCAGGTAAGCCCTATCGCCGATCGGGTATCGATGCTTAAGCTTGCCTTTGAAGACACGAAACAGGTGAGCGTATATCCAAATGACCAAATATTTTCAACGTTTGCTGGAATGATGCGAGATGCCAAACTTAAAAAAGTAACCCACTTACTTGTCGGAAGTGATGTCGTGTTTGGCCTTAAAACATGGCCCGAGCTGGAAGATATTATATCGAAGCTACACCTAGCCGTCGGTGTACGCAACAAAGCAGACGAAACACGTATTCACACACTGATGGCGCACCTTGGAGTGCTGCCATCTGGCTATAGCATCATTCATACGAAAAATACCGACAAAGCATCCTCACAAGTGCGTAGCAAAATTACAAGTTTCCATCCAAAAATACAAGACTACATTAAAAAACACCATCTTTATAAGGTATAATCATCATATATGGCGCCTTGGCCGAGAAGTTAGGCACTGGTCTGCAAAACCAGGTAGACGGGAGCGTTACCCGTAGGTGCCTCCACGTGCGCGAGTGGTGGAATTGGTAGACACGAGGGACTTAAAATCCCTTGGCCTAAACAGCCGTGCGGGTTCAAGTCCCGCCTTGCGCACCAAATAAATATGCCAGCAACGCTGGCGTATTTATTTGGTAGTTGCGCAAGGGTTGTTTTGCTGTTATTTACTCGATTTTTTACGTAAAAAAGCGTATAATTAATAGTGATATATCACTAACTTGTAAAGGGGAGAAAAATGATTTTTGGATGGATAGCACTTGGTGTTGTTGTCGTTCTCGTACTATTTGTATGGGTTACCTACAATGGCCTGGTGACACTAAAGGTACGTGTAGAAGAAGCCTGGAGCGACATTACCGTACAGCTAAAGCGTCGTGCCGACTTAATCCCAAACCTCGTTGAGGCAGTTAAGGGATATGCGTCTCATGAAAAGAAAGTATTTCAAGATGTTACTGAAGCGCGCGCAAATGTACTAAGTGCAACAAAAGAAGGCCCTGCAGCTACAGCCAAGGCCGAAAACCAGTTTGAGTCTGCTTTGAAGAGCCTGTTCGCAGTGAGCGAGGCGTACCCGGAACTACGTGCCAGCGAGAATTTTCAAAAGCTTCAAGATGAATTAGTAGATACGGAAGACAAAATTCAGGCATCTCGCCGCTTTTACAATGCGGGTGTACGCGATCTGAACACGAAGATTCAACAATTTCCTGCCAACTTGGTAGCATCAATCTTTAGCTCTAAAAGCAAAGAATTTTTTGAAGTCGAAGACTTGGCTAGTATTGAAAAGCCAGTTGACGTTAAGTTTTAATACGGAGGCCTATGTATAAAGCGATTGCCGCGAACAAACGCAATACGGTATTTATCATGATAGTCTTTATTATGATAATTGCTGCACTCGGCTATATTTTTTCACAGGTGTATGGAAGCACGGGCATATTCTGGGGCACTCTTGTTGGCGCATCTATTTATGCGTTCATGCAGTATTTTTTGGCTGCGAAAATCGCTCTTGGCGTGAATGGTGCAAAAGAAATTGCCAAACGCGACAATCCTCGCCTGTATCGAATAGTCGAAAATCTGGCTATTACAAATGGCATGCCGATGCCAAAAGTCTACGTCATAGATGACCCAGCGCCAAATGCTTTTGCCACAGGCCGCGATCCTAAGCATGCTCATGTTGCCGCAACCAGCGGGATTTTGGAGATTATGGATGATCGCGAGCTTGAGGCAGTTATGGCACATGAGCTAGGGCATGTAAAAAACCTTGACATACGAGTCATGATGATAGTGTTTGGACTAGTCAGTGCGATTGGGCTAATCGCAGACTTATTCCTGCGTATGATGTGGTTTAGCAGCGACGATAACCGATCTTCCTCACCAATTTTTATGATACTGGGTATTGTTGCAGCTTTAATTACGCCATTCATAGCTATGCTAGTGCAACTTGCTGTTAGCCGACAGCGTGAATATCTAGCCGATGCGACGGGTGCTATGACAACGCGTGACCCTGAAGGGCTAGCTACAGCACTCGAAAAAATCGGCCAGTACGGCTCGGGTCTTCGCAGGCAAAACAGCTCTACGGCTCATCTATTTTTTGCAAACCCATTGAAGGGTGCAAGCATCGCCAAGCTGTTTAGTACACACCCTCCGGTGGAAGAGCGCGTCGCTCGACTTCGTGCAATGGGCAACAAATTTTAGGGAAGTTTATAAGAAAGTCATGGCAAAAAAATCTCCACCACGCACGAATAGCAAAAAGACAAAGCAAAAACCAAAGGTTGTCCAGCCATTATCACGCGTTGAGCACATAAAAAAACGCCGTGCTGATTTTCTAGCGCGCCGGCCGCATAGAAGTTTCCAGCGAACATATCGCCGCGATTATGTTCGCTCATTGATATTGCCCGGCTACATATCATTTACTCTAGAGGTCGTACGCTTACTGCTTAAAAACAAGCGAACGTTTGGCTTGCTGATATTGCTGTATGCCGGTTTTAGCGCTTTGATGATTGGTTTGACTGCACAGTCGAACTATACCGAGCTTCGTAATATTCTCGATGAAACCGGTAAAAACTTGTTTAGCGGAGTCTGGGGGCAAATTACCCAGGCTGGACTGTTGGCAGTATCAGTGGTTTCTACGGCAACCTCGCCACGTTTGACTGATGTGCAGCAGGTCTACGCGGGCTTTATATTTTTATTCACGTGGCTGACGACAGTGTGGATACTGAGAGCACAGCTTGCCGGACAAGTCGTTAAGCTTCGAGATGCATTGTACAATTCCGGTAGCCCAGCGCTCTCAACATTAATGCTTATGGTTGTCTCGATGGTTCAGCTTGTACCAGTAGCTATCGCTGTTATCGGTTTTAGTGCGGCCAATAGCACAGGTATGCTTGAGTTTGGACTTTTCTCAATGCTATTTTGGATAATCGCAAGCTTGCTCGGGGTTATTTCGCTTTACTGGCTTACCTCAACATTAATGGCAATGGTAGTCGTGACATTACCAGGCATGTATCCAATGCAGGCACTTCGAACTGCTGGTGATATGGTTGTCGGAAGACGAATTCGAATATTACTTCGATTAGCTTGGGCCGGACTATTGATTGGTATAGGTTGGTTTTTGGTGGTTGTACCAACCATTTTGCTCGAAGGACTACTCCACTCAGTTAAATGGCTTGACTGGCTAACCATCACCCCGATGGTTATATTGTTACTCACAAGTGCTTCGACGGTATGGCTTGCAAGCTATATCTATTTGCTATATAGAAAGGTTGTCGACGATGACGCAAAACCAGCCTAAAGAGCGAATCGAAAAACTACGTGAACTAATTAACGACTATCGTTACCACTACCATGTACTAGATGAGTCGACGATGAGCGAAGCAGCGGCCGATAGCTTAAAGCACGAATTATCTCAACTCGAAACCCAGTATCCTGAATTAGTTACTACAGATAGTCCAACGCAACGAGTTGCCGGAAAGGCACTCGACAAGTTTAAGAAAGTCACTCACAAAGTACCAATGATTAGCCTAAACGATGTGTTTAATCGCGAGGAAGTCGAAGCTTGGGTAAGGAGGATGGACAAAATACTCCCAGGCAAACAGCACGAATTTTTATGCGATATCAAGATGGACGGTTTAGCATGTGCGTTGGTATATGAAGATGGCAGACTAGTTCAAGCCGTAACCCGTGGTGATAGCAAGGTTGGTGAAGATGTAACGATGAATGTACGCACAATCGAAAATGTACCACTTGCGCTGCGTGAAAATCAGAAATACGCATATATACTACGTGGTCGCACTGAAATTCGTGGCGAGATTGTAATGTATAAAAACGACTTTGCTCGTTTGAATACACAGCGCGAAAAACATGGGGAGTCACTATTTAAAAACCCGCGAAATCTAGCCGCAGGCACCATACGCCAGCTCGACCCAAGGTTGGTTGCCTCGCGGCCATTACACTTTGTTGGCTATGATGTTTTGCGCGACAATCCTAGTGACGTTTCGTCAAATGCAATTGGCTATGATGTTATGAACGAAATAGGCATCACTACAAGTCGCCAAACGCGTATCTTGAGCTCTCTCGACGAAGTAATGGGGTACGCTGATGAAGTAAACGAGACAAGGAGTAAGCTGGCATTCAATACTGATGGGTTGGTGATAAAAGTAAACGACAGAGATCAATACGAAAAGCTTGGGGTGGTAGGGAAAACACCTCGAGGAGCGGTTGCCTACAAATTTGCCGCCGAAGAGGCGACAACCATCGTTAAAGATATCGTCATATCAATTGGTCGCACGGGGGCCGCAACACCCGTAGCGGTATTTGATCCCGTTGATATAGCTGGAACAACGGTGCAGCATGCAAGCTTACACAATGCAGATGAAATCGCTAGAAAAGATATTCGGGTCGGTGATACAGTAATCATTTTCAAAGCTGGTGACATTATCCCTCAGGTTGAACGAGTACTTATTGAATTGCGACCAAATGGCACAAAAGCGTTCGATTATCCAAAAGAACTAGCCCGCCAGTACCCCGAGCTCGAATTTGAGCGTCCTGAAGGTGAAGCAGTGTATCGGGTAAAGGGCGCATCTGGTCCGTTGCTCCTTAAGCGAGCATTGGAGCATTTTGCATCAAAGGGTGCTCTCGATATAGATACTCTGGGTGAAAAAAACGTGGTTGCATTAGTTGATGCGAATCTTGTGAAGGACTTAGCAGATATATATCGGCTTACAAAAACCCAGCTACTGTCTCTTGATCGGTTTGCCGACATATCAGCGCAAAAACTTATTGATGCGATTGCTGCTAAAACTGAACCAGAGCTCGAACGATTTGTGTATGGTTTGGGTATTCGTCATGTTGGTACGCAAACTGCTATCGACTTGGTGAATCGTTTCGGATCACTTGATGCTCTTGCACACGCAACTGTAGACACACTCAAGTCGGTTGATGGTGTGGGGGAAGTTGTCGCCGAAAGTGTACTAGCTTGGTTTGCGGATGAGGATAACGTCGCGATGCTTGCGAAATTTGATGAGCTTGGCGTGAAGCCATACTATGAAAAGAAATCAGGTAAGCTAAACGGAAAAAGCTTTGTAATTACAGGTACGTTAGAATCAATGGGTCGAGATGATGCGGCAGAAAAAATTCGAGCGCTTGGCGGTACATTTCAAACATCGGTGGGCAAAGACACTGATTATCTAGTTGCCGGTGGGAATATTGGAGAGAGCAAACGCAAAAAAGCCGAAAGTTACGGGACAGCCATTATTAACGAAGCGGAGTTTCTGGAATTGCTATGAGCAAACAGCCTGTTTTTATCACTGGCAACGCTCACAAGGCTGAACACATTGCTAATCTACTCGGTTTACCTATACAACACGAAGCGCTTGAACTAGATGAGATACAGGCAAAATCTCCCGAAGACGTTATACGACACAAAGTGATGGAAGCCTATGAAATTCTACAAAAACCCCTTTTTGTTGATGATTATTCACTTTGGCTTGACGAACTTGACGGACTGCCGGGTCCATTTATAAAGTTTTTTGTGAATGCTGAAGATGGATTAGAAAAACTCTGCCGTATGGCGGATGGACTTAAGTCAAGGCGTGTGACTGCCAGAGCGTATTTTGGTTATTTTGATGGCGAAGAACTAAAGATTATTCACGGTGAAGTAAGGGGCGATTTAGCTACGCATCCCAAAGGCAATGCGGAGTATGCATTTGGCTCCGATCCAATATTTTGTGTAGACGGATATGGTGGTAGGAGCCGTGCGGAGCTGACGCGGCAAGAATATGACGATGTGTATGCTAAAGTGAGAGCGATTGACGAAGTAAGAAACTTTTTAAAGACAAAAATATGAAACTTCAAATCGGCGTAAAAGCGTTAATCAAAAATAAAGACGGCGAATATTTGTTTCTGCGAAGGGTAGAAGCAATGGATACTGAATCAACGCCACACCTAGACATTCCTGGCGGCCGAATAGAAGTAGACGAACCGCTTGAGCAAGCGCTAGCCAGAGAAATTCGCGAGGAAACAGGCCTTAGTTTACTAGCTGTTCATAAATTGCTAGCGGCCCAAGATATTTTTGTGAATGCGAAAAACGTGCGGGTGGTTCGACTTACGTATGTTGCTAAAGCTGAAGGTAAAGTAGTGCTCAGTAATGAGCACAGTGACTACGCGTGGCTTACCATCGAGAATGCAATGCAGGCTAATCTCGACCCTTACGTTCGCGAAGTACTAGCCATGATTGATAGTGTGTAGTTTCGCCTAGATGGTATAGTAAATATATGGCAGAGGGGATTCGCGCAGACAGGCTTTCGGTGCTCAAACAGCGACAAACCATTCTTGATTCGTTGTCTTTTAGTATTTCCCCGGGGGTGCTTACAGGGTTAATTGGCCCAAGTGGGTCTGGTAAAACGACTCTAATGCGCACCATTGTTGGTTTGCAAATTCCCTCGAAGGGAGGGCTGATGGTGAACGAAAAATCCGTTGGCAGCAGTACATTACGCCGTGAAATTGGCTATGTCACTCAAGATCCAGCTATCTACGATGATCTAACTGTCGAACAGAATCTGGCGTATTTTGCAAAGCTTATTACTGCGCCAAAGCAAAGCATAGGTAGTGTTATTAAAGCAGTAGATCTAGAGCCTCAGCGCAAACAACTTGCTTCAACACTGTCTGGGGGTCAACGTGCAAGGGTTAGCTTGGCAATCGCTTTGCTTGGTAATCCCAGTGTATTAATTTTAGATGAGCCAACGGTTGGATTAGACCCGGTGCTTCGTCAAAAACTCTGGAAGTTGTTTACCAATTTAGCAAAAAATGGAAAAACAATCGTCATTTCTAGTCACGTAATGGACGAAGCCGAACGCTGCGAGCAGGTGTTATTACTTCGTGACGGCAAATTACTCTGGCAGGCATCGAAAGCCAATCTGCTAAAGTCTACTTCTACCCACTCCGTTGAAGATGCATTTTTACAGCTGGTAGGAGATAAAAAATGATGTATCATATCTCTACTGTACTCGCAACGAGTCAGCGGATACTTCGCCAATTATCGCACGACCACAGGTCGGTTGCACTGATATTTCTCATGCCAGTAATCCTCATGAGCTTGTTGTGGTGGTTGTATAGCGACAACGACGCGGTTTTTGATCGTATCGCACCAGCGTTACTTGGTATATTTCCGTTTACAATTATGTTTTTGATTACGAGCATTACGACGCTTCGCGAGCGTACAAACGGAACGTTCGAACGCATGCTTGTCACCCCAATTGCTAAGCTAGATATCATTTTGGGCTACACGCTTGCCTTTGGTCTACTGGCTGTAGTTCAGTCACTTATAGCGAGCAGTGTCGCTATATTTTTCCTCGACATGAATGTGGCAGGGCCAGAGTGGTTCGTGGTGCTGATTGCGCTACTCAATGCTTTGGTTGGAACGGCACTGGGAGTGTTTGTGAGCGCATTTGCTCAAACCGAGTTTCAGGCCGTTCAATTTATGCCAGCGCTCATCTTCCCCCAGTTTTTGGTATGTGGCTTATTGCTGCCACTCGACCAGATGCCAGAGCTGCTTGAGAGCATCGCGTACTACCTACCATTAACCTACGCGGTTGACGCGTTGCAGCGGGTTGTCTCTGAAACTGACTTGTCTAACGAAGCTTGGCGCGATGTATGGGTACTGGGTGCGTTTATTCTCGCCGCGATTGTGCTGGGAGCTGCATCGCTTCGTCGGAGGGTGAAGTAATGTCAGTGTCCTCAAATGATCCTGACATGCCAACAATAGAAACTGGCGAATATTTGCACACAAAAAGTCGCAATCACTATGAAGTAATCGGAGTCGCAATGCATTCTGAAAGTCACGAACCTTTGGTAATTTATCGTCCACTCTACGATACGAAATACGAGCTTTTTGCTCGGCCGTTCGATATGTTCACTGAAAAGGTGGAGCTCGGTGGTGTACTACGACCAAGGTTTGAAAGGCTTACAAATGAACAGTGAGGCACGCCAAAGCTCTCGTGTAAAACGCTTGGGAATCGCAATTATCGGTGGATTTTTGTTACTGGTCGGTATCGTGGCCATTCCATATCCAGGTCCGGGTTGGTTGATTGTGTTTGGTGCTCTCGCGCTACTATCAACTGAATTTGAGTGGGCGCATAACCTCCGAACAAAACTAAAATCATACTACACGGCTTGGGAGATATGGGTCGAAAAGCAATCGATATTTCTTCGTATAACTTTGTGGCTGCTTACGGCAGCTATTGTGGTTGCTACGGTATGGCTTCTCAATGGCTACGGATATCTAAACGATTTCTTCGGTTTACATTTAGAGTGGCTACGGTCACCACTTCCTTGGTTCTAAATAAAATACCCGCTGGCTATTGCTAGCCAACGAGTATTATTGATCGTTGTATCGAACTAGAAGTCTCGTTTTGGACGGTCTTCTTTTGGACGAGCAAGCGACACATTGATTGAACGACCATCAAGCTCTTGACCATTTAGTTGGTCTACTGCTTTTTGGTTGTCAGCTTCATTTTCCATTTCAACGAAACCGAAGCCCTTTGAGCGGCCGCTATCGCGGTCGGTAATCACACGAGCACTGGCAACTGGGCCAACTGACTCGAAAAAGGCTTTTAGGCTATCGTCGCTGGTTGCGTACGCTAGACTTCCAACGAAAAGATTTTGCTTTTGCATATATTCTTTCACTTGTACTTTGTTATTCTCAGATCGACCTCTAGACACAAACGAAACGTATATATGCTAGCATTCTGAACTCATATAGTTAAGCATACTCAAGCAGTATTTACCAGAGGGCTTGCAATCTTTAAACCATAAGCGCATACTTATAGCAAGCTGGTACGCTTAAACGGGGCTACCGTTTCGTTAATACAAACAGCTCAAAACAAAACCGTGCCCCCGGGTGGGCGCGTAGCAGCAAAAATACATCTCTCTTGAGGTGTATTTTACTTCTAACCATTGTGCTTGTGGTAGGGCTATATTATTATGGATAGAATGCCACGATTACCGATTCCAGGCTCAGACGAAGGTACTTGGGGAGATATTCTCAATTCATATCTTCAGGCCGCCCACAATGCCGACGGATCGCTTAAAAACAACACTGTCAGTGCAAGCAAGATTCAAGACGCTACTATTAGTGAGGCAAAGCTAGATTCTGCTCTTGCCGCCAAAGTAAACTCGGTGGCTGGTGACCCTGCTATGGGTGGAGATCTGACGGGTACAGCTTCGAACGCACAAATCGCAGCCAATGCAGTAGGCTCAGCCGAAATTGCGACAGGTGCAGTTACGACAACTAAAATTGCAGATGCGAATGTAACAGCAGCCAAACTTTCCACAGACTCGGTAACGGTTACAAAGATAGCTGACGACACAATTACACCGGCGAAGCTTAACTCTGATACGCCAGTTGACGGTGAGGTACTTAGCTACAATGCTGGTTCATTTGAATGGATTACCCAATCTGGGGGTGGTGGCGGCGGAGAGACCAATACGGCGAGCAATGTTGGTGCTGGCGGAGTTGGTATATATAAGCAAAAAACAGGTGTAAACTTTGAATTCAAGAATCTGAACGCTGGCAGCAACAAGATATCCATTACGAACGACGGCCCAAATGACGAAATTGACATTGATGTTAATACTGCCAACCTGGGATTAAGTGCTGCTGATGTAGGCTTGGGCAACGTCGATAACACCTCAGATGCAAGCAAACCTGTTTCTACCGCAACACAAACGGCTCTCAACGGCAAAGCCGACACGACAACCACCATCACGGGAGCTACCTCTATCACGGGTGGTGGTAGCCTGGCGGCCAACCGCACACTTAGCCTCGTCAACGACAGCGCTACACCTGGCAATAGTCGATACTACGGTACGGATGGAACGGGTACGAAAGGGTACTTTGCCCTGCCGGGTGGTTCTGACCCCACCATGGGCGGGGATCTCAGTGGCACAGCTAGCAACGCTCAAATCGTGGCAGGTGCTGTCGACTCAACCGAACTGGCTTCAAATGCAGTTACTACCGCAAAAATTGCCGATAGTAACGTTACGATTGCGAAGTTGTCAGCCTCAGGAACGGCTGGCGGCACTACCTACCTGAGAGGTGACGGCACGTGGGCTACGCCCCCAGGCGCCGGCGGAGCGATTCCTTCCGGAGCAGTAACGGTTGCATCTTCAGATGCCCCAGTTGCCGTTCAAAACGCCTGCGACTATGTTTGTACCGGCACCAACGACCAAACGATTATTAACCAGGCGCTTCAAGCTGCTAGTCGCGCGAACGACGGATTTGGTGGCGATGGTCGTATAGGAGTGTGTTTGGTGGGGCCAACTTTTTATGTAGGAAATAACAACTCGACTTCTATAACGATGTATCCAAACACTCATTTGTTTGGGTTTGGTCAAGGTACACTGATATCTCCACAATTCACTACTGTCGGAATCGACAGGGGGGTGATTGAGCTCTACGATAACATGACTTCGCACACAAAGGTTTCAGATCTTACCATTGCACGTACGGGGGCTGTCAAGTGGGAAGGCCACGGCATTAAATATGTAGGGTCTGGCGTGGGTGACAACTACGATATCAAATCTGGTAACGATGCCTACAATCGCATCGAAAACGTCTGGATAGGCTTCGCGAAAGGTAAGGGCGCGTGGATTAGCGGTACCAGTGGTGGTTCTCGCGAAACTCAGATCATGCATTGTGTATTCTGGAGCTGTGACCAGCAAGGACTATTCATCGATGGCTCATCCGACTCACAAATTAGCGACTGTCGTGCAAATGGTGGTGATGGCTATGCCGCATTCGACCTTGGTGGGGGTAATACTAAAATCGCGAATTGTAAGGCCTACTATACCGACAACCACGATGGTTTCTCAATCTCATCAAGCCGCTGCGAGATTGCTAACTGTGCCGCGCAAGACAATGGCCGCTGGGGCTTTCGATTTACGGGTAGTAACGTCACGGCATCAGGCCTAGTAGCAGACTCAAATGCACGCAATGATTCGGCGGGCGGTGGCTTTGCTATTGAGAGCAGCGGTGTATACGAAGGGCTTCATGCATTCGATCGTGGCCAGACTCCAGCGTCACCTCAAAACCGTGGCGTTGTATTTACCGGATCGCCAGAAGTGTACTTAAGTGGAAGAGTCGCTGTCGACAGTGGTTCAAACTACATCGTGAATTCACCAAGCGCTGGCTCGTACGCGCGAGTTATCCGCAATGGATCCACGCTATACAGTGTCGGGTAGTAGAGTTATCTAACAGATGATATAATACCTCTAAGAAGACTTTTCTTAGTTATGGGGCATTAGCTCATTTGGCTAGAGCGCTTCGCTGGCAGCGAAGAGGTGAGCGGTTCGAATCCGCTATGCTCCACCATACTTTACAAATTAAACTATTTGTGCTATAATAAAAAAAGGACAGGCCTTTAGTTCACATCACAGGCCTTTATTTTATGACAGAGCCAGACAAAATTCGAAATGTAGCTATCATCGCTCACGTTGACCATGGTAAAACAACCATGGTTGATGGATTATTGAAACAAAGCAAGACGTTTCGCGACAACCAAGCCGAAATGAACCAAGAACTTATTATGGATTCGGGCGACCAAGAGCATGAGCGAGGCATCACTATCACGGCAAAACAAACCTCAATTTTTCACAATGACTATAAGATTAATATCATTGATACTCCGGGACACGCGGATTTTTCTGGCGAAGTCGAACGAACTCTAAACATGGCAGATGGCGTGCTACTCATCGTGGACGCGCAGGAAGGCCCAATGCCTCAAACGAAGTTTGTGCTTTCAAAGGCGCTTGAAGTTGGCCTAAAGCCAGTCGTCGTAATAAACAAAATCGACAAACCATCGCGCAGAATCGATGAAGTAAACGATGAGATTGCTGATTTGTTTTTAGAGCTTGCAACCACTGATGACCAGCTTCATTACAAGACCTACTACGCGATTGGGCGTGAAGGGAAGGCGTGGGTTGATATGCCAGCCAACCCCGAGGAATCCGCCGATCTTTCGCCTATCTTCGATGCAATCATTAACGACATTCCGTCGCCTCAGGTTGACCCGAGCGGTTCACTGCAACTACTCGTAACCAGCCTTCACTACGACTCATTCCTCGGTAAATACGCAATTGGTCGTATTTCACGGGGCACCGTAAAACGTTCCCAGGCGGTTGTATTGATGCAACGAAGTGGAGAGACTGTTTCTGCGAGAATCGAGAAGGTGTTTGGCTATCGTGGACTCGCTAAAGAAGAGCTCAGTGAAGCAAGCGCTGGTGACATCGTTGCCCTAACGGGTATTAGCGCTGCTCACATCGGTGAAACTATTGCAGATGCAAACAACCCAGAAGCATTACCTATTATTGATGTCGAACCACCAACTATTAGTATGTATCTCGGCCCAAACACGAGCCCATTCAAGGGAAAAGAAGGCGAATTCACTACCAGCCGACAAATTGGTGATCGCTTGAAAAAAGAGCTTGAAACGAACGTAAGCTTGCGTGTAGAAGACAGCGGTATTGGCTTTATTGTGAGCGGTCGTGGTGAGCTACACCTTTCCGTCTTAATCGAATCTTTGCGCCGTGAGGGCTATGAGTTTGAAGTAGGGCGACCACAAGTTGTCACCATTGAAGAAGACGGGGTGACAAAAGAGCCTGTTGAGGACTTGGTGGTTGAAATTGGCGCCGAATTTGTTGGAACGATTAGCCAAGAGCTTGGAATGCGTCGTGGTGAACTGATTCACCAAGACACGACGAGTTCAGGCACTATCCGGCAAACGTATCGGATTAGTACGCGTGGCTTGATAGGGCTACGCAACCAGTTGCTTACGGCAACCAAGGGAACGGTAATTATGAACAGCGTGCCACACGGTTACCAGCCATTAGGACCAAGCCTTAACAACACTCGTGGTGGGGCGCTCATTGCCTTCGAACAAGGCACTACAACTCCGTACGCACTCCAAAATGCGGAAGACCGAGGCGTACTGTTCGTGGGACCCGCCGTTGATGTCTATGCAGGGATGATTGTAGGTTTATACAATCGACAAGAAGATCTTGAAATAAACGTTTGTAAGGCAAAACACCTCACCAACATGCGTTCAAAAAGTAGCGATGGTGCCGTACAGCTTACACCCTTTACAGACCTAAGTCTTGAACAATCTATCGACTTCTTGGCAGATGATGAACTGTTAGAAGTAACCCCGAAAAGTCTGCGACTTCGCAAGCGATATCTCGATGCGAACGAACGAAAACGCCAAAGCAAACAATAAAGTTAAGCATAAGCGTTGCTACCTCTTATAAGGTTTTCTATAATAAGAGTATGCCCCGGCGAATTGCTTTTAAACTGCCCCGTGACGAAAGATTGAAGACTGCATTGGTGACGACTGCCGGCAGCTTGTTAAAGACAGATAAAAGCCCTGATGAAGCACTGGGGGATTTATTTACAGATGTGCAAACATCGAAAGTGTATAACGATAATAAAACGTTTATCGATCTAGTACCGCGCGGACGAATGAAGGCCATTCAAAAGGAATATTTGCTTGCCAAAGATGACCCAAACTTTGATCTTCGAGAATTTGTTAATCGTCATTTCTATGAGTTTGCTCCCCATAAAAACGAAGAGTTTCACGCGGACCCAACACAAAGTGTCTCGCAGCATATTCACATTTTATGGAAGCACTTAACTCGGCGCAATCGGCTCAATCGAGGCTCTTTGATAGCCTTGCCGTATCCCTACATTGTTCCAGGCGGACGCTTTTCGGAGCTATTTTATTGGGACACCTATTTTATAATGCGCGGCCTCGCAGCAGATAGAAAATGGGTGATGATTGAAAACATGGTCAAAAACTATGCGTTTATGATTCGCAAATTTGGCTATATACCTACGGCAAATCGCACGTACTTCCTAAGTCGATCACAGCCTCCATTTTTTAGCCACATGGTTAAGTTGCTGGCTGGTCACAAAGGGCGTACCAGGGTGCTGGCCGAGTATCTACCCTATATGCTGGCCGAGTATCGATTCTGGATAAAAGGGAAGCGAAAGCTTGAAAAAGCCGAGCACAAAGCATATGCAAGGGTTGTTGAAATGCCAAACGGTATGTATTTGAACCGCTACTACGATAATAAAATGACGCCGCGTCCTGACACGTTTGTACAAGACACAATGCGTGCCGATGAGACACCTCACCGTGAGGCCGACAGGTTATATCTGCACTTACGTGCTGCTGCTGAATCTGGCTGGGATTTCAGCTCTCGATGGTTTGAAAATCCACTCGATATTACCTCGATTCATACGGCTGATATAGTGCCTGTAGATTTAAACTGTCTTTTGTATCAGCTTGAACAAACCATAGCCGAAAGCTACCGGGCGATAAAAAATCCCTTACTGGCGCGTAAGTTTCAAAACTTAGCCGAACGCCGTGCAAAGGCTATTCAAACGTACTGCTGGGATTCGAAAGAAAAATTTTTTGTCGACTACAACTTTCATCATGACAAACCAACTGGGCAGTTAAGCCTGGCAGCAGTCTTCCCTTTGTACGCCCGTATCGCTACCAAAGAACAGGCCGATGCGGTTGCTGCGCGCCTTGAAAAAGATTTTCTTAAACCAGGTGGTTTAGTGAGTACCTTAGTAAATAGTGGCGAGCAATGGGACGCGCCAAACGGCTGGGCACCGCTACAGCTTATTGCTATTGAAGGGCTACGCCACTATGGTCATCACGACTTGGCAAATGAAATCAAACATCGCTGGATTCGTGTAAACATGAAGGTGTTTACCTCTCATCATAAACTTGTTGAAAAATACGACGTTGAGGGCGCGCATGGTCTAGGCGGCGGCGGCGAATACCCACTGCAAGACGGCTTCGGTTGGACAAATGGAGTTCTTGCAGCGCTGTTAGCTGAGCACTAAACTACTTCCTCTGGCAAAAATCCATTATCGTGTTTAAAGTCAGCTTTCCACTTATATCCCTTTCCGTAGCCTAAGTCTTTCATGAGCTTTGTGGGAGCGTTACGTACATGAAGTGGCACGGGTGAATCGGGATAGGTCGTAGCAAGATTTTTCGCTTCAGTCATCAGTTCGGCTACTTCACGAGATTTTTCGCTGCGTGCCAAGGCTAGTGCGCAGTGATATAGGTTGTAGTTTGCTTCAGGTAAGCCAACTCGCTCAACTGCCTGGAATGTCGCAACCGCCAAACTCAAGGCACCGTTTCCAGCTAGCCCTACGTCTTCAGACGCAAACACAACCATTCGCCTGGCAATAAACTTCGGGTCTTCGCCAGCTTCAATCATTCTACTAAGGTAATAGAGCGTTGCGCGCACGTCGCTACCACGCATGCTTTTTATAAATGCGCTTATCACATCGTAGTGCATATCACCTTTTTTATCGTAACCAGGAACTTTTTTCTGTGCGGCTGCTTTCACGATATCGGGCGTGACCTTTTCTCCAAAGCTAAGGGCGAGTTCTAAGTTTCCTAACGCAACGCGTGCATCTCCACCCGAGAGTTCTGCTAGGTAGTCCAAACCAGCTGGGGTCACCTGCTTGGTTTTGTTGAGCAATTTTAATCCACGTTTGAGTATTGCCACTATCTCATCTTTCGAGAGAGGTTGCAGCACAAGCACCCGAGTTCGTGATAGTAAGGGACTAATCACTTCAAAGCTTGGGTTCTCGGTGGTTGCGCCGATCAAGGTAATCAACCCACTTTCAACATGGGGCAAAAAAGCATCTTGTTGCGCCTTGTTGAAACGATGAATCTCGTCCACAAAAAGAATTGTTCGAAGCTTCAAGTTCCAATTTTGACGCGCATGCTCTACCACACGCTCAACATCCTTCTTGCCACTTGTTACTGCGCTCAGCTCAATGAACTCGGCCTCAACTTCCCGTGCTATTATTCGTGCTAGCGTAGTTTTTCCTGTTCCAGGAGGTCCCCACAAGATAAGGCTGACGGGCTCTTTTTGTTTAACGATTCGTCGCAATATTTCAGCACTGCCAAGCAAATGAGTTTGACCAATTACCTCGTCGAGTGTTTGTGGGCGTAATTGTTCTGCTAACGGTATTCTACCCATATGTCCTCAATGCGTAGTATACTATATAACAGATATGAATATAGCCGTCGACGGTATCAACACGAGTTATGTTGATGAAGGTAACGGGAAGGTTGTGGTGCTTCTACATGGATGGGGCACAAGCAAGGAAAACCTTCAGGATTTGCAGCATTTTTTGGCAAAAGATTTTCGCGTTATCGTTCCTGATCTGCCAGGTTTTGGCGAATCAGCCTTGCCACCAAAAGATTGGTCTGTCGGAAATTACGTGAGCTTCATCCAAGCGTTTCTTGAAACATTGGACGTGTCTCAGGTTCACGCAATCGTAGGACATTCGTTTGGCGGTAGAGTTTGCATAAAAGGAGTAGGTAGTCATACTTTTTCACCGAGCAAGATTGTGCTTATTGGGTCGGCTGGCATACAACATAGTACGAGCCTACGAAACAGAGCTGTTGTAGCTATAGCGAAAACAGGGAAGGCGATACTAAAATTACCTTTACTGAGAAAGCATTATGATACGGCACGAGCAAAACTCCACCAACAAACTGGAAGCGACGATTATGCATCAGCAGGCGAAATGCAACAAGTATTTCTCAACACCATTCGAGAAGATTTACAGGAAATGGCTGCAAATATAAAAACAGACACACTGCTTATATGGGGTTCTGAAGACCAAGATGCACCACTCGCCGATGCACGAAGATTTAACCAACTTATTGAAGGTTCTCAACTTAAAATTATTCAAGGCGCAGGCCACTTTGTGCACAATGATAATCCACAAAAAGTTCAAAAGTGGATTGCGGAGTTTTTATCGTGAGATGGCTGCTGGCTACATATTCGCCACTTATTGTGCGAAACCTCGTGTATATGTTACAGGCAACCGAGTATAACATCGGTTCGTATCTTTCGTGGTTTCATCGAACACGTGATTTCTCTAAAGTAATACGCAGGAAATCTCTTGTGTACACGCAAAAAGCGATGCTGCTTGTGTTCATTGGTATTGCCGTTTATCTTACGACCATCATTATCGCTATTCTGATTGCTCTAAAAGGTGGTCTCGCAGTACTAATAAGTGCTGCGCTTATTATCGTATTGCCGGTTATCATTGCTTATCTACTCGTCATTCCGCTTGTTGTTGGACAGTATGCGATTCAAAAACCGAAAGAAAGGCGAATGCTCGAGGCAGCTCAGGCACGGCTACGAAAACAGCATTGCCGTAAAATTGCGATAGCAGGAAGCTACGGTAAGACTACTTTTAAAGAAACGCTAGCTACAATTCTTTCCGAAACTCTTCACGTTGCAGCAAGTCCCGGCAACATGAATACGCCAATTGGCCTGGCAAACTTTATACAAAAACTTGATGGCTCTGAGGACGTGTTGATTTTTGAATTTGGCGAAGAACGGGTTGGCGACGTAAAAAGACTTTGTGAACTCACTCATCCGAATATGGGTGTAATTACTGGAATTAGCGAAGCACACCTTAGTTCGTTTAAGACTATGGAAGCCGTAACTTCAACGGTACTGGAGCTGCGCGAGTACTTAAAAAGTTATGACGTGTACAAAAACGGCGAGAATGAATTTATAACCGCCGTCATACCTGCGTCTGACCATCATTTATATAGTGAAGAAGGCGTAAACGGTTGGAAAGTAAGCAAAATAGCTACATCGATAGAGGGTACTTCATTTGTAGCGACAAAGCACAACAAGACTATTTGGGCACATACATCTTTGATAGGCCGTCATCAGGTGGGTCCATTGGTTGCCTGCATTGATATTGCCGACAAGCTTGGGCTAAGTGTGACTGATATAGCCGAGGGCATAAAGAAAACAAAGCCCTTCGAGCATCGGATGCAACCGTACACGCTTCTAGGAGCAACTATTATCGACGATACCTACAATGGAAACCTTAAGGGTGTGGCTGCGGGGATTGATGTACTCAAAAGCGCTAAAGCGAATCGAAAAATATACGTTACCCCTGGACTAGTTGAGCAGGGCGAACTTAAAGAAGTAAATCATGTAAAGATAGGCCACATGATAGCGGATAGCGATATTGATGAGGTAGTGCTCATGAATAATTCCGTCACTCAATACATAGCCCAAGGGATGAAAGAAAATGGCTACCAAGGTCATACGCGTATAGTAGATGAGCCGTTGGAATTTTACACCAATCTTTCTCATTACGTTGCCTCGGGTGACGTGGTATTACTGCAAAACGACTGGTCTGACAATTACGCGTAACTGCTATAATAAGACTAGATGAAAACAGTAGCAGTATTTTTCGGTGGGCGTTCAGCTGAACACGATGTATCAATTATCACGGCTCTTTCAAGTGTCATAAAGCCACTTGAATTAACAGAAAAGTACAAAGTGGCGCCAGTCTATATAACAAAAGACGGACGTTGGTACATGCACGATAAACTAAAAGACATAAAGCAATACCAAGGTTCGGGTATTGAAGAGCTTCTTGCATCCATTAAGCCGGTTAGTATAGATTTTGATGGTGGCTTTAGCTTGGTGCAATCTACGCGATTCGGCCAGAAGCGAATGAAAATTGATATAGCGTTTCCAGCCATGCACGGTACGTTTGGTGAAGACGGATCTCTGATGGGGCTGCTCGATATGGCAAACGTTCCCTATGTAGGCTGCGATCTCCAGTCAAGTGTTGTTGCCATGGACAAAATACTGAGCAAAGCAGTGGCAAAAGAAGCTGGATTACCTACTGTGCAAGACGTAACGTTCTCCGCATCCGAATACCACGAAAATTCAAGTAGTATGTTAGATCGTATTGAACAGGAATTATCATTTCCTGCCTTTGTAAAACCACCGCATTTAGGGTCAAGTGTTGGAGTCATGAAAGTAATCGACAGAGCTAGCCTCACCGAAGCAATCGACACCGCGCTTCATTACGACAATAACGTGCTCGTCGAAAAGGCGGTTGCTAATTTACGAGAAGCCACACTGCCGATTATGGGTTACGGCGACACCATCATTCCTGCGTTGCTTGAAGAGCCGTTGTTTAATAGTGATGAATTCTTTGACTTTGACACAAAATATCTCCGTGGCGGCAAGGGAGGTAAAAAGGCTGGCGGCAAGATGAGCGGCAAGCAGGGTGCACAGGGCTATAGCAATGTCCCTGCGAACTTTCCCGAGGAGCTCTACGCCGAGGTTGAATCCATTGCCGTAGCAGGCTTTAAGGCTGCTGGTTGTTGTGGCATAGCTCGTGTTGATATTTTGATTGATGAAAAGGCCAACCAGGTATACTTTAACGAAATAAATCCATTGCCAGGCAGTCTGTACGCCCATAACTGGGCAAAAGCCGGGTACAGCAATGTTGCACTCGTCGAAAAATTAATCGAGTTTGCAATTGCGAGATTTGACGAACGTCAAAAGCTGATTACCACATTCGACACAAGTTTTTTGAAGCAATTTTGATATACTGAAGATAGGAATAAGGAGGTTCTCGTGGATTATTTTTTCGTATACGTTTTAATCGCCATCGCAATATTTGTACTGTCTGGTATTAAAGTTATTAACCAATACGAACGAGGCGTGGTACTTACACTGGGACGCTTTACAGGTATCCGTGCACCTGGTTTGCGCGTGGTTGTACCGATATTTCAAAGGCTTATTAAAGTGGATGTTCGATCTACTCCTATTGATGTACCAAAGCAAGAAATTATTACTAAAGACAACGTGACGATTGGCGTTGATGCCGTTGTGTACCTTCGAGTGATTGATGCGAGTAAAGCGGTACTCGAAACCACAAACTACATCTACGCGACAAGTCAGTTTGCCCAAGCCGCTTTACGAGATGTGACCGGTAATGCTGATATGGATGAATTGTTGTCGAAGCGAGAAGAAATGAGCCAAAAGATTAAAGAAATCGTCGACTCAGAAACAGACAAGTGGGGAATTGATGTTGAAAATGTGAAGATTCAAAACATTGAACTCCCTGGCGATATGAAGCGAGCGATGGCCAAGCAAGCCGAAGCAGAACGTGAACGTCGAGCAGTAATCATTACCGCGGAAGGTGAGAAGGCAGCGGCACAATCCGTTGCAGACGCAGCGGCGATGCTGTCAAAAATCCCAGGAGGAATCAATATTCGTACGCTGCAAACTCTTGAAAAGATATCTGTAGAGCCAAGTCAGAAAACACTCGTCGTACTTCCCAGTGAGCTTACGAACCTAAAAAATATTCTTAAATAGGCAAGTTGAAGCAGCTAGAAACAGACGCTGCCGACTTTGCGTTAAGAATCGGTGAAGTCTTTGTAACGCTAGAGTATAACCGGCTAAGCGAGTAGTGGTTTAGCTTGCAGCTCTTTGCGTTTGCCTTCTGTGACTGGTGCACAAGTACGAAAAATACATGATTACTTGTATTCGTCTTCGCTGCTTCCTCGGAAAGAATCACAATGGCTAGTCGCTTCGCTTTCCAGTCGGGGCCAGACATGGCATTTTCAACGCGCTTTTTTAGCCAAGTATCGGTAGTTGATATAGGGCAGTCGTGACCACTGTTGCACATGTTTGGCACCACCATTCCTGCGTTTGGTAATGTACCCGCTGTTACGGCACTGTTAAAGCCTGACATCGGAAGATTATAGGTTTTGCACCAGCTTCGCTCGTTGCTTACATATGGCCAAGGGTTGTGCTTTACCGCATATTTACCACTATCTTTTGTTGCACAATTCGAAGGTATGCTTTCGGAGTATACTGCTGCGGTTTTACCATTGCGAATCGCTTGGCCAAATACCGACGTACCTTCAAATTTATTATCAGACGGCGGGTTATTATCTTTTATACCGCGATTGCTACCCGATGCAATTGCGATATAGTTTGGCAATGATGGTCGATGAGTAGCGAAGTACTGGGTAGCGTGAGCGTATTGCTTCGCTAAACTATAGGTGAAGGGCATGTCATTTTTCATTGCTGAGTAAGAGTGATTTTCGGCCAAGAAAACGAGAAGTTTGGTCACTTTTGGAACGGGCGCTGATGGGGTTGAACTGCTGCCGCCGGAGCTAGAGCCACCGGAGCTAGACGAGCTTCCGCTTGATGAACTACCGCTAGTACTTGAACTTGGGGTGCTAGTGCCTGAGCCAGTAGAGCTAGAAGTCTCTTTTTTAATCAGCCCCATAGCTTCGAATGTATCAGAGACAATATTGCTACTATCATCGCTACTAGTTGCGGCAGTATCAGTTGAATCTTCGATAACGGTTCCATCATTTGTTGTTTCGTTGCCATCATACTCTATATAGCCTTCAGACTCCTCAGATTCCTTATTCTGCGCTTCAGTGTTCTTTGCTAGTGAGCCATTAGTGCGAGATTGATAGGCGGCTATTGCTCCAACGGTACCTACAGCTAGAATTAGTACTGCTAGCCCTCCGAAGATTGCTGCCTTTTTCGGTACGTAGGATAAGCGAATAAAAGGAGATGTGCTAGATTTTTTGTTGGGCACTGAACCGCTAGAGTATGATGAATACCCAAGTGCTGAGTGTCTTTCGGCAGCAATTTTCTCATCGACGTTGGTATCAATAGTCATCTATACCAGTCTAGCCAATCAGCAAGAGTACTGCAACTGAGGCTTGAGCTTTCGCCTCTGTTCAGGTAGAATAAGTAAAGCAAATTCTACCTAGTTCTTTAGCTCATTGATGCGAAGCATCAGCAGAGAAAAAATAGTAGAGCAGAGGCCCTGCCTACTGTCAGAGACATGTAGAAGTTGGAATATACCACAGTGTGGCTCTTTAGCTCAGTTGGTAGAGCAGAGGCCTGAAGAGCCTTGTGTCCCCAGTTCAAGTCTGGGAGGAGCCACCAAAATAAATTACTCTAGCTTGCTAGGGTAATTTATTTTGGGTTGAGTATGCTCAAGAGACTTGAACTGGCAGTTCGTGTAGCCAAAAAGGAAACACGTGCTTGCACGGGTCCCTTTCTGAGCGGAGGAGGCGTAAGCCGATAGTCTGGGAGGAGCCACCAAACAAGAAATTGACCTTTGCGGTCGATTTTTTGTTTGACGAAAAATTTAGTACAATACTAGCAAATATAAGGAGGAACTATGGAAGTTGAAGTAAGTCTAGGTGCCGTAGTGCTGGCGGCGCTATCTGCAATGATCATTGGCTCAATCTGGTATATGCCAAATACATTTGGAAAAATGTGGTTCAAGCTGGCACGAATTGATACAAGCAAAAAAGTTACGACGAATCAAATGGCTGCGTTGTATGTAGGAGCGCTGGTCACTTCGCTACTAACAGCATATGTCCTCGCTCACGTGACATTTCTTTCGCACCATTTCTTCAACAACTCATTCTTGCAAGATGCGTTAAGTACAGCATTTTGGGTCTGGCTAGGCTTCATGGCCACAAGATTATGGGTAAGTGATAGTTTTGAGGGTAGGCCAGTTAAGCTAACATTGCTCAATGCAGCAAACGCATTCGTCACTATCATGGTTATGGGACTAATTATTGGGCTTGTTCGTTAATTCGTCAGCTCTTGAAGCAAAATTAACACTACAGCGAAAACAATAACCCCAACTACTACAAGCAAGCCACCAACGCCGGTGCTTGGAAGAACGCCCTCACGAATCGCAGAATCCGCAGCTCTATATCGTGTGTAACCGATTGCTGAAAGTAGTCCACCAAAGGCTATAGCCCCAAGCCCGGCCAGCGTGCCGTAATTTGAATCAGTTGCAATAAAAGCGACAGCTACTCCACCAGCAATAAGGGTAAGGCCCGTTCGTATCCATGCCAGCAATGTACGCTCGTTCGCCAAAATGAAACGTACGTCGATATCAAGCTCATTTTTTGGTTTTGATTTTCTGAACATTATTCCTATTGTAGCACGCTAGTACACTTCACTAAGGCGTGCATAGTACTCGTCAAGTGTCATCTGAGGGTCAAGAAGTAGCTCGTCATGTTCGCCAGCCAGTGGAAAATATTGAACGTTGTTGCCATACCCAATTAATGTTTGATAGTCCTCTTCAGACATGCCGAAAAATTCATCCTGATCCATCAGTCCTACGTAGAACGGTCGGTTAAAACCGCTTTGATCGCGTATATCAAAGCCGGCAATTCTCCCCAGTTGAGAGAAATTTGCAAAAGGGTGATGCAGTAGTTCTCTAGCACTTGCTCGCTCATAATCTTGAACAGCTATCCGACGCAAAGTCGTATCAATGTTTCGATGCATGGTAATTGCCTTACGAACCGTTCTAGTTGTTGCGAGCTCGATCGCACTACGTCGTATCGGCGGAGCAATTGCATGTATTTTCTGGCCATTTGGTGCACTATCAAGAGCGAGCAGCACGCCGGCAGAATGTGTGAGTATTGCGGCAGCATCAGCAGTCATCCGGCCGAATATTTCGGGATTCTTTCGAGCTTCTGAGAATCCAATTGCTTCGATACTCTTGTAGTCGCCTCGTTGTTCTAGCGCATGAGCAACCGGAACAACAGTTTCTTCGCTAGAGCCAAACCCACCCACGAATACGCAGCGGTCAACTAACTTCATAAGAGCTACCTATCAAAGAGACGAGCTTTGCTGGTCAACCCAGTAGATAAGTTGAATTGGGCCAGGTGCTTCTTTTTCATCGTTGCCACCGTTAAGAACAACAAATTGTGCACGGCCGTTCACAAGCACTGATTCAACATCATTTGCGTCACCTGTAGCCGAAGGGGCAACATAAGGCACGAAGCTTCCGTCTGGCTGAGCGACATACACGATGTCGTCAGGGTTTACGCTGCCTGAGGCCGCCTTTGTTTGTCCATACACATCAAGTAGGCCGTCGCCGTTAATGTCACCGATTGCGACGTTCCAGCCATCGGCGTTACTTGCTACATTGCTGCCGATACGAGTTGCAACAGTTGTAATTCCAGTTGCGGTACCGCGTAGGTAAGCGAAGCCATTATTATCGGCAAAAACCAAATCATTTATTCCATCACGGTTGATGTCACCTACTTTCACGCCATTCATAGCAGGAAGTTTTTTGGTCCCAGCTCGTGAGATTTCAGTAAAGCTAGTTCCGTTGTTGCGGTAGAGCAGAGGGCGGTTGTTTACGAAGGTTTGGGTCAGTAGGTCTACTTTACCATCGTTGTTTTCGTCCCATGCTACAGCAAAGCGGTTACCGGTGTTCGCAAGACTTACGTTGTACTCAGGTGCCGTGCGAAAACCAAGCCATGTTCCATTCTCGTCATTGCCAAGGTTAACAAATACCTTTGACTGCTCGTTGTACGGGCTGTCGGCAAGTGTGTTACATACATCGGTAGTATCGGCACGTTCTTTCTGCGCTCCTAGGAATAGCTCTGGCTTTCCATCACCATTGAAGTCGGCAAAAACTACGAAGCGTCCACGAGTACACGGTTCACCCACGCCTTTTTCAGTCGCTACGTCGGTAAATACACCTGGTGCGGTTTGCAGGTAGAGTTCGTTATCAATACCAGCATCTTTGTACTTGTTTGATGCCCAGCGACCAGCAGAGTTGTAAAGATCAAGTAGCCCATTACCGTCTACATCAGCCCAAGCACAAGCATGGCGATCAACAAATGCTTTTGAGCCATACCCTGGGGTAGGCCGTGGTGATACGATGTTAGTTACGACCTTGCTAAAACCGCCATCGCCCATATTTGTATACAGAGCTCCAGCGCTTTTCATGTGTAGGCTTGCGTGAAAATCTTCGTTGCCGTCATTATTGTAATCTGCCGTACAAACATCCCAAGATGGTGTAGAAGGGTAGTTTATGCCTGCTAGCACAGCTCGATCTTGAAGCTCAAGTGACGCCGCCCACGCTGAAACAACCAGGCCCAGAGATACAATTGCTGCTCCTACTGAAAAAGCGAGCACTTTTACTGGCTGCTTACGTGAATTTATATAGCTTTTAGTACGTTCTAACACAATAACTCCTTACAGCCTTCCACCAGAGGTAATTACTTTGCCTTGGATTATATAGTGCGTAATGAAAAATTGAAAGCACAAGGGCTTTCAATTTTGCATAAAAGTGGTTTAAGGCAATTATGAATGTATCATGGTGGAATAGATCTGCATATGATTAGTAATATCATTACTTACGCATTTAAAAAAATCAATATACGCCAGATGAGTATTGTAAAAGTACCTTTACAGGCATAATACTATGACATACAGTGTATCTATGAACAATAAAACCCTCACGGCCGATCTTCTTAGAGGTCACACTGATACCATAATCTTAAAACTTCTTAGCAATGGCGATAGATATGGCTATGAAATTATGAAAATGGTGAACGAAATAACAGCAAGCAAGTATCAGCTAAAGGAACCCACGATGTATTCAAGTTTGAAGCGACTAGAGAAGGAAATGCTGATTACTTCTTATTGGGGTGATGAAACAAATGGTGGACGGCGGAAATACTATCAAATCACCGTAGGTGGTTGGCAGCGGTATCAATCAAATATGCAAGATTGGGCACATGCAAAAAACATTCTCGATCAGTTACTTCACGTTGCGTAACTGAATCATTACTATAGAAGAGTTTGTAAGTTTAGCTTAAGGTTGTCTAAGCTCGTAAACAAAATGGTGTGTAGCCCTACGGCCTTGGCACCATCGATATATTCTTGATGGTCGTCCACAAATACGGCGTCGTTTGCGTCTACATCGAGTGCCCTAAGTGCCATCTCAAATAATCGCGGATCTGGCTTTAGTATTCCTACTTCGCCAGATATAAACACCTCGTCAAACAATGCCATTTTATTTTCAGGTATTCTTTTACGCACAGAATCGCCTGTCGCATTACTCACTAGCGCGAGTTTGTAATGTGGCTTTAGTTCCATTTCTATATATTCAAATACATCTTCGTTTGGTTTTTCATCTTTCGCAAACGTATCCAGGTAGGTATCCACTGGTATATGTAGCCGATTTGCCATTAGCTCGCTAAACTCATGCCCTGAAATTTCCCCCAAGTCTACTTTTTGAAGTTGTTCATCGATAAATTCAGCATCTGCTTCTAAATCGCCGCCCAGACTTTTATACACATTCCAAAAACCTCTTCCCACAAGCACGCCAAAGCAGTCAAAAATTATCGCTTTCATATAGCTATAGTATCAAAAAGGCTGTCGAATGATGGTTTTTAATTTGTCTGGGCTGGTGCGACGCGGGTCGCCAAGGTATATCTCGTGATGATGTTTGCTGCTTGCGTCGAGCTTTCCGCCATTTTCCACTATAAATTCATGTAGCTTTTTAATAGTTGGACCTTCATCAGCGTACGCCCCCACGTACATTACTTGCGCCGCACGACCTTCCGTATAACTTTCAAGTCGTATTCTATCTATAAGTTTTGGGTTCTTTTTCTTTGTAACGTCTTCTTTGGCAGTATCAAGCATTTCTTTCGTAATAAACTCTGGCTGGAGTATCATCATTGTCCAGTTCCAGTTAGATTTGTTTCCGGTTAAAAAGTCGTCCATATTGTCAGACCACCACAGGCCTTCGAGTGGCATCACGCCAAAATCTTTGCCTAACGTTCGTTTACTCATAAATTTCAAAGTATACGCAACAGGGTAGAGTGCTTGAATCGCATCGATGTATTCTTTCGATGTGTTTGGGTCACCATGTCCATCAATCATCAAAAAGTTGTGCGACGGCACTTCAACTACCAACATATTCCCAACTTTACCGCTGTAAAATTGCGTCAATTGTTTCTTATAGTCAATTTTTTCCATTGCAAACCTCCGCACCAATTATGTGCTCGATAGTAAAAACAATCAATTGTGTGAGCGGTAAATATTTTTTATTTCGAGCCAAGATTTTCTTGCGCCCATTTGTAGCTAGCGGCCACTAAAGCCTCTAGCTTCTTCGAGTCTACATCTTCAATTTTATTGATATATAAACAGCTTCCGCCTGTTTTATATTTGCCAAGATCTTCTAGAAGGTCAGGGAAATTGTTTGGGTATACATATAGTGTTAAGTTTTGCTTTCTTGGTGAAAAGGCAGCGAGTGGCCAGTCGCCTTCTTGCGAGCTACGTTCAGATTTGTAGTGGTACATACCGAAGCCAATAATGCTTGTGCCCCAAAGCTTGGGTTGTTGCTTGGTTGCGCGTTTGTAGATTTCTAGCAACACAAAGCCGTCGGCACGTCGTTTCTCGTTCTCGACGCTACCTATAAAATCTTCTACGCTTCCGTCGTTGACCTTCGTCTTTAGCTCAGCCATGCCACCAGTATAGTCTCAAACGCTTTAAATATGAAGCAGGTTAGTTCAGCCGATGTTTGCAAACGATACAAACAATACAAGTACCGCCGCGGTCATGATTACAAATGCTAATCGTATTACAATGTTAGATAAAGCACCGTTCTTGTAGTCGCCCATGATTGCTTTGTTGTTGCCTACCTTCGCTATCATAAATAGCAGTGGCACAGAAGCAATGCCGTTGAATACCGCGGTAAATACAAGTGCTTTTATGGGGTCAATCCCCAGGAAGTTAATCGCTAAGCCCACTAGTGTTGAAGCGATAATCACTGCATAGAAGCCAATGGCGCGTTTGAATTTTCTGTACAAGCCTTCTTTCCAGCCCAAGGCTTCGCTTATCGCGTAAGACGACGAACCAGCTAATACCGGCACTGCTAAAAGGCCCAGACCAATTACCCCAACTGAAAATATAAGCTTCGCTACCAATCCAGCATCAGGAAATCCCTGAACAAGCGGTTCAAGCGCGCGAGCGGCATCGGCAGCCGTGTTTATTTGGGTTATACCATTTGCATAGAGCGTTGAAGCACACGCGATTACGATAAACCAAGCGGTCAAGCTGGCCAGCGTCATACCGACAAAATTATCAAGCCGTAAATTATGTAGGTAGCGTTTCGTTGCATTTGGTGCTTCACCAATTTTTTTCAAGTTGCGCTTGGCCACTTCTTCTTCCACTTGTTCAGACGTATCCCAGAAAAATAAATATGGTGAAATCGTTGTGCCAAGCATACCGACAAATATGTATATTGTTTGAAAATCGAGCTTTGGAGAAATAGTAAACGTTGCGCGAAACACCTCTGGCCAATTCTGACCAACTAGTAGGGCGGTCACAGGGTAGGCAAGTAGCGTGATCGCCAGCCATTTTAGTATTTTCGCGTATTGCTTGTAGCTAACAAATATCACGAGCAGCACTATTATCAGCGCGTATAAACAGGCCAGTAGGGCAAACGGAGCATCCACAAATAGTTGCGTGGTTGCAGCCATTGCACCAAGGTCGGCACCGATATTTATGGTATTTGCAACTACCACCAGTCCTACCGACATATATAGTAGTTTTTTGCTGTAGTTTTCTTTTATTACGGCTGCAAGCCCTTTGCCGGTTATAGCACCAATGCGTGCGCAGCTTTCTTGTACGGCAAGGAGCAGCGGATACATTAAGGGGAATGCCCACAGTAAGCCATAGCCAAAGCTGGCACCGGCCTGCGAGTAGGTGGCAATACCAGATGGGTCATCGTCGGCTGCGCCAGTGACGAGCCCCGGGCCTAGCACTCGCAAAAAGCGGTTATATTTTTTGATGTTCAAAAAGCCTTTGCCAACAGAAACAGCTTGGCGCTCAGCTCTGTTGATGCGCCTGTTTAGCAGTCTTTCCGACTTAACGAATCTGTTTAATTTTTTCGTCATCAATACGTTGCTTATGCTTACTATAGTCAATAATACTACAGAAACATAACTCAGCACTTATTTAAGATGTATGTTTAGCGAGCAGTTTTGTTTGAATTGTATGCAATGGCAGCATTTACAAGAGCTTGTATGCCAGCTTTATGTATCTCGTCGCTTTCATGAATTTCAATTGCTCTCACGTCTGTACTCTTTAGCCGAGCATTAAATAGTTTATCTGGGTCTGGCAGGGAAGAGCCTTTGTGAAATATCAGCTTTATATTATCTTTCCATATTTCAGCGAAGCAAAGTATTCCTTCGTAGCTCCACACAGGCAAGCCTTCTGGCCGAGTTTTCATCTTCCATTTTACTTCTTCTACAATCCGCTCGTCGGTGTCGGTAATCACTTCGCGAAGTTGCGTAAGTACGTCACTTTTCCAGCCGCCATGTAGGGCTATTATGTCGTCAATTTGCACGCTTGCGGGGGTATCTGTCATACACAAATTGTAACAAATCCTACTCTCCATGGTCAGGCTTCTGATATACTATATAAAGTATAGTAATTTACATCCCAACTATGGAAACACTACAGAAACTATCACATACACTCAAGCCAAGCCCTAAAATGCCGGTGCTCTTTGTTGGCCACGGCAATCCTATGAACGCGATACTCGACAATGATATTACGAGGCATTGGGCTGAAGTGGGCAAAAGCTTGCCACAGCCTCAGGCTTTCGTCGTCATTAGTGCGCATTGGCTTACTCGCGGCACAAAAATAACTGATGCTCCTACGCAACCGATTATTTACGATATGTATGGCTTTCCCGACGAGCTCTATCAGGTAAAATATCCGGCTAAGGGTGATCCAAACATTGCCAGTACCCTGCGTGATGCGTTTTTGCATTACGAAGCTCAATTAGATAGCACCTGGGGGCTCGATCATGGCACGTGGTCGGTCTTGAAGCACATGGCGCCAAATGTAAAAGTGCCAGTACTGCAAATCAGCCTCGATATTAATCAGTCATTGTCGCAAATGGCAGAGATGTTTACACTACTCAAACCGCTACGTGAAAAAGGAGTTATTTTCATCGGCAGTGGCAATCTGGTTCACAACCTGCGCATGCTGAATTTTCATGATGACAAAGTGTTTGATTGGGCATTAGAGTTCGACGCAAAAGCTAGTGAGCAAATGAGCTTGCACAACCTTGAGCTACTGGCAAATCCACGCAAAATATCTAGCACGGCTGCGGTAGCAGTGCAAATGGACGACCATTATCGCCCTATGCTCGCAGCTATGGCATTACTCGATAGCTCAGAAGAATTGACGTATTTCAACGACGTGATAGAAATGGGTAGCATTGGCATGCGCTCATTCATCGCGGCATAAACTCAAGATAGATAGAGCTCAAACCCTGAGAGCTGTCGATTTTACTATTTTCTCGGCGGGTGTTTTTCGGCACCTACTATGGGTCCCACGTCTTCTATTTGATACCACGGGCGTGGTACTTTGTTATAACTGTTAGTATCGCAAAGATGGTTACGGCCGATATTGCAAAAATCAAAGAGAATTTAACCAGACTGTTTTGCTTGTTATTCAGTAAATCAGCGGGGTGCATAATTGCTTTGTCAAATGCTACGCAATTTACACTGTCGTCTATTGGTGTACACGTATAAGTAATTTTTGTTAATGCACCAGCAAGTAAAAATCCAACAACTAAGGCAATCACTATTCGTACAGATACTTTATGTAGCAGTTTCATGCCTAGCCTTCAACGGCTACTTCAAAACCACCATACGCCATCTTGGTCATGTCGCTGGGCATTTCAAGATCTTCCGGCATATTCATTTGCGACATTTCTTCCATTACTTTTGCGTTTACTTCGTCGCGGTGTTCTTTCGACTCAAACACGATCCACGAAAACCACACATCGTCATCTGCGCTTGCACCTGCCATTTCGGCAAATGCGCGAGATTTTACGTCGCCCATTTTTTGTTGCTTCAGGTCATCGCCCCGGCATTCAAAATATTGCAGCGCGCCATGCTTCATCCAGGAGTCGCGGCCCATTTCTGCCATTTTTTGGTATTCTGCCTCTTTGACCTTGGGCACTACCAGCACAAATCCATCTACATACTTCGCCATTTCGCCTACTCCTTTTTTAAAGTTGTATCTTTTAAGTTTAGCACTTTGGGGAAAACAAAAGGACGCCGAAGCGTCCGATAATTCCTATTTGGTGCGGAGCTACAGAATTTACTTAAACTTTTTGGATCGCTCGTAGATGGTCGGCTTTCAAGCGTACCAACCATCCCTGCAGCGAACATAATCAAAGAAACAATAATCTATTAGTGGCTCATTGAGCCGTGGTCCATCATCATAGATGAGTAGCCCCAATCCATTTGCCATTGCTTCATTTCGGCAATTTCTTTTTCTTGAGCGGTTATGATGTTATTTGATAAGGTTTTAACCTCTTCGTGCTTAGCATTCTTTGCGGATAGCTTTGCCATCTCAACCGCACCCTCGTGGTGTGCAATCATACTTGCGATAAATGCCTTATCAAATTCATCTCCTGTTTTATTCTTTAGGTCAGCGGTCATATCGTCCATAGACATACTGCTCATTGATGAATTTGTATTAGCTCTAGTCTCTTGTTCAGGCTTATTGAAGGTTGTAGCCGCAATAGCGACAAGTAGTCCTCCTAGGAAAAATCCGATAAGTCCGTAAAGTAATGGTTTAGTTTGCATCTGTTGTACTCCTTTATATTATTTAAAGCATTCTACCGATTGCACTCACAAGCTCATCGGCTTTGTCGCCTTCGCCTTGAGCGTGGACGTGTTCATTTGATAGGCAATGCCGCGCGTGATCCCGAAGCAATTCAAGCGCAACTTTGTCAAGGGCAGCCTTAGCGGCACTGACTTGTGTAAGGATATCTATACAATACTTATCCTCTTCTACCATTTTTGAAACACCACGCACTTGTCCTTCAACTCTGTTGAGCCGCTTAAGTAATGATGGTTTGTTTTCTGCGTATCCATATTGCTGCATATACATCTCCCTAATGGTGTTTATGACCGCCCATTGCGTTCATCGTTAGTGCGTGTCCTTTATTTTTGCTAAGAAGATACTTGTTTACGGGTAATGCAGCAAAGAACGCAATGGTTAGCGCAACTGGCATACTAATCCAAAATAACGGATCAATAAGCGTAGCGTGCATCGCGCCTGGAATGGCATACATTACAAGGTTATCTGCAATCTCCATTGTGGTAATTGATAGGGTATCAGCGGCGACCACGATTGAGAGTGCCACTACAAAACCTATACCCGCTTTCACGAGAGGAAGTGTTGAAAGACCAAAACCAAATACGAATGCAAGTGCTATAGCTATTAACGTAGTGATGCCGTTACTAAGACCAAAAGCTGTCCCGATAATTAGCCCCAGCACTTCACCAATCGCACAGCCTGTTAGACAGTGTAGAGTTGCGCTTACCGCCATAGCATTGGTGCTTTCGTGATGATGGGTTTGATTATCATTCATACACCCCCCTAGGGTATATGAATATATGCAATGCGTCAATATAAATCGGTATCTACTAAGAAAGGTTTAAAATAAATATATGGACTTAGATAAATATACAGAGGCTATCAATACTGCATACGATCGCGTTGCTAATACAGATACGCCAATCATTCACTTATTAGGCGATGAGGTACAAAAATCCCTGGAGCTTTCTGATGCTTCATCAGATCCTATCGTGTTTGCGCTGATGTATATGGAGGTTTCTCAAGAACTTGAAGAGAAAAGAGAGCAATACGGTTATCTCGCTCCAAGGTATGAATTCCCCGAAGGTGTATTCCCAAAGCCAGTGTCTGCCGTAGCTACCGAAACAATAGAGCTATGGAAGAAAATGGTTGATCTGGATATAAACCCTCACTCACGAGCTAGGTATGCTGATTTGGTGGTGTATCGCGAGACTGGCAGAGAACGATTTGATTATGCTATCAAATCAATCAGTTACTATAGAGAGTTTGCGAAATCTGATTGGTCATCCGACTTAGACAAGAAAGACGCATTAGTCAGAGCGTTTGAACTAGCCAAGACTTTCAATCAGCAACCGCTCGTAGAAGCAATCACTAACGAATTAATTGAGTTTGCGAAAGCAAACCTTTCCTCAGATGACGCCTCCCCAGGCGTAAGTCTTTCTTTATTAGAAGAGGCAGCCAAGTCTAACAATGTTGATAAAGCTGAGGTGTTAAGGCTGAATGAACTCGCGATTGGCAAGTTCAAGGATAATGGCTTTGCAATTGATACTGCTCATCAAATCCAAGAACTACTTGCCACTGCTGAAGAAAAACAGGATCTATATCGTACCCAAGCAGAGTTCCTATTCAACGAAGCCAAGGAAACGCCTGATGGATTTCAAAAGTTCTATCAGCTTCACGAAGTAGAGGCATTCGCTGAGCTTCACGGATTAATAGATATTAGGAATGAAGCCATTGCTATGGCGGAAGCTATTCCCCAAGAGGCAATGGAGTTGAAGGAACATACTTATACTTTTGAAATACCACGAGAGCAGACTGATGCTTTCGCGCAAGCAGTCACAACGGACGATGATCTGCTGAATGCCCTTATAAGGCTAGGTTATTCTAAGGCAATTTCAGACTACGAAAAGAGCAAAGAAGAGGCAGAAAAAAATGCCGATAACCACCCTATGTTAATGCTCTTTAAATCAGTCAATATGGGTGAAGCAAACAGTATTATTAATACAAAAGCATCACAAGATGAAAAGCTAGAGGCGAATATCATTGAGAGTGAAAAGAATGAAATGGAAGTATTCAGCATTTTCGTTATGAGCGCTTTGGATGCGATTAAAGCTAAGTTTAATCCTGACACTGAAGCGATGAGTATTGCATTCAAGAGTGATTTAATAGATGAAAATGAAGCACAGGCAATTGCTCGTGGGATTAATTATTACTTTTCTGACGATGTAGATACTGCCGCCAAATGTTTAGCTCCGATTGTTGAAAGGATTATCAGGCACTCTGCTAGACGCGTAGGAATACCCACTACTAAATTACCGAGTAGTTCTAGAAGCACGCCTGGAGGCGTGAGAGGATTGGGTGAGATTTTAGGTAGTATGCAAGGATTTATTACTGATGAGAACTTGCGAAGGTACTGGCGGAACTCATTAGTAGATGTGAATGGTTACAATTTGCGTAATAGGATCGGTCACGGCTTAAACATATCATTTGATAAGTCATCGGCGGCACTGCTTATTCACATACTATGTACTCTTCTGGTCTTAGATGTTCAACCTAAGTCAAAGTAGCTATAAGTTCACTAGTCCAAATTGCGCCTTTAAGGTAGGCTCAATCTTCGCCAAGCTCTCTAGATTGAAATTAAAAGTAATATTAAATTGTTTCTTTGTTTCAGGTAGTTTATTTTCAACCCCTTCAATTAGATGAATGCCTTTGGCAGTAAGGTGGAATTTCCTATATCCGCGTTGAGCATTATCACTATCGTCAGTAAATGTCATTACACCTACATCATTCAGATAATCTAATGCGTTTTGTAAATCAGCTAAGTTATCTTTTGCTATATCTAGCAGGCTTTGCTGAAACTTGTCGTACACTGGCTTGTCCGTCCATTGTGACTCATCATATCTAAACCTAAAACCCATAAAGTCCATATCATTTGGAGTAAGGCGCTGCTGTCTATATACCAATAGAGCTATGCCTCCAGCAATCTCGGTTATCTTTCTCATATATATTCATTATACTATTGCTTTCATCGCTTTATTTGACGATTTTTGTGCAGATTTTAGCGAGTTAATCATCTGAATAATTAATAAACTTGTGCCTAAAGTTTTTTGGTAAATATTGTATCAAGTAAGGGGGGTAGCCGCCCTCACCTCTGTTAATATGAGACTCCGCTGTATATATACCCTATTTGTGGGGGCAAAATGACCACGCTTTTTTTGTAGAAAATGAGGAGTACCGAATTTTTGTCTCTCTGTCTCAAATGACCAAATTTTATAAAAGATCGCGCTATGGCTTGTACGAGCAAGAAACTATATAATCAGTATTGTCTAAAACCAGTATCATCAATCGCATTTTTGCGTGTTTATGCCAAAAAATGGGCGACTCGCGTAAAAGTATTCGGCGTAAGCTGGTACTGGTTTTAGACGACCTGCGGGTCGTCCTTTTTTATGGACACCGCTTAACAATAATTAAACGGAGGTCCATATAGTGAAAGACAAGAAGATATTTAGAAAATGGTGGTTCTGGGTACTTGTGGTAGTGGTTCTTGGTGCAGTTGGGGCGGCAACTCAATCAAGTAGCGAAACAACAACAAATGATAGTCCGAGCAGTTCTGAGCAGCCTACCGATAGTAAGGTAACTGGTACTCTGCCGAAACTGAGCGAAGGTGACTATTCGGGAAAAGAAGGCTTGGTGGTATATAAAGACTTAAAAACCAAAGGCTACACAGTTGATGCTGATTTTGAAAATCAGGCGCTGACTGACATTAATGGCAAAGCCTCAACAATGTTTGAACCTTTGGATGTTAATAAGGCGGATGACCGAAAATCAGTTGATGCATTCGTAGTCAGCGGTATTACCCAAACTGGTGATACTGTTAAGCTAATTATCGTTAAAACACCTAACTAAAGGTATATGCTAAACTAAAATTACATTAACAATCAACCGAATTCATTGTGTAGCCAACGCGGAGACTGGACCGCTTCAAAAAACTTCAGGGGCGTTTACAGCGAATTAACTGTGTAGGAATTACGAGGACGACTCGGTATAAAACGGACTTACTAGCGGACTAACTGAAGTTTTCACTTCAAGGGGTCACGGAATGTCCGTTTTTTTATTACAAAAAAATTATGAACTGAGTATGGTTTCGTTGCTGAGCATACTTGCCAAATACTCAGAAATAGAGAACCAAAAGAAACCGTTTCTTGTAAAAGACGGTATTAAAATCATTTTATAGACATATGCCTAAAGCAGCTCAAACTGTGTAAAGAATTATATACTTAGGGTATGGCAGAACTTACCAGTACCCAAAGGCTCTTAGAGCTACTACAAGCCAATCAACCCAAAGCCCCAGGAGACATTGATACAGGTACTATTAATTACGCCCTGTACGCTAGAAAGTCCACTACTAGCGAAGATAGACAAGCCTCATCCATTGAAGACCAGGTAAAAGAGTGTATGGAGAAGGTTGTTGTGCCTAACGATTTAAATGTCGTGAAGGTATACGAGGAGAGCTTCTCTGCAAAAATAGCTGATACGCGCGATGAATTCAAGGCACTCATTAACGAGATAGAGAACGGTCACATTGATGGGCTTATCGCCTGGCATCCCGATAGGTTAGCTCGCAATATGAAAGAGGCTGGTGCGATTATTGACCTCGTAGACAGAGGCGTATTAAAAGACCTCCGCTTTCCTACCTTTACTTTTGAAAATACTCCTGCTGGTAAGATGCTGCTCGGCATCACATTCGTTATGGCAAAGCAGTATTCAGAACACCTGGCTGAGAGCGTTGATCGTGGCAACAAAAGAGCGGTTGAAGACGGTGAATTTATTGGCAAATTCAAGCACGGTTATACCGTAGATATTAACCGTACATTCCAGCCCGACCCTCGCAACTTCACGAAGGTTAAACATATGTTTGCTATGGCTGTTGAGGGCAAGTCTCAAAAGCAAATCCGCGAATGGATAAACGTGCAAGGCTACACGGTTCAAAAGCGCCCAGGTGGTGAGTACGAGCCTCACAAATGGGATAAGGATGATGTCTCAAAGCTCATCCGAGACCCACACTACGCAGGTGTCCATAAATGGGGCAAGAACTTTACTGACCTTGTTGACGCTTATGAGTTTGAGGCAATGATTTCAGTAGATGACTTTCTAAAAATTAACAAGGTTGATAGCCTCAATTCATCAAAAATATTGGCGATAAGCAGACCTCGTAGCGGCAATATACGCGCAGACCTACTAAGAGGCAAGGTCTATTGTGGGGCGTGTAATAAGACTCTCACTTCAATGTTGATTGATAAAAGAGATAAGGAAACCAAGGAGATTATTCAATCGCGCTATTACTACAAATGTGAGACCGAAGGTTGTGATGTTGAGGGCAGTTCCGCCCGTGCTGGGCTTGTTGTTGATGCCGCGCAGCAATTCTTTCAGGACTACCTATTCATCACCAAGGGTAACTATGCCCACTTTGTTAAGGAGGCTGAAAAAGAGGCAAAGCGTAAGTCTGCAGAGTTTGACAGTATTATTGCTCGGTCAAAAATTACAATCGCAAATAAAGAGAAATCGTATGAAAAAACCAAAGAGCTAATACTGAAGAACCCCGAACTAAAAGAGCATTACGACCTAGATAAGTACAGCAAAGAGATTGAGAAAATAAGGAAAGACTTCGTTAAAGCCACTAAACAGCGAGACAATATCAAGAGCGCCATACCAACCTTTGAAGAATATCTTAAACTCTTGGAAACGACCCCTGTTATACTTGGTAAAATACGCGATATGAAGGTGATGGATGCACTACTACGGATTTTCTTCTCTAATTTCACCATCACACCAGGCGAAAAAGGTTTTCGTAAGGGGTCAACAGTGACCATAAAACTAAACGAACCCTGGGAAGGGTTCGTAGTTGCCAATGATTTCGTTCGTGGTGCGGGTTAGGAGACTCTAACTCCTGGCCTCTTCCATGGCAAGGAAGCGCTCTAACAACTGAGCTAAACCCGCATGTTGTTTCAAGACACGATTATAGGGAATATAGGGTTAATTTTCAAGACCAGCATGGCGTGTTAATCGCAAGTAAGTAGGCGTATAATAAAAGTACACATAAATGGAGGTGAATTTGGCCATGTCTGGATTCGCAAAAACATTACTCGTAATACTAGTTTGCTTGGTGATGGCGCTTGGCGCTTCGGCTGGGGTGTACTACTGGCAGCAACAAAAAATCGACACGCTCAGAGATAAAAATACCAACCTCACTAGCGACATTAATGAGCTAGAAAACCAAGTGAATGCTGGCAAAACGCCCACTACCACTGCAGCGACGAATGAATACACATCTCGCAAGGGGGTAAAGCTGGTGGTATATACGCCAACAAAAGGCGAGCAGGTGAGTAGCCCGCTGTATGTAAGTGGTAAAGTGCCTGGCAGCTGGTCGTTTGAAGCGAGCTTTCCTATAAAACTGGTAGACGAAACCGGCAATGTGATCGCGCAAGGTCAAGCCACGCTGCTGGACGATTGGATGACATCTGCGCTTGTGCCGTTCAACGCAAAACTTAGCTGGACTACTGCGCGAAAAGGCGCGCTGTCGCTAGTGCTCGAAAAAGACAATCCATCTGGCATGTCATCAAACGAAGACTCGCTGACGATACAACTTAAGTAGCAAACAACTTCCGCCAAGGGAGAAACTTGTAAATATTTAGCAAAAGTGATATAATAGAATAAATATCGTATGAGTACACCTGGCGAGAACTATAGCTACGAGGACATGCGCGATACTCGAGAGCGAGTACTTGCCATTAGCTCTGATGTGCTGCAGGCCTACGGCTACATGTTTGAAACAAATACAGACGTAAAAACTACGAATCACGATTTGCTCTTTATGATTTCGGGTGGCGTAATTTACGAAGATGTATTGGCAGGCGATGAAGCTGCGCCAGAATATCCGCGCCAAGCTTCGCTGCAGCGCTGTATACGAACCGATGGCTTAGATAAAATCGGCGTGTCTGGCCGACACCACGTGTCGTTTGATATGCTTGGCCATTTCAGCTTTTATGAAGCAGACGGCGCAGAGGCACGACACTTGGCTATATTGCCTGCTATAGAAATACTGCAGCAACTAGGCATTGAAAACGTATTTGCACGATGCCATCCCGACGATGTTGAGTCAAGATATTTGCTCGAATCTACAGGCATGGAAGTGCTGGTAGATACTGCGAACGTGCATGTATGCAACCAACGGCGTCGAAGTGGATATAGAGTTGAGCTTGGTCGATATGTTGACGGAGCCCCAACCGAAATGTGGAATATAGTATTTACACTGTATGAAGGTATAGACCAAAGCCGAGTGCCGCTAGAGGCTGTGGCTTTTGATTCGGGTGCGAGTGTAGACAGGCTAGTGGCGGCCGTAGATGGCGCAGCAACTAACTTTGAAGCGGATGCGTGGGTACAGTCTAAGCAATCGTTGCAAGAACTTCCAGACACTGTTGCAAACAGAATAGCCGACCTAACCCGTGCAGTATGCACGCTGCAAGAATCGGGCGTACAGCCAGGCGCGAAAAAAGACGCCTATGTAGCACGAAAACTATATACAGAACTAATTCGCTGCGAGATGGAATATCCGGGTGCAGACCTGGCACAGGTCGTACGCGATGTTGTATCGGCTCACGGCTTTAGCTCGGTAGCCATTGACGCAATTGACATGCTAGAGCTAGAACGCGCCCGCATAGCGAATCTCATTGCTAGAGGTTCGCGCCACGTAACAACGTATTTGGCTCGTCATGGCGACGTGATTGATGAGACTGGTTACGCGTATTTAAAGGACACATTCGGCCTTGATAGCACTATTGTGGATACGATACGACAGTCGACAGCCAACTAGTTAGAAAGTAGTTCGGCTGCCATAGCGTAGTTTGTTGCGCTGGTGGCTAGCGCTCGTACAATACGACTATCTTGCTCTGAAAGTTCGTCCATGGTTGCGCGAACATAGCGAAGGCCGCCAAAATATACTTCGTCAAACGCATGCGCATACCGGATGCCAGCAAGACACACGTCACTCATCAAAAAATGCGATTGAAGGCCTTCGCCGACAAGCTTTAGCCGGTCAGATTTGCTAGTAATTTCTTGAGCGGTGGTAGAAAGTAAACTTGCTCGCAAGCCAGTGGGGTAGGTATGAAATAGCTGTACATATGAATCGACATCAACCTCACCAGTTTTTATAACGAGAGATCGAGCTAGATCGCCCGCAAATGACTCAGGCAACCACGGTCCAACCGACCAAGGCTTAACAATTGGGTCAACATCGGCGCCGTCATGAATAGCGGCTACTTTCGCGTAGAAAGAATCTGCATCTTGATACGCTATACCTATCCCCTGAGTGGGTATCATCAGTGCATCGTCACTCTCGACAATCGCGGTTGGCTCTATATCATTACGCTGTAGGTCACGTCGCAATTCGTCGAAAAAATCTTCACGTGCGACTTGATCAACAACTAAAAAATCTGTGTAAGAATCTGGTTCGTGGCCGGTTGAAAGTACGCCGGCACCTGGATGAGCTTGAGCGATATCGTGTATGAGTTCAATCCGCTGCAAAGAAGACACGACTTAACTGTTCCTTGCTGTTTGAATCTCGGTAATATGCTGCAAGGCAAATGTCATTGTATCGAGCGGAGGTTGGGTTTGCACGTTGCCAGTTTCGGGGTCGATATGTTCAACCGTAATGTGGCCCAGACCAACCTGAGCAAGGCGACCTTGCAACACTTCTACGGTTGGCAACTCGTGACCAGCGCATATCTCACGTTGCGAGGCAGGGCAAGCCGACGCTTGACACATATCAACATTTTTTCGTTGTACCAAATTGTGATTGGGTAGTTTAAGCATATTGCTGAGGCTGCATGATGATTTTCGAAGCACAGGAACATCGGGGAAGTATTCGGCACACAGCTTATCAATGAGTTCCCACGTTTCGTCAGACAATTCTTTTACGTTGTCGTCGTGCGGAATGTCGGGCATTTCAAGGCCGCGGATTTCCTCAACACCGTATTCGATGCCTTCGGTCCAGCGTAAGCCTCCCGGCACAATCATATCTAAGCCCGCTCCGTTTTCTGCTGCTAAACGGAAAGTCTCTGTTAGGTGTTCCGGCTCAGTACTCCAGCCTTCGGCAAGCGGACGCAAATACCAGCCAACAGTTGCGCCGGCTCGTTTCATAGCGTCGATATTGCGAAAACGGTTTGTTTGTACCGGTTCGATATGCTTTGGGTTGTTTGCCCAACAGACAGAAACCATCACTTGGCTGCCATGAGCAGTAATTTCAGCAAGCCTTTCTTCGTACTCTGCAGGAAAGCCAGCTTTGGTAACAATCCAGAACGGGTTTTTATAGCCCTTGTCTTTGAAGTGTTCCATAATCTCAAAGGTTGATTCTGAAACTGGGCCACGCGCGAATGGTTCGGTACTTGCTGTACCAATACTAATTACCGACACATCAGGTTCAAAGAATGGGTGGTTTTCTAGTGCATCAATTATGTCGTTTATTTCGAAAGGTGACCGTTTCATAGGACGGTTTGGCATGGTGAGAGTGTCTTGGTCGAGATCTTGCAGACCACCCTGCACGTGACAATAACTACATTGCCAGGCACAGCCTTTCCAAATATCAATACTGAGTGAAGAGTTGGCCACACTCACACATGATAGGGGGCTTTCGGGATCGGGGTCTAACACGCCATAGGTAGACGTGCGCATTTCAAACTGCTTACCGGTTCGTGGGCCTTCGATTGTTACGAATACTTCTGTATTTGCCCTTTCTGCGTGTGGCATCTCACTCATACGTTCATCCAATCTGTTATTTGCTTAGGTTGAGTCGCTCCGATTACGAGCTTTAAGGGTGTATCGTCAAATGCATGAATGCGCTGTGCGATGTTGGTTGCGTCTGCGCCATGCTTGAATAAACTACGAACATATACCACTTTTTCATCGGCCATTGCAGTGAGTCGCGGCATTGTGATTTCGGTCGACGAATCGTTAAAGGGTGCTTCTACGCAGTCAAACACGCCATACTCTTCGGTTGTCTCAAGCTCTCCATCATATCCGTTTGGGAGTGATACGCCAAACTGCTGAATGCCAAGATCAATACAGAGTTCTTTTAGTTCACCCAGGCGAGAAGAGGATTGATTTTCCCACTGCGTTGACCAGTTGTGGAGTAGCAAAATACTTGGTGGAATGCGAAGCCGACGAACCGACAGCGCTAACGTCTCAAGTGCTTCATCCCGGCCTGGGTAGGCATCTTGAAACCTGGCTGCGCGCTTGTCTATGGCGGGGAGTTTAGTAATAACCGTATCATCAGCATCAAGTTCGTCACCAAGCAACTGCTCGGCTCTACCGCCTGCGTACACATGAGCTGTATCAAATTGATGGATACCAGCTTGCTTCGCAGTCGCAATAAGCTCTTGAGCTTGTGTGTTGCTCAATGATTCGAACTGCCACGTTCCCATACATATACGATCCGCTAGTTTCATATCACTCCAGTTTATGACTTCGCGGCGTGTGCTTGGCGAGCCGCTTCGTACTCTTCTTCAGGGAATACCATGCCGTTACGTTCACATACAGCGCGTACTAGGTCTGCAGGAATTCCATGTGTAGAGTGTAGCTGTTGTACATCACCACCTGAAATTTCACCACGATTTACGAAAGGAATAAGCAACTTATCAGCTCTGGCAAGTACTTTCGAGAATATAGCTAATTCAGCGCGAAGGGCTTCTTTCGTTTCTGCCTCAGAGCGCATGGTGCCAGGTACTACAGGAAGTTGCCCTTGAATAGTGTCTTGATATTCGCCAATCGAAGATAGATCGGTGCCAGAATTTGCTACTACTGAAGCAGTTCGGCGAATTAGACGTCGCAGTACATACGGGGCAAGCCGATTCCCGGGCATAACGCCAGATTGAAGTAAGATTTCTGATGTACGCAAGTGATCGGTCACGATTCGAGCGGCGCGAACATCGTTAACGTCGGAAAAAATTTGGTCGTAGGCAGGCTTCCAGCGATCGATCTCGTGAATACTTGGTGCGCCTTGTAGCACCATGGCAAAACGTTCGAGTCCAGCGCCACCGTCGACACTTGGTGATGCAAGCTGAGAAATAGTGCCATCTTCATCCTTCAGATATTCCATAAATACGCCAGCATTCCATATTTCGATATGCTGGCCACTGCGAAGTCGCTCGTTCACGTCGTCGGCATCGGCATATTCAGGGCCACGGTCAAAGAAGACCTCTGTGCAGGGTCCACACGGACCACTTGTGCCAGCCGGTCCCCATAAGTTATCAGCAGCAGGCAGAGGTACAATTCTATCGGCAGGCATTAAACGCTGCCAAGCCTTGATTGACTCTTCGTCGGCTGGAATTCCCTCGGCACTATCGTCCAATACAGAGGCAGACAACTTATCGGGGTCGAGTCCAAAACCGTTTGTAATTAGCTCGTACGCTAATTCGGTAGCCCGCTCTTTGCTGAATGCACCTCCAAATTGCCAAGACCCCATCATATTGAAGCTTGTGCCGTGGTGCGAATCGCCAACATCATCTAGGTCACCGGTACGAATACAATTTTGTACGTTTGTTAGTTGTTCGGCTGGGGGAGTTGCCTCACCGGTAAAGAAAGGCTTCATTGGCGCCATACCAGAGTTTATGAGTAGCAATGTAGGGTCGTTTTGAGGAATAATACCGCTATCGGGGTGGTGGGTGTAGCCTTTCGACATGAAGAAATCAAGAAAGGTTTCTTGTACTTCATCGGTAGTTTTATATACATCTGAATTACTACGTTCAGCCATAAACTTGCTTCACCATTTAGTTATTAAATGATACTACAATATTAGAAGAGAGAAGTCAAGTACCAGCTACTCATTGTGACCAAGTAGCAAGCTATCGATAGTGATATCATAAATAGAGACTATGCTTAAAGATTTTATACAAAAACGACTAGAACACTATGTGCGGCAGTATTTTAAAGCTCACCCAGAGGTAAAACTAGTCGCGGTTGCTGGTAGCGTGGGTAAAACCAGCACAAAAGTAGCTATAGCTACAGTGCTGGCTCGCCAATTTCGTGTGCGTATGGAAGACACCAACCACAACACGCATATGAGCGCGCCACTAGCCATGCTGGGCATAGAATACCCCGAAAATGTGCATAGTATTCCGGCATGGATAAGCGTATTTTGGGCAGCACGAAAGCGCGTGAAGCAGCCGACCGACGTAGATGTAATAGTGCAAGAGCTTGGCACCGACCACCCAGACGAAATTGCGCATTTTATGAGCTACTTGCAGCCAGACATCGGCGTAGTAACAGGTGTAACGCCTGAACACATGGAATTTTTCCACGACATTGAAACGGTAGCCAAAGAAGAGCTGGCGCTGGCCAATGGTAGCAAGCTCGCCATTATCAACCGTGACGATGTAGATGGCCGTTTTGCGACGTACATGGAAAATGCAGCTATCGACACGTATGGCAGTACAAGCGCGGCTGAATATCGCATAGAAATAGACAATTTTGACATAGCTCACGGCTACGACGGCCGTGTAATCGCGCCAGAGCTTCAAGAGCCATTGCCAGTAAATGTTCGTGTACTAGGCGAGCATAGTTTGCGCCCAGTTACCGCAGCAATAACTGTAGCATTAAAACTTGGCATGAGTGGCAAAGCACTTGCCGACGGTGTGGAAGATGTAGAGCCGGTGAACGGGCGAATGAATGTGCTGCGCGGGTTAAAAGATTCGATATTGATTGATGATACCTATAACTCCAGCCCAGCTTCAGCCAGCGCGGCATTGCAGGCGCTTTACGCACTGCAAGGTCCGCAAAAAATCGCTATTTTAGGTGACATGAACGAGCTTGGCGATAGCTCGGCAGCCGAACACGAGGCACTAGGAAAATTATGCGACCCAGCGCAGCTTTCGTGGGTAGTAACAGTGGGTGAGCAAGCCAACAAACACATTGCGCCGATTGCGAAATCTCGTGGCTGCCAAGTAAAAGTTTGTGCCAATGCGATTGAAGCAGGTGAGTTTGTAGCGGGCGTATTAGAGCCGCACGCCATAGTGCTCGCCAAGGGCTCTCAAAGCGGAATATATCTAGAGGAAGCGCTGAAGATTGTATTGCATGAAACGCATGAAGATCATGACCTCGTACGCCAAAGCCCGAAGTGGCAACAAACCAAGCAAGAATTTTTTGAAAGCTTCAACAGCTAACCTCTGTAATAATCTGCTATACTACCTATAGTTATGCAAAGGTACAATCCATCGGCTATTGAACCGACGTGGCAAGAGCGTTGGGCGAAAGAGCGTCGCTATGAGGTGTCGGAAGATTCCGATGCGCAGAAATTTTATATTTCTTGTATGTTCCCATACCCAAGTGGCGCTGGTATGCACACTGGGCACGCCTTTGAGCACGCCATTGTCGACAGTATGGCGCGCTTTCACCGCCAACACGGCCACAATGTTCTAAACCCTATGGGCTGGGACGCATTTGGCTTGCCAGCTGAAAATTACGCTATTAAAACCGGTACCGCACCAGCTGAAGTAACCAAAGTAAATATTGCCAACTTCAAAAATCAGCTCAACCGCATGGGCGCATCATTAGATTGGTCGCGCGAACTCAATACCTCTGACCCAGAATATTACCGCTGGACACAGTGGATTTTTGCCGAATTTTTTAAGCGTGGCCTAGCCTACCAAAAAGAAAGTATGCAGTGGTGGTGCCCGGTAGATAAAACCGTGCTTGCCAACGAGCAGGTAATAAACGGCCGATGTTGGCGCTGTGAAAACGAAGTCGAAAAGAAATCAATGAAGCAGTGGTTCCTGAAAATCACTGATTATGCCGACGCATTACTAGAAGAACTCCCTGCACTCGATTGGCCTAGCAAGATTAAAACTGCTCAAGAAAACTGGATAGGTAAAAGTGAAGGTGCCGAGATTGACTTTACAATCGCCGGCCACGATGACCTGCTAAAAGTATTTACCACTCGCCCCGACACGATTTTTGGTGCAACCTTTATGGTTGTGGCGCCAGAGCACCCGATTGTAAAACAAATTACCACCGATGACGCCAAAGCTGCAGTAGAAAGCTACGTTTCTGAAGCCGTGAAACGTTCGGAAATAGAGCGAATGAGCGAAGGCAAAGAAAAAACCGGCGTATTTACCGGAGCACATGCCATAAACCCAGCCTCGGGCAAACAAGTTCCTATTTGGGTCGCTGATTATGTGCTGTATGGCTACGGCACCGGCGCAATTATGGCTGTACCTGCCCACGACGAGCGCGATTTTGCATTTGCTGATAAGTACAAATTGCCAGTAACGCAAGTTGTGGCACAACACGAAGACATCACCGACGGTTACCGAGCAATTCGTAAAGACGCAGACAACCTAAAACGCGAAGTAGTTGACGTGATTGTTCGAAATCAGGATGATAAGTATCTTTTACTTACGAGTCATGATGAAACATATTTTGTAGGCGGAGGAGTTGAGGGTAGTGACTCTACTCTAGAAGAAGCAATCCGGCGTGAGCTTCTTGAAGAAACAGGCTACTCTTTAGTTAAGTCAATCAAACAAGTAACACCTTACATTTCAGCTAAAGCTTATATCGAGAAAAAAGGCAAAAATCAGCATACGTGGGGCGCATTTTATGAGGTAGAGGTAGATGAGAGCCAAAATGAGCACTCAGAAGCCGACGAAGGTAAGCATGAGATAATTTGGGTTGATAAATCCGATGTGGGAAAAACCGTCACCCTAAGCCACCACAAAGATGCTTGGAACATATACCTGTCGAAATCAGGCGATGAATTATATCACGGTGAGGGATGCATAGTGAACTCGGGCCAATTTGATGGCATGAGCAGTAGTGATGCTCGTGAAGAAATTGTTGCGTGGCTTGAAAGCCAGGGCGTAGGAAAAGCCAAAACTACCTACAAAATGCGCGATTGGCTACTGAGCCGCCAGCGCTACTGGGGTGCGCCAATTCCTATTGTTCACTGTGAAAAGGACGGTGCCGTAGCGGTGCCAGAAGACCAATTGCCAGTGCTACTGCCAGAGGTAAAAGATTACGCGCCAAAGGGCGATGGCAAAAGTGTGTTGGCTCGCGAACCCGACTGGGTAAATACCACTTGCCCACAATGTGGTGGCCCGGCACAGCGTGAAACTGACACTATGGACGGCTACGCGTGTAGTAGCTGGTACCTAATGCGCTACACAGATGCTCGCAATGACCAAGCGCCATGGGCAGCCGAAAAGGCTAACTACTGGGCACCGCTCGACATGTACGTAGGCGGCGATCACGCGGTGGCACACCTTTTGTACGTACGATTCTGGACGCACGTATTTAAAGAAATGGGCTTAACTGGCTTCAATGAACCAGTGAAAAAGCTGGTATACCACGGCTATATCAACGCCGAAGACGGCAGCAAAATGAGCAAGAGCAAGGGCAACGTAGTTGATCCGCTGGAAGTAATCGACCAGGGTTATGGCGCGGATGCACTGCGCGTATTCCTGCTTTTCCTTGGCCCAATAGAGTTGAACGCCAACTGGAGTAGCAAGGGCATCGCCGGTGTTTACCGATTCTTGAACCGAGTGTGGACAATTAGCCAAGAGTACATGGAAACCGAAAAATCTGATGCTGTTCCGCGCGCCGCTGATATTCGCGCTGCTACCCACCGAACAATCAAAAAAGTGACCGACGATTACCATCGCCTCAGTTTCAACACGGCTATCGCGGCACTGATGGAATTTACCAACGATCTATACAAATGGAAGCTCGAAGGGTTTGGTGGCAATGAATGGGATGAAGCAATCGATGCGCTTGTACGACTGCTCGCTCCAATGGCTCCGCACATGGGCGCTGAGCTGTGGCAGCAGCTTGGCAATGAAAGCTGGCTTGAAAAAGCCGGTTGGCCAACCTGGGACGATAGCCTGCTGGTAGCTGACACTATGACGATAATCGTGCAGGTAAACGGCAAGCTCCGCGCCAAACTAGAAGTAGATAAATCGACGAGCGAAGATGAGATAAAAAACGCCGCGCTAGCGGACGAACATGTGCAGAAATTCGTAGGTGAAACACCACCAAAGAAGGTGATTTACGTACCGGGCAAACTGGTAAGTATCGTGTGCTAAAACACGCCGATAATACTATTATAGCATATATTCATATAAAAAGCAACATTCCTCTTGAGTGAGACAGGAATTTTTGCTATAATAAGAGTAAGTTTATATCAACCTGAGAAGGAGAACATTTCATGGCACAGCCTAAAAAGCAGTCCAGTGCGCGAAAAACCGGACTACGCCGTAGTCACTTGCGTTTGAAATTGGCCCGTATGGTCAACGCAAAATCGCCGGTAAAAGTTCACACTACCAAGCGTGAAACTGGCAAAAAGAAAACCGTATCTGCATAGTTTGCAGAAGTATTTAGATTAGTTAACATAGCAAGAAAGAACCAAATCCGTGGCTTCAAATCGACATCTTGGGCGAATCGTCGCATTACAGACACTTTACGAGTACGAGTTTCGTACTCAATCGAATGACACAGACGTTGATTTGAGCGAGGTACTTGAGCGAAATATCTCACGGTACCATGATGCGATAGACGACAAAGCTTTTGTCGAAGAACTCGTGAAAGACGTGTTGAAGCATCAGGATGAACTCGACGAAACGTTGCAGCCAATGGCTCCCGGGTGGCCTTTAGATCAAATAGCGCGAGTAGATCGAAACGTACTGCGTATCGGCCTATTCGAGCTATTACATAGAGGCAAAACGGTACCACCAAAGGTGGCAATCAACGAAGCCGTAGAGTTAGCCAAGGCGTTTGGTTCTGATAACTCAAGTAAGTTCATCAATGGCGTGCTGGGCACGGCCTACCGAACACTTGTGGAAGGAACATCAGATGCCAAAGCCACAACTTGATAAGTTCAAGAAGTATTTACCCGGCAGAGGTAAAAAACCATCGATTCAAGAAATTGTTCGCGAACCAACCGCGGGCGGTATTGTGTATCGCAAAAACAAAGATGGCGAATTAGAAATTTTATTGATTCAAGACGCCAAAGACCGTTGGACGATTCCGAAAGGTCATATTGAAGAAGGTGAAACTGCGCAAACAACTGCTAAGCGCGAGATTGGCGAAGAAGCTGGCCTGAGCGACGTAGAAGTGCTTGGTTGGCTGGGCAAAATTCACTTCCGCTACCGCCGTATAGATAAACTAGTGCTAATGACTACCCAAATCTACCTGGTGAAAGCAAAGGGCGACACCAATGCGATTCAAAAAGAAGAGTGGATGAATGGCATAAAATGGTTTAGTTTCAATGACGCACTCGACGCAATCGAGTACGAAGATATTGGAAAATTAATGTTACTCGCGAAAAAACGTATTCGCGAAGACGAGGCAAAAAAGTAATGTCAGGAATGCCAACCGCGCCATACCAAGATTTTGCACGCACCGTGCTGGGCTTTGAATTTGAAGATATTCAGCTTCTAATTACTGCGCTGACTCACCGAAGTTATGTAAATGAACACAAAAAGAGCGTGAGCGAGCACAACGAACGGCTCGAATTTTTAGGCGACGCGGTACTCGAGCTCGTAGTAACCGACTACTTATTCCACAATTTTACCGACCCAGAGGGCACGCTTACCAGCTGGCGCGCTGCTTTGGTGCGTACCGAAAGCATTGGTGCTGCTGGTGATGCGCTGGGCTACGAATCGCTGCTACGGATGAGCCGAGGTGAAAAGCAAGGAAGCGACCGAGCTCGCCAGCAAATTTTAGCAAATGCATTCGAGGCGGTAATTGGCGCTATTTACTTGGAACGAGGCTACAAAGACGCCGAAGAATTTATTCACAAACACATTATTGCCAAGCTCGATGGTATTTTGAGCACCGGTAGCTGGCGCGATCCTAAATCACACCTACAAGAAGTATCGCAGCGTATCGACAACGCAACACCTCAATACAAAGTGCTTGAAGAAGAAGGTCCTGACCACGACAAAGTGTTTACTTTGGGTGTATATGTCGACGGCAAACTTATGGGCAAAGGCAGCGGCCATTCAAAGCAGATTGCGCAACAACAAGCTGCTCGTGCTGCTTTGAAGAAGTACGCTGCTCGCTAGAGCGATACGGCTCGTCTTTCCGTGCATGTTCATCGCAAGAGGCGTTACACGCCCATTCATTCTTCGCACGGGCAGGAATGAATGGGGTTGCACTACGCTTTTACCTCTTGCTGTAGAACATGTACGGAGACTCACGCGTCCCACGGATTGACTCTTGAGGTGAAATAGCGTACAATTAGCTACAAGCTAGATATAAATCTATAAATTAAGAGAAGGAAGTTTTGTTTTTATGCTCGCAATTCGTTTGCAACGTGTCGGCCGCAAGGGCTACCCAGTATACCGTGTAGCTGTTCAGGAAGCATGGCGTCACCCGTCAAGTGGCCGTGTTGTTGCCTATGTTGGAAGCTACAACCCACACACTAAGGAAGCTAACGTTCAAAAAGAAGCTGCACAGAAATACCTCGACAACGGTGCGCAGCCATCTCCACGTGTAGTGAAGCTACTTGAAGATGCAGGCGTAAAGCTACCAAAGTGGGTAGAAAAAGCTGCAACCGACAAGCAAAAAGCCATCCGAAACGCTGAAAAACTTCGCAAGAACCAGCCAAAAGAAGAGCCAGTTGCTGAAGAACCAGCAGAAGAAGCTCCAGCTGAAGAAACACCTACCGAAGTTGTTGAGCCAGAAGAGGCGCCAGCAACCGAAGAAGCTGAAAAAGTAGAATAAATACACTCGAATTTGAACGCCGCCAGCCCAGCGCTGGTGGTTTTGTTTTGTGCTACAATGAAAATACAAATACCAGTAAGTGACCGTGGGAGGGAAGACATGTCGACCATAGACCAGCAATTTGTAGAATATATCGTAAAATCACTCGTGGGACATCCAGATGATGTAACTATTGAGCGGACAATCGACGAAAAGGGAGTACTTCTCACCCTTACCGTTAATCCGGACGATTTAGGCCGAGTAATCGGTAAGAGGGGCATGACAGCACAAAGCCTGCGTACGCTACTGCGTGCACTTGGTACGAAAAATGATGCCCGCTACAACCTAAAAATCGTCAACAACGACGACCAACGTGAAAGCTATACCACGTCATCAGACGACTCTACTAGCCAGCCTGTGGATGATTCTACAGATGAACCTGTGGAAAACGAAGAGTCAACATTGGCAAAAAACACTCGTAAAGAGCTTGCAGAGCTCGACGATCTCGATATATAATCATAAACAGTTCTAGAAAACTGCGAGAACTACAGCTCTATGCGAGCAACTTAATAAGAGTTGAGAGCCTTATATGCAAAATAACCGCCCGAAATAGGCGGTTATTTTGATAGACTGCTAAGTTATAACAATATGTAGGCGGCGAATGTGCCAGATACGAATAGCATAGACAAGCTGGCTGCAATGCCGATGGTTAAGCCGTGGTGTGATTTCGGTGGCACAATCGCTGGTTCGGGAGTTCCTACCGTGGCGTCGTTGTCGAATTCGAACTGTTGCAGGGGGTTATCGATAATGTGCGGCGCTTCGGTTGCAGCACTTGCTTGGTCATGCAAAGGCTGCACAAAGCCTTTTTCGACTTGTGCGTGCGGGGTATTTTCTGATTCCTGAATTTTTATGTTTGGTTGCACTACATAAGCAGTATACCCTACGAGGCCATAAAAATGAAGAAAGCTCCCTTGCGACCTCAGTTAGTGCTCTTGCTGTATAATATAGTCGATGAGAAAGTTTCAAGTGATTACTTTGTTCCCCGAAATGTTTACGGGAGTTTTTGGTAGTAGTATGATGTGGAAAGCGCAAAATGGTGAGCACGTACAGCTGAGCACGATAAATCTGCGTGATTACGGCCTTGGCCCACGTAAGCAAGTCGACGACACCCCATATGGCGGTGGAGACGGTATGCTTCTGAAGCCAGAACCGCTCTTTGCGGCGGTAGAAGCAGCTAAGGCTAACGATCCGACTGCTAAAGTATTGCTGATGACGCCTCGTGGTGAGAGATGGAAGCAAGCCACGGCCCAAAAGTATGCTGATACCGACAGTGGTTATATCTTCATTTGTGGGCGCTACGAAGGCTACGACGAGCGAATCATGACAGTAGTAGATACCGAGCTGAGTGTAGGTGATTATGTATTGACCGGTGGTGAATTGCCTGCTATGACGATAATTGATAGCATCGTGCGACTTATTCCGGGCGTATTAGGCGGTGAGCAGAGTGCGGCAATAGAAAGCTTTTCAGATGGCGAAACACTAGAGTATCCGCAGTATACTCGGCCAGAAGAATTCAACGGTATGCGGGTGCCCGATGTGCTGCTAAGCGGTCATCACGGTGAAATCGCTAAATGGCGTGCGGCAAACTCAAAAAAAGCATCTAAAGACTAAGCTACTTTACATAGCAACGAGTGCTTAGCACGAGCAAACGTACGAAGGTAACCTTCGTACGTTTGGGGGAGGGGGCGTATTTTGAATTTATTTCAACATACAAACGGAGGGGCAAGCCCCTCCTAAAAAGCTCATAGCGCCCCGAGACAATGGGGCGCTACAAAAAGAGTTGTGGTGGATATCGTATAGCGAACGATTACGTTTTTTTGTTTAAAACATTTTTGTTTTTGTAATGTCGCTATAAAGAACTTTACGCCGTTCACCCTAAAAGCGCAAGCATTATGATGAAAAAAACAACACTTTTTAGCCTTGATGAGCGATATACTAAACACAGTGAAGATTAAAGCAGTATTTCCCGTAAAACGCCGCAGTTTGCCACAAAAGTGTGCCTGGATTGCTGCTGGCATGCTAGTGGTAATGTTGGTGTGCCAGTTGTTCACTTTTGAAAGCTTTCCGGCTCTTTTGGCAACACTTACTGGAGTAGGTGAGCCATATGCATTGTTGCTCGCTACCAAAATTGTGTTACTTGAGCTACTGGCCATTCCATTTTTGCTAGAAATGAAGCTAAGCATGCTGCTACGAGCGGTAAGTGCATTCGCTGGTATACTGGTGAGTTATTTTTGGCTGCTACTATGCTTGCTTACGCCAAGCGTTACAGAAAGTGGTGTATTTGGCGCGACGCTTAGTCTTGGTGGAGGTGTACTACCAATTTGTTGGACATTCCTGCTGGCAGGTTTACTAAGCTATGTTTTGTACAATAGTCGAAATGTTTTGCTTCACCGCTCTTGAGTTAACTGAGGTAGCGTAGTACAATATTCAGAGCTATTGGGGATTGGCCAAGTGGTAAGGCACCGGGTTCTGGTCCCGTGATCGGGGGTTCGAATCCCTCATCCCCAGCCATGAGATTATTACAGATAAGAAGGCACGCGAATAGCGAGGCCTTTTTATTTTGCCTATCTGTTGCATGAGTTCGAATCCTTAATGATGCGGGTACGTTACAATAGTAAAATGAGAGAAATACTCGGAAGTTCCACGGAAGAACAAGAGCTATTACGACCAATTGCTTCCTGGGCTGCAAAATACGCAGAAGAGGCCGTTATTGTGTTTGAAAGGCGCCATCCTGGCGATGCACGGCCGCGCGAGGCAATAGAGGGCGGCCGCGAGTTTGGCGGTGGCAAGAAACGCGACAAGAATTTGCGTACGCTTGCCTTCGCTGCTATGAAATCAAGAAAAGACATAGATACAGCTTCTGCGCATGCAGTGCAGGCTGCTATACTGACCGCTTCGGTTGCCTACACTCATACCGATTTGCAGACAGGCCTGCAAGGAATTCGCCAAGCGCGCCATATCTTGGGCCCAATCGTTTATGCTGCGCTTGCGATCGAATTGGCAAGTAGTGATGCTACCGTCGGCGACGACCTCGTGAAAAGAGCAATTCAAGATGCTCCTCCCGAAGCTGGCCGTATCTTGACCCACCTGCCAGCCCAACCTCAAAAAGCAGGACGTGTAGATATGCTATTCTCGACCTTGGACACGGCACTGCGAATCTCATAGATTTCAACAATGTGCACCCCTGCCGTATTAGCGGTAGACTGGGCTAAAGCGTAATGCGTATGTGGTCAAGACGTATCTTGAGCAAGTAATTCTTTAAGTTCCCGCACCTCGGCCTCCATCCGGTCTGGACCTAAAATCTCGCCAGCGAAAGTTATCTTAGCGTCCTTAAGGCCCAGCCACGAAAAACGACTAGCTTTTGTTGGTCGTTTTTCGTGATTGAGCAATGAGGATTCGAACGGGATGTCCAGTGGATATCCCCGGCACTTTTGGAGATTGATTGACAAAAGCGAATCCCTCATCCCCAGCCAAGAAAAATCGAGCCATTTGAGCTCGATTTTTCAATACTTATGCATTTTTCTGATTGTTTGATTTCAACTTTTTCTTCCGCGCACGCTTTATATCTGCGCTGTGTCGATTACGTTTCTTTGCCATTACGCGCCTCCAATAGGGTTAGACGCTTAGTATGAAGCATTGTGGACTTTTTTACAATATTTATGATATAATGAGTATAAGATTACGCAGCTTTAACGACAGGATAGTTATCAACACACGAACAAGTATATTTTTACAATCAGTCGAAGGCGTTGAACTGCGCAAAGAATTAATAAAAATGACAGAAAGTGCGCAGTACAATACTCGTACCATGTACTCAATCAGCAACAAAGACGGCCTTACGTTCGTTGATAAGCACATGAAATACATGAGCATGTACCCAAGCCTTAACTGCCGGCAGTATGTGTCGAACCTAAAGTTAATGACAAAAATTCGAACAGCTAAGTAACTCCCACATGGAAGCTACCTCGACTGAGGGCGCTTCCATGTTCAAATTTCGACCCAAAAGCTCTCACTATCCAGCGAGACAGGTGAGGGTGTATACTGCGAATATAACAAGGAGGCTTCATGGCACACAATGAAAAAACAGTAAAAGTTATCAACGATCACGGTCCACTTGGATTTGTGTTTTTCACTGCGTTCGTAGGAGCGTTTATTTACTTCCTACAAGGCATACAAGACTTTGGCGACTTTATCATGGCCTTTTTGCAAGCCTGTGTGTGGCCTGGTATCGTCATTTACCACGTTCTTCAAGCCCTTGGAGCCTAGCTTCACGTAAGCTATCATCCAGAAGGTAGCTCTTTAGTTTTGGGGCTTAGTTGTATATAATCATAAGCATTATGAATGCTGCTCGATTGTCGCAAAAAGCCTTCACGCTCGTAGAAATCTTAATCGTACTAGTGGTGCTAAGCCTTATCGTCGCGGGTACTACATTTGCGTATCGTGGCTATCAAGACCGCGCGCGCGACGCGAAGAACGAAGCAAATGCAAAGTCGTTTGTAAGCTCACTCGAGCACATTGCAATTCAGAACGGCGGTAAGCTGCCCTCGACATCAGATATCACAAATTCAACCTGGCAAAACGCTAACGGCTTCAAGCCTTCACTCTACAAAGATTCTGAGGATGTCGAGTATACCGGAATTGGAAATTCTACGGTTTCATCGTATGTGAGTGTGTTAATTCCTGACTATTTTGGCGACAGTAGGGAACCATGTGCAGCAATGGTGCAGGTGAAGAGTAAAAGAACTGGCGACATAGCAAACTACTATATCGACTTGTGCCCTGAAGGTGCATCGAACTTTTCGAGTTTTCCAGATACAGGCTGTCCATCTACTTTCGAATACGTGAGTGATGCTGGTGATTCCATGGGTAATGATTCGATAAGTGCGAATGCTACAACTGGATTTTGTGAAATAGTTGGTTCGGCATTGAATTAAGCTATGGAAAATACACTCGTTTCTTTGATTGCTGACGGACTGGTAATACCGGTTGCACTTATCGGGGCATGGGCACTCATATTTAAAGTTCCTGCCAAACGGCGCTACCATGCCTACGCAAGAGTACTTATGGCAGGTTTAACGGCGTTCGCATTCGCCAAGTTAATCGGAGCAGTGTTCCAGCCAGAGCTAACTCGTCCGTTCGAGCAACTTGGCGTTGAGGCTGGTGCTTCATTTCTAAATAATCCGGGTTTTCCTTCCGATCATGTATTATTTTGTACAGCAATCACCTTAGCGGTGTGGTTTGAGACTCGTTCGCGTGGCATCGCGGCATTATTAGCGGTGCTTACACTACTCGTGGCTTTTGGCCGTGTCGCTGCATTAGTACACACTCCGCTCGATGTTGTAGGCGGTTTCGTGATTGCTTGGATTGGCGCGTTGTGGTATTTGCAAACAGACTCGACGAAACCTCAAAAAACCAGTACAATATAGCCAAACAAGGAGTGTATCGTGGCAAAAGTTATTGAGGCGGAACCACCGCAAGCTGCGTGGGCAACAATGGAGTGGCGAACACTCCTTAATATTTTTATCGTAGGTTTATTGGTAGGGGTTGTTACCTATGCACTGTATCTGCTGTTGTTGCAACTAGTATTCGAACCAATCATGTGCCGTGGCACAGGTGCGATTGTACGCTGTGAAAGTAAAGAGAGTTTTGCCGGTGCGGTTGCCATTGTTATAGGTTCAATGGTTGGTTTAGTATTTTTGGTTCGTGAGCGCGCTTATCGTCCACTATTGGTGGTGATTGCGTGCATGTTAGCACTTTGGGGGGTCTTCATGCTCGTAGCTACGCTTCCTTGGTTGCTTGCCACCACCGTAGTGGCAGTAGCATTTGCGCTAGGCTACGCTACTTTTGCCTGGCTTGTGCAGCCAGCGAGTTTTATCTTCGCACTCGTTTTCGCTACTTTCGTGGTGGTGCTCACGCGGCTTGTGCTGACAAGCTAATGCTATACTACTAGTATGACGTTAGAGCTTATAGGAACTTTAGTACTACTGGCTTTGGTTGTGGGGTTTGGGCTCATGGCTTATTTTTTCAGTACCCAACTTCGAGACTTGAAAAAATCCAGCGCGGTTGAGCTTTTAAAAACCGATGTCACCGAACTTTCGCGAACCATTACAAACTTGCAACAATCTATGGGCGACAACATTCAGCGTTCAAATGATTCGATTCAGCGTTCGGTGCAAAAACAGCTTTCTGAAAGTGCCAAACTGGTGAGTGATGTGACAAACCGACTTGCCAAATTAGACGAGACGAACCGGCGGGTGGTAGATGTCGCCGATGAGCTAAAAACACTGCAAAATGTCTTGGCAAATCCAAAGCAGCGTGGTGTGCTGGGCGAGTTTTATTTGAAACAAATTTTAGAAAACATGCTGCCGCCAGGTACTTTCGAATTGCAATACAAGCTTGGCGAAGGCTTGGTGGTAGATGCTATGATACGACTCGATGACAAAATTTTGCCAATCGACAGCAAGTTTAGTCTAGAGAATTACAACCGTCTTATCGATGCAAAACCAGCAGATCGACCGGCGCTTGAAAAAGCATTTAAAGACGATTTAAAAAAGCGGATTGATGAAACTGCGAAATACATTAATACAAAAAAGGGCACGCTTGCACAGGCTCTCATGTTTATTCCATCCGAAGCAATTTATTATGATCTGCTAGCCAATAAAATCGGTGCGGCAGGCGTGAATGGTCGTGACCTCATGCAATATGCAGCGGTTGAAAAACGGGTGACGATAGTGGGGCCAAGTACGCTTTCAGCGATGCTTCAAATAATATCGCAAGGCCTCAATAGTTTAGAGATTCAAAAAGATACCGAAATCATTCGTAAGAACGTTGAGCAACTAGGCGTTCACATGCGCGGCTTCCAGCAGTATTTAGAGAAGCTTGGTAACAGCCTGGGCGCTACGGTTGGTCATTTTAATAGCGCGCAAAAACAGCTTGCTCGGGTAGATAAAGATGTGGTGAAGATTGCTGGTGGTAGCGAAAGTATCGAACCACTCTTGCTTGAAAAACCTACTACCGACGAATAAACTTTCTACGTATAATAAAAAATCCGCTCCTATTTTGGGAGCGGATTTTTTTAGCGAACGCTGTGTTTACGCTTTGCTTTCCTTTGCGACTAGGTCGTTCAACGCGAAGCCTAGAACTGCACCTACAAGTGGAGTTACTACGTAAATCATGATTGGCCATAGTGACCAGTCAACTGCTTGAAGCGCGCCAGCGATTGCTGGGTTTAGTATGCTTGAAGCACTTACATATGACGTAGCAGTACCGGCAACAATAAGGCCTAGGTACAAACCACCACCTACAGTAAACGCAGCTGAAAGAGTCTCTTTCATGCGCATTGCGCTAGCAACAGCGAATCCGAAGATTGCCATACCAACTAGCTCTGCACCAAGTACGAACCATTCTTTGCCTTCAGGGATTGCAGCAGCCTTGAATAGCTCAGGAGCAGCTTGGCCAAGTTGTGCAGCTTGTGCACTTGGTTCTGGAGCACCATTGAGGAATGCGTTCAGCACAACAAGTGCGAGAATCGCACCAAGTACTTGTGCAATTACATAGCTAACGGCGCGAGCTGCGTCGATTCGCTTGGTTGCCCATGCAGCAACAGTGAGTGCTGGGTTAACATGCGCACCAGACATTGCACCGATTGCTAGCACGATAGTTGCAAGACCGAACAGCACGAAGAGTGGCTGGCCAGATACTGCAATCACGATTGCGGCAAGCAAGAAAGTACCGACAAATTCGGCAACTGATGCTGCGAGCAATGGAGCTTGGCTAAACTTAAAGCGTCGGCTTACTGAAGCAGCAGAACTAACGCTAGACGTTGTTACTTTAGTAGTTGTTGTTTTCTTGGCGACTGGAGCCGACTTTCGTTTTGTCGTCGACTTTTTCTTGGCAGTCGAGGCAGTTTTTTTGGTTGCCATAGAATGTATTTCCCTCCTTATATAGAAATATGCCTCCAGTATAACACACGCAAGCTGAAGGGAAGAGTGCTACACTGAATATATGGCATTATTCATGAATCAAGAATCAGAAAGAACCGAGCTTCAAAAGCGCATTGCTGCTGAACTCGCTGAAAAGGCAAAGAAGAAAGCAGACACTCTAAATGGCGATCGTCCAGACGGCGTAGAAGATTCTGCATACTTGCACAATACGCAAAAAACAAGTTCGTTAGCGTGGGTTTGGATACTCATAGGTTTGTTCGTTATTGTTGGCCTTGTTTTGCTTGTCGTGAACACGCGCTAACGCTATACTATTACTAGATGAGTTCATCTGATGACATTGCTCGCGTGCGAGAAACATTACTTTCTCGCTACGAAGGTCTTGAAACAAAGGCAGATATTTTAAAATCCCCCGAGCTAAAAGAGCTTTTAGCAGGTATTCGCAATGTTGAACCAAGTCAGCGTTCAGCGTATGGCCAAGCGGTCAACGCATTGCAGCAAGAGCTAAAAGAAAAAGTGCTTTCTAATATGCACGAAAAAAGCGCGTTACCACCAATCGATGTAACGGCGCCTTTTGACATTAACGGTGAAATGCCGTCGCTATTACCAAGCGAAAACGGCACTACCCATCCACTTACGCAAGAAATAGCTACACTGAGTGACATTTTTTATCGCATGGGGTATGTAGTTGAAGAGTCGCGCGAAATCGACGACCAGTACCATATGTTTGAAGCGCTCAATTTTCCAAAAGGCCACCCAGCGCGTGACGATTACGACACATTCATGACCGTCGAAAAGGATGCCGATGGTGAACCTTTTGTGGCCCCTGCGCATACCAGCACAATGCAAAATCGTATACTCAAAAAATATCGAGAGAATTTGGAAAAAGGTGAAGCAATCGCAGCCATCGTGCCAGACCGTGTATTTCGTAATGAAGACCTAGACGCTCGCCATGAGCACACGTTTTACCAAGTTGAGGGCGTGTATGTAGCCAAAGGTGTGCATGCCGGTATGCTCATCGCGACACTCCAGCAATTTTTGCAAGAATACTATGGCAAAGAACTCGACGTTCGCGTTAACCCATTTTACTTCCCATTCACCGAACCAAGTTTCGAATTCGCGCTGAGTTGTCCATTCTGCGGAGGCAAGGACGATTCGTGTAAAGTATGCAGCGGCGAAGGCTGGGTCGAGCTGCTGGGTTGCGGCATGATACACCCGAACGTACTAAAAGCCGCCGACATCGACCCGAACGAATATACGGGGTTTGCCTTCGGCTGCGGTATCGACCGTCTGGTTATGATGAAATATCAAATCGAAGACGTGCGTCATTTCGAAAGTGCGAAGTTAGATTTTTTGAGGCAGTTTGAATGAGTGATATTGCAGATTTACAAAAACGAGCCGAAGAAATCCGTGCAAAATATGACGAATACAATGCTAAGAATGGACAGTCGCAATGGAATAACATTGATTACATTGCTGGCTTGGTTGGAGACGTAGGTGATTTAGTTAAATTGGTTATGGCTGCTGAAGGCAAGCGAAGTGCTGAGAATCTCGATGCAAAAATTCGCCATGAATTAGGAGATGTATTATGGTCGCTGCTTGTCATAGCTGGTCGTTACGGCCTTAACCTAGAAGAAGCATTCCATAGTACAATGAACGAGCTAGACGAAAGGCTTGCTGCATGAAGGTTAGTCTAAATACAATCAAACAGTTTACCCAAGTCAATTTGCCAGTCGATGAATTGGTGAAGAAAATAAACCAGCAGCTTGGTGGCGTTGAAGATGTAATCGATTTAAGAAAGCGCTATGAAGGTGCGGTGATTGCCCAAGTTGTGAAGTGTGAAAAGCACCCAAATGCAGATAAACTGAGTGTGTGTGAAATTGATGATGGCAGCGGGCAGCTTACGCAAGTGGTATGTGGTGCGCCAAATGTACGCGAAGGTTTGACGGTTGTATGGCTAAAGCCTGGCGCCACGGTTCCTGCTACGTTTAATGATCCGGAGCCATTTGTACTCGAGCCAAAAGAACTTCGCGGAGTGGTAAGCAACGGTATGCTAGCCAGTGCGAAAGAACTTGCGCTGGGCGATGATCACTCAGGTATCGTAGAGTTAACCGATACAGATTTACTCCCCGGAAAAACTCTATCAATTGGTTTCAGTTTTGCTGAAACGTTTGGACTAGACGACACCATTATCGATATTGAAAACAAAATGTTTACCCACCGCCCAGATTTGTTTGGTCAGCTTGGTGTGGCACGCGAGATCGCAGGCATTGGACACACTGCGTTTACTAGCCCTGATTGGTACAAAAATCTTCCAGATTTCGCAATTGGCGAAGGCCTTGAACTTCATGTTGAGAACAAAGCATCCGATGTTGTGCCGCGCTTTATGGCCGTTGCGATAAAAGATGTTGAAGTAAAGCCGAGCCCGCTGTGGCTGCAGTGCGCGTTGGTAGCGATGGGCTCAAAACCGATTAATAATATTGTAGATGTCACCAATTACATTATGCTGCTCACTGCACAGCCTACACACGCCTACGATTACGACAAACTTCGCGGCCATTTCTTAGGTACACGAATGGCACAAGCCGGTGAAGAGCTGCCATTGCTAAATGGCAAAACATACAAATTAGACGAGTCTGATATTATTATCGTCGATGGCGAAGGCCCGGTTGGCTTAGCTGGAATTATGGGTGGTGGCAATAGCGAAGTATCAAGTGATACGAAAAATATCGTGCTGGAAGTTGCTAATTTTGATATGTACGCCGTACGAAAAAGTAGCATGCGTCACGGTTTGTTTACCGACGCGCTAACTCGTTTCAATAAAGGTCAGTCGCCGCTACAAAACCCGAACGTTATTAACCTACTGATGATGTCTATTCATGACGTAGCTGGTGGTGCGCAGGCAAGCAAGATGTTTGACGAAACAGCCTCGCAGCACGCAGCACAGCAGGTCACCGCATCGGACGAATTTATCAATGCACGACTTGGCTTAGCATTACAATCACAAGAAATTAATTCTTTGTTACAAAATGTAGAATTTACTATTTCACCAGCTGACGGCGAGCGAACATTCACCGCGCCATTTTGGCGAACTGATATCGTAGACCCCGAAGACATTGTTGAAGAAGTTGGGCGTTTGTACGGTTTCGATAAATTGCCGCGTGAATTGCCAAAACGGAGTACAAAACCAGCACCAAAAAACGCTTCGCAAGTGCGTAAGCAACGCATTCGCGAAACGCTCGCAAAAGCTGGTGCAAACGAAGTACTTACTTACAGCTTTGTGCACGAAAATACTATGAAAAAAGTTGGACAAGACGTTGAGCATGCTTTCAAGCTTTCAAACGCACTCAGCCCCGATTTGCAATATTACCGAACCAGCCTTATGTCTAGCTTGCTCGATAAAGTACCCATGAACTTCCGCGCTGGCCACGACGCGTTTGCACTATACGAAATTGGTAAAACTCACTTCAAAGGCGAAATGGACGAAGCCGAACCCGACGTTCCAAACGAAGACACGCACGTGGCACTGGTGCTAACAAGTGGCAACAAAAACGCTACAGGTAGTGCCTACTACCAGGCCCGAAAGTACCTTGAGCAACTTACAAGTTTAGATGACATACACCTGCAGCCACTTTCCGAGTTTGATGTAAGCACCGACGAATGGGGCGCACAGCTTACCTCTGCCTATGCTCCACAACGCAGTGCAGTCTTGGTGAAAGACGGCCAAATTTGGGGTGTGATTGGTGAGTTCTCTGAAGCAGTAAAAGCGGCGTTTAAGCTGCCACAGGCAACTGCAGGCTTTGAAGTACATATCAATGTTTTGAATGCACGATCAAACACCTATAAACCACTATCGCGCTTCCCAAGTATTTGGCAGGATATTTCACTTAAAATAGCGCAAAATGTAGCCTATAAAGATCTATTTGAAACTACAAAAAAAGCAGCATTAGCGGCGGCCGATGGAGCGGAAGTTGACATTGCCCCAGTTAGTATCTATCAGGCTGAAAATGATACCGAATCAAAAACAATTTCCTTCCGTATAACACTTACTCACCACGAACGTACACTCACCGAAGCGCATGCAGCTGCGGTTATGGACTCAATCGCAGTGTCTGCTAATAACGAGCTTAGCGCAGGCGTAGTATAAAAAGAACTCGTCGCAATCGGGACGAGTAAATAGGCCTAATTATGCGTCGGGCCGCAGCTCAATGGGATGTCCCAGAGCTGCGGCCGACACTGCGTCCGGCATGCGCTCGATGGCGCTGTCTTGGTCTTGCCGTCGCAGTGGCCAGGTTGCATGGAGTAGCCATGCTCAGTTGTTGAGCAGAGCCCTCGTGAAGTCGGCCAGGCCACGAACGAGGTCTTCACCCACGCCCTCGGCCCAACCGAAGAAGCTGTTGACCGTGTTCGCGGCTTGGTTCGGGTAGATCAACACATACCCGATGAAGCCAACCAGGATGAGGGCAACAATCACCCGCCTTCCCAAGTTTTCGATGTGCACGCTGTGCTCCCTTGTTGGTTTGCAACTGGACAATAATATGATAAAACGTATAAAAATTCTTTGCAACCTCTGCTGAGGTGCGTAAGCTAAATAATGACAATAATTTCGGCTATTGCGATGTTCAGCTCGGCGGCGGCATCACGCCGCCGCCGAGCTGATGGTCTCTGTCGGGAGAGGTAGACGGGAGTACTAGACGAGCCCGGGGTTGCGCTGCTGCCATGCGATGAGCGCCAAGTCGTACGCCTGCTTCTCCTGTAGGTAGTTCTTGTAGCGAGCAGCACCGTCCTGAACGGCCAAGAGCGCCTTGACGTTACGGACTCGGCGAATCTTCTTCGTTTTGCCCCCACCGAATGGGTTGAGGTAGACGGTCACCGAGTTGAAGCCGAAGAGCTGCTCGATGAAACTCTTCTTGGCTGTCTCGATGGCATAGTTCGCCATCGGGCTAGGGTCAGGAGGGCTGTCGATCGAGAGCAGCCAGTAAGACCCTCTCTGGTGGAGCACCAGGATGTTGCTAATGGGGTCGTAGCGCACAGGGCGCCACTTCCGCAGGATGATTCGTCGGTACGTCAGGAACGGCCCGATCAGAACCAGCAGGCACTCTGCCATCAGTAGCCAGGCCGAGGTCGGCAGGGGTAGGCGAGTGAACGCCCACAGGCAGAAGCTTGAAAGTGTCATGGCCGGAACGGCCACCTCAAGTACGTAGAGGAAGTGGAACTCCTCGTCGTAGTCGGGTGGAAGCCCCGGGTGGACAGGTGGGATGGGCTTAGGGTCGACGACGGTGTCGCACTCGTCTAGAACCGGCTCCATCGGTGGAGTCGGTCGGCGCCGTGCCGACCACAGAACCTCGGCGACGCGTTGGTAGCCCATGTGCTTGATGATCATTGCAGCTCCTGTGAGGACGGAAATGATCACGACCGATGCCCACCAGCCGAGGTTAGTTGTCAGGTGCAGCATGAGTGCGGCTACCAGACCGGTCGGTATTGCAGTGGCGGCGATGATGGCACGCCTTCTGGTCGTCGCATCCCAGTCGTACAGGACGCGATTAATCAAAGATCGCATACGTGAACCTCTCTCGAAAAGGGCTGCCCTAGCGGCAGCACCGACAGGACTTAACTATACCTTATACTAAATTTGTATATTTAGCAAAGCAATGTAAAGTAGTTCAAATAACGATAAAGAACTTGTTTTTGCATTCCTTACAAAAAGATGATAGTATAAACAATGAAAATCAATATCGAACCTAACGTAAACAACACTACGATTGTCGTGCGATTTTGTTGCTGAATTTTTAGTCATTCTAATCTTATCAACGTAAAGACCGGACGAGAATCCGGGACTTTTTAGGTTCGCGCCTAAAAAGGTTACGTCCGCTCGAGCATGAATGTTTTCGTTGCTCGCGGACTGCGAGCACGTTAACATTCTTTCCATCATAGAAAATCCAAGACCAACCGGAAGAGGTGACACTCCATGAGTGAGTCAACCGAACGCACCCCCGCTGGACGAACTCGTGTCGTCAGGGCAGGGGGTGACCAGACCACGGGCGCCGACAAGCCTCGCAAGCACCTGATGGTGCCCGACGAGCACGGCGTCTACCACCCGCAGGGCTACACGCCCAAGACGGGTGACGATCCGCACCAATCCGGCGACTCCGAGCCACACGAGGAGAAGCCCAAGAAGAAGCCCAAGCAGCCCCCACCCGCGTGGGTGCTCGCTGGCAAGCCGATCCGCAAGGGTCCACGGCGCATGCTGTGGTACCTCTACTTGTGGCTCAAGCTCTACAAGATCAAGGCGATCCCGCAGCCCCGCCCGCACGGTGTCTACATCGTCGCGATCTGGCGGAAACGCAAGGAGATCCGCGCGGTGCGCAAGCTCACGCAGGCCATCGTCACGGTGTTCACCATCAAGGGTGGTGCCACCAAGACGACGCGGTCGACGTGGAGCGCCGCGATCCTGATGTGGATCATCAAGCTCCAGGTGAACGTGTTCGACGTCGATTCCGGCGGCGGCAAGTCCGCCAAGCGTTTCGGGCTCGAGAGAACCGAGACGCTTGAGAGCAAGGGATCCATCACCCAGATCGCCGACAAGGGCTGGATGCCGACCTACGAGAACATGGTCCACGACCTCCTCGGCGACGACTCGACCGGCGTGCAGGTGTTCTACTGCAAGCCGACCAAGCAGCACCCGACCCCGGAGAAGACGGCTCTCGCCATCCGGCATCACAAGCACAACTGCCACACGCTCTTCGTCGACACTGGCCCAGGTTTGGGCAACTCGATGAAGGAGGGTGCGGCCGTGGCCGGCACTGTCCTCGAGGTGGTGGGCCTCGCTCACTCCTCAGACGACATGGACGACATCGAAGAGACCCTCAACGATGAGGGCTACGGTCTGCGTGACCGCATCGACCAAGTCCTCGTCGTCATCAGCGGAGTCGGGTGGAACGAGTTCAACACCCGTACTCAGTACGCCTTCGCCGAACGCTTCGAGGTCGACCCGGACAATGTCGTCCTGATCCCCCATCACGGGGACCTGAAGGGCACTCACAAGGTCGCCATCCCGCGACTGGGCATTCGAAGCCTCTTCGCGGAGGTTCACCTGGCCGAGGTGGAGGCACGGGTGGCGCGGCTCTTCAACGAGCTGCACCCCGACCACTTCAACGACCAGATCTACGCGTCGGTCGCTTCGACCGTCGACGAGTCCCAGGACAGCGAGCAGGAGCGGACGCCGGAACCCCCGGCTACCGTGAAGCTCGACGTCCCCAGGGACCCGCAGGTGGTCGGAGACCTGACCACTTCCAGCTGACGCACATCCGTGCACACACAGAAAGGCACACCCATGAAGTCAACCTTCGACGGTGTCTCGGCGCGGATCAAGCGTCGGTACACCCTCATCGTCAGGAGCGTGACCACCTTCGTGATCACGCTCATCGCCGCTGTCTACGTCTCGGCCGCAACCGGCCCCAGCTACGTGCTGGTGGCTCAGTGCTACCCGAGCAACGACCTGCTGGTCGGCCCGCTCCGGCCCCTCGCGAAGAACATCACCGGTGCCATCGGCGGGCTCATCCCCGTCGTCGCTGGCACGCTCATCGTGGTGGGTGCCATCTACGGGCTGATCCTGGTGGTCAAGAACGAGAGCATCGCCAACATCTTCAAGTGGCTGATCGGCATCGTGGTCGTCGTGATCGCGGTGCCGCTGTCGCTGCTGGTGCTCGGCATCGGCCTCGAAATGGTGAGCAGCGTCTGCCCCACCTCCGTCTTCGGGTGACGTGCAACCCCGGCCGGCTCTCGGCCGGCCGGGGTGCCCCGACTTGAAACAAGAGAGGAAGCTATGACACACGGAATGGTTATCCGACTCGTCGGCACCATGCCGGCAGTCGTAGTGATGGGCATTTTTGATAGCCTCAAGAATGCCATCGTCGAAGGAATCAGCGAGATCGCCCAGAACATTGCCGACGCGATGACCGCGTGGGCGACCTGGGCAATCAAGGCAAATCTGACGACGCTTTCCGGCGGAATTCTACCGGATACAAAGACGTTACTCCAAGGGCCGCTTTCGGTCCTGCTCGGCTCGACCTACGGGTTGGCTGTGCTGATCTTGTACGTGTTGGTGGTAGTGGCAGGCTTCGTGTCGATCATTGCCACTTTCAGGCGCAGGCGCCTGGAATTCGCTACCAAGACGGCTTCGTCCGCCATCGGGTTGTTGCTGTTCACGATTGTCTTTCCGGTGTTCTACGGTTTCGGTGCGCTTGCAGTCACCGATATGAGTCAAGCTGGGCTCACGCTTGCTGCGAAGTCGCCCGACGACACGACGTCATCGCTCACTGCTTCGGCGGTAGCAGCACTGACGCCGGGGAACATGGCGTTGCAGTTTCTCGCTGGCTTCATCAACGGAGCCTTCGGGTCTACTATCTTCATTGAGCTGGTGTGCATGGCCGTCGGAATGGTCATCATCACGTTCTTCTACCCGTTGAGCCTGGTGTTTCGACCATTCGGCAGCCGAGGGCTTAACGTGTTCCGGTTTGCAACCGCGGGCATGGTAGGCATTCCACTGTCGCTCATCGTGGTGGCCTTCTTGCTGTCTGTTCAGCTGGTGGCCACGACAAGCGCGAACAAGCTTTACCCATTCCTGGGAGGCTTTGCGTCGCTGTTCTTCGGGATTGTTTTTGGTCTCGTGACGGCGCTGACCCCAGTCGTTGTCCTCTGGCTGGCCTACAACAAGGTCAGCGAGACGTTCAGCAACTCAGATGTGCGGTACCAGTCGGGCATCGACGTCAACTCGATGCCCGACGTCAACACGCACCAAATCGGATCGGAAGACGCCAGCAACAAGACGTCGTACATCCGACAGTTCGCCACCGAGCTCCCCGGCGCTATCGCTGCCGGCGAGAACGACCCTGGCACCGAAGCCAAGGAGCTGGGCAAGCAGATTGGTCTACAGGCAGCGGTCAGTTCAGGTAACCCCTACGTCGCTGCCGCCGGTGTGGCCCTCACGGTCGCCGGCATGGTCAACAACATGAACAAGCCCAGTCCGAAGGATGGAGGTGATTCCAGTGAGTGACCTGACTGCCGAGCAGTACTACCAGAACCCGAACAACAAAGCGAAATCCTCCTACCTTTCGGGGTGGAGGAGACGAGACTACTGGGTCCTCGTGATCACCGTCCTATCGTCTGTCGCTGGCTGGATTGCGGTGAACGCCGACCGGCTCCATTGGGGCTGGGCGTTGCTCATCACCTTCAGCCTGCTGTTCAACGCACACGTTGAGTACGAGCGTCTGTACGAGGAGCTTCAGAAACTCCTCGCTGGCGCTTACATCTCCATCTTCCTGAACGACATCTTGTGGGAGGCCGAGCCGACGGGCAACCGTCTGCAGCGCTTCCTGCGTGATCGTCGCTACCTGCGAGATGGAGACCGCCGTGCGCCAATCCCGCTGGCTCATCACTTCGTCGAGGCACTCGTCGAGATGGAGGATGGCCAGATGGTTCGAGAGCGCTACGGCGTGCTCGACGAGCTCGATACCGATGGTGGCTACATGGGCATTCGTGTCGATGGTAGCGCCTACGGTGACCAAGACTTCCGCGACCAACAGCGTATCCACGCTGACATGTCGCGGGCGCTCAATGCGTTCTTCGGTACGGCCGACCGCCGCGTTGGGGTGACCGAGCTTCGGCTCGTACGCCCCGCCGACCTGACCGTCATCGACAAGACAATCGCCGAGTCGGGTGACCCGTTCATGTTCTACCCGGATGGGCTTCCCGCCGACATCGACCCGCTTCAGCGCAAGTTCGACCTCAACGAGGGCAGCCAGCGCTGGGCGGAGTTCCGTTCTAAGAACTTCGCTTTACTGAAGCCGACCGCCCGCAGGGCCGCGGCAACGCGTCCCTGGATGGTGTTCATCATCAGCTTCAAATGGAAGCGCGTCGCGAGCCGTGCCATCAAGGGCGGCCTCGACGACGAACAGATCAACGACATGCCTCTCATCGAGCTCGGCAAGATGCTCAATGAGGAGCTCCGGGCTGTCCCGGGGCTGGAGCTTCAGAATCCGCATGTCATGAGTCCCATCGAGTTGGCCGAGTTCACCAGGTGCGCATTGATCCCTGACCTCGCCTCGACCGACCGCTACTACGAAGACAAGGTGCTAGGACGATTCGTCTCGAACGAGGACGACCTCGAGGTCGTCACCGCCGAGACGGTCAAGCAGTACCCTGATCGCTTCAAGAAGTCAGACATCGGCACCATCCTCACGGAGCTGCCGGCATGGCCGAAGAAGCGCATCGTCGTAAAGGGTGATCGAATTCTGATCGACGACACGTGGTTCATGATGCTGCGTTTCACCCAGACCCCTGAGGTGGAGCACCCCACGCGGGCTCAGCAGGTTCACTTCGCCACCCCTCCGGGGGAGTGGAGCGGACACGCTGAGGTCAGCGAGCGCACATCGGGCACCATCGACACCAACATGCTCATGGCTAAGGAGACGGCGGTACGGAGCTTCGAGGAGCACCGCAACCGTCGCCGCTTGATCGTCAACCCGAATGTTCGTCGCCGTCAACGGCGCGCGCAGCTCGGGCTCGAGCAGGTATCACTTGAGAGCACCAACCAGCGGTACCTGCCCATCTCGCACATCACGGCGCCCTTCGACAAGCCGAAGTTGCTCAACCGACGGTTCAAGAAGTACCGGACCGACATGAAGAACCAAGGCATCAAGGTCTCCAAGGTCAGAGGGCGCGCGCGTCAGCTGGCTGCACTGATCACCGCCGTTCTGGGGGTGAATCGCCTATGAAGGAAGGAAGCACACGGCTCATCGTCTTGGTGGGCGCCGGCATCGCGCCGGCGCCCACCAAGACCGCTTCAACATTTCATTGGTTTGCTATAGCAATAGCTAACTTATGAAGTGCTGCAGTATAAAGAAGCAAGCAGTGCAGCACCTTAACGTTATCGGACCAACACAAACACCCATCAACCACAAGGAGGTGACGACAATGTCGTCATTGAAGGTGAAGTCCCTCATGGGACCAACCCAGCACCTGACGCTGCGTCACCCGTTGGCGACGCGCAGTCCGATCTGGAAGTACGGCATGCCCATCGGCATCGACGTATTTTCCCGCGAGCTCATCTGCCTTGACCCGGCGTGGGACAAGATGATGGGCTACATCGACTCGATGTTCTTCCTGTTCTTCGGAGTGAAGGGGTACGGCAAGTCCTCGACGCTCAAGATTCTCTTGATCCGGCTGGCCATGTTGACCGCTGGATTCGAAGAGCTGCGCGTGGCAATCAACGACCACAAGGTTCTCAAGCAAGACAGAGCCGACGGTTCGAGAGAGCACGGCATGGAGTACGACTCCATCGCCCACATCATGGGCTGCACGCCGTTCGTCATGTCGCGCATGCGCGTCAACCCGTTCGACTACCGCATCTGCAAGACCTACTCGCAGTTGCTTGCCATGGCCCAGTTGCTCGCCAGCTTCTCGACCACGGACAAGCTCGACGTTCGCACCAAGCGCGCCCTGCGCGTCGCCGTGCTGCGCATGTACTACATGAACCGCGAGCTGTGGTCACCGGCCATGCTGCTGGACATCATCCGAACCCTTCGGGAAGAGGATGTCGATGTCTACCACCGGCGCGCGCGTCGTCTGCTCATCGTCGAGCACTCGCAGCGCCGCCGTCGTCTCAAGGCCACTTCGAAGTTCACCGACGCCGAGCTGCGCAAGCTCGACGTCGAGTTCAAGGATCAGCTGGCCCGGGAGGTCACCATTTCGACCCCCGAGACGCTGGCCGCCAAGGAGAAGTTGTTCGATTTGCTCGACGACGTCTTCTCGGGCCCCGACGCCGAGATCTTCGGTGACAGCCACAGCATGTTCGACATGTACGGCCAGCGTGCCTGCGTCAAGCAGTGGGTCGGATTCGCCTCTGGCGGAGACGGCGAGACCATCATGCGGACGCTGGACGCCCAGCTGAAGACGTTCATCATCGAGAACGGCATGACCGAGCTGCTACCCCACATGGAGCTCAACGACGAGCTCCACAAGGGGCTTGCGAACCCGGTGAGCGCGGAAGCGATCGCCTGGTTGAGCAAGATTGCCAGGTCGTTGCCGCTCATCTGGCTCGGCGCGAGTCAGCGTCCCACCGACCTGCTGAAGGGTTTGCCCGACAGCCCGCACTACCGCGCGGGTGAGAGCATTCTCGACGACAACGGCGCGACGTTCCTCGCTCGCATGCGTGGCAAGCCGGCATTCCTGGACGAGCTTCAGGAGCGCTACATGCTGACCGCACCGCAGCGAGTGTTGCTGCCCAACCTGCCGAAGTACACCATGTTCCTGAAGGGGAGCGAGGAGCACCCGGCAACTCTCATGCGGGTGTTCGCTACGGCGGCAGAGCTTCCACTGCTCAAGACCGACCAGTCCAACGAACAGCTGCTCATGCGTCCCGGCATCGGCAGCATCGAGGCAATCGAGGCATACGCCAACGCCAACGGTGTACGGCTGCTCGACGAGCGGACGGCTGAACTGGCAGGTGCGCGGCTATGAACCGCCAGCGTCCCGTGCGAATTCGAGTCACCGACGTGGTGCTCACACTCGTGGTCGCCGGTATCGCTGCGGTTGTCATCTGGCTGCTCGTCACGAGCGGTTCAGACGATGACCCGACGCCCAGCGCCCCGAAGCCGAGCCCAACCTCGGTTCAGACATCGCCCCCGGTTACGCAAGACGACCTAAGCGAACGCTACGGCAAGATTGGCCCACTTGTGGACCAGTTTGTCCAGACGTACTACTACCGCGATGCTTCGTCAACGCAGGAGAAGCTGGCTCGTCGCCTGACAAACCAGAAGAACCCGCTGGTGACGGACGCGTTCCTGCAGTCATTCTTACCGTCGTTCTCGACCGAGAGCGACGAGTGGGTGCGACAGAACAACGGAGTGATCACGGCCACGGTCTACATCCCTCCGACCGACGTCGGTATCGACATGGAACACGTGGCTCTCGTGACAGAGGTCACCGTGGAAGGCGAAGCGAACGGAACGAAAGAGCGTCCGTACACCATGACGGTCGTCCTCGACCTGAAGTGGCAAGGCGGTCGCTGGCTCGTCGACGCGCTCAACTGACCCCACCGGCCAACCCTACACGAGAGGAGGTGGGCTCCAGATGCGTTCACTGAGGCGAATTGTTCTCGGCATGATGATCCTCACGCTGTTGCTGGTTCTAGCGACGTGCGTCGGACTGATGAAGGAGCCCGAATCTCCTTGTGTCAGCCCGAGTACGACTAACCCGGCAGCGCTCACCGTCAAGGGTGTGCGCATGTCTGCGTCTCAGCGCGACAACGCCGAGACCATCATGCAAGTAGCAGAGGCGAACGATCTTCCGGTGAAAGCCATGGTCGTCGCCATCATGACAGCTATTCAAGAGTCCACTCTTGAAAACCTCGACTACGGCTACCCCGGTAGCACGAGTATAGGGTTGTTCCAGCAAATCGAAGCGTGGGGGCCGTACACTGACCGTCATGACCCCGAGAAGTCGACAGAGATGTTCTTCTTCGGAGGGCAGGCCGGACAGGCCGGTCTCACCGACATCGATGGCTGGGAAGACATGGAGCCTGGGGATGCGGCGCAAGCCGTGCAACACTCTGGGTACCCTGATGCGTATGCTACGCATCTGAAGGAAGCCACGGCAATCGTTGAAGCCTACACGAGCGAAAGTAGCTCGGGCAGATGCGACACCGTGGATATCCTCAGCGAAATCGTGAACGAAGCGATTTCGCACGATGGAGATAGCTACACCTGGACGCTGCCGGCCGACGGCGCGAGCTTCGTTTCCGCGATGTTTGCGACGCAGGGCATCAGCATTCCGGCTGAGATTGCCAAGCTGTACGAATTTGAAGGCGACGCCGAAGCTGGTGTCGAAGTCAAGTTCATACCCGCGAGTGGCATTGGTTCACTCGAACGAGGCGATGTGTTGTTCTGGGGAAGTGAAGACAATCCAACCCAGACTGGCATCTACATCGGAAGCTCGCTTCTTGAGCTGAAGATTGCCTCGTACAACGTGCTCGGCTCCAGCCACACTGCGGCTACGGGAGAGAATTCTGGCCCAAACCGCATCGTCGACGCCGCTCGGCTGATTGTCGGGAACCGGTTCAGTGTAGTCGGCTTGCAAGAGCTGCAGCGAAACCAGCGCACTGTCCTCATGGAGGAGCTCGGCAAGAACTGGGCGATCTGGCCTGAGGAGCCGATCTACTACGACTCGAAGCAGGATGACCTGCCGAACAGTCAGAACTCGATCATCTACGACACCACGCAGGTAGAACTCATTCGGGGCGAGAGTGGATCTCTCCCGATGCCGTACTACTTCGCCGGTGAAAGGATGCCTCGGGATATCCCGCTGGTCAAGTTCCGGCAGATCTCTACCGGGCGAAAATTCTCCGTAGCCAACACGCACGACCCTACGAAGAAGAAGAATGCCGATCTGCGGAAGCGCGATGCCGAGCAACACGCCCGCGATATGGACGCACTGGTCGCCGCCGGCGAAACAGCGTTCTTCACCGGAGACTTCAACTCCGGATATCAAGTGGTCACCGCTCCTCACAAGGCAAACACCACTCTTGGGGGTAAGCGCGAGAACCTGACCTGGTGCATTATGACCAAGTCGGGAGCAATGGTGAACGGCTACGACGCCGTCCGCAAGCGCACCGGCTGCCCGATGCAGACGACGAAGGAACTGGGCGTGGGTCGTATTGACCACGTCTATGCGTCCATCGACGTCGACGTGACAGATTACGCAGTCATCAGTCAAAACCAAACTGCATCTGATCACCCAGTGGTCTACATCACCGCTTCGCTCGTACCGCCGGCAGAAACCCAGGCTGGCCAGCCAGACAAGTTTGGCTACTACGTCGGTCCGCGCGCTAGCGATGGTAAGATCACGGTTCAACCTGTCCGCAAGGCAAACTTCCTGGGCGCCCTGCGGTTCAGCTTCAACAACGTCAGTGGCATCAAGCCTGACGGAACATGGACTCTGCCGCTGGCGGAGCCCTACGTGTTGACCAATCACTTCGGTCAGCTCGAGACCTACTACGCCTCTGGCGCCCACACGGGCGAGGACTTCGCTCCTTCCGAGGGCAACAGTGGCAAGGTCTTCGCCGCCACCAACGGCAAGATCATCACGGTCGGCTGGGATCCAGACGGCTTTGGCAACTACGTTGTTGAGGAGATCTCAAACGGCCACACCCTGTGGTACGCGCACCTCAGCTCAACGTCTGTCAGAGTCGGTGACACTGTGCGCACCGGCCAGCAACTCGGCATCGCCGGCGAAACCGGCCATGCCTACGGCGTCCACCTGCACTACGAGGAACGCGACGCCGACGGGAACCCCATTGATCCCTTCCCGGCACTACGCGAACACGGAGTCGATCCGTGAGCGCGGCGAAGTGGGATCGCACGAGCTCGGGTTGGCCAGTTGGTCGAAACTTCTCGAAATCCATCGAGTGAGATTCGGCCGCTGGCCAACCTGGGGCGCGTTGAAGTAGTTCAACGAAGCCCGAGGAACCACATGAGTTCCTCGCTCAAAACAAAAAGCTGAGATACCAACCCGCCATAAAGCGGTTGAGGGTATCTCAGCTCGTCTCTCTAAGGTTTTAACAAACGTTAAAGGTTTAGAAAGATGTTAGAAGTTTTAGCGAAGCCCAAGTTGGCTGCTACAAGCAGGCCAGGCACCCCAGCCTTGTGAAGCTTGCACGTTTTTCGCCACGGCAATTTGTTGCTCACGGCTGGCGTTTTGTGGTGAACCTTGGCCACCATTCGCTGCCCACGTGCCTTGCGTAAATTGCAAACCACCGTAGTAGCCATTGCCGGTGTTTATTTGCCAGTTTCCGCCGGATTCGCATTGTGCCAATCGATCCCATACACTTCCGCTTGCAACCGCGGCTGCAGCCGGTGCGCTTGAAGCGCTAGCAGTGTAACTTGCCGTCACCACCACAGGCGCGCTTACGGCAACCTCTCGCTTCGCAAACTTTGCGCTTGCTTTCGGGATCTTAATTTTATCACCCACGTCTATCACGTCGGGGTTGGCAATCTGGTGGTTCGCATTAAACAAGCGAGAGTAACTTAGTTTGTACTTTTTACCGATTGCGGTGAGTGTATCACCTGGTCGAACTACATAAACAGTCCGAATAGGCGATTTCTTGGTTACGTTGGTATGCTGTGGGGCAGCAGCCGCTGGGTTGCCTGCAACTGCAGACAGCACAACAGCAAATACTCCCACCACAAGTGGTGCGAATGTTCGCATCGTGGGTTCCTCCTTATTCCCCCTCTGAATACATACGTCCCCGTCTCTCATGAAAGGACGTGTGCTTTTATTGTTATTTCGTTTCTAAATCAGAGGTCGTGTCTTGCGCGGCCGAAGCCGCCTGAAAAAAGACACAAATACTATCTTACTAAAGCATATACGGCATGTCAAGGCTGCTAGAGGAGCAGGCGGTTTGCTATACTAGTAGAACATCAATGTAATATCACGAAGCGGATGAGAGAACTGACTCGTTGACCCGCTAGCAACCGCCGAATTCGGCAGGTGCTCCATTCAGCCCACGAAAGGGGAGATATATGACTAAATTTAAAACTGCTGAAAGCGTGTCGCCAAAACATCCAGATAAATTGTGCGACCAAATTTCCGACGCCATTTTAGATGCGTATTTAGCAGAAGACGCCAATGCGCGCGTAGCCGTCGAAACTGTCGGAGGCCATGGCAAAGTATTTATTACGGGTGAGGTAACTAGCACGTCGCATCCAGATATTCCACCTATCGTACAGCGCCTAGCTGGCGATGTTGAGCTTACGGTGCACTTAGTAAAACAAAGCCCTGAAATCGCCCAGGGCGTCGATACTGGTGGCGCGGGGGATCAAGGAATAATGGTCGGCTACGCCTGCAGCGACACTCCCGAGCACCTGCCCTTAGAAGTTGTATTATCTCGCGGTCTCAACCAATTTTTGTACGACAAATGGCCATTTGATGGCAAAACGCAGGTTACCCTAAAAGACGGCCAAATCGTCGCGCTCGTAGCAAGCTTTCAAAACGCGCCGCATGCCGAGCTAGAAGTGGCCGTGCGCGAATGGGCCAAGCAATGCGGCACATCCGCAAGCGCAGACCTCAAAGTACACGCCAACCCAGCGGGCGATTGGCACCAAGGCGGCTTCGACGCCGATGCCGGCCTCACAGGTCGCAAGTTGGTGGTAGATAATTACGGCCCACGCATTCCTATTGGCGGAGGCTGTTTTAGCGGTAAAGACCCATCGAAAGTCGACCGTTCTGCTGCCTACATGGCACGCAAAATCGCTCTTGATTATCTAAAGAGCCGTGGCGCAGGCGAAGTATTTTGCCATTTGGCCTATGCGATTGGCTACGACCAGCCGCTTGAAGCCACTGTTACTATCGATGGCGTGCAAGAAGTCGTCGAAGGCTACGATTTATCACCAAATGGCATCATCAAAGCGCTTGATTTGAAGCGGCCAATGTACGAAGAAACAGCACGTTATGGCCACTTCGGCCACAGTGATTTCGCCTGGGAACAATAATTTTGTTAAAAGAGAAACCCCCGAAGGGGTCTCTAGCGCCGAAGCGCTCTCCTTTCGGGGGTAGTTGGGCTCAGTCGCAGCAAACGCCACTGGTGGGTAGCTGCATGTAGCAACCTTGGCAGACTTCGACAGGGCTCTCGGCTTGACGTTGCTCCCTGTGGCCGTTGTGGCCTGGGTTGCCCTTGTTCGAGATGTCGTGTTCTGGGTTGAACAGTGCCGTGAGCGGACGTCCGAGTGCGGTAGCGATCTTCTCGGCGCACTCTCTGTTGGTCCTGAACCGCGTGGCACGGCGACCTTCTGCATTTCTGATGACAGTCTCTGCCACATCTGCCTTCGTAGCCAGCTGCTGAACTGTCATCCCCGCTTCTTCACGGGCAATCTGGAGTCTGGTTTTTTCCGAGGTTGTCAAAACAGACCTTCTTCCTCACGGGGTACTGCCTGGGGGTTGATTCCGCTAAGCTTGGTCAGATTATGTCACTGATACTCAAATTTGTCAATATTTTAACCATGAGAAAACCCCCGGAGGGGCTCTCTCGTCGTGTTGATGCACGGGAATGCTCCTTTCGGGGGTAGGGTCAGGCGACTGCCATCGCGAGAAGTCGAGAGGGCTTAACCTCGCAGTCGAGGCAGCCCACGCTGATTCGGACGAGCATGAAGCAGTCCGGACACATCGCCTCGGCGGTGACGCAGCCGATGCCCGTCGCGTCGTTCTTCGTGCCGGTGGGCCGTCCGAGGTCGGACAGCTCCAGGGGGTCGAAGAGGTCGTTGACCTCGACGTTGAGGGCTGCTGCGAGAAGTGTGGCGCTCGCGTTGCTGGTGCGGTACGGGCGGTTCGGGTCTCGACCCTCCGCGACACGCACGACATTGCTCGAAACGCCAGCCTTCATGGCCAGCTGGTCGATCGTGAGGCCAGCAGCCTCGCGAATCTTGCAAACGTTGGTCATCAGCTCATACCTTTCTCGGGGCGGTACTGCTCTGTGAGGGGTTGGTCAAACAGAAGCCTGATACATATATTAGCATAAGTTGTATAAAAAGTCAATATTGTGCTATACAACTACTGTAGTAACGACTTCATTTGTTTCGTTATCAACTTAGTAGCATATACCGGATTTAGTCTGTATAGTCGGTTCATCAGCTTTGAGTCATTGCCGGTGAATAGCTGCGCCTTACTATGCTCCATGGCGTCTACTATTAGTTTGGCGGCGTCTTCAGCCGCTAGCATAGGGAAGTCTTTGGCTTTATCGGCAAGCGCGCTTACATCAACGCCAGAATTCTTGGTAATATCGGTCTTGGTCGCACCCGGAAATACGGTAGTTACACCCACATTGGTGGGCAAAAGCTCGGCATACAAGCCTTCGCTCAGTAGTTTCACGGCTGCTTTTGATGCGCCGTACACGCTTTGGCCCGGTACTGGCAAAAAACCGCCCATGCTCGACACGTTGACTATATGCGCTTCTGGTCGTTTCAGTAGCTCAGGCAAAAATGCTTTTACCATATATAGCGTTCCGTAAAAATTCACGTTCATTACACGCTCGATCGTGTCGAAATCCAGGTCGGCTACTCGTACAAATGGCTGCACTATCCCAGCACAGTTAATTAGGCCGTCGATTTGGCCATGCGCTTGCTGTACACCGATAGGTAATGCTTCTACAGCCGCACGGTCGCTAATATTTATGGCATGAAGTGATAGGCTGGCATTTGCGTCTACGGTACTTTTCAGTTTTTGCAGACTATCTTCGCGCAGATCTACGGCGGCTACTTTTGCGCCGCGTTGCAATAGGTGTGCCACCAGCGCGCCGCCAATTCCGCCGCCCGCACCGGTTACGATTATTACTTTCCCCCGAACCTTCATGCTGTTTCTTTCGTTAGTTTGTACTTTTATTGTAGCACCAAAAAAGCAAACAGCCCCCGGTCATACCGGAGGCCGTAGGCCGTCACGGTGTGACTGGGGGCGAGAGTCAGTGGGCGTGTGCCCAGTGCTCGAGCCTGTTGAGCGGTACCTGGTCGCCCACCTGGAACGTGCCGGAAGGCGGGTAGACGGTGCGGTGGAACGGGTCCAGCGAACCCATGCTGTAGGTGACGGCGTCGACGTAGTCGGTGCTCAGCTCGCTCAGCGGCTGCTGAGGGACTACGCTCTCGATGGTCGCCATCGGCTGCTTGTGGCTGCCGAAGCGCTCCACGATCGCGGCGAGCTGTCTCCTGATGCGGTCCAACATGTGTGCTCCTCTAGGTAGGTCTTTTGGGGTACTGCGGTTAAGCTCAACTACTATTATAGCATAAACGGTATTAAAATGCAATATTTATGGGTGTTCTTTTGCCGTAAAGAACCAAACGGCTACTTTTGCGTGTCAAAAGTAGCAAAAACCATTTCTTTTGGTGTCAAAAGAAACAAAAACGTACTCTTTTTCGATAAGAGTACCAGAAGAACGACTTGGGGTATCACTACCACGCCATATGTCTCAGCGCACCAGCTACGGTCACGAGATAACTCCCGTTGGTCGGTTTGTCGTAATTTCTGAAGTTACAGACGACAAACTGCGATCTCGTGAATTATTCCGTAATTGGTGCACCTCGCCATGTGGGTGGTCGTGCTCCCAAGACCCAAGAAGCCAATTGCTCCGGACCCCTCAATCGCGACAATAGGGTAGAAATACAGAGGCGGCGAGGGTATACTTAAAATATACTTTGGAGGTATGATGTCGGAAGATCAGAAAAAACAGCTACAAACTCAACTATGGAATATTGCGAATGAGCTCCGCGGTAAGATGGATGCTGATGAATTTCGCGATTACATCCTCGGCTTTATCTTCTACAAATACCTTTCGGAGAAAATCGAACTTTACGCCGATGAGTTGCTACGTCCAGATAATAAAAAATACGCCGAGCTACTAGGCGACCCGAAAGAAGGCGATTATATCATCGCTGTTCGCACAGCCACGCTTGATAAGCTCGGCTATTTCCTCGCTCCAAACGAAATGTTCCATCATGTCGCTCAAAATGGCATGACGAATGACAATCTCAACGAAGACCTTGAGCGCATTCTCAATAGTATCGAGCAGAGTACAATGGGCACGGATAGTGAGGAAGATTTTGAGCATTTATTCTCAGAGCTTGACCTGAATGCTACGCGCCTGGGTAAAACGGTGAGCCAGCGCAATGAGTTGATCGCAAAAGTACTACTGCACCTCGATAAGATCGACTTTCGTCTGGAAGATTCCGAAATTGACGTGCTTGGCGATGCGTACGAATATTTGATTGGCCAGTTTGCTAGTGGTGCCGGAAAAAAAGCCGGTGAATTTTACACGCCGCAGGAAGTTTCTCAAATCCTAGCACGTATCGTTTCTGCCAGTAAAAAGGAACTGAAGAGTGCTTACGACCCTACCTGTGGGTCAGGTTCACTTCTGCTTCGTGTAGCAAAATTTGCAAATGTCGACAGGTTTTTTGGGCAGGAGTCTATACACACTACCTACAACTTGGCTCGGATGAATATGATATTACATGATGTACACTTTGCAGATTTTGACATCAAACAGGAAGATACTTTAGAGCATCCACAGCACCTCGAATATAAGTTTGAAGCTATAGTCGCTAATCCGCCGTTTAGTGCGAAGTGGTCGGCAAATGCAATTCACCTCAGTGATGAGCGCTTTGCACAGTACGGCAAGCTTGCCCCAAGCAGCAAGGCAGACTACGCCTTTATTCAGCACATGATCTACCAGCTTGACGAAAACGGTACGATGGCAGTGGTCATGCCTCATGGTGTTCTATTCCGCGGCGCAGCTGAGGGCCATATTCGCAAATTTTTGATAGAGCAAAAGAATTACCTGGATGCTGTAATTGGGCTACCCGCAAATCTATTCTTTGGCACTAGTATCCCAGCTTGTATATTGGTGTTCAAAAAGTGCCGCCCAACTGGCGAAAACGTGCTGTTTATCGACGCCAGCAAGCATTTTGAAAAGGGCAAAAACCAGAACCGTCTGCGCTCAAGCGACATCGATGAGATTCTCGAGACATATGAGCAGCGAAACGAAAAGGATAAATACAGTCACGTTGCCAGCCTGGATGAAATCAAAGAAAACGACTACAACCTGAACATTCCGCGTTATGTCGACACGTTTGAAGAGGAGGTGGAGATTGACTTAGATGAGGTTGTAGATGAAATCCGCAAGCTCGATAAATCTAGCGCAGAGCTCGATGCAAAAATAACAGAATACACTAAAGAGCTTGGCATAAGGAGTCCATTCTGATGGCGAAAGTTCCTTACACTCCCGCAAGCTATCATGATAATGCATTCAATTGTCCATTCTGTGGTGCGTATGCGGATCAGAATTGGCATGCCATAACAAGTCCCAGGATAGTCGGGATAATCGAAGATATCGAACTGTGTCGATGTGGGCACTGCTATCGTTTTTCTATCTGGAATGAAGGTGCAATGGTATTGCCAGATAGTGGTGAAGTAGAATCGCCAAATGAAGACTTATCGGAGGAAATCAAGCAAGACTATAGTGAAGCTGTATCAATACTCCAAAAATCACCTAGAGGTGCTGCCGCATTGCTCAGACTAGCGGTCCAAAAATTATGTATCCAGCTGGGTGAAAACGGTAAAGATATCAATACCGACATAGGCAATCTTGTGAAAAGTGGACTTTCGCCAACGATTCAACAAGCACTTGATGTGTTGCGTGTTATAGGCAATGAGTCTGTACACCCTGGGCAAATAGACCTGCGCGATGATCCGGCCACTGCACAAGCATTATTCAGGTTGTTAAATAAGATTGCGGAGACCATGATTACCGAACCGAAGCAAATCCAAGAGATATATGACAAGATTCCGGATGCTAAGAAAAAAGCCATCGAAGTCCGTGACCAAAAAACTCCAAGTAAGGATATATGATGGCAAGTCCGTTCAAAAAATACGTAGTCGACTTATTTGGCGAAAAGCAGAAGTTTACTGATGCGGCCATTAAGAATATACAGCTTTCCAACGAAATGTCTGGTAGATTTCAAACGCTAGTGGCCACGGTAATACTTGCTCAGCTTGCATTCTTGGGTACTCTTGGTTTCGAAAATAACCAAAAAATACTCGCCGCAAGTGCTGCGACTACTCTTGCTATAGCCTTAACGGTTCATCTTGCCGCTGGTAGCTGGCAGCAAGCCAGAGTAATAAATTCGATCAAGCACTATATAAAAAAGGTAGGCGAAGTAGAGGCGATTATTAAGCAAACAAAAAAAACGCACATCAGCCCAGAAGAATACGAAAAATATAGAATCATAGAAACGTCGTCAACGATCGGTTACACAAAATGGCCAAATAGACTACTTATGCTTGGCTATATCCTCGCGTTTGCAGGCACAGCACTTGTGCTCTTATTGATATGGAGACTTGTCGCGTGACCAGTTCGGCAAAAAGTGGTGCGCTTCGTGCAGTCATGAAGCTTCACGAACAGGACAAGCAGGCTTTGATTGACGGCAACCTGTATGAACTGACTATCAGCCATAGACTAGCCGTCTATTTAGAGGAAGAATTTCCAAAATATGCTGTAGATTGCGAATACAACACGAACATTAACGGACAAGTCGACCGCTATAAACGCAGCACCGAGGACAAAAAGATAAGACCTGATATCATTGTGCATAAACGCAACGATTCAGAAAGTAACCTTTTGGTTGTTGAAGTAAAGAAAGCGGGCAGAGGTAGTGAAAGAGGCAAGCGTGATATCGAAAAGATTAGAAGCAATTTTAATACGCCCAGTCTGCATTACTCCCATGGCCTCTTCGTTGGCGTACTAAGCTCAAGGATTGATTTCGTTTGGATTGATATGGACAGAAATACTGTTGCTATTGAGGTAATCTTATGAGTCGAAGCATTCCAAAACTGCGATTTCCAGAGTTTAGCGAGGAATGGGAAGTCAAGAAGCTAGGAGAGGTAACGATGTTATTCTCTAGACGCAACAAAGAAAAACTATCGGGCCCAATATACTCGGTCACAAACTCTAGAGGCTTTGTGCTTCAGACTGAACATTTTAGTAAATCCGTGGCAGGGAATGATCTGGCAGCGTATAAGATTGTCCAGAAAGGTGATTTTGCGTATAATCCGGCAAGAATCAACGTTGGTTCGATCGCCCGTCTTTCAGATAGTGAGGCAGTAATTAGCTCGCTATACGTGTGCTTTAGGCCCAAGCTTAATACCAATGGCGAGTTTCTTGATCAGTTTTTGCATAAGGATAGCACCATGTATTACTATAGTGTGCTCGGTGAAGGCGGTGTTCGAATATATTTGTGGTATCCGCTTTTCTCCCGTATAAAAATTAGTCTACCGAGGATTGTGGAGCAAGAGAAAATTGCGGGGTTTTTAACCGCAGTGGATGAGCTGATTGCGGTGATAGATAAAAAGGTGGAGCTAATGCAGCGCTACAAAAAAGGTGTCATGCAAAAAATCTTCACCCAAAAACTGAGATTTAAAGATGAAGATGGTGAGGACTATTCGGCTTGGCAATCAAAAAGATTTGGTGAGATCATTGAAGATATTGGTGACGGAGGTACTCCCGACACGTCTAATCAAAATAATTTTGGTGGTGAAATAAGCTGGGCTGTGATTGACGATATTAGAGATGAGATAACATACACAAAAAATACGCTGTCAGAACAAGGCTTGAAAAGATCTTCAGCCAAACTATGGCCAATAAATACAATTATCCTCTCGACAGGTGCCACTATTGGCGAAGTTGGTATTGCAAAAATTCCGATGGCAACAAAGCAGGGCATTGCCGGCATCAAACTGTCTGTAGATCAAGCAGATGGACTGTTCATCAAGTACTGGCTGCGGAATAGCAAGAAGACACTACTTAGATACGCACAAGGTAGCTCGATAAAGGAAATTCGACCACCAGAGATAAGAAAATTGCCAATACATACTCCCGTGCTTGAAGAGCAACGAAAAATCGCCGACTTCCTGATGAATCTCGATGATAAGATAAATCTAGAAAAAACCAAGCTCGAGCAGGTAAAATTGTTCAAAAAGAGCTTGTTACAGAGGATGTTTGCGTAATGGCTAGGCAAGTACTTGATACCAAGAAGGTTGTCGGAAAGAACTGCACTCAATACAAGCTAGTCATTGATGACAAGGTTACTTCTTTCGTATGCAAAGAAAAGACTAAAGACGGTTTAATCAAATGGTATCCATTTAGGTACTTTGAGGGTGGACTACCACCCCTGCGAAAATACGAAAAGATCGAGTATATTGCAACTGAAGATGGCTTAATACCCAGGGTCGGCTTTACTACGACTATAGAAAGTGGCTACGGATTTACTAGGCCGCAGGGAGTCGCTCAGCTTTTTCGATATCTCGAGACCTGTGTTGACACGCTTGAGGCGGTTATATTCACAAAGGACAGATCCGAACTTAGTGGAGGCGTCCTTTACATATCAAGAGAGGACTTTGGTAAACTTCGTGCACGAACAAAACTTTTCACAGATTCAACCAAGCGTGAACAGCTGAGAGTTCATCAGTCTATATTGCACAAAATTCTGCCCGATCTCTTTGACGAGCCAGGCGATATTGTTTACTTTGAGGGTCAACTTGCTCGATTCATGAGTAAATATGCAAGCGATACGATAAGGCTAGGTAAAGATGACGTAGAGGCTATCACGAGAAACTTTAACATTGAACCTGAAACTATCGCCTCAACCAAACGCGTGGTTGATAAAGTCTATATAGAAGATGTGCTAAAAGAATTTAAAAAAATACAGGACCAAAAAAATAACTCAAGGTCTCTAGAAGAAAAATGGCATAAGTTTTTCAAAAAACATACTTGGATATTCTCAAATATTTTTAGTTATCCCGCAGTATTCTTGAAAGATAAATTCAATGTATCCGGGCACACAATAAGTGGAAGTACCGATAAAATAGTGGATTTTATTTATAAAAATAATTTCACAGACAATATCGCATTTATTGAAATAAAAACACATAAAGCTCAATTGGTTCAAGGCGCACCATATCGCAAGCCTGATATCTACCCAATAGCGAAGGATGTGACAGGTGCTATCGTGCAGGTAATCGATCAAAAGACGAACTTTATGAAACAGCACGATAATCTTACCAAGGGCTCGTCTGTCCAATCACTTAACTCAAAATGTGTTGTGATTGTGGGTAGACTGAGCGACTTAGAAATTGATGCAAAGAAAAGATCGTTTGAACTATTTAGAATGAGCAATAAAGACGTAGAAATAATTACTTTTGATGAGGTTGAAAAGAAAATGCAGACAGTATTGGAGCTATTTACAAGATGACCACGCAGTCCGAAGCAGTGCTAGAAGAAAATCTTATCATACAACTAGTCGGTATGGGTTACGAGCGCGTGCTTATCGGGGGCGAGGTTGATTTGATTGCAAACCTACAAACCCAACTCGAGCTGCACAACGAGACAAAGTTTAGCTCGCAAGAATTTGAGCGGATATTGAATTATCTGAACAAAGGCAGCGTGTATGATCGAGCGCGGACTTTGCGTGATAAGATGAGTCTGCTACGCGATGACGGCACTCACAAAAATATCGAATTTATAAATATGACCAAATGGTGTCAAAACCAATTCCAGGTGACGAGCCAAGTTACGCAAGAAGGCAGCTACAAAAACCGCTACGATGTGACGATACTCGTAAACGGCTTGCCGTTGGTGCAGATAGAGCTCAAGCGCCGCGGCATAGAACTCAAAGAAGCATTTAACCAAGTCAATCGCTACCGTCGTCATAGTTTTGCAAGTGGCTACGGCCTGTACCAATTTGTGCAGCTTTTCGTCATTAGTAATGGTGGCAACACCAAATACTACAGCAACACGGTGGCGTATAACACGACCAAGAAAGAATCATTCAAATTCACCAGCTTTTGGGCGGATGCGGATAACAAAAAGATTACCGAGCTAGAAGATTTCGCGCGCGTGTTCCTCGAGAAGTGTCACCTCGCCAAGATGGTTACCAAATATATGGTGCTCACAACCGATAAGACGCTACTGGCGCTACGCCCGTACCAATACTACGCAGTCGAAGCTATCGTTGATAAAGTCGCCAATGAAGCGCAGGGTGGCTACATATGGCACACCACGGGTAGCGGCAAGACGCTGACGAGCTTCAAAGCGAGCCAGATCATCTGCGATATGCCAGAAGTCTACAAAGTAGTGTTTGTAGTAGACCGCAACGATCTCGATAACCAGACCATTCGTGAGTTCAATAACTTTCGCGAGGGAAGTGTAGACGCAACCGACAACACACGTAGCCTAGTAAAGCAGTTCGACGACCCAGAGACAAAGCTAATCGTCACCACCATCCAAAAGCTCAACAATGCCGTGACACGTGACCGCCATGCACTGAAGATGGAGCAGCACCGCGATAAGAAAATCATCTTCATTTTTGACGAGTGTCACCGTAGCCACTTCGGCGAAACTCACAAACGCATCACCGAATACTTTGGCAACTATCAACTGTTTGGCTTCACCGGTACCCCGATCTTTGCGGACAATGCCGGTAGCAATGCACTTGGCAAACGCACCACGAAAGATTTGTTCGGCGAATGTCTGCATAAGTATGTCATCACCGATGCTATTCGTGATGAGAACGTGCTAAAGTTTAGCGTGGAGTACTATAAAGGCTTCAAGTTCAAAGATGGCCGCGAAGATGTGGATGTAGACGTGGAAGCGATTGACATCCAAGAAGCGATGGAATCGCCATTGCGTGTTGAGGCGATCACCGACTTTATTATCGCCAACCACGACCGCAAAACGCATGCCAGAGATTTCACGGCAATTATGGCGGTGAGTAGCGTGGACATGCTGACGAAATACTACGAAGCATTCCGGAAAAAGCAGGCTGGAAAGCACAACCTCCGCATCGCAACGATATTTAGCTATGGGGCGAACGAAACTGACAAAGATGCCGATGGCATGCTCGACGATGACCCTCAGCTGAACCTATTTGACCACGTAAACCAACATAGCCGCGACAAACTAGAAAGTTACATAGCCGACTACAACGAAATGTTCGGCACAAGCTACAGCACACGTGACAGCGACAGCTTCTATAATTACTACCGTAACATTGCCGACCGGGTGAAGGCGCGTGAGGTTGACCTGCTGCTCGTAGTGAATATGTTCCTGACCGGTTTTGACAGTAAAACACTGAACACGCTATATGTTGACAAGAATTTGCGCTACCACGGCTTGCTGCAGGCGTATAGTCGAACCAATCGTATATTGAACGAGACAAAATCGCAGGGCAACATCGTAGTATTCCGTAACCTCAAAAAGGCGACAGACGACGCGCTAGAATTATTTGCCAACAAAGACGCGCGCGAAGATATCTTCTTGCAACCGTACGAGGATTATGTCGCCAAACTTAATGAAGCGATTGTACATTTGCAGTCTATTGTGGCAACGCCGCAGGATGTAGATAGTCTCCCAGATGAAAACGCTGAGAAAGCTTTCGTGGAGGCATACAGGCAAGTGCTACGGCTACGTAATGTCGCGATATCATTTGCTGATTTTGACTATTCACATCTAGCTATCGATGAGCAAACACTTGAAAATTACAAAGGCAAATATCTCGACATTTACGACAAAGTAAAACAAGATCACGAAAAAGAAAAAGTTTCGATACTCGATGATATCGATTTCGAACTTGAGTTAACTCGCCGAGATGAAGTGAATGTCAGTTACATATTGCGACTAATCGCACGCATGGTAGGTGCCGACGAGGAGAAGCGCATTGAATTGCAGAAGATGATTGATGATACGATGGCGAATACGGCTGAATTGCGTAGCAAACGCGAGCTCATTGAACGGTTTATAAATGGAACATTGCTGGCCGTCGAGGATGCTAGCGACGTAGAGCAGGAATTTGCTGAGTTCGTAAGCGATGAACAAGTAAAGGCATTCCGCACAATGTGCGAAGACGAGGGACTTGATGCAGAAAAGACGCAAGCGCTACTGGACCATTATGTATCTACCGGGCGCATCCCGCGCAAACATGACTTAGGGGATGTGTTAGTCGCTCAACCGAGCGTTTTGCATCGTGAAAGTATTCTTGAACGTGTCAAAAACCGTATCATAGATTTCATAGATACTTTTATAGAGGGCATTTAGCTAATACTTGACAAATTTTAAAAAGTGTGCTATATTGAATAGTAACAAACGTTTTTCTCTTTATACCACGCGTATATACAGAACCTCCTTTGCTCGGTTGCTACTTGCTACCAGCGTTCATCACCCGATAGACGGCACAGATACGCCAGGGAACATGAATCGTACACTAAAGGTAAGGACCATTTAAAAACAGAAAAATTTTTGTGCTGAGCCGCTATACAGGCCAGGCCGACTACTATGTTTTGTCATGATAAAACATCGCACCTTATGTATAGAAAAACAACCAAATGCACCCGCCCTAACCCGCGGGTGTATTATTATTTCTATCCAGCAAAACAGCCTCCGGGTCGACCCAGAGGCTGTTCGCCGTCGATGGGGACTTGGAGGCTGGAGTGAAGTGGGCTTCACGCCGGTGCGAGAGCCAGCTTGATGGGCCGGCCATTGTTGTCGACCTTGGCGACGACCACCTTGACAACCTGGCCGGCCGTGAAGCCAAACTGGGTGTCGACGTGGATGCCGAACTGGCGCTTGAAGTCGCGGAAGTTGACCCACAGGGTGTGGCGCGAGGTCTTCACGTCGTGCGTGGTGACCTCCACGACTGTGGCGTTCTCGGGTGATGCGGTGCTGCTCATGCCGTTCCTCGATTCTGTCGGGGGCGAAGCTTGTTGGGTATTATGTAAAAAATGTTGCCATATGTCAACTGTAAGTTGGCTAGAATGGGGCGTATAATACAGTAGATAAAGGTAGTGTAAATGCTACTTTTAAGGAGGTGTAAGATGTTTGGAAATGCAACAGCGTTTAGCGGCTTTGCCGTCGACGACATACAAACAGCAAAAGAATTTTACACTCGGCTAGGGCTGAGCGTACAACAAACACCAATGGGCTTGGAACTTCACTTTGAAGGCAGAAACCCAGTATTCGTATACGAAAAGATAGATTTTGAGCCCGCAACGTACACCATTCTTAACTTCGAAGTAGATGACATTGACGGCGCAATTGCCGAACTAAAAGCAAACGGCGTGGAAATGGAGCACTACGAAGACCTGCCGGCTGCACAAGACGAAAGTGGTGTACTACGCGGCAAAGCCGCCGGTATGGGCCCTGATATCGCTTGGTTTAAAGATCCAGCCGGTAATATATTTAGTGTACTAAGCAACTAGGAGGGCGCATGGCTAGTGGTGAATTTAGTGGAATCAAAGCAATATTCATAAGTGGTACATTGAAAAAATCACCCGAAAAAAGTAACACCGAGGCATTGGCGCAGCTGAGCATCAACACGATGGAATCGCTTGGTGCGACAGCCGATATGGTGCGCTTGATTGACTACGATGTAGCAAGTGGAGTCCAGCCTGACATGACTGAACATGGCTGGGCGAAAGATGATTGGCCGATGCTGTATGAAAAAGTGAAAGCAGCTGACATATTGGTGGTGTGTGGCCCGATTTGGCTAGGTGATAATAGCTCGCAAACCAAACTTTTGATTGAACGATTGTATTCGAACTCGGCAGAACTAAATGAAAAAGGGCAGTGGGCTTACTACGGTAAAACCGGCGGCTGTATAATTACCGGCAACGAAGACGGCGTGAAACACTGCGCAATGAACGTGCTCTACAGTTTGCAGCACATTGGTTACACCATACCACCACAGGCCGATGCTGGCTGGATAGGTGCGATTGGTCCTGGCCCAAGCTATCTGGACGAAGGTTCTGGCGGGCCACAGAGCGACTTTACTAATCGCAATGTTACCTTTATGACCTATAACTTATTGCACACAGCAAAAATGTTGAAAGCAAATGGTGGTCTGCCAGCTGAAGGCAACTTGCCGCAGCAATGGAAAGACGGCGAGCGCTGGGCATTTTCCAACCCGGAGTATCGATAGGTGCATTCAGTGAATAAGATGGCGTTAAGCGCTACCTTGCATTGTTTGCTTGGTTGCTCGATTGGTGAAGTGGCGGGCATGATACTAGGTGTATGGCTAGGGCTAAGCGTGATAGCTACGATTGCGATATCGATAGTACTCGCATTTATATCTGGCTATTCGCTTTCGTTGCTTCCACTAGTTCGTAATAATATTCCGCTGGCAAGCGCAATGAAGTTGGTATTGGCTGCCGATACGTTATCAATCCTGACAATGGAAATAGTAGATAATGCGGTAATTATAGTCTTGCCAGGGGCGATGAGTGCTGGTTTAACTGATTTGTATTTTTGGGCGACGTTAGCACTGTCACTGTTCGTAGCATTTTGGGTAGCTTTTCCGGTAAACCGCTATTTGCTAAGCAAAGGCAAGGGCCACGCGTTAATACATGGGTATCACTCGAGCTCTCATCACAGCCACTAAGGCTAGTTTTTAATGCCGAAGTCGAAGGGTAGGGAAAATACTAAAGAAACCTGAAATTTGGCGATGGAATAGCCAAATAGCTGATACACCAGCCGTGGTTATCATGGTATACAAACCATAATTTGCCAAGAAGTGATTGAGCAGAGCGAGATACCAAGGATTATTGACATCAATGGTGATGTGCTTTGTTTTGCCGTCTTCCGTAACAGATACAGTGTGTGTACCGTTCGTTAAGCCTTCGGTATTAACGGCATTGCCATCGACTTCTTTGCCATCAACCTTTACCGACACGTCGCTGTTTGGCGAGCTAGGCTTAATAACTAGAGTGCCGTCAACGGGAACAGGATTACTTTTTGAGGAGCTTGTTTTTGTTGATACGACCGTGGTGTTTCCGTTTGAGGATGAACCGCCTGAAGTCGACCCAGATCCGCCGGAGCTTCCGCCACCAGTTGAAGCAGGCACATTATCGACCTTGAGAGTTATGGTGGCTGAATCGGCTTGGTTGTCGGCGTCGTCGAACGCTCGAAGCTTCACGGTGTGGTCGCCGTCGCTGTAAGTAGTGGTGTCGATGCTAAATTGGTAAGGGCTGGCAGAATCACTCTTTACGTAGCTGTCGTCGATTCGAAGAGAGACGCTCTTTACACCGACATTATCGCTAGCGGTTCCAGTGACTAGTATTGTTCCTTTAACAGTTTCACCATTTGAAGGGGAGGTGAGGCTTACGGTCGGCTTGGTAGTGTCTGGGGCGGGCGTTCCACCACCTCCACCTCCGGTACTCGACCCAAGCTCGTTGACACGCATAACTTTCGTGTCACTTTTAAGAATAGTATTGAATGTCGTATTGTTAGCTCCGGCAAGTATCCATGAGCCGTTGCTATTTGCATCTGAGTCAAAGTAGGACATACCCACCATGTCTTTATTGTTGGTAAATTGCCAATTCCAAAAGTCGGTAATTTGCGATGAAGGCGCCGTGGTGCGAACACCCCATTCACCAATAGCGAAGGGAAGGCCTTTGGATTCTACCCAAGCGATGGTCGTGGTCCATTTAGAATTCAAAATAGACAACGTGTCGTTGGGCTGGTAAATATCAAAACCGATAAAATCCCAGATACCAGAGCCATACCAGTTGTTGTGGGCGCTGCCCATCGATACAATTTTGGACGATTGATAAACGGGCGCGAAGGCAATATGTGTGGTATTGAGCGCGTCTATTCGGCTACGAATATGACGCTGCATGTTTACGAAATCTGTTGCCGAGCCAGCGTTAGCTTGGCCTTCGTCATTTTCGGGTTCATGCCAAAAGGTCACCCAAACGGGTTTGCCAGCATTATCGAGAGTGCGCAGCATCGAATCGAGCGTTGAGTCGTGAGTTCCAGCGGCAACTTCTGACCACTTTGGCGTTTTGAACGATATCCATACTAAGCGATTGTTGCTGTAATTTGAGTTAATAGTACTGACGGCTGATGAAGCGGTGTTCCACTGGTTGAACTTTCTATAGATTGCGACCGATTTTCCGGCAGCTGCTTCATGGGTGGCAATATAATTACCAGAAGCGCCAAAGTACGCTTTACCAGAGATTAATGGATTTGGATCGCCCGGAAATCGCTGTGGTACGGCCGCGCTTGAAGACCGGAATTGATCGCCACTGAGGTAGCTCGCTGCCCCGAATGCTAAAGTGACGAATAACGCACCGAAGAGAATAATCGAGCGCTTGCCTAGTGCCCTGGCTTTGCCAGAACCTATGGCAGAGGTAGGCTTTTTATTCGATACTCGTTGTGTTGATTTCTTTGTCATAGAGCTTACGCTTTGGGTGCAATGATACAACATTTACACTAAAAACACTAGCCTAACGTACAATAGATATACATGACACGACTTCATACCCATGCACAGCACTTTTTGCGTAGCACCCGGCTTGTTGCAGAACTAATAGGCCACAGTAATATTCGCAAAAACGATACCGTCTACGACCTGGGCGCTGGTAGCGGCGTGATAACCAGTGTACTGGCGCGTCGTTGCAGGCAAGTGTATGCGGTAGAAATCGAGCCCGCGGCCTTGAAATCGCTACAAGCAAACGTAGGCAATAGTGAAAATGTCACTATAGTTAAACAGGATATTGAAAAGCTGGCTATAGTGACCATGCCGTATAAAATTTTCGCGAACATCCCGTTTAATCTCAGCGCGGCAATTGTGCGAAAATTCACTGAAACAAACTCACCACCGAAGACAATGTATCTAATTGTGCAAAAACAATTTGCTCGGAAACTCGTGCCAGGTGACGATCATTTTACCAGTGAGCTGGGAGCGCAGCTTGGCCCCTGGTTTAGTGTGCGTATTCGAAAACCACTTCGAAAAACTGACTTCACGCCACCGCCAGCTGTCGACACGGTGCTACTGGAAATAAAATTGCGTGACGAACCGCTACTCGACCGTGAAGAAGCGCATATCTATCGCGATTTTGTATCGCATTGTTTTCGCCGGCAAACGTATTTTGCCCAAACCCCACGAAGCAAAGCAAATATATCGGCCGAGCTACGGCCATCGCAACTAAGCCTAGAGCAATGGTGCGAGCTATTTACGCACTTTGACTAGCTAGACGCTTATGCTCACAAATGGTATCATAAGCGTATTGATACTTGATTGAGGTGCGAGCGATGGATGAAAAGGATCCGAATCTAGAGGGTGACAAGATTGAAGTAAAAATTGGTGGAGCAAAGCCAGCTGAGCCTACGACTGACTCGCTTGATAATCTGCCAGAGGTTCCAGAAGTCACTGAAGAGTCTGAAAAAGAAACAGAATTAGCTAGCGATGAAGAACTTGCCAAAACTGATGAAGGTTCTGATTCACAGCCAGTTGTCGAGATTGAACCGTCGACTGCATCGTTGCAAGAAATCGAATTGCAAGAAGTGCCTGAGCAGCCCGCTGCCGTGTTCCCACAGCCTAAGAAGAGCCGCAAAAAGCTTGTATTTGGCGTGGTGGGCTCAACATTTGTGCTTGCTGCGGCAGGCTGTGCTGGCGCGTGGCTACTGCTAAAGGATGATACGGCAACAACTGCTAGCACCAAGAAAAGTGATACGGTGAAGGTGCAAAAGATGAGCGGAGAGGTAAGTTTGATAGATGGCACCGCTCAGGTAAGCCTTGATAACGAAACATGGAAGCCGCTAGCGGTGAATGATCAGGTGAAAGAAGGCTCATACTACAAAACCGATACCGAAAGTCGCCTAGTGGTGAATCTTGATGATGGCAGCGCGGTGCGTTTAAACAGCAACTCAGTCGTGAAGTTTGACAGCTTAGCCACGAAGGCGGTAGCGGTAACAAATGTTTCTGGCGAGATGTACAGCCGACTAGTAAAATCAGACCGCACGTTTACAGTGAAAATAGATGACATGCAATACGTTGCCTTGGGCACCGCATACGTAACACTTAATACTGAGGATACGCAGGGCGTTGAAGTATACGAGAGTAAGGTGGGTGTGGTAAAACCTGGCGAAGAGAATGTTGAAGTTTCCGAGGGTAAGTACTATTACTACAAATCGATTGATACTAAAAAAGAGAAGAAGCTTAATACGCTTTCTATCGATGCGTTGAAAAAGGATAGCTTCGTAAAATGGAACTATGAGCAAGACAAAAAGATTAGCGAATTTAAAGACGAGCTTGGCTATCTTGAGAACTTCGACAAAGAAACTACCACGAAAGACGATGAAAAAGATGATGAAAGTAGCGACACCACCGCAAGCCTAAGCTTGAGTGGCGCGAAATATGACACGGGTGTAAAACTAACCTGGAGTTTGAAAAACCTCACCGCTAGCAAGGGCTTCAAGGTGCTAAAAAGTCTTGATGCCAACCCGACGTTTGGCGAAGACGATGCCGTGTATGTGTCTGATTCAAGCAGTCGGAGCTACGCGTGGAGTATAAAAGATGGTAAAACATATCATTTCCGCGTATGCATATACAATGGCAGTGGCTGCAGCAAATACAGCAACGACGTTGCGGTAACTGCTCCGAAGTCTGATTCGAGCGGCGAGCCGAGCGGTACACTCACCCTTTCGCCTTTAGTAGGTAACAACGTAAAATGGAAGCTCGAAGGCTCGGCGCCAAAAGGATATAAGCTAGTCTGGTCTACGTCAAAGAACCCCGTCTATCCAGGTAGTGATTTCCACTATTACAGCGATCCAAGCGAGAAGTATGGTGAAGTAGATGCGCACGGCGGGAAGTACTACGTAAAAGTTTGCATGTACACGGGCAGCGGGTGTGTTAACTACTCGAACCAAATAGAACTAAACTTATAAAGACGAAACACATGGTAACTATGCAAAAAGGGGATGTCCATGTCGGGCTATACAATAACGAGTGTTGAAAAGATAACTCGTTCGACATTACTTGTGAGCTTGCAGCATGAAGATGGCGCTCCAATTTTGTTTCAGCCAGGCCAATATGCCGCTATCAACGGCTATCGAAATAAACGACCAATGCCCGTGCGATGCTTCTCGATAGTTAGTTCTCCTACCGAGCAAGACGTGCTGCAATTTTCGATGCGAGTACGTGGTAAGTTCACTACTGCGCTTTCAGGACTAAACGTAGGTGATAGAGTTGATGTTCAAGGACCTTACGGTGGTTTTGTGTTGAATACGCACCTCGATCAGCACGTCGTGTTATTAGCTGGAGGTATCGGGATAACTCCGTTTATGAGCATGCTACGATTCGTTGATATTACCAAAGCACCCACAACAGTAGATTTGCTATATTCATCTGCTTCGCAAGATGATATTCCATTTGGCGATGAAATCGTAGCGCGAGCTTCTGCAAATGCATTACTTCGGCCGTTGTTTGTTGTTGACCAAGGTGACACGAATAAGTATTCGAAACAATTTATGGCGAGTGGACGCGTAACAGACGAGGTAATAAAAAACCATATAGGCGAAAAACTTTCGGATGTAAACACGGCATTTTATATTTGTGGACCGCCGCCGTTTATGAATGCTGTGCTAAAGACTCTGCAAGGTTTGGGCGTACCAAAGAATCGAATTCGTACCGAGGCATTTAGCCAAGGACCAAATAGGCAAACAGGAAAAGTGGTTGATTGGCCGTTTAGTATGTACGCGATGGGTGCTGCAAGCATGTCACTAGCGAGCTTTGCGATACTGATAGCGGATATTGCTAAGTCTGTGCCATCCGACGACAGTATTGAACTTCAAAAGAGACTAACCGCTGAGCTTTCAACGAACAATAGGCAGGCTGACTTAGACGATATTATTGCATCGATGCCTTCAGAAAAAACGAGTGCCAAGTCATCGACTGCGTTAAAAAAAGCGATTGCAAGCGCCAAAAAACGTGCCCAACAATCGAGCGGTTCGACGTCTTCGGTCGTGTATTATGATGTGCCTTCTTCAAGTGGCTCTTCTTCTACTTCTTCTGGCTCAAATACACCTTCAACACCGAGCACGCCGTCAACACCAACCACGCCTACAACGCCAGTGTGTACTACCTCGCAGAGTGGAGTGAAAACATGCGTCTAAAGCTAGTAGAGACTAAGCTAGCGCTAGGGGGTGATGCCACACTGATGCTGGTAGGGCAAGATATGGCAAAGCTCGAATCAATAGCTAAGCGGCTATGGGCTGAGATTTTTGTATTTGAAAGGCAATTTAGCCGGTTCGTGCCCGCAAGCGAACTTTCGCAGTTTAACCGCCAGGCAGGCGTGCGAACAAAAGTGTCTGCATCATTTCTCGAATTGTTACAAGCATCGAATGCCATGAGTGCATTAACGAACCAGTTGCATAATCCATTTATATTGCCAGCGCTGCAAAAGAACGGCTATAGCAAATCGGCCGTAAAAGGCTACGAAAATGATCCCACCGATGATTATAGGTCGCGAAAAGTAGTCAGCCCCGAGCTACTTCATATAGACGAAGATGGTTTTGTAACAATTCCCATTCATACAGCCATAGATATGGGCGGTTGTGGCAAGGGCTATTTGCTCGACAAACTAAGCAAACTACTTGAAGCAGAAGATGTTGATGGTTACTGGCTGTCGTTGAGCGGTGATATTGTTTGTGCTGGCAAAGATAGCGAAGCAGAAACGTGGCGCACGACAATTCAAGTGGCTGACGAAACATCCGAACTTCCATACATTGAAACGTCGGGTGCTCCACTAGGTATCGCAACATCTGGTACATTTCGGCGCGACTCGCATGCAACGAAAGCCCAAGGCTGGCATCACATAATAGACCCAGCTACAGGCAAGCCAGGCACCACTGATATAAAGCTCGCGACTGTAGTGGCAAAGTCTGCCATTCAAGCTGATGTGCTGGCTTCAGCTGCTGTTCTACTCGGCAGCGAAAAAGCACAGAAATTCTTAAGCGGCCTTACTGAAGTAACAGACTATTGTTTACAAACAGAAATGAATACTACGACAGCAGGTAAGCACCTGCACGAAACATCAAAGCTAGAAGGGGTGAAGGCATGAAACGAGTTGTCGGCTTCGTAATGATATGTCTTTTGGGAGTCGGACTATTGTTTCCTTCTCCAAAAGTGGCCGCAGTTAGCTCGGGCGAAGTAACAGTAGAAGCTGCCCCGAACGGTACAGTAGGTAATCGCATACATGAACGGTTCGAATCGTCGTGGCCATGGTATGTATCACGCGCGTCTGGTCTGGTTGCTGCTCTCGCGTTGATAGTATTGATGCTCAGCGGAATAGGACAGATTACCGGCAGAACATTTAGATACCTAGACCCTCTAACGGCATGGGCGTCACACCGTGCGTTGGGTATAACCTTTACAGTTGCGGTGCTGGTACATGTAGTGCTCTTGTTGTTCGATCATTTCATATCGTTTAATATTCTCGATATCCTCATTCCGTGGCTATCTGACTACAAGCCGCTGACTTTATTTGGCGTCAAGCTAGGTTCGTTGTATGTGGCACTGGGCGTGTTGGCAATGTATCTGGTGCTTATCGTCACTATAACCTCACTGTTGTGGGTCGAGAAGAAGCCACATACATGGAAGTGGCTACATTTACTATCGTACATCGCAGTTGCATTTGTTTTTGTTCATGCTTTGTTCATTGGTACTGATCTTGCATCTGGTCCGCTGCGATGGCTGTGGCTTGCTCTTAACGGCGCCGTTCTGGCAGCTGTAGTAGCACGGTTGTGGAGGGCTTGGACAATATGAGCAAAGAACTAACTCATGTTGAGAATTTGTGGAGGGGAAGAATACTACGCGCAGTGTTTTTCATCTCGCTATTACTTGCAATAACCACATATTTATATCAATTAGTAGGCTCGGTTCAGTTATTCACGCTTCCCCGAGGTAGCGTGGAACTTTCAATGCCGTATACAAAATATTTAGCGGGCGAATCCATCTCTATTACCGTTACCAATAACTTCTCGACGCCTATCAATATTTCAAACGATTGCCCTTATGAGCCTTTGGCTGTCTACGCCTACAAAGATAAGACATGGAAACGAATACATTCCAAATCGAAGACAAGAGAGTGCAAAGAAGAAGATAACACTGTGCTTATTCGGCCTGGAACGAGCGTTACGACCAATTTTGACGCATGGCCAGATTTATTTAAGAACCCAGGTAAATACAGAATAGCCTTGCAGGTTCAGTACTATGAGTACATACCGTATAGAGACTTTGAGGTGGTCAAAAAACCGACTGTAAAAACCGCTAAATCGAGTAGTGGCTCAAAAACGACAGTGGTTCGCCGTGTTACAACGCAAAATCAAGCCACCTCAGGTAGTACCTCGTCAAACAATGATGACGAGGACGATGAGGGCGAAGCACCGGCAGCACCGTCAAATCCACAAACATATGTTATGTATGTGACATCATCGGGCAACTACAATGTAACATCGATACGCCTAGATAGGGGCGACACGCTGACGATTATCTATTCTCAGCCACGTTCCGGTGAAGTAAGAACCAGATTTACGTCTCTTAATGGATCTCCAGCTGTCGCCTCACTAACGGTAGATAATGAATTTACGTCACGAAGTCGTGTGTTTTCTTCAGCAGGCAGCTGGCGCTATAAGGCAGACGATCATAGCGGCAATAGCGGTACGATAGTAGTAGAATAACATTGTTTAAATTCTCGCAAATATATCACTGTTGTGGTACTATGCGAGCATATGAAAACATTTCACCGCTTTTACAAAAAACATACCAACGCAATGTCGTCTTTGCTGTTTCTGAGCGCAGGCGCTGTAGTCGCCCTAGTTATTAGCTCGTCGCTCAATGTGCGAGCACTCGATACTACTTTTTATGTGACCGAAGATACTACCATTTCTGCGAAAGCACCAAATGCTACCGCAGGAGGTGATGTAAAAACAGTAGTCTGTGGCGCAGGCACCTCCGTGTGTTCTGTTGATTCAGCCGCAGAAAAACGAAGTTTGTTCAAGTTTAACGTTACCGGACTAACGGAGCCTGTCGTAAGCGCAAAGCTACGTCTATACGCTCTTACCAGCTCAGTGCCATCACTTTCTATCCAGCGCGTAACAGACGAATGGTCTGAAACAACCGCAACATGGAACAACGCGGCTAGTTTGCAAACTTCTGGTGACGTGTTTGCCACCACTGCCGGGCCTACGGCAGGTTGGTACGAGGCCACGATCACAACTGCGATTACGGGTGATGGAACCTATAGCTTTGTCATAACCACTCCCAGTAGTGTTACGACTCGGCTTTCGACCAAAGAGGCTACCAACGCAAGCTTGCGTGCACAACTGATAGTAACCACCCAAGATTCAACCGAGCCACCAGCTCAGGTTGAAAAGGTTGTTGCGGCAGGCGATATCTCAACAAAGACCCTTACCGGTGGTAACAAGAAAACGGCAGACTTGATAAAGACGATTAACCCAGATCGAGTACTAACGCTAGGCGATGGTCAATACGACAGTGGTAGTCTTGCTGACTACACAAAGTTCTTCGGTGCAACCTGGGGCCAGTTTAAAGACAAAATTTACCCATCTGTTGGACACCACGACTACTATACCGACACAACAGCTAGCGGCTACTTTAGTTACTTTGGCGATAGGGCTACGCCGCTTGAACCTGGTTGTCGAGCCAGCTGTAAGGGTTACTACAGCTTCGATAGCAATAATTGGCATTTCGTAGCATTGAACACAAACCACAAAAACAGTGCTGGCGTGGAGTGTTCATACTTAGCGTGCGACGCCGGCTCTGAACAGATTCAGTGGCTTGCTAGCGATCTTGCAGCGAACACAAAACCGTGTACGCTGGCATACTGGTCTGATCCCCGATGGTCATCCGGTACAAAGCACGGCGATGGCACTCACGTTGCGGCAATTTGGCAACTACTTGATCAATACAATGTAGACATAGCGTTGAATGGGCATGAGCACTTCTATGAACGATTCGATAAGCAAGATGCAAACCGAAACCAAGACTCACAGGGTACGCGTCAGTTTACCGTCGGAACCGGTGGTAATGGTGGCTTATACCCATTTGGCACACCGAAGCCAAATAGCCAAGTGCGATACAACGGTGGCAACGGAGTTCTAGAGCTTGATTTAAGCGACAATGGCTATGACTGGACTTTCAGGAGTGTTGCTGGCCTAACGTTTACCGACTCTGGTAGCGGCACCTGTAACCCCTAGCATCTAAGTATTGTGATATAGTTATACCATGAAAAAACTATATCGCTCGACGACCGACAAGAAAATCGCTGGCGTTTGTGGGGGCATTGCAGAATATTTCGATATCGACCCAACAATCGTGCGAATAATCTTCGTGGCGTTGCTGCTACCAGGTGGCTTACCCGGGTTGCTACCTTACCTTATACTGTGGGTCGTCGTACCTACGAAGCCATAGCGGAAAAAACAAAGTAGCGGATTTTGCCAATTCGGCAGGAATGTCGTACTATATTACGTAATATCACACCACATATATGGAGCATGCATGAAAAAAATCTCAGTAGCAGCATTGGCAGTAGTAGCAGTATTGGTTGGAGGACTTCTGATAACCCAATTAACCCGCGTAAATGCAGTAACATCTGAAACGCAATACAGCTACGATTTGCGCAATGTACAAAACGGCGCAGTAGTAAATCAGGCAACAAAAAATAGCGGAACCAAGCTCTATCTTGAGGGAAACTGGTCACAACATTCGTCTGGTGTACAATTTGATGGCAACAAAACAAACATGCAATCGGTTGGTCAGGCTAAACCAGGCAGCACTGCTACACTAACGGCATCTGATGCAATTGGCGCAGGAGTTGAATTTCAGTACGATGCTTCAGCCGGGGCTTGTACTTCTGATTCACGAAATGTTACCCAAATTGGCCGATTTGCTACTGGAGCAAGTCAGCTAAAGATTCAATTTAGTAGCTGTAGTGCCAACAAAAAAGCAACCTTTGTGGAATGTCGAGTTGTTGGTAGCGGTGCGGTTTCTACAGATAAACCAGTTCGAAGTACTTTAGCACTCGTAGATGGCATGATGTATGTCGCCAGTTGTGCACGTGACGTGAAAACTGGCTCAACACGACCTGTTACTTTAAGCGTAACACCTGTTGGTGGCCAAACCGTGAGTAATGTCTTTGCCTACCGTGATTCAGGTACGTTCAATGCTACCGGCTACTTAAGTGTTGGTAACAAATACCCGCTTCCAGCTGTTTCTAAAAACACAGATCAGTTTACTGGTATTATATCTCGAGTCGTCTACTGTAGCGCGGCAAATCTCAACGACGTAGATGCCTGCTTGGCGTCATGGTAAAACTGCGCGCGCTCTGACATAATAGGCTCATATGAACAGCTTGTTACGAGTATTGGGCTATGCTCGCCATCTTTGGCCGTACTATGTCGGTATTATACTGTTCTCGATCCTGATGAGTCTCTCATCGTTGGCGGCGCCATTTATTATAAAAGATGCCACCGACCTTATCGTTGAGTCACTACGAACAGGCCAAGCAGATGTCTCGGGCGCATTGTGGCTCGCTGTCGCGCTATTTGTGGTAGACGTGCTAAACACATTGTTTACCAATTGGGGCGGTTACCTTGGCGACATGATGAGCGCCAAACTAAAAAAGCAGCTTTCAGAACGCTACTACGGTCACTTACTGAAGCTACCGCAGAGCTATTACGACAAAGAACTCACCGGCACAATTATTAACCGACTCAACCGAACAATATTTGAAGTAACGCAATTCATGAACGTATTTGCGAACAACTTTTTCCAAATGTTCCTGACGATGCTGCTCACCCTTGTGATTGTTCTGACATACAGCTGGGAGTTGGCATTACTACTTTTCATACTTTACCCACTATTTTTGTGGCTCACCGCGCTTACCAGTAAAAAATGGCAAAAATGGCAAAACGAGAAAAACCTTGAAACCGATATAGCAAGCGGACGCTTCGCTGAAGTGATAGCACAAATTAAAGTCGTAAAAAGCTTTATTCAGGAAACACTTGAATTTCGTCATTTTGAGCGACGATTCCAAAAAACAGTTGATATTACCAAAGTGCAATCTCGCTATTGGCACAATATGGATATTTCGCGAAGGTTTGTACTAAATGCTATCTTTTTCGCAATTTTCGCATATTTATTTGTAAAAACGAGCGAGGGTGTCTTTACAATTGGTGAGATGGTTCTACTAATACAGCTGGTCAATATGATGCGATTCCCAATTTTTAACATGAGCTTTATTGTGGAGGGGGTACAGCGGGCGATAGCGGGCAGTAAGGACTACTTTAAGGTAATGGAGCTAAAGCCAGCAGTAGCGGATAAAGATCACGCGCCTGCGCTGCAAGTAACAAAAGGTGAAGTTACCTACAGCGGCGTGAATTTTGGCTACAATAAACACGACAAAGTATTGACCGATATCACTTTCAGCCTGAAGCCGGGCGAAAAAGTTGCACTAGTAGGCGAGAGTGGTGAAGGCAAGACGACTATCACCAGCCTGCTGCTTAGGTTATACGACATAAAAAGTGGCAGTATTACCATTGACGGCACATCGATAAGCGATGTACGACAAACGAGCCTACGTGATTCGATTGGCGTTGTGTTTCAAGAGCCGGCGCTTTTTAGTGGTACGATTATGGAAAATATTGCCTATGCTGATCCGCATGCAACTCCAAAAGACATTGAAAAGGCCGCCAAAATGGCCAACGCACACGAGTTTATTAGCAAGCTTGAGCACGGCTACGAAACCGAAATAGGTGAGCGGGGGCTAAAGCTAAGTGGTGGACAGAAGCAACGCATTGCGATTGCACGGGCTATCTTAAAAGACGCTCCGATCCTCATACTTGATGAGGCCACCAGTAGCCTTGATAGTCGTAGCGAAGCTATGGTACAAGAAGCTCTAGAACGCTTGATGAAAAACCGTACCACGCTCATTATTGCTCACCGTTTAAGCACGATTGCTCACGTGGACAGAATTATTACGCTCAAGAACGGTAAGGTAGATGAAATTGGTTCACCAAGTCAGCTCGCCAAAACCAATGGTATATACGCGCAGCTATTGCAGCTTCAGCTAGGTGATAGCGAGAGCTCGAAAGCACGTCTCCAGAGCTTCGAAATTGCATCGTAATTTGATATACTAAAGTAAGTAACAATTGAACTAAACAGGGGAAGTATGGCTACTACTACAGGACAAAGGGTAGGGATATGGATTATTGCGATTGTGCTAACGGTCGGAACTGTTGCTGGTTTTGCAGCTATGATATTGGCGCCACAAAACGAAGCAGCAGACAGTAAGCGACTTAACGACTTATATGCAAAATATCAAAAGGCAACCGAAGCATACACGAGCAAAACGACGGCGCAACAAACTACACTAGATAATGATGCGAAAAAGCTTTCGGCAAAGTACGCTGACGAGTTTATTGGCTACAAATCACGTGTGGGCAAGTACGACCTAGGCGCCGCAAACAAAAAGCTGGTAGTGAAAGACTTGAAAAAAGGTACTGGCGAAGTTATCGGTGACACTACTACCTATGCCGCGTATTATGTCGGGTGGATTCCTAGCGGAAAGATATTCGACGGATCTATAAAAGGCAGCTCACTGAAGTCACCATTAATTGTGCGACCAGGCGGCGTGATAGTTGGCTGGACAGAAGGTACTAAGGGTATGAAGATCGGTGGCATCCGAGAAATCACCATACCGGCTGCCAAAGGCTATGGTAACGCTGGCCAGGGAGACATTCCTGCCAACTCACCACTTAAATTTATTGTTATGCCTATTAAAACATTAGAAACACTCGAAGCACCCGAGTACCCACAGGAGTTATTGAACGCATATGGCGGATAATACAGTACGAGACGTAGTAATGATTGGCGCTGGCCCAAGTGCGCTGGCTGCTGCTGTATATACCACTCGTGAAGATATCGATACCGTGCTCTATGAAAAGGGCGTGGTTGGCGGTATGGCTGCAATTACCGACATGGTAGACAATTACCCCGGTTTCCCTGAAGGAATTGAGGGCATGAAACTTGCCGATCAACTGCAGAAACAGGCTGAACGATTTGGTGCGAATATTGATTTTGGTGACGTAAGTGAAATTCGCGATAATGGCAATACAAAAACTGTGGTAGTTGACGGCACGCCGGTTGAAGCAAAAACAGTGTTGATTGCCACAGGAAGTGACTACAACAAAATCAATGTTCCCGGTGAAGCTGAATATTATGGTCGTGGTGTTCACTACTGTGCTACTTGTGACGGAGCATTTTATCGTGACAAAAAGCTTGCTGTGGTTGGTGGTGGAAATTCAGCTGTACAAGAAGCATTGTTTTTGACTCGCTTCGCTAGCCACATCGACTTGCTAGTGCGCAGCACCCTAAAAGCAAGCGAAGTATTACAGCACGAACTTCAGGAATTTGTTGATAGCGGCAAAATTACTCTGCATTTGGCTACGACAACTGAAGAAATTGTAGCGACTGATGGCAAGGTAACTAGCGTAAAAATTATGTCAGATGGCAAGCCGGCTGAGTTGATGGTTGATGGTGTGTTCGTATTTGTTGGCTTGAAGCCAAATACACAATTCTTGCAAGGAAGCTCGATCGAGCTAGACGAACAAGGTTTGATAAAGACAGACTCTCACCTGCAGACAAGCATGGAAGGTGTGTTTGCCAGCGGTGATGTTCGTAGTGGCGCAACCATGCAAATTGCTAGTGCGGTTGGTGAAGGCGCCGCAGCGGCACTAAGTATCCGTGAATACCTCAACGACCTGAAGCGCAAATAGTTTACTGTACGTGTTTTTCAAAAAAGTCTTCTAGCTGAGAGATAATTTTCTTGTCGGTTGTTTCAAGAGCAATTTCTTTTGTGCCCAATAACACTGTGCCAGGCATAAAGTTGTGAGAACCAGTAATGGCGACCTTTGTGCCATCATTTTTAGTAAAAATAACGAACTTCGCGTGTAGGTATTTGTTGCGGTGGTACTTTGTCTGGAACCTACTTGAGATAATACCAGCTACGATAATCGCTCGGTTCCAGATATCAGCGTTTGAAGGCTTGTTAAAATACACTCTGGACTTGGCTTTGTTCATGGCTCGACTCAGTTTACCCGCTGGGCAATATTGCGACACAAACAAAATCTCTTTGGAATCTCGAGCATGTTGGTATGCACGACGATAAATAATTGAATCGCCTTGGAATCCACCATCTATCAACACTTTGCTGTTCTTTTTGAAGCTAAACTCGTGGCTACGATAGGCAAAGTTCTTGCTATCAGCGATCACTAGCCTACCAATCTCGTCTTTGAGTTCAAGCGCAAGCTGGATGTCTTCGATGCGGAACATGTAATCGGCAAATGAAATATTGTCTTCATACAGATTTACGCCACCAAAAGAATATACTGTGTCGTCTACAACTAAACACTTTGTGTGTGTTCGGCCAGTAAAGGGGAAGGCGCTGAATTTACCCAGCCAGGTAAACTTTACCCCAGCCTTTTTTAGTCGCTTTACCATTTTCGTCGTTTCGCGTGAACGCTTTGAATAGTATTTGTGAGGCATGACGTGCCCAGCAAGCTCACCATAGGTAAATGTATCCGCGGCAACAACTACCGTCACGCCGCGTTCACTTGCTTTTGCAAGCGCGTCGATAAATCCGTCGGTAGTTGGATCGTTTGCCATAACCATACACACCAACGAGACGTGGCTTTTAGCGCGTAGAATATGTGCTGTTGCTGTTTGGACAAATTCATCTGGCAACAGCAATGTTGGTTTGGTAGCCATTCTACTACGTAGTATAGCAATTTGTTACAATAGAAGTAATACAAAAGAGGAGAATAGTAATGGCAGATTTTAACCAAGTTTTAACACCTGGCAATATAGACGAAGGAACACTAAATACGGTTGTTGAAATTCCGCAAGGATCGCAGCTAAAAGTTGAATGGGATCGTGAACGCGCAGCGTTTATGCTGGACCGCGTAGAGCCAGGAATTTTTGCAAAACCATGTAACTACGGCTTTATTCCACAAACGCTCGACGACGATGGCGATGAGCTGGATACGTTGATTGTATGCCCAGAGCCACTACCAATGGGAGTATGGTTGGAAGCTCGTATTATCGGCGTATTGAATTTTGAAGACGATGGCGAGGCCGACCATAAAGTAGTAGTTGTGCCAGCCGACGACCGCCACACTGGTGATAGCATTACATCGCTCGATGATTTAGGTGAACGCTGGAAACAAATGATTGAACATCACTTTACACACTACAAGGATTTAAAAAAGCCGGGTAGCACCAAAGTACTTGGCTGGGGTGACGTAGAATCAGCTAAAGTAACCATCAAGGAATGTATCGAGCGCTGGAACTCTAAATAGAAATGAGACGAGACGACATTGCCAAAGTTCTATTGAAGAACAGCGAAGGTAAGTACCTTATCTTACGTGGTAGTGTATGGCCTGAGCGACCGGATAGGTCTCAAAAACCTGATGTTCCTGGCGGCATGGTAGACCCAGGCGAAACGCATGTTGATGGGGCAGTGCGGGAAATGAAAGAAGAAGCGGGCATTACTATTAACCCATCAGATTTACGTTTGGCTTTTGCTGAATCGTTTGTCTTCAGCGACAAGGCGGTAAATCGCTTACTATATCGGATTGATGTAGAAAATGTGCCTGAGGTTACGATTAGCTGGGAGCACGAGGGCTATTGGTGGAAGTCGGCTGACGAAGTACTTGCGCTCGATATTCGCGACCCATACCCGGCTATGTTTGCTCATCTTAAACAAATTGGTGAGCTAGAATAGTTAGCTTTTTCGCCGCTTTGGCAAGATAAGACCAAGTAAACTGCGATTTTGCCGCGCAAGCTGCATGCGCAGTTTTTCTTTGGCATGATTTGTTACGATGTACTGCTTCCAATCGGCCTTTGGTGTAGCAGTCTTGCTGGTAAGAATTTCCACCTGGTCACCGTGCTTTAGCTTATAGCTAAACGGTTTCATGGCACCGTTGATTCGAAACCCACTGGCTTTTGCCGCTACGTCCGAGTGAATACGGTAAGCGAAATCGAGCGGAAAGGCGCCGTTAGGCAAATCCCAAATGTCACCTTTTGGCGAATAGATAAATATTCGATCGTGAAACAAATTCATGCGAAACTTATTAGCATTAAACTTCTTGCCCTCACTCGCTTTGGCTGCGGCTTCTTGCAGCTCACGAATCCAGCTTAAATCGGCGGGAAGCGCAGCGATATGACCTTTTCGGTAGGCATCGGTAAGCTTGGCTTCATTGTAATGGAAGCTAGCAGCGAATCCACGTTCGGCGTATTCATGCATTTCTTTGGTGCGAACCTGGAACTCGACAATTTGCCCCGAGCTGGTTTCAACGGTGGTGTGAAGGCTCTGATACCCGTTCATTTTTGGCTGCGCGACATAATCTTTAATTCGGTCAAAAATTGGCGTGTACATCTCGTGTAAGACGCTCATTACTAAGTAGCAGGTAGATAGGTCGTCTACGATAATGCGCAAAGCAATCAAATCGTGAATGCGATCGATATCACCGCCAACTCGGTCGAGTTTTTTAAACAAGCTATACACGCTTTTTATTCGGCCATCCATCGTAAATTCAATCTTTTCATCTTCGAGCCGTTTAGCAACTTCACGTCGAACAGTTTCAAGCTTGCGTTCACTTTTTTTCAATCGGTGATCCATCAGCGTCTTTGTGCGCGAAAAATCTTTCGGCATCATGTAGCGGAAACTAAGCTCTTCTAGCTGCACGCGCGCTCGTCCCATATTTAAGCGGTCGGCAAGTGGTGCGAATACTTCCATGGTCTCACGGGCTATCTTTTTTTGCTTTTCGCGCGATTGGTGCTCCAGCGTTTGCATGTTGTGCAGCCGGTCAGCGAGTTTAATAATCAACACGCGAACATCTTGCCCCACAGCAATCATTAGCTTGGTCAAGTTATCTTTCGTACCCGGCAAATAGCTTGTAAGGTCGCGCATACCAGAGCGAACCTTTCCAACCTTGGTTACGCCATCTACTAAAAAGGCGACGTCGCGCCCGAATGTATCTTCAATGTCTTTCAAGCTCAGCGATGTATCTTCGGCCGTGTCGTGCAACACGCCTGCTATCACGCTGTCGATATCCATTTCCCAATCGATTAAAAGTTTTGCCACGGCAAGAGGGTGAAGAATGTAGGGCTCGCCACTCAGACGTGTTTGACCTTGATGGGCTTCGGTCGCGACAGTAATGGCACGCTCAAGCTCGCGTATATCGCTTTTCGAAAACCTCTGGCGAGCAGCCTCTAGCACCTCTTGCTTGTCCATGTATCTAGTATAACCTAAGGGGCGAGTGATATACACTTGTAGCGTATGTTGTATAATCATAAGCAATACAGTTATTACACACACTAAAGGAGTGGGAACACATGAGCCAAACTAAAATTGCAATAAACGGCTTCGGTCGCATCGGCCGCAATGCATTTAAGATTGCCTTCGAACGAAGTGACCTCGAGATTGTTGCGATAAATGACCTGACCGACAACAAAACACTTGCTTACTTGCTGAAACACGATAGCAACTACGGTACGTACAGCCACGACGTAAAAGCCACCGATGACGGCATTGAAGTAGACGGAAGATTGGTAAAAGTGCTAGCCGAAAAAGACCCGAGTGTACTACCATGGGGTGATTTAGGCGTCGATATTGTTATCGAGAGCACTGGCTTTTTCACAGACAAAGAAGGAGCAAGCAAGCATGTTCAGGCAGGTGCAAAACGGGTAGTTATTAGCGGCCCTACCAAGTCAGATGGTGTCGATACAATTGTGCTTGGTGCGAATGACGACAAGGTGCAAGGCTCTACTGAAGTAATTTCAAACGCGAGCTGTACGACCAACAGCCTTGGCGCGGTTATGGCAGTGCTTGACGCGGAATTCGGGGTAGAAAAAAGCATGCTTACCACTGTGCACAGCTACACGGCTAGCCAGGCATTGCAAGATGCGCCAAAGAAAGACTTGCGTGAAGGTCGAAACGCGGCTGAAAACATGGTACCTACTACTACTGGCGCGGCGATTGCCGTTACCAAAACATTGCCACAACTTGAAGGCAAGTTCGATGGCGTAAGTGTACGTGTGCCAACACCTGTAGTTTCGATTTCAGACGTTACAGCGTTGCTATCACGAGACGTTACGGTAGAGGAAATAAACGAAGCATTTAAAAAGGCCGCTGCCCAAGAGTACTATCAGGGAATCCTCGGTGTGTCCGACGAACCGCTGGTAAGCAGCGACTACATTGGTAACAGTAACTCTGGCACGGTAGACTTGCCACTGACCAAAGTTGTCGACGGCAACTTGATCAAAGTGATGGTATGGTACGACAACGAATGGGGCTACAGCAACCGCTTGGTTGAATTAGTTGCCGACGTCGGTAAGAACCTTTAGGGGGTAGAAACGTAGCTTTGAATTTATTTCAAAGCAAGTTGGAGGGGTGAGCCCCTCCTTACATTTGAATTAAAAAAAGCGGACATAGGTCCGTAAGGGTTCGAGAGTGGTGACCCGGGGGCTTCTGCCACCCGGGTCACCTGCACCTCGAGGCGAGACGTCACGCCTCGTGCGGGGGCACGGGGTAGGTGTGACCACGCTGGTGGTTCGTGAGGTCGCTCAGGAACTGACGGGCGTAGGCCGTGTTCGAGAGGAAGTCGAGCTCTCGATCGGTCATGCGTCGACGACGGTACTCCGCAGCGAGAGTCGCCACGATGACGATGTGCAGAGGCATTGCGGCGATGTTGATCTTCCGCCAGAGCGGCGTTGCTCGTCGATCGGCCACGCCGAAGTACAAGACCTTGCCACGAAGAACGACACTCCCTGTGACGACGGTGCTGGTCAGGTTCTTGACCAACAACTCGCGGAGCTTCTCATCGCTCAAGTGACCGAAGCGGTCGAAAGCGAAGTTCTCGAAGTGCGTCATGGGGCCGGAGAGAGTGTGCATGGTGTGCCTTTCCGAGGTGCTTGCTGCACCCCTGATTTGTAGTTCTAAAGGGTGAAGCTTAGTATAATTATATCACAAAAATAAATAAATAGCAAACAAAAACACCCATTTGGGTGTAAAACTTGGGCTTCGGGCCCGGGGCTTGTAGCCCCGGAACCCGTCGCACCTCAGAGGTCAGGCGCCGTGACGCCTTCGCGGAATCGGCACCACCCTGCTTCTCTCCGGGTCGTACCCGAGGTCGAAGCGATCCTTCTCGTACTTCTGGTCGAACCTCCAGGATTGGACCATCGTAACGCAGATCGTGCCCGCGTTGAGGATGACGATGCATGTGATGGTGAAACCCGGCACGGTGTTGATGTTCCACGTCGGCCTCACTTGCCAGCTGTACATCCACACCATCAGGGCGATGGCGTGGGTGAGCACTGCGGCAACCGCCACGTAGAGCGGACGACGGTAGCTGTGGCTCAAGACCACGATGCCGAACACCGTCAGACTGGGGAGGAGCATGGTGACGAACATCGCCGCAGCGAGGAACAGGTCGTTCATGGGAACTTCTTTCTGAGGTGCAGGCCGCACCTCGATCTGGTAGAGAGGGGAGACCTATATCTCATTATAGCATATTATATAAGAGATGTCAATATAACCGTAAGCTTTACATCTGTTTTTAATACGCTTATACTTTAAAGTATGAAAATTTACCTAGGTGCGGATCATCAAGGCTTTTATTTGAAGGAACAAGTGTTTGCTTACTTGGCAAAACATGGCTACGACGTAGAAGATATTGGCGACAAAGAACTCGACCCACACGATGACTTTCCGGAGTTTGCACAGCTTGCAGTGATGAAACTTATGGGTGACCAAAGTAAAGACCCGCGCTCGATTCTGATTTGTGGTGGTGGTCAAGGCATGGCTATGGCGGCCAACCGATTTCGTGGCATTCGTGCGAGTGTAATTTGGGATGCGTATGAGGCTAAAATGACTCGGCATGACAACGATAGTAACGTGCTGTGCTTGCCTGCTCGCGTTGTAGAAGATGATGAACAGCTTTGGAAGGGCATTGTAGAGACTTGGCTTAATACTCCATTTGGAGCCGCCGCACGATTTAAACGCCGTAATGCGCAGATTGACGAGTTTGCCTAGTGGCGGTTATAGCACCCGCAGTACTGGTAGAAAACGCCGCCAGCTATAAAGAGCAGATGGAAAAAATCCAAGGCTTTGCTGAACGTGTGCATATTGATATTTCCGACGGTGAATTTGCCCCGACCTTTACTATTGCGCCAAATGAAGCCTGGTGGCCAGCAAATTGGCACGCCGACATTCATGCAATGGTAGCTCGGCCGAGTGAATATGTAGACCAATTTATTGCCTTAAAGCCGAACTTGGTAATATTCCATGTAGAAGTAGAGGAAGATCTGCTGCCGATTATGAAAAAACTTCAATCGGTGGGGATAAAAGCCGGAATAGCGCTCATGCGCCCTACGGTTCCTTCTGTGGTAGGCGGTTTAATCGAGATAGCCGATCATGTGATGATTTTCAGCGGTGATTTGGGTCATTATGGTGGTTTAGCCAGCTTGATGCAGCTTGAGAAAGTTCGGCTTATTCGTGCTATCAAGCCGGGTGTTGAAATAGGCTGGGATGGCGGAGTGAATGTTGATAACGCTTTTACATTAAGCCAAGGTGGCATAGATGTGCTCAACGTTGGTAGTACTATTGCCAAAAGTGCCGACCCGGCTTCTACGTATAAAACACTAGTGGATGAGATAAATAAACACGGCGTAATCTAAACCGCTTGTGCTAGAATAGAACTAGAAATGAGTGGGAATCTAACGCTGCGACAGCTTGAAGATAAAGCCAATGTTCTTCGCAAGGACATTATTGCTATGCTTGAGGAAGCGGGGAGCGGCCACAGCGCCGGGCCACTTGGCTTGGCTGATCTAGTTACGACTCTCTATTTCGACATAATGAAAATAGATCCGAAAAACCCCGAATGGAACGAGAGGGACTACTTTTTCTTGAGTAACGGGCATTGTGCGCCGGTGCAATATGCCGCTATGGCAGAAGCGGGCTATTTTAGTAAAGATGAATTGATGACTTTGCGAAAATGGGGCTCACGCTTGCAGGGTCACCCAGAGCGCACTAAATTACCAGGCCTTGAAAATACTAGTGGGCCTTTAGGTAGTGGCCTGAGCCAGGCTGCGGGAGTAGCCTATGTATTGCAGCACATCGACAACCATATGCACCGCTTCGTGTATTGTATCACTGGTGATGGCGAGCTAGATGAGGGCAACATATGGGAAGCCGCTATGTTTGCCGGTAAGTACAAACTTTCGCAATTAATTGTATTTGTCGATCGCAACAATATTCAAATAGATGGCAATACCGAGGATGTAATGCCACTCGAAGACCTAGCCGGCAAATGGCGGAGCTTTGGCTGGCACGTGCAAGAGATAGACGGGCACAACATAGAAAGCATTCAAGATGCAGTGGGTATGGCGAAAGCAATCGAAAACCGACCAAGTGTGATTATTACTCACACTATTCCTGGTAAGGGCGTCGACTTTATGGAATACGACTACCATTGGCACGGCATGCCGCCAAACCACGAGCAAGCCAAAGAGGCATTAAAAGAACTTCGCACCCTGCGAGGCAAAATTCGGAGTGAGCATGAGTAGCCATTATCCTTTAGCGGAAAATCTATTCTCAGATGACGTAAAAGCAGAGCCAATTCGTGCTGGCTTTGGCCGTGGCTTAAAACTGGCTGGTGAGCAAGATGAACGCGTGGTAGCACTATGCGCCGACTTGACGGAAAGTGTGCAGATGCACCTGTTTAAGGAATCGTTTCCGAATCGCTATATTGAAGTGGGGGTTGCCGAGCAAAACCTCGTGACCGTCGCTAGTGGCATGGCGCGAGCTGGCAAGATTCCATTTACTGCAAGCTACGCAGCATTTAGTCCAGGACGAAACTGGGAGCAGATTAAAACCACGGCCGCGCTTAACGACATGCCGGTGAAGGTAGTAGGTGGTCATGCAGGCCTCTATACCGGGCCAGATGGTGCGACGCATCAAATGCTCGAAGACATAGCAATAATGCGTACGATGCCAAATATGATTGTGGTGGTGCCCGGTGATAGTGTAGAGGCTGAAAAAGCCACACTTGCAATAGCAAAAAATGGCAAGCCAACCTACCTACGCGTAGCGCGTGACAAAACCCCGATTTTTAGCACTGCCGACTCACCGTTTGAAATTGGCAAAGCCTACGTGCTGCGCGAAGGAAAAGACGTGACACTTTGCGGCACGGGTACGATGACCTACGAGCTGCTGGTGGCTGCTGAAGAATTAAAAAAGCACTCGATTGACGCTGAAGTGGTGCATGTACCTACTGTTAAACCACTCGATACCGAAACAATTCAAGCGAGTGCACACAAAACAGGTCGCGTAGTGACCGCCGAGGAAGGCCAGATTGCTGGTGGCTTGGGCGGCGCAATTGCTGAATATTTAGGCGAGCATATGCCAGTACCGATAAAGCGACTTGGCGTGGAAGACCGCTACGGCGAAAGTGGCGCACCTCGTGAAGTGCTAGAGCATTTTGGGCTAGATGGAAAGCATTTAGCAGAAAAAATTCGTGAATTCGTAAAGCGTGTTCCACAGTATAAGAAAGGATATTAAATGAGCCACAGCATACGACAAATCCGTGATAATACTACCCGAGCCCGACATTTGATGCAGAGAAGTCGTCAGCAACATTTTGCGGTAGGGGCATTTAATATCGATAACCAAGAAACCCTGATTGCAATTGCGCGGGCTGCACAGAAACTTCAAGCGCCAGTACTCGTAGAGGTAAGCGATGGTGAAGTAGAGGCTCTCGGCATAGAAAACGTGCGCGATTTAGTAGATAACTATAAGGCCGAATATGGCGTAGAGATGTATATCAATCTCGATCACAGCCCTACCGTTGAAAGCTGTAAAAGGGCGATTGACGCTGGGTACGAGTTTATTCACATTGATATTTCACAAGCCAATCATGATGCGTCGGAGGAGGATATTATTGCTCAGACGAAAGAAGTGGTTGAATACGCTAAGTTTACGGGTGCGCTTGTAGAAAGTGAACCACACTACTTTGGTGGTAGCAGCAACGTGCACAAGGAAGAGATAGATTACGAAGAAATAAAGAAGACATTTTCGACTCCTGACGGTGCGAAAGCATTCGTAGAAGCAACCGGTATTGATACATTTGCAGCGGCGGTCGGTAACTTACATGGCAAGTACCCGGTACCGAAAGAGCTTGATCTTGAACTTTTGAGTCGCATCCGTGAAGCAATTGGCTGCCAGATTAGCTTACACGGTGGCTCTGGTACGCCATTACACTACTTTGAAGATGCAGCCAAGATTGGCGTGAGCAAGATTAATATAAATAGTGATATGCGCTACGCGTTCCGTACTACCATGGAAGAAGCATTGAAGCTACACCCTGATGAATTTGCGGTGGTCAAACTAATGAACGACGTAAAAGACGCCGTGCAAGCGGTAGTGGAAGAGAAGATACACGCCTTTGGCAGCGCTGGCAAGGCTGTTAACTAATAATTAGTACGCTCGTACTCGCTTCGGAACTCATCTACGGCAAGTGCTAGAGGGTGGCGAGTATCTTGCAGTATGGGGAGTACCTCAAGTTCCATAAACGGTTCATCTAGCCAGGTATCTACGTCGCCGCCTTCTCCTGACACATTTACCATACTTATTGCTACGTGGCCTTTTTCGGTAAGCGAACCGATTGAGCCAGAGCTGGATGCTGGAGTTATTAGGCCATTATTCCTGAAATCTGCCAAAGTAGTCGGTAAGATAATTTTACCATTAATTTCAGGAGTGTATGCAACGCGTAGCTGAGCAAAAGTGTCCACTCTGGCCGTTGACATTGTGTAGTGAGTAAATACTTCTTGAGCCAGACATAATCCACGCTTTCCTAGTAGTATAAGGCCTGACCTTGTTACGACTCTTTCGGGCGGAAATTCAACATGCGACATAGATGTAATATATGTCAAAATAAGTAATCGATTCAAGCATAAGTGCTATAATACAACCAAGATGAGTGGGAAAACACCAACAATTGTTTCTATCGGTGCGGCTGTACAAGATGTCTTTTTGAGCCACAGTGACGAATTTATACCTGTGTGCGCTAATCCTCACGAGTGTTTTTTGAAACTTGAACTGGGTGCGAAGGCAGATGTTAATAAAATTGACTTTAGCACCGGTGGTGGTGCAACGAATGCAAGCGTAACGTTTGCACGCCAGGGCTTGAATGCCTTGTTTATGGGTACGGTCGGTCACGACCCTGCAGGTGAGGCGGTGTTGCATGATCTCGATAGAGAAGGCGTTGACACTAGACACATTAGCTACTCTGATAAATACAACACAGGCTATTCTATGCTATTGTTGGCGCCAAGTGGTGAGCGAACAATTTTGACCTACCGTGGAGCATCGACGCACTATGACGCAAAAAACTTTGATGTATCTGAAGTGAATGCTGATTGGTTGTACGTTTCAAGTCTGGCGGGTAGCATGGATGCGCTTAGTGCGATTTTTCATCACGCAAAGAAAGCCGATATCAAAGTATTTTTTAATCCAGGCAAGGACGAGCTTAAGCAAACAGCAAAACTTAAAGGTTTGTTAGACGACGTCGAAGTGCTTTCAGTAAATAAAGAAGAAGCCATGAAAATTGTCGAAGGCGACAGTTTAGAAGAGCTGGTGCGACATTTGCTGCACTACGTGCCGGTGGCTATTGTGAGCGATGGGCCAAATGGCGTAATGGCTAGCGATGGCAAAACGATTCTACGTGCGGGGATGTACCAAGACGTGAAAGTAATCGACCGCACTGGCGCCGGTGACGCTTTTGGTAGTGGCTTTTTGAGCCAGTGGGCACAAGGGAAGAGTTTAAAAGAATCGATTGTGTTTGCGAGTGCTAATTCAACATCTGTGGTAACGAAAATTGGAGCTAAACCAGGGATTCTTCATGCTGGCGTAAAACTTCATGAAATGCCGCTAACTGAAACGAAATTTTAGGAGGACTATGAGTAAATTTTTAGCTGACCTGCTTGCAAATGATCACCCGCTTTTTACGCATAATCTTGTGCAGTTAGAACGTGCTGCTGGCAACGACGGGGTCGATACAAGACTAATCGGTGATATTACAGAAAAAACCCATACAGTAATGCGTTCATTGGGCTTAGATCCAGCAGACACACATGGAAAAGAACTATATCTTGCGCTGAATGCAGCAGTTGCAAATGGTACGGCAGCCGGCGTATTGGCAGAAACTCACTACGTGCTGGCGCGATTTGAAGATGGCCCTGTATCGCTCTGCTTGCACGATGTGATAGAAAACGCGCACCACGAATTGCCTTTTGAACAGCGGTTGGTCGGACACGCGCAACGTCATCTACGTCTTGAAATTATTAGACGCTACGCTGAACACGATAAGACTGATAATCAGATGGTTCATCGATTGGCAGAAGAAGCAGGAATAAAGCAAGAAGACGACAAAGATTACCCGTTGCTGGGTCCCGGTAAGAAATCTGAAGCACCTTCTATGCTGGCGATAGGTGATATCTTCACGGATGCTTTTATACAACTAGATGAAGGCTCAACGAAAGTAATCAAGGAAGCTGATGGTAAAGAATGGCTTGCGTTGCCATATGGCCAAAAGCCGCACTACGAGCGCGTTGACATTATCCGCTCGGTCGGACCTTCACCAAACGCGGCTGTTTCTTCAGCTCGCCTTGGGCTGAACGTAAGCCTAATGGCGTGGGTAGGAGATGATCCAGCGGGTCGAGAGGCTATTGACCATCTCGTGTCAGAAGCTATCGACGTGACCGAAATGAAAAAAGAATCGGGCAAACTGACAAGCTACTGGTACGTGCTTCGCTACAAAGCAGACCGAACGATGTTGGTGAAAAGTGAAAAATACGACTACAAATTTGTTGCTCCACAGAACGAACCCGACTGGATTTATTTATCATACATTGGCGAAGATTCATGGCAGCTTCATGAAGAGTTGGTGGAATATCTTGAGCAGCATCCAAATATTAAACTAGCATTCCAACCGGGCACCTTCCATTTTGAATGGGGAGTCGATAAACTTCGGCGCGTGTATGGCCGTAGCCACATTGTTGTGATGAACCGCGAAGAGGCTGTGCAGGTAACAGGTGCTCCATACGAATCTCTCCAAGACCTTACAAAAGCCTTACACGAATTAGGTCCGCAAATTGTTGTGATTACTGATGGTCCAAATGGTTCCTATGCATCATACGATTATAAGCTGGTGACTATACCGAATTATCCCGACCCAGCGCCACCACTTGATCGAACTGGCGCAGGCGATGCTTTTGCGAGTACGATTGTGGCCGCTCTTGCGCTCGGCGAATCTATGGATACTGCACTTACATGGGCTCCGATAAACAGCATGAACGTAGTGCAAAAACTTGGTGCACAAGCAGGTTTACTGAAAAAAGCTGAAATAGCAGAGTACTTAAAGTCTGCGCCCGAAGAATACAAAGTGTCTAGCCTTTAGTGCACAGCGTCTAATGTTCGCAGTACGTGTGGTTTGCCTTAACTAAGCGCACAATCTCGTCTACGTCATCGGTAATGTGATACAGATCATCATCGCCATCCGTGATAAGTCCGTTTCTAAGCAATTCTTCTTGAACGAATCCATCGAAGCCCTGCCAAAAGTCACTGCCATATAGAATTGCAGGGGCTTTGGTGGTTTTACCTGTTTGGATAAGTGTGATAATTTCGGTTAGTTCATCTAACGTACCAAACCCACCAGGGAAGAAGACATAGGCATCCGCAAATAGCGTCATACATATTTTGCGGGGTGCAAAATACTTAAAGGCTAACGAGTCAGTGGTGTACTGGTTGAGTGTTTGCTCTTTTGGTAGCTTAATGTTAAATCCTACAGAATCACCTCCAGCTTCTTGGGCTCCCCGGTTTGCAGCTTCCATGATGCCATGGCCACCACCTGTAATAATTGCATAGTCATTTTCTGCTAGCTTTGCTGATATATCTCGTGCTGATTGATAGTAGGGATTGTCTTCTTTTACACGTGCAGAGCCAAAAACGGTGACCGTTTTATGATATTTTCGGATTACATCGTAACCAGCCTGCACTTCTTCGTCAATATCACCTAAGCGAATCATGGCTGCACGCAGCATGATGTCTCGAGGTATACAGATGGCAGGTTTAGTTGTTGGTTTTGGTTCCATAATACGTTTCGCTAACAGTGTAACAGATTTTGGTAAAAAATGCTTGTGCTTTTAGTGTCGTGTTGATTAAATAAAAGCAGTTTAAACAAAGGAACTTGTGATGATTCGAAAGAACGAAACTGGCTCAGCTCACGCAGTGGTGATAATTGTACTTGTGCTGGCCCTGATAACAGCACTTGGCTGGATATTTTGGCAGAATTTCATAATGAAAAAAGTTGATACAACGAAAACTGAACTCGTAGTTGTAGATAAAAACAAAAATGATGCAGGAAACGAAGAAAATGCTGACAACAAAACGTTATCTACCAGTATATTCAGCTTTGAGTACCCTAGTGACTGGATTGAACGTTCGGCCAGCGCCGTAAGCGGCCTTGATGCGCGGGTCGATTCTGCTAACTATGAAGCAAATGTTGGTATGGGGCTAAAGTCGGGCGCAAAAATTACTGTATCAAGCACGAAAGCCGTCTCGCCATTCACTCCACCGGATATGGCATATATGACCACCCCAAAGACCATTCAAATTGATGGACAAAAAGCTTTTGTATATCAACACAGCTACGAAGGCTACAGGTACGTAGCACTTGTTCAAAAGGCAGGTAAAGAATATACGATAACCATGGAGCATGCGACACAAGAGGCAAGTGCCGATGAAGAGGCAGCATTCCAGCTTGCAATTGATACGTTCAAAGTAAAATAGCCCAGAATCTTGTACAATATAAGGATGACAAGTTTTAAGCTTGCGACTCCCTATGAACCCACAGGCGATCAGCCGACAGCTATTGCTCAATTGGTGGCGGGTCTTGATAGGGATGAGCGCGAACAGACCCTTCTGGGCGTGACTGGTAGCGGTAAGACATTTACAATGGCGAATATTATCGCCAATCGAAACGTGCCTACGCTCGTACTGGCGCACAACAAAACTCTTGCAGCACAGCTATATAGCGAATTCAAAAGCTTTTTCCCTGAAAACGAAGTGCATTATTTTGTAAGTTACTTTGACTACTACCAGCCGGAAGCATATATAGCTAGTAGCGATACGTATATAGAAAAAGACAGTAAGATTAATGACGAAATTGATCGGCTACGGCATGCAGCAACAACGGCACTTTTGACTCGACGTGACACGATTATTGTAGCTAGCGTGAGCTGTATTTATGGCATTGGCTCGCCCGATGCGTATGCAGAGATGTCAATTCATGTAAAACGAGGTGAGCGCAGGCAGCAAGATAAGTTTGTGCGTTTGCTTACCGACATTCAATATCAGCGTAATGACATAGACTTTCATCGAGGTACCTTCAGGGTGAAGGGCGATGTCGTAGACGTATTTCCGGCTGGTAGCGATGTAGCGTATCGAATAGACTTTTTCGGTGACGAAGTAGATAGAATTACTCGAATTGATCCACTAACCGGTGAAATACTAGGCGAGCCAGAAGAGTTAAAGATATTTCCAAGCAGTCACTATGTAACGCCTAAGGAGAAACTCGCGCATGCGATTGTTGGTATAAAGAAAGAATTCGATGAGCGCATGAAATATTTCGAGAAGCACGATAAGTTTCTGGAAGCGCAACGCTTAGCTCAACGCACGAAGTACGATATTGAAATGCTGGAAGAAACCGGCTTTGTAAAGGGCATCGAGAACTACAGCCGATACCTGACGAACCGTGAGCCGGGTGAACAGCCAGCTACCTTGATAGATTACTTTTCAGATGATTGGCTGCTCTTGGTCGACGAAAGCCACATGACTTTGCCGCAAGTTCGTGGCATGTACAATGGCGATCGCGCACGCAAAGAAGTGCTGGTAGAGCACGGCTTTCGCTTGCCAAGTGCAATGGACAACCGCCCGCTCCGCTTTGATGAGTTTGATAAGCATATCAACAACGCTATTTATGTATCGGCCACCCCAGGAGATTACGAGCTTTCACATAGTAAAGAGCCAGCTCAGCAGGTTATTCGGCCAACCGGATTGCTTGACCCTGAAATTCAGATTCGACCTTCGAAGGGCCAAATAGACGATCTGATAGCTGAAATTCGTGATCGGACAGCGAAAAGCCAACGTGTGTTGGTAACTACACTCACAAAACGTATGGCTGAAGATTTAAGCCAACACCTTATAGACCTTGGCATTAAAACAGCTTATATACACAGTGAGGTCGACACGCTAGAGCGCGGGGATATATTGCGTGATCTTCGAGCGGGCGTATACGATGTGCTGGTAGGAATCAACCTACTCCGCGAAGGTCTGGATTTACCCGAAGTTAGCTTGGTAGCGATAATTGATGCTGATAAAGAAGGCTTTTTGCGTAGCGAGAGTGCGCTCATACAGACGATCGGGCGTGCCGCTCGGCATGTTGAGGGGAAAGTGATAATGTATGCCGACGTGACGACTCGTTCAATGCAAGCAGCAATTGACGAAACAAATCGAAGGCGCAAAATTCAAGAGCAGTACAATACCGATAACGGAATTACTCCAACCAGTATCGCCAAAGAAATTGACGAAGGCTTGCGCGCCTTGATACCGATGAAAGACGAAGATAAAAAGCCGAAACTCGACCTGAACAAGATACCGCGTGATGAGTATGATGGCTTGGTGCGAGACCTAACGAGTCAAATGGAACTCGCGAGTGCCAACCTAGAATTTGAAAAGGCTGCTGAGTTACGCGACATGATTGCCGAAATTCGTTCAAAACAGGCCTCGCGGTAATCTGCTAAGTACGCTACAATAAGGTTATGACACAAATCTCTCGTGATGACGTCGTTCACCTGGCGACGCTGAGTAATTTGCAGCTAGAAGAATCTGAAATTGAAAGCCTTCGTGCTGACATTGAGAAAATTCTTGAGTATGTTGAACAATTGAACGAGCTCGACACCGAAGGCTTAGAGCCAACATACCAGGTGACAGACCTCGAAAATGTTTGGCGTGATGACAGCCCAAAGCAAGATGCTGCTGATAGAGAAGCCTTGCTGGCTCTTGCTCCTGAGGCGCAGAACAATAGTGTAAAAGTGCCGAAGGTTTTGTAATGGCTACAATTTCTGACTATATAGGAAAATCCGCTCGAGCAAATGTGAAACAAGCCTTTGAGCGTGCACGCCAGCACGAGTCACATCATGCTTTTTTGACGTACACTGAGGCCAGAGCACTTGAACGGGCAGACAAGGTAGATGCGGGCGAAATTCGCGGTCCACTTGCCGGAGTGCCTTTTGTGGTAAAAGACAACTACCTAACATTCGGAGCGCCCACTACAGCAGCGAGTAAAATCCTTGAACCATTTCAAGCGCCTCTGCAGGCGACGGTTATTGAAAGGCTGGAAGCTGCGGGTGCAATTTGCATCGGTAAAACAAACCTTGATGCATTTGCACACGGAGGAAGTACAGAGAATTCAGCATACGGGCCAACAAAAAACGCTGTTGATGAAAGCAAGGTTGCGGGTGGAAGTAGTGGTGGATCAGCGGTGGCTACCGCGCTTGATATTGTGCCATTTGCTCTCGGTAGTGACACTGGTGGCTCTATTCGCCAGCCCGCTAGCTTTAATGGAGTAGTAGGAGTAAAACCGACCTATGGTATGAATAGTCGCTACGGCGTAGTTGCTATGGCGAGCAGTACTGACGTAATGGGTTGCTTCACACATACCGCAGAAGACGCCGAGTTAGTGCTGAGTATTATGGCTGGTAAAGATGCGCGCGATATGACGACGCTGGAAGATTACTTCATGCCAGCAACTTCAGCTCCACAATCATTGCGAATCGGCCTCATAAGTGATTTCATGACTGATGACGTAGATAAAGATGTTCGCGATGTAACGAATTCGTATGCTGATAGTTTGCGTGCTGCGGGACATACAGTAGATGAGGTAACTATCCCGTCGGCAAAATATACGCTCGCAATGTATTACATCATTGTACCTGCTGAAATCAGCAGCAACCTTGCACGCTACGACGGTATTCGTTATGGCAAACGAAGTACGGAAGCCAAGAGCTTGGAAGAAGTGTACGGAAGAAGTCGCGACGAAGGCTTTGTTACGGAAAACAAGCGCCGTATTATGATTGGAAGTTTTGTGCTTTCAAGTGGATTTTTTGATGCTTACTACCAGAAGGCACAAAAGGCTCGCACGCTGCTAATAAATGAATTTAATGCTCTGTTTGAAAAATACGATATATTGCTATGTCCCGTTTCGCCAACACCTGCCTTTGGCTTTGGTGAGAACACAGCAGACCCTATAAAAATGTACCTATCTGATGCAATGACAGTTGCTGCTAGCCTGGCGGGAATTCCCGCCATGAGCGTGCCAGCGGGGTTATCCAAGGATGGCTTGCCGGTAGGCGTGCAGTTGATGGCTCAGCGAAAACACGACGCACTACTACTTAGCCTTGCGAAGTCGATGGAGAGTAAATCATGAATGCATGGCTCCTCATAGTATTTCTTGTCGTTGTACTGGTGGTGGGCGCTGTGATACTGTTTATCATTACAAATGCCCGAGGCAAGGGGTCGAGCCTAAATGTAGACAAGTATCGTAAAGATTGGCTTGGTATTGAACGCCAACTTGTGAAAAACCAAGAAGCAAGCTACCATTTGTGCATTTTGAACGCCGATAAGCTGCTTGATCAAGCACTGAGGCAACTTGGTTATAAAGGTAGTACTATGGGTGAGCGATTGAAATCTGCGCAAGATAAATGGTCAAATCGTAACAATGTATGGACTGCTCATAAGCTGCGTAATAAAATCGCCCATGAATCGGATGTTCAAATAAGTTACGACACCACTCGTCGCGCCTTGGCTGCATTTCGACAGGCCCTAAAGGACGTAGGAGCGATTTAATGAGTACCGAATATGAAATGACCATCGGTATCGAATGCCACGTGCAGTTGGCGACGAAGTCAAAGTTATTTAGCGCCGCCGATAATGACGCTCGTGACAAAGAGCCAAATGCCGTCGTGTCGCCAATTGATTTTGGTTTGCCGGGCATGTTGCCGGTATTAAACCGTGAGGCAGTTGACTTAGCGATACGAGCAGGCAAGGCATTGAATGCCGAGATTGCTCGCGTGAGTCGCTTTGATCGCAAACACTATTTCTACCCAGATCTACCCAAAGGCTACCAGACAACCCAGATGTACCAGCCGATTATTCTTGCTGGATTTGTTGATGCACCATGCGAAGATGGATCAACGGTTCACGTGCGAATTCATCACGCACACATGGAAGAAGATGCCGGCAAACTTACGCACTATGTTGACTATAGTTTAGTAGATTTAAACCGGGCTGGTACGCCACTCATCGAAATCGTTTCTGAACCAGACATCCACAGTGCTGCTGAGGCCAAAGCCTACGCGATGGAATTGTACCGGCTCATGACATACGCGGGCGTGACCCATGGCGACTTGTACCACGGCAATATGCGATTCGATGTAAATATTTCGGTAGCACCAAAAGGCGCGACTGAACTCGGTAAGCGTGCGGAAGTTAAAAACTTAAATTCATTTAGAAGCGTTGAAAAAGCTGCAGAGTTTGAATTTAAGCGCCAGGTAGAATTATTAGAAAAAGGCGAGCGCGTAGTTCAGGAAACACGGGGGTGGGATGATGCAAAACAGAAAACATTCAGCCAGCGAAGCAAAGAAGACGCCCAAGATTATAGGTACATGCCTGATGCTGATATCCCTCCAATTGTACTGACCGATGAAGAGATTCAGTCAATTCAAGCCGTTGTGCCAATGCTTCCGTCGGACTATCGCACGGCTTGGCAAGACCTTGCGCTTGATAGTTCTGTAAAAAATAAACTCCTGTCTCGCCAAGTATACGCGGTCATAATGTATGATGTGCAGCAAGAGGCAGGAGATGCATCTGCAATTCGCGTCGCAAACTGGCTTGCAAGTACCATAAAATCTGACGACGACGAAGCTGGCGATTTAAATATAAAGGCCGAAACTGAGGACCTTATTGCGCTTGCGGCTATGACCGAAGCGAATGAATTATCGAGTACGAACGCAAAAGCTGTATTTAACGAGCTTATTCGTGGCGGTAAAAACCCGCGTGAAATTGCAGAAGCGAATAACATGTTGCAAGTCAGCGATGAAGGTGAAATCGCGGCGATTGTAGACGAAGTTTTGAGTGACCCAGAAAGTCAAAAGGCGGTTGACGACATTCGAAATGGCAACGATAAAGCGATCGGCTATCTTGTGGGTCAGATAATGAAAAAATCTGTCGGCAAAGCTAATCCAGGTTTGGCACAAAAACTCATTCGCGAAAAGCTAACATAACGTACAATAGGAGCATGACTATGGGTAAACCAACAAAAGCTATCATTGCCGCGGCGGGCTTTGGTACTCGTTTTCTTCCGCAAACTAAAGCGATGCCTAAAGAGATGTTGCCGCTTATCGACAAGCCGATTATTCAATATGTTGTTGAAGAGCTTGTCGAAGCTGGGATTAAAGATATTATTATTGTTGGTAGTACCAACAAGCGCGCCATTGAAGACCATTTCGACATACCAAGTGAAGACTTGCTCGCCAACCTTAGGGCCGGTGGTGAAAAAAAGAAGCCATTTATTGAACAAATTGAGGCCGTATCGAACCTAGCGAATTTTATATACGTACGCCAAAAGGGTCCTTACGGGAATGCCACACCTCTGATGTGTGCCGCACACCTAATCAATCCTGACGAGTCATTTATCTACACGTTTGCGGATGACTTTATTGCAGCATCACCAAGCCGTTTTGCGCAGATGATTGAAGCCGCCGAGCGACTTGACGGGGCTGTTTTATCTTGCAAGCGGGTAGAGAATGAGGAAGAATACAGCCGATACGGCTTTGCTGCTGGCGAGACGGTAGAGGACGGCGTGATAAAAATGAATAGTATTGTCGAAAAACCAGGTCGAGAGAATGCGCCCTCAGACCTCGCGAGCGTTAGTAGCTATTTGATCCCTGGTTCGTTTTTTTCTTACCTTGACCAAGCTAAGGCAAGCTACGATTCTTCAATAGGAGAATTTACGTTTCAGCCAATAATGCAAAAAATGATAGATGATGGACATGCATTTTACGGTTATGAAATAAAAGGCGGTACTTTCTATGACACCGGTGACAAACTTGAATACCTAAAAACGACAATTGATTTTGGCCTAAAGCACCCAGAACTAGGCTCGCAACTCGAAACGTATCTGAAAAACCGTCTCGGTTAAATTGCGACCTATAAGCATAAAGCGTATACTAATAGGGTAAACCTAAAAGAGGAGGGTTATATGGACGCAGGATTAGGTGGATGGTTCGGCACTATAATAATCGGAGGGTTAGCTGGATGGGCAGCGTCAATGCTGATGAAGACTAACGACTCTATGGGCGTGATTTGGAACGTTGTGGTGGGCGTACTAGGAGCGATGCTCGCTAACTTTTTATTGCCGATGATTGGATTTTCAGGTACTAATGACCAGTCTGGACTTATAACCAAATTTGTTGTGGCGTTTATTGGTGCCTGTGTACTTTTGTTTATCGTGAAATTGTTTACGGGCAAAAAAGCCAGCTAATTAGTGTAGTCATCCGGTGTGATATACTCATACGTAAGATAGGAACAAAATATTTTTATGGATGCAATGGAAATACTAGTCATAATACTCTCGACATTTTTAGCAATATTTTTGCTTGTAGGAATTATTCTTACCGTTCTGTTGGTTAGGGTGACACAGCAGATAAAGCGAATTACCGGTACGGCTGAGCGTACGGCAAGTACGATTGAGTCTGCCGTGACAAACTTTACAAAAGTTAGCTCACCATTAGTTATTGCGAAAATGGTAAAAGATGAATTTAATAAGAGACGAAAGTAAGGAGTAATATGTCTAAAGGTAAATTTGCACTCGGAGCTATAGTAGGAGCGGTTATCGGCGCGGTTGCAGGGCTATTGACGGCTCCAAAAACTGGTAAAGAAACACGCGAAGATTTGTATCGTAAAGCAGACAAATTGAAAACAGAGGCAGATAAAAAGACTAAAGAAGCTGTGGAGATGGCAGACACTGTTAAAAACGACGTCAAGGCAAAGGCTGATGAGCTAAAAAGCCGAACCGAAAATGCAGTAGAAGGTGCAAAATCAGGCTTCAACAAACCACTCAAGAAATAGCTTCATGGCTGACGATACTTCACCGAAAAAGAAGCTCGGCCAAAAAATAGCTGAGGACAGTGAAAGAGGGGCTCGAAAAGCGCTCCTTGAAGAACTGTTTTATGATTTTAGCTCGTCAAAAGCTAATGTCTATAAAATGAACTTCATTCGTGGCATATTCTTCGGGTTTGGTAGTGTTATCGGAGGCACGATACTTGTTGTGGTAACGGTATTTCTCCTGACCAGTTTAGTTGACCTTCCTGGCGGAATTGGCGAGTTCATACAGAGCATTATTGATGCGATGAATACACCACGCTAGTGCATTTTACTACAGTATCGAACCTGCAAATTCGGTATACTAGGTGAAGTATGGGAAAAAGTGTAGCGGGTAAACAAACGGGCGGCGCATTGTTGCCTTCTGATTACGTGCACTTGCATAATCACACGCACCACAGCCTGCTGGATGGTCTAACGAAAGTCGATGAATTAGTTCAGCGCGTAAAGGCGCTGGGCATGAATGCTTGTGCTATTACCGACCACGGCACAATGAGCGGTGCGATAGAGTTTTATAAAGCGGCTAAATCTGAAGATGTAAAACCTATTGTTGGTATTGAAGCGTATGTTGCTGCTCGGTCTCGATTTGACAAAGATCCTGCCAAAGATAAAGCTCGCTATCACGTTACGTTGCTTGCAATGAATAAGGCTGGCTATCAGAACTTAATGAAGCTCTCGACCAAGGCTAACCTTGAAGGGATGTATTACAAACCGCGTATCGATCATGAGCTGTTAGAAGAGCTTAATGAAGGAATAATTGTTCTTAGCGGCTGTGCAAGTGGTGAGCTTGGCGAGCAACTTCGAATAGATAACTACGAAGAAGCAAAATCAATAGCATCTTGGTATAAATCAGTGTTCGGCGACAGATATTACCTAGAGCTGCAAGACCACGGGCATCTAGAATCAAAAACAGCATGGGAAGTTCAAACAAAAATTAATGGTTACCTTGATACACTCTCTAAAGAGCTGGATATCCCTTGCGTGATAACGAGCGACGGGCACTACCTTGATCATTCAGACCAAGAAGCTCACGAAATCCTACTTTGCGTGGGAACGGGCGCCTTTTTGGCTGATGAAAACAGAATGAGCCTGAGAGATTTTGAACTTCACGTCACAGACCCGAAAGAAATTATCGAACGATGGGGAAAGACTCACTCTGAAGCGGTACGAAATACAAAGCGTATCGCCGATCGCTGCGAGCTAGAAATTGAACTTGGCGGCATTTTAATTCCGACGTTTCCAGTGCCACAGGGCGAAACGGAAAAATCATACCTAGACAAACTCGTTTATAAGGGCTTGGCTGTTCGTTATTTGGACATGTCACGAGAAAAAGCTGAAAAAACAGCAAACGATACAATACGAAAAATGTTAGATCGAAGTATCGTTGATAGGTTGGACATGGAACTAGGTGTGCTTGAAAAGATGGGCTACAATGGCTATTTCTTGATCGTCCAAGACTTTATCAACTGGGGTAAAAGTCAGGGGATTATTTTTGGTCCTGGTCGAGGCTCGGCGGCTGGGTCAATCGTAGCGTACGCGCTAAACATTACCGACCTTGACCCATTAAAATATGATTTACTGTTCGAGCGTTTTCTTAACCCGGACCGTATCTCTATGCCCGATATCGATATCGACATTCAAGATACCCGCCGAGGTGAGGTAATTGAATATTGTGCGAACAAATATGGCGAGGATCGAGTCGCTAATATCGTTACCTTCGGAAAAATGGCGGCTCGCGCGGCTGTGCGTGATGTTGCCCGCGTGCTTCAAGTTCCGTATGCTGAGAGTGACCGCTTAGCAAAACTCATTCCACCACCAGTTCAGGGCAGGCATATTCCACTAAAGACGAGTGTTGAAGCAGACGCCGACTTGAAGCGAGAGTATGAGAACAACCCTACTGCAAAAACCGTTTTTGACTATGCTATCCGACTTGAAGGCACGATTCGGTCACACGGTGTCCATGCCGCTGGAGTCGTTATTGCTCCTGACGACATCGTAAACTATACCCCACTAGAAATGGCGCAAAAAGGGGTGGTTGCTACGCAATACCCAATGTATCCCGTAGAAGAACTTGGTCTGCTAAAAATGGACTTTTTGGGCCTTTCTAACCTTACGATTATCAACAATGCGCTTCGAATTATCAAAAAAGTATACAAAAACGATATTGTTCTATCTGCTATCCCACTTGATGACGTGAAGACCTATGAGCTGTTTCAGCGTGGCGATACCACTGGAGTGTTCCAGCTTGAGTCTGCAGGCATGAAGCGGTATTTACGAGAGCTTCAGCCAACAGTGTTTGAAGACATTATCGCGATGGTGGCGCTTTATAGGCCTGGTCCAATGCAATTTATCGATAGCTTTATTAAGCGCAAGCATGGCGAAGAGGCGATTAATTACTTGCACCCTAAGATGGAAGCTGCGCTGTCGAGCACGTATGGTATCTTGGTGTATCAAGAGCAATTTATGCAGATATCAAAAGACTTGGCAGGCTTCACCGGCGGTCAGGCAGATACCCTGCGTAAAGCTGTCGGTAAGAAAATTATTAGTTTGATGAAAAAGGTTAAACCGGAATTTATCGAAGGCGCCATTCAACATTCGGATGCCGACAGAAAGGATATGGAAAAGTTTTGGGCACAGCTAGAGGAGTTTGCAAACTACTGTTTCAACAAATCGCACGCGGCATGCTATGGGCTAATTTCCTATTGGACTGCTTACCTAAAAGCTCACTATCCAGATGCATTTATGGCCGCATTAATGACGAGTGATGCTGATGATATTGATCGATTAGCCATTGAAATCAATGAATGTAAGCATATGGGCATCGAGGTATTACCTCCAGATATTAACCAATCGTTCGTCGAGTTCGCTGTAGTGCCAGACAAAAGTCAAATTCGTTTTGGCATGGCTGCTGTAAAGGGTGTAGGTGTCGGTGCGGTCGAAGAGATATTGCGAGCGCGCGACGAGGGTGAATTTAGTAGTGTAGAGGATTTTGCTAAACGAGTTAGCACGTCAAAGTTTAACAAAAAGGCCTGGGACTCATTGATAAAATCAGGAGGCTTCGATAGTTTTGGCGATCGATCTGATCTGCTGTTTAACCTCGAGTCAATTCAAGGCTTCGCAAATAAACTTCAAAAGGAGGCAATTAGCGGCCAGACAGACCTATTTGGTGCACTCCAAGCGGACTCGGGTGCGGGTGTGCAGCCAACAATCACCTTAAGCCCTTCTCCAACTAAGCATACCCAAAAAGAGCGTCTCACTTGGGAGCGTGAACTGCTTGGTCTCTACATTAGTGCGCATCCCCTCGACAACTATGATATTTATTTTGAAGAGCAAACTGTACCCTTGGCGAGTATGAAGCCCGAAATCGATGGTAAAAAACTCACTATAGGTGGTATCGTGACGAATGTCCGAACGATAGTTACCAAATCTGGCTCGAAGATGGCCTTTGTTGGCATTGAAGATAAGACTGGCGAAAGTGAACTGGTGGTATTCCCGGATCTTTACAGCAAGGTAGCAAATGATTTGAAGCAAGATGTTGTACTGAGAGCGGTGGGAAAAGTTAACGCTCGAGACCGCGATGGCAACGAGACGACCGACGTAAAGCTTATCGCCGATGAAATTATGATAGTGTCAGACAAAGAGCTTGCTGGATATGAATCGACTGGTAGGGCAATGAAAAAACCGAAACCGCGGGCTTCGTCTGTTACGGTGACGAAAAAGGCAGTACCAGTCCCTACGTACGAGCCACAGCTTCCAAGTGACAAAAAGTTGTATGTGCACATTGAAGACCCTGACGACGATGCTCGATTGATGGCGTTAAAAGAGATTTGCGCTAAACACCCGGGCACGGCAGACATCGTGCTGGTCCTAGGGGTAGACAAAAAATCAGCCATAAAACTACCTTTTAAAATAGATGAAAGTAGTGGGCTAATCGAAGAGCTATCTGCTCAGCTTGGTAAAGAGAGTGTTAAGCTGCGCTAAGTTGATATAGCGCGATTCCGGCTGCAACCGAAACGTTAAACGATTCTTTCTTGCCTTGCATCGGAATTTCTACAATATGATCGCATCGGTCTAACAGCCCGGTATCTACACCGGCAACCTCTTCGCCTAGTAGTAAAGCGAATTTGTTCGGAGGGGAAAAGTCACGCACGCTACTGCTGGTGGGGGCCTGCTCAAGAGCCACTAGGGGTAGCGTATTGGTATCGAGCCATGTCAACAGGTTGTCATATTGCTCAAAGGCCACCATGGTTTCAGCGCCAAGCGCAGTTTTATGTATTTGAGAGGTGATTTTATCGGCTAAATGAGGCAGGCGGGTATCTTTAACGTGGGCTGGGTAGGGTGTGTAGCCTGAAAGAATAATTTTTTTTACCCCAAAGCCCTCAGCTGTGCGAAAAATTGAACCTACATTATGAGTAGAACGAATATTGTGTAAAATCAGTGTAATCTCTGTCATCTTCTACAGTATACCGAAGCACAGGGCTACAAGCGAGGTTCTCTATAATCTATAAAAACCATGAGCTTTTTGGTACACTAATCAGTAGTGGACGAAGACAAAATCCAACAACAACGTCGTGAGCACGACGAAACTGCAACACGAGAACGTGCAGCTATTTTAGGTGTGCGCTATCTCGACACTCGCACAATCGAAAAAGACCTACCCTTAGCCAAGGATATGCTAAATATACAAGACATGTATCGCGGTCGAATCGTGCCACTTGTGATGGGTGCCGATGATGCACCATATCAGTTTGGTATTACGACCAATACGCCTCAATCTGTGGCAACTGCTCTAGAGCAAGAATATAACCAGCAAGGTAAGTCAGTACAATTCTTCATGATTAGTGGCAGCGGGTTCCGTGCGCTTATGAATCGTTTCGACCCACCCAAAGAAGTTATCTACGACGATATTCAGATTGCCAAAGAGGGCGATAGTAATACGCTTGCACAAGTGAGTAAGACGCTTAATTCTGTGGGTACTGACCAAGTGTTCGACTATCTTATTGACCAAGCAGACAAGCTAGGCGCGAGCGATATACATATCGAAAATCAGCGGGATGCAATTCGCGTACGAATGCGTGTCGATGGGGCACTTCATGAAGTTGCCGAGCTCGACAAAGATCGTTATCGAATCATACTGGGAGCACTGGGTTCTCGGGCAAATATCTCAATTGCATCTGAAGACGCACAGTCTGGCCACATGCAAAAAGAAATCACGAACGAAGCAGGCACACACTTGCTTAATTTGCGCGTAGAAACCGTGCCAACGATGTATGGTCAAGACGCGGTACTACGTTTGTTTAATTTCGACCAATCTCTTTTGAATCTCGACAGGCTCAATATTCCACCTGAACAACGTGCTCAAATCGATGAAATTGTAAGCCATCCACGGGGCATGGTATTGATGGTGGGGCCAACTGGTAGTGGTAAATCAACCACATTATATAGCATGCTCAATGCTCTAAATTCATCTGAAAAAAAGATTATTACACTCGAGGATCCAATCGAGTATGGTCTTGACGGGATCTCACAGATTCCAATTAATACGACTGATGGAAAAAGTTTTGCCGATGGTTTACGCAGTGTTTTACGACTAGACCCAGATGTCGTAATGGTGGGTGAGATTCGTGACCAGGATACGGCGCGTACGGCGATTCAAGCATCAATAACTGGCCACTTGGTGCTATCAAGCTTTCATGCAAATTCAACCGCAGCTGCGTTTAGTCGAATGATTGATTTGATCGGTCAAAACCCTATATTTAGTTCTGCGATTCGCCTACTTATCGCGCAGCGATTAGTACGTAGGCTCCATGAAGAGACAAAGGAAGAGTACGATCCTGATGATGCAACCAAAAGGTGGGTGCAAGAAGTGCTAGCTGATTTGCCAGAGTCTGTAGAAAAGCCAAACCTTGATAGCTTTAAGCTCTGGCGACCGAAACCATCTGAAGACGCACCATTTGGCTACAAAGGACGCGTAGTGCTAATGGAGCAAATGGTGGTAACGGAAGATATACAGCGCTTTTTGAGAGGTGACGAAGACGAAATACACAGTGAGCTGATTGAAGCCGCTGCGAAGAGGGGTGGCATGGTGACACTACTTCAGGTGGGGGTGCTGGCTGCGCTTAAGGGTGAAACAACGCTCGAAGAGATAAACAGAGTCGTGTAGCTACACGATAACTGCTGCGATGGACGAAACAAGCCGTTCATCAAACACGCTTGGAATTATTTCGTCTGCCGTAGGGGCATCTATTAAGCCGGCTATAACTTCAGCGGCGGCGATTTTATGATCATCAGTTATTTTTTGCACGCCATTGTCTAACGCACCACGAAAGATACCAGGAAAGGCAATTGCGTTGTTGACTTGATTTGCAAAATCACTGCGACCAGTTGCTAGCACGGCAACACCGGCTTGTTTGGCAATATCTGGCATGATTTCAGGTACCGGGTTTGAAAGTGCAAATACCACCGGTTTGTCTGCCATTTTCGCGACCATTTCTTTTGTTAATAAACCCGGCTTTGACACGCCGATGAAGATATCAGCGCCATTGATAGCATCGTCGAGAGAGCCGGTCTGTGACGTATCGAGGTACTCTAGTAAGGCTTTTTTCTCATCGTTTAGGTCATTTCGCGAATCACCAATAATACCCTTACTGTCGACGGCCACGATCGAACCAACTCCGTATGTATGCAGCAACTTCATGATGGCCGTACCTGCGGCACCGGCGCCAATGGTGACAACTTTTGTATCTTTCAAGTCTTTACCCACCACCTTCATGGCGTTGATAAGCCCAGCGAGCACTACTACGGCTGTGCCATGTTGATCATCATGGAAAACGGGTATATCAAGCTCGGCTTTCAGGCGTTCTTCTACCTCGAAGCATTTTGGCGCAGCGATATCTTCCAGATTTATCGCACCGAAACTTGGGGCGATTGCTTTTACGGCTACAACGATTTCATCTGGCGTATGAACATCTAGTATAATCGGCACGCTATCGATATTAGCGAAATGCTTGAATAGTAGAGCTTTTCCTTCCATCACAGGCATACTGCCTTTGGGGCCAATGTCGCCTAAACCGAGCACTGCGGAGCCGTCAGAAATAACGGCGACGAGGTTATTGGTCCATGTGTAGGTAGGTAGTAAGGTTTCATCTTCGGCGATTGCCTTTGATACTGCGGCGACACCAGGAGTGTAGTAAGCGCTGAGCTTGGTTTTATCTAGCTCGCTTTCATCGCGAAGCTTGGTGGTAATTTTTCCTTTGTGGTCTTTGTGGAGCTGTAGGGCGAGTTCGTCGTAGTTCATATATCTATTATACCTCTTTTCAGCAGAGCGATTTTATGCTACAATTGATAGTTGATTAGCAATATAAAACTTTAAGTGAGAAGAAGAATGAGTTTTGCATTAATTCAACAGGTGAACGATGCCCAGAAAAAGGCAGCAGTCGTAGACGCTCGTAGCGGCGATACTGTTCGTGTTCACCAGAAAATTAAAGAAGGTAACAAAGAGCGTATTCAGGTATTTGAAGGCGTGGTTATCCGCACTGACAACAAGAAACAACACACGAGTCGAATTACTGTCCGTAAGATAGCCAGTGGTGTAGGCGTTGAAAAAAGCTTCCTATTGCACAGCCCACTGGTGGAAAAGGTTGAAATTGTGCGACGTGGTAAAGTTCGTCGTAACTTCCTTAGCTATCTTCGCCAACGTTCAGGTAAAAGTGCACGTCTTACTGCGGTTAACTTCGACCGTGAAGCCGTAAACGATGTTCGTGACCCGCACGCTGAAGAAGAAGAGAAGCGCATGAAAGAAGAAGCTGCAAAAGCCGCTGCTGAAAAGCAAGCTGCTAAGGAAGCAGAACAAGCTGAGCTAGATGCAAAAGCTGCTGAAGTAGAAGCTGCGCATAAAGCAAACGAAGCGTAAAAAATACTAGTTTTTGAAAAATCCCGCTTACAAAGCGGGATTTTTATATAATGAAGAAATGATAGTTGGCATAGACGAGGTAGGGCGAGGTCCGTGGGCAGGCCCTTTAGTAGTTGGTGCTGTTGTGCTTGGTGAAGAGATTGAAGGTTTGACTGATAGTAAAAAGCTTTCTAAAAAGAGGCGTGAGCAGCTGTACGAGGTAATCCTGGAAAAGGCGGCGAGTGTTGGCCTCGGCTGGGTTCATGCAGACGAGCTAGATGAGATGGGGCTATCGCGAGCGCTTAGCCTCGCATGTGTCCGTGCGCTTGAGCAAATCGATGTGCCGTATCACGAGATTATCATAGACGGCACAGTGAACTTGCTAAAAGATACTGGTAAGGGACCGTATGTAACGACCATGAAGAAGGCCGATTTACTGATTCCAAGTGTCTCAGCTGCTTCAATCGTGGCAAAAGTAGCCCGCGACGAATATATGAGCGAGCAAGATGCTATTTACGAAGGCTATGGCTTTTCGGCGCATGTTGGTTATGGTACAGCAGTACACAAGCAAGCGATTGAAAAACTAGGTGTTACACCATTGCACCGCAAGAGCTTTGCGCCGGTAGCGGCTTTGCTAGGTCACGCGAAACCCTTGCAAGTTGCGAAGAATGATCTAGGCAATAAAACCACACGCAAGCTGGGCGATGAAGCAGAGGATGTAGCCGCTAATTGGTTACGTGAAGCTGGCCATGATATAGTTGACCGAAACTGGAAAACAAAGTTTTGCGAGATAGACATTGTATCGAGAAAAGACGACATGTTGTATTTTGTAGAAGTGAAGCATAGAAAAAATGCCAAACATGGCGATGGTCTAGCGGCAATAACGCCAAAAAAACTTCGTCAAATGAAATTTGCCGCCCAAATGTATGTGCACTGGAATAATCTTTACGGAACTGATATCAAGCTTGCAGTGATGAGTAGCAGCGGGAACCCACCAATCATTGACTCGTTCCTAGAGCTCGCGTAGGCTTTTGCGAACAGCATCCCCGTCGCGTTCTAATAGCTCAATTCTGCCTTCGATTTCGCTTTTGCCCATTGCGATTACACGTGTAAGAGCGGGAATAGACTCTAGAGGTTTGAAGAACTCGCTATACTCTTTCAAGTACTCGTTCGTCGAAAAGCTGCTCGCGGCATAGTGTGGAAAATCATCGAACGACTTATCGCCGGCATAGGTTTTTTCAATCCACGACCAGTTATCTTTCATCCATTGCCATGAAATGTTACGACCATCGCGATTGCGAATGAGGTAGGCAAACCAACGGGCCACGTCCTGGCTTCGTACGGGCCCTTTTAACCGTTTCAACAGTGTATTGATAGTGACGCCATCTTTGGTTGATGTAAGTGCAGAACAGATGTCAATTTTAATTTCTGCCGATGTGGTATTGTCGTGGATGCTAAGTAGCTTTTCGACTATGTCTTTTGAGGGGAAGTGCCGAACAACCGTACCGAGAATGAGGCTACGTAGCTCGCTGTCGAGCGACTCGATGCTCTCAGTTGAATCATACAAATCTTTCGCTTGAGCAAGCACTTCTGGATCTTCGCTATACATCATGAGGCTTACAATCGTTGCTCGTAATTTCGTATCTGTTTCGGTTTCGTTTTCTGCCTGCGTCCAACCAAGCCTCTCGAACTGGTGTTTCGCAATCTTTCCGGCGAGAACTTTGAGTGCTGCCTCACTCTCTTTATCAGTTTCAACAAATTTCTTTAACTCACCAATAGTAAGGGCGATGCTTTCCCATACTGATTCAACGGTTTCGTTACTGTAAGCATCTAGCAGAGGAATAAGCGTAGCGCTCGATACTACGCCAGCGCGCGCAAGCAATGTCTGCTCGTGTAACAACTGAAAACGCCCCGTTTCATCCATCTCTCCATTTCGTACCTGAGCGATGAGTGGTTCTAATAGCTCAGGGCTGTAGTGTGTAATAAAGTGGGCACTACTTTGTGTGTTCAGGTGAATACCGGGTTTTAGTGGTACCTCTAGTGTGCGCGATGTAAAGAGTTCTGGAAGGTCAGGACTGTTTGCGCCAAGAGGAATCGGCCATATGCGAACACTGTTCTGATGTGGCCCTACGAAAAACTGCTCCTGTGATAGACCTGACGTGTTGGCGTGAACAACTGGGTAGCCGGGCTGTGTTATCCACGCGCTCATGAAGCTCGTAATATCCTTGCCACTAGTGTCAGACAGCGCGCGCCATAAATCGGATTCTTCGGTGTTGCCATAGGCATGAGTCGTGAAGTATGCGCGAAGACCTTTTTGGAAGTCTTCATCACCAAGATAGCGCTGCAACATGCGCATCAGACGACCGCCTTTTGCATACACAATTGCAGGGTCGAAGAGGGTTGATATTTCGTCGGGGTGATTCACGTCAACTTGCACGGACTGAACGCCGTCGATTGCATCTCGACGCAATGCAGCCACAGCTTCATGGCTATTGAAATCATTCCAGATTTGCCATTCAGGGTGCAGGGCGTCGGGGCCAAGGTATTCCATCAAGTTGGCGAAGCTTTCGTTTAACCAGAGGTTATTCCACCACTTCATAGTAACTAAGTTACCAAACCATTGGTGGCTAAGTTCGTGAGCAATAACAAGCGCCGCGAGATGCCTACTCGATACTCCGGCAATACCGGGTTCGACCAATAGGACCGATTCACGATAGGTGATTAGTCCCCAGTTTTCCATGGCACCACTAGAAAAGTCAGGTAGCGCCACATGGTCACATTTTGGTAACGGATAGGGAACGCCGTAGTACTGCTCGAAAAATTCAAGTGCCCGCACAGCGATATCCAAGCTAAAATCAAGCGCTGCATCACTTTGTGCAACAGTTGCCCAAACAGTTACTTCTACGTCGTTTTTCGTTTTTGCAGTCTTGCTGAGCATGTCGCCGTACACCCACGCGAGCAGGTAGCTACTCATAACTGGAGTTGTTTCGAAAGTAGTGACGAGTCGGTTGTTTTCTGTCTTTTGGTGAGCGATAGGCATGTTGCCGAGCACAACAGGAACTTGTTCGGTGGTAAGTGTAACATCGAAAGTTGCTTTGGCTTCTGGTTCATCGACGCACGGGAACACTTCACGCGCATGATGACTTTCGAATTGCGTAGCGATTAACTCTTTTTGCACACCATCGTGTGTGAAGTAGCACGGGTACATGCCATGCATGCTATCGGTGATGTTGCCGCTAAACCCGATGACTACAACATGCTTGCCAGTTTGAAGATTCTGGGTTGAAATGGATAGTTCGTCGTGCACGCCTGCTTGAAAGTCGGCACGATGACCGTCTACCAAGGCTTCAGTAATGGTAAGTTCTTTGGCGTGAAGTAAAACGGTATCGCCCTTAAGTAGCTCACCATTGATAGTAACAGTGCCGCTGAAGGTTTTGGTTGGTCGATCGATATCGAGACTAAGTTGGTAATGGGACGGTGAGAAAATTTGTGTGAGATGTAAAACGCTAGACATAGGTCTATTATACTGTAAGAGATGAGCGCAAGGTACAAGCTACGACGATTAATCGCCATAACGATATTACTACTTTTGATGGCGGTTCCTCTCGCGGCGACTTCTGTACCTGGTGGCGATGTGACTTCATCGGTGCCTGCAAAACAAGTTAAGGCTTCTAAAAAACAGTTAGATAGTCTGGCTGTGAAGGGTCGGGCGCCGAAGACAAACTATTCGCGAGCGCAATTTGGTGATGGCTGGGAACTGATCGCTGGCTGTGATACGAGAAATATTATTTTAGCTCGAGACCTTAAGCAACCTCAGATTAGCACAACATGCAAAGTTCTCGCTGGCACGCTGCACGACCCATACACCGGTAAAACAATTCAATTTGTACGAGGAGCGAATACTAGCGATGATGTACAGATCGACCATGTGGTAGCGCTGAGCGATGCTTGGCAAAAGGGTGCGCAGCAACTTTCCTATACTAAACGGGTACAACTTGCCAACGATGCGCTGAATTTATTGGCCGTGGACGGGCCAGCTAATCAAGCCAAGTCCGATAGTGATGCAGCCAGCTGGTTGCCGCCAAATAAGTCGTTTCGTTGTAGCTATGTTATGCGACAAATCGCCGTAAAACAAAAATACAGCCTGTGGGTAACGGCTGCGGAAAAACAAACGATGAACAACGTTCTAGATAGGTGCTGATTCACCAGATCGTGGTGGCGGGCCGCACTTGGACCCACCACCACGATCGACGCGCTACTTCTTCTTGCCGCGCCTCCTGGAGCCGCTCGCGCTTGCCCTTGCGGCCTCCTTGGCGCGCTTGGTTTTGCCGCCGTTGAAGGGGATCCAGCTGCCGTCTTGCCGTGCTTTGTGGGTGTTACCCCTGACGCCGTGGCCCATATGGTCTCCTTGGTGCTCGAAGTGTGCGTTGTGTGTCAAAATATACCACAGATAAACGCTATTGCCTAATTTTTAGTGGCGTGTTATTATTTTAGGTAGTACTTTCCGGCCAGCAGGTCGGAATTTTTCATAGAAACCGAAAAGAAGGAGGAATACCTATGGAAGACCTAAATATCAAGCAACTGACCTTAGCTGTGCATACTATTGCCGAAGAGAAAAACTTGCCTGAAGATACCGTGATGAACGTGATTGAGCAGGCTATTGCCGCCGCTTGGCGTCGAGACAACGGTGAACGTGACCAGGATGTTCGTGCTGAGCTAAACATTAACAAAGGAACTGCACGTGTATTTGTGATGCGCGAAGTGGTTGAAGAAGTCGGCTCAGACGCTGTAGAGATTAGCCTAGAAGACGCTAAAAAAGTTAAAAAAGACGCACAAATTGGCGATATCATCGAGGAAGCTCACGATGTAACCAGCTTTGGTCGCGTGGCGGCTCAGACAGCAAAGCAGGTGGTATTGCAGCGTCTCCGTGAGGCAGAGCGTGAGGTAGTGCTTGAAGAATACGAAGATAAAATTGGTACCATTGTTACCGGTACAGTGCAGCGTGTTGAGCCACGAGTTGTTCGCGTTGAGCTCGGCAAAGCCATTGGTATTATTCCTCAAAGTGAGCAGATTCAAGGCGAATTTTACAGCATTGGTGCTCGCCTGAAGGTGTTTATTAAAGACATTGAGCGAGACAACCGTGGCCCACAGCTTATCTTGAGTCGTGCCAACGAAGCCTTCGTTGAATTTCTATTCCGCCAAGAAGTACCTGAAATGGAAACTGGCGCTGTAGAGATTAAAGCGATTGCTCGTGAGGCTGGACGTCGTACTAAACTCGCGGTGTTCTCTAGTGTACCTGGCGTTGACCCGGTAGGCACATTCGTAGGCGGTCATGGTACACGTGTACAGGCGGTCATGAACGAGATTGGCGACCAAGAAAAAATCGACATCGTACCATTTAGCGAAGACGTAGACGAATTCATTCGTAGCGCGCTTGGCCCGGCCGAGGTTGTTAAGGTTGAGCTCGATGAAGCAAACAAGAAGGCTAAGGTGTTTGTTGAAGAGGATCAGCAATCTATCGCCATTGGGCGAGCAGGGCAAAATGTCCGTCTTGCCAGTCGACTCACTGGCTATGAAATCGATATTGAAACTGCAAGCTCAGCTAAGCCAGCACAGGCAAAAGCCCCAAAGAAAAATATTGAAGACAGCTTGCTCGACGCACTGAGCGAATCAGCCGAATAACAGACAGTAGAATACAAAAATTAGCACTCGCTTGACGTGAGTGCTAATTTTTCGCTATACTAGATATATGAATAGACACAACCAAACTTGCGTCTATTGTAACGGAGGATAATAATACACATATGGCAGATGATTTCGCGGAATTTGTAGCTCGACTTACCGACAATGCTCGGACGAGTCTGCAGCACGCTAATTCGATAGCTCGAGGGTACGGTAGTGCCTATATTGGCACGGAGCATATGTTGCTTGGTTTGCTTGCTCAAGGCTCGTCAGTCGGAGCAAAAGTGCTGGCTGATGCTAATGTCACCTTAGAGCGTGCCGAGCTTGCGCTTCAGTTAACACCACGAAACTTTACCGTAAGTACTGGTATGGTGGGTTTGAGCGAAACGGCAAAACTCACACTAAAAATGGGCTGGGAGATTGCTCAGGAATTTCATCAGGATCATTTGGGCACAGAGCATATTTTATACAGCATATTAAGTCAAAAAAATGCCCGTGCCACGACACTGTTAAAAGACATGAATGTTGATATTGATGCGCTTCGTGCTGATCTTGAGGAGTTCTTTGACAGACAGCACAATGCATTTCATGAAGAGCAAGACGTTGCTACGACTGAAAAACGTAAAAAGCGGGGCGGCGCCCTAGAGACCTACGGCACAGATTTAACAGCTCGAGCGAGAAGTGGCAAGCTTGACCCAGTGATTGGTCGCGACGCGCAGCAAGAACGACTCATAACCATACTGACACGACGTACAAAGAATAACCCTGTGCTTATAGGTGAGCCTGGCGTGGGTAAAACAGCAATCGTAGAAGGGCTTGCCCAGCGCATCGCTCGCGAAGACGTGCCCGATCATCTACTCGACAAACGAGTAATCCAGCTAGATTTAACCTCAATGATTGCAGGTACAAAATATCGTGGCGAGTTTGAGGAGCGGCTGAAAAAGGTAGTTGGTGAATTAAAGCAAAGTAACAATACGATTGTATTTATCGATGAACTCCACCTTTTAGTAGGCGCAGGAGCAGCGGAAGGTGCTTTAGATGCGGCAAACATCCTAAAGCCAGCGCTAGCGCGTGGTGAACTTCGGCTTATAGGTGCGACTACGCTCGATGAATATCGTAAATATATTGAAAAAGACAGTGCTCTTGAACGACGCTTCCAAACAATAGTTGTTCCAGAGCCATCAATTAAAGATACGATTGCTATAGCTAAGGGCTTGCGGACCTACTATGAAGCGCATCATGGCGTGAAAATGAGCGATGAAGTACTTGAAGACGCTGTGTATATGGCAGATAGGTACGTTACCGAACGATATATGCCTGACAAGGCAATTGATGTAATCGACGAGGCAGCAGCTTTGACTCGCGTAAAGTCAAATCAAAAGCCAAGCAAGCTGCGTGAGTACACACGCCAATTAAAGAATTTGAACGAAAAGATGGACGAAGCGGTCGCTGCCGAGGATTACGAACGGGCTGCATTATATAAAACCAGAAGTAGTCAAATTAGTGAAAAGCTTGAGTCGCTCAAACAGGCATACGAAAAGAAAACGCCAATTACGCTAACTCATGATCATATCGCTAGGGCTATATCGACCATGACGAATATTCCGGTTACAAGGGTACGTAAATCAGAAGCACACTTATTGCGGCAGCTGGAAAAACACCTAGGTAAATATGTTATTGGACAGACAGAAGCGGTAGAGAAGGTAGCTCGAGCGGTACGAAGAAGTAGGAGCGGCGTAGCGAGTAGTAAACGACCAATCGGATCATTCGTATTCATGGGGCCAACCGGTGTTGGTAAGACTGAACTTGCTCGGGTGTTAGCCCGAGAAGTGTTTGGAAGTGATGATGCTCTGATAAAGATTGATATGAGTGAGTTCGGCGAACGACACAACACTGCCAGACTCGTCGGCGCACCGGCAGGCTACGTAGGCTATGATGATGCAAACCAACTTACCGATAAAGTACGCCGCCAACCATACAGCGTCGTGCTGTTTGATGAAATTGAAAAAGCGCACCCGGATGTGTTTCAAGTTCTGCTGCAATTACTTGAAGATGGCACGGTTACGGACAGCAAGGGAAGGCATGTTGATTTTACGAACACCATCATAATCCTTACGAGCAACGTTGGGGCAGAAGCAATGATGAAAGAGTCGAGCCTTGGCTTTTATGCTCAGACGGCCAAAGACCGTGACGAATTGGCGTCGGTGCATGAATCTAATTCTCAAATAGCGAATCAAGCCCTCGAGAAAATTATGCGTCCGGAACTTATCAATCGATTTGATGCCATCGTTACATTCAAGGCCTTAACAAAACGTGAAGTAAGCAAAATATTTGACAACTTGCTAAAAGAGCTGCAAGACCGGCTCATTCACAAGGGCATTCATCTTGTAATTACCCCTAGCTTGAAGAAACATATCATAGCCATAGGTCATGATGAGAAATATGGAGCTCGACCTCTTCGAAGAGCGCTTCAAGACGAACTGGAGCACCCAATAGCCGACGGAATTTTGGCAGGAATGTTTGACAAAGGCACCGTCCTCAGTGCAAGCTTAGAGCAGGGTACTGTAAAACTTAATGTCATCAAAGAGTAAAATTGCTCAACTATTCTCGGGCTGGCTAGCGACAGTTGTATTTTTTGGATTGCTAGCGGGCGTTTGGTTTAATCGACAGTATATTATTGACCTTGTACGCTTCACACAGTTTGAGCCTTCTGCGGCAATCGCTAGCCTATCAGAAGATACTACGCTCACCGACCAAGGAAAGTTTTATTTTTATGCTAGCCAACCGGTATTAGCCACAAACAAGAGCTTTAATCATCATTGTGAACGCAAAGAAGCCGATAGCCCAATACTGGGCTGCTACGTGAATCAGCAAGTCTACATTTTCGAGGTGAACGATGCTCGACTCGATGGAATCGAAGAAGTAACCGCCGCTCACGAAATGCTTCATGCTGTATATGAAAGACTAAGTCAGTCTGAGAAAGATCAACTCAGCCCTTTACTTGAAAAAGCATACGAAAAGAATGCAACAAAAGAACTAAAACAGCGGATGGCTTATTATGCCAAGGCTGAACCAGGTGAGCGAGAAAATGAGCTTCATTCGATATTAGGTACGGAATTTGCTGACCTTGGCAACGAGCTTGAGCAATATTACAGTAAATACTTTACCGACCGTGGAGCAATCGTGAAGATGAATACACGTGTAGACGGAGTTTTCAGAAAGCTGGCAGCGCAAGCCGATATATTAGCAGCAGAGTTAAATAAACTGATTGATAGTATTAACGCAGGGTCGACAAACTATAATAGAAGTATCGAAGCGCTCAATGCCGATATTGTAGCCTTTAACGCTAGGGCAGAACAATCAAACGGGTTTTCATCTGAGGCTCAATTCAATGCCGAAAGAAACGCGCTAATTGCTCGCAGTAACCAGCTTGAGTCTCTGCGTCAACAAATTAATGCAAAAGTAGATAAGTATGAAAGCCTTCGAGTAAAGTTGCAAGCCGTTGCTAGTGAATCTGATTCACTCAATCGCAGCATAGATAGCACGCTCGACGAAGCTCCTAAGATATAATATCTATATGGCAAAAACTAAGACTCAATTTGTATGTGGCAATTGCGGTGCTCGATACCCAAAATGGACAGGAAAGTGCGAAAACTGCGGAGAATGGAATACATTGGTCGAAGAAGTCATTGCAGGGGGTAGCTCGGCGCTGGCCAAAAGTACCACCAAGGGCTCGCTGCTAAAAGCGCAAACAATCAACTCTATCGAAGGCGAAGAACTATCAAAACGCATGTCGACGTCTTTCTCGGATCTAGATGCAGTATTAGGCGGTGGGATATTACCGGCGGGTGTAATGTTACTTGCGGGGCAGCCAGGAATCGGTAAGAGCACATTACTACTACAAGTTGCAGATGCTGTGGCGCGCGATCAATCCGTACTGTACGTAAGTGGTGAAGAGAGCGCCCACCAAGTGAAACTTCGCGCTACGAGACTAGGGGCTCACACATCGAGTGAACTTCATTTTGTCAGTAGCACCAGCGCAGATGACATAGCGGCGACCATTCGTAGCGGTAACTATAAACTCGTCATTATTGATTCTATCCAAACCTTAAGTCTAGAGGATATTACAAGCGCCCCGGGTACGGTAAGTCAAATTACCAATGCCTCAAACGCTATTATACGGGCCGCAAAGGCATCAGGCGCCGCGGTAATACTCGTGGGACATGTTACGAAGGAAGGAAGCATTGCGGGGCCGAAAATACTCGAACATTTGGTTGACGTTGTGCTTCAGTTCGAGGGCGATCGCTACGGTGGCTTCAAGATAGTACGTGCGAGCAAAAATCGCTACGGGTCTACAAATGAGGCTGCGTTGTTTGAAATGAACGATGGTGGGTTGCAGCTGGTAGCAAATCCATCGGCTGCGCTGTTGGCTGAGCGACAAAATGCTGATGGCTCGGTGGTGCTGGCGACAATGGAAGGAACACGGCCGCTTCTAGTAGAAATCCAAGCGCTGGTAAATCCTACCAACTTTGGGTACCCAAAGCGTACTGCTAGTGGTTTCGACCTTAACCGACTTAACCTGATTGTTGCCGTACTTGAGCGACGTACCAAGCTGCAGTTATCGGATAAAGATATATACGTGAATGTTGTTGGCGGTCTGCGATTGGCAGATCCTGCAGCTGACCTAGCGGTTTGCATGGCTATCGCTAGTGCTGCTGCCGAACGTAAACTCGAGGACGACACTGTCGTATTTGGTGAGATTGGGCTTGGCGGCGAAGTACGGTCTGTCTCTACACCTGCGAGGCGGGTCGAGGAAGCGAAGAAATTAGGCTTTAAACACATTATCGGTCCAGCGACTGCGTCAAAGCAAGGCGTCACGACACCGGTAAAAGATCTTAGGCAGGCCTTGATAGATTATTTGAAATGAAAGGAAAATAGTAAACGATGATAGATTATGTAACATTAGGACTGCTAGTTTTAGTGATAGCTCAGCTGGGCTATCTTATGACAGAATCAAGCAGACGAACTAAGCGATCGCACAAATCGCGACCGTTATTCATCGACACATCAGTACTTATGGATGGTCGGATTGTGCAAATTGCGGCTACAGGTTTTATCAGTGAGCGACTGGTTATACCCCGTAGCGTTGTGGCTGAACTGCAGTTACTAGCTGATGCGTCTGACAACGATCGACGGGCTAGGGCGCGAAGTGGACTTGATAATATTAAACAGCTCCAAGCATTGGATCACGTAAAAGTTGAAATGTTGGCAGATGGTGAGACGGATTCGGCAGGAGTCGATGGTCGCTTACTTGAACTCGCGAAGAAATACGAAGGTTTCGTCTGTACCCTCGACTTTAATCTTAATAAAGTCGCAGCAGTCGATAACATAAAGGTACTGAATATAAATGAACTAGCTCAGGGATTGCGGCTGGCATTTTTGCCGGGTGAAGTACTTAGCCTCGAATTGCTACAGAAGGGTAATGATAGCACTCAAGGCGTTGGTTATTTGAGCGATGGTACGATGGTAGTGGTAGATCAGGGCGCCAAGCTAATTGGTCAGACCGTTCAGGTCGAGTGTGTACGTAACTTACAAACAGCAGCTGGTCGTATGATATTTGCAAAAGTTGTTTCACCGAAACAGCAGCAAAAGCCCCACCACAAAAGCAATGGCAGGAAACAACCTTCTAGCCGTAAGACGCAACAATCAAAGCAAGCAAAATCGTCAACTCCTGAAGATAGCTTATTGCAGCTTGTTGATAAGCAACGCTAGAATAAAAATCTTGTAATTATGGTCCGCTCGGAACGTTGTAGCTTTGAGTTGCGCTGTCACTATAGTAAGCGTCATCTCGAACAGTTGCAGAGATAGTGGCATCTTCATCGAATACATAACGAGTTGAGTAGGTACCGCTACCGGATACCGATATAGTGGCTACCGTATTGCGGTTTACTCGAATCTCAAGGCTTGCGAGGCTGTGTGTACCTTTTGTCACACGAACGGTAATCCGGTCTCCTACGACAGAGATGCCATTTACTGACGGCTTCGTATCGCCACACTTATGAACATCATCCTCAACATTCGCGTCGTATCCATCCGGCGCAATGTATGCCGGTTTCTTTGTGACTGGGTCAATCACCTTCAGTACTGCAATCTCAACTACTGCGGCGTCAGGCGTACAGCTGGTGGCCTTCTTCTTTGATACTCGGTCGAACTTCAACTTCGCGTTGGTCTGAGATTGCGATTTGTTGTACCAAGATGGATATACTTCGTTGCCGATGCGCTGAATACCAGCTGGTGCACTGAACCATTCGCCAGCTTTTGCTTTCCCTGCTTTTTGATACTGTTGTGTCGCGTAGGCCATCACAGGGTCTAGAATCTGCGCAGGTATAGAGGAGTTTCCGTTTAACAGTGCGCGAACGTCAGGGTTACCAAGCCATACGGTCATAGCAAGCGAAGGTGTGTACCCAACTGTCCAGATATCGCGTGCTTGGCCCTCGATGTCTGAGGTACCAGTTTTGATAGCCGTTTTCACGCCTGCTGCGTCAAGATTTGGGGTAATGGTCCTGCCGAACAACCCAAGTCGCGCTACGTTGTCGCCCAAGATATCGTTGACTACATATGCCGCTTGAGGGCTTACAATCTGTTTCTTTTCTTTCTTGTATTCCTCAAGTACCTCACCACTACTGTTTGTTACCTTAAGCACTGAGCTATGAGGCATGTAAGCACCCATACGAGCGAGCGAAGCAATAGCATTCGTGTGGTCAACCATACGCGTACCACAACCACCGATAGCTGATGATAAGCCAACGTCTTTTTCAACACCTTGAGTACAGTAATATTTGTCGCCCATAGAACGAATCGTCTTAAGCGTCGGCTGCACACCTGATACCTGCATAGCCTTAATGGCAGGAATGTTTCTAGACAGTGCTAAACTTCGACGAATCGTAATAGCGCCGCGGAAGCCTCGGTCGGCGTTTTGCGGAGTGTATCCAGGGAAGCTAATGCGTGAGTCGGTGAGAATAGACCCACTACCGAAGTTTTGTTGGCCAGCTGGCTTCTTCTGGAATAGCTCAGCATACACAAGCGGCTTAATACTTGAACCTGGCTGAATAAATGCTGTTGCGGCATTGTCTTGACCATAGCCTGGGTAGCGGAAGCTCCGACTACCTACCATTGCGATAATCTGCCCGGTCTTTACGTCCTCAAGAGTGCCGGCGCCATTTGTAAAGCCTGCGTACAATGGCTGTGTTGAGGCAAACATTTCTTTCATGCTGCTTTCAAGCTTTTTCTGAATTTTGTAATCGAGCGTTGTTTTTACTACCAGACCTCCACGACCCACCGTAGCTTTACCAAGCTTTTGTTCAAGTTCACTTCGCACCATCTGAACAAAATGAGGCGCCTTAATGCCTTTGTACTGATCGGCAACGGGCTGAATAGTGTCAAGAATTGGTACTTTCTTTGCTTTTTGTGCCTGGGCATCGGTAATATAACCCTGGTTTGCCATGCTATCGAGAACCTTGTGCTGACGAACTATCAAAGCTTCATTACCGTAGGTGTTGTACGGGTCGTATAAGCCTGGTTGGTTGGGGATCGCTGCGAGTAAGGATGCTTCGGCGAGAGTAAGTTTCTTGGCTGATTTATTGAAGTAGGTTTGGGCAGCAGACTCAACACCGTTACGTCGGCCCCCGTAAGGCGATTCATTTAGATACAGGTCAAGGATCTGCTCTTTGTTGTACATGCGCTCTACTTCAACAGCTAAAATCACTTCCTTAATCTTTCGCGGTATGCCATCCAAGCCTCGTTTTTGAGCTTCATCAGCGAAGAACACTTGTTTTACGAGCTGCTGTGTAAGAGTAGAGCCACCTTGAACACCGCCACCTTGAGTGTTGTTTACTGCGGCACGAACAAGACCACTAATGCTCACTCCCTTGTGGTTATAGAAGTCTTTGTCTTCGATTGCTATGGTAGCTTGCTTCATAACATCAGCAATTTCATCACCCTTAACGACGAGTTTATAATCACCATCACCCTTATCCTCCCACAGTAGTACGTCGTTTCGGTCGTAGTATTTTGTGACGGTTGTTTGCACGCGCTTGGCAATTTCACTGGCGCGGATTTTATCTACGTCTTTTCGGTAATACGCAAACAGCGCGCCGACGAGGAGTACACCGATAAGTACACCAACACCAGCGAGTTTAAGTAGCATATAGGCACCCTGTTTGCTAAACCAAAATTTAGTTACTCGCTTGGGGTGCATGCGATGAACCGCACGTTTTACAGGATGTTTCGGCAGACTAGCCAGGTACTCCGCTTTTTTACGAGCTGCGTGGTCTTTTTTTGTCTTACGGCGGTGAGACAGGTTTGAATACACGTTCATCCGACGTTTTGGTGTTTTTCTAACCACGAATACAGATTCCCATAAGCTTTATTACCTCCTATTATAGCACTAAATTATAGGAACTCATCTTATTTTTCGCTATACTAAAAGCATATGAATCTATCTGATGAACTAGCCTGGCGTGGGTTTATAAACCAAACGACATTTGAAGATGTGGCTGCAATCAACGAGCCACGTACGTTTTACTGGGGAGTTGATCCATCTGCTAATTCAATGACCATCGGAAATCTGGCGGCTGCTATGCTTGTGCGGCATTTTATCGACCACGGTCATACGGCAATTTTACTTGTAGGCGGTGCGACCGGCATGATTGGCGACCCTGATGGCAAAAAACAGGAGCGAAACTTAAAAACTCTGGATGAAATCGCTGCTAATAAAGAAGCTATTGCAGGGCAATACAAAACTATTTTTGCAGGTAAAGATTTTGAAATTGTCGATAACTTTGACTGGTTCAGAGGTATTGGGTACCTAGATTTTTTGCGAGATGTTGGCAAGCACGTGTCAATGACGCAGATGCTTGACCGCGAGTTTGTGCAAAGTCGAATTGGTGAAGGTGGTGACGGGATAAGCTACGCTGAGTTTAGTTATAGTTTAATCCAAGGATATGACTTTTTGCATTTGTTCCGTACAAAAGGCGCATCGCTGCAGCTGGCTGGTGCCGACCAATGGGGCAATAGCATCGCTGGTGTTAGCCTTATTCGCAAACTTGAATCTGGCGAGGCGCACGTGTTCACGGCTCCGCTGATCGTAAACAAACAAACTGGTGTAAAGTTTGGCAAGTCTGAAGGTGGCGCAGTTTGGCTTGACCCTAAACAAACAAGTCCGTATAAGTTCTACCAATTTTGGCTAAATACCGACGATGAAACAGCCAAAGACTTGATAAAAATCTACACATTGCTCGATAAAGAGACAGTTGATTCAATTATTGCTTCACATGAGCAAGCGCCGCACTTACGATCATTGCAAAAAAGGCTCGCACATGAAGTAACGCTTCTCGTGCATGGCGAAGCTCGCGCCGAATCAGTTGAACGAGTCACGTATGTGTTATTTGGCGGCGGGTTGGTTACGGAACTTCAGGACGATGACGTAAATGCACTAGCTGAAGAAATTCCTGTACTCGAAAAAGGATTGCGTGTGAGCGAAGCTCTGGTGCGCTCAGCTCTTTGCACAAGCGCGGGCGAGGCTCGTCGTTTAATGGCTGGTGGTGGCGTGTCTGTGAATGGTGAAAAAACCGTTGAAGATGTACAGCTGCAAGAACTTGCCCTCGTGAAAAAAGGCAAGAACAGCTTTGTGTTAGTACGCTAAAGCGTACTTTTCACAATTTGTTGTATCCTGGCTAGCTCAGCTTCGAGTATCTCTGTAGTTTCAGCTTCGATATTGAGCCTAATAACGGGTTCGGTGTTGCTTGAACGCAGATTAAACCAAAATGCACCACTTTCAACAGTCAGGCCGTCGAGCTCATCTTGGTCAGCGTTGCTGTAGGTTTCCTTAAGTTTGGCAATAACTGCTTTGCTGTTGGTCGTCTCGAAATTAATTTCTGGTGGCATTTCGTAGCGTCGATACTCATCAACAAGCTCAGATAGCTTTTTACCTGATTCAGCGATGGCTTGCATGACATACAGTGCGGCAACAAGCCCAGAGTCTGCATCGAAGTTGCTGGCAAAGAAAAGGTGACCGGTAGTTTCGCCACCAAATTGGGCGCCAACTTCACGCACCAGCGCGCCTATGTAGACGCGACCAGCTTTAGTACGGACTGGCTCGCCACCCCATTCGCGAACCAATTCTTTGGTTGCACGGCTGGTTCGAACATCGTGTACAATCTTCGAGCCTGGGTATTTAGCCAAAATAAGTTTGGCGACTATCGATATCAAATCAGTTCCGAGTACTGGTCGACCTTTTTCGTCAACGAATGCCGCGCGGTCGCCATCGCCGTCAAAAGCGATACCAAAATCGTAGTGGTTCGAAGTAACAGCTTGCACGAGATCTTTTAGGTTATCAGGGTTTTGTGGGTTGGCTTCGTGATTAGGGAAGGTGCCGTCTAGGTCAAAGTACATTCGCTCTGCGCTGATTGGTAGTTGTTCGAGAACCGTAGGTAGAATTGCTCCCGCCATACCATTGCCTGCATCAATCGCGATAGAAAATTTCGGCCAAGTTTCGGGCTGCACCATTGCCACCGTATGCTGTACCCATTCATCGGTAATGGTTTTTTGTTCCAGGCTGCCTTCAGTCTCGGCAGGGGTAAATTGATTGGTCTGGGCCAAGTCACGAATCGCATCGAGTCCGCTATCAAGCCCAACTGGAGTAACTTTGTCACGATAGATTTTAATGCCGTTGTAATCTCCGGCATTATGGCTAGCGGTAACAACCATACCGCCGGCAAGGTTATATGCGCCCACGGCGAAATAAATCATGTCACTAGTGACTTCACCGATATCCCACACGTCGCGGCCTTGTTTACGCAAACCTCGAATTACCGCATCGGCGAGCTGTGCCGAATCAGGCCGCATATCACGCCCAACCGCCACGATGCCTTGGGCTGGTAACCACTCAGCACATGCTGAGCCAATTGCTTCGCAAAGTTCTGGTGAAAGCTCAGTACCTACCTTGCCTCGAATGTCGTACGCCTTAAATATGTGTGATGGAAATTCCATAGTTCTCCCTCGCTTAAATACGTATTCTTATTGTACCACCCAGAAATTGCTACACTAGTAGTAATGAGGCTTTCAACTTCGCTCGAAAATGTAAAAGGTGTTGGTGTTAAAACAGCCGAACAGTTTGCTCTGAGTGGGCTGCATACCGTCGAGGATTTATTGTATTTCTTGCCCCGCAAGCACGAAGACTTTTCAAGCGTCACGCCAATCGCTCAGATTACACCAGGCAAGCGCACTATTAAAGCGACGGTCGAAAGTGTCACTACACGGACGGTTCGCCGTGGTATGCGCATCACCACCGCCACGCTGGTTGATTCTACTGGAAAATTGCGAGCGGTGTGGTTCAACCAGCCATACCGTGCCACGCAGTTTAAAGAACCCTCAATGGAATTTTATTTTTCGGGTGAATTTGAATACAGCTACAATCGTTATCAGCTCACCAACCCCAGCGCTGAAAAAGTGAGTGATCTGCCGGTACAGACAGATCGGATTTTGCCAATTTACCCCAGCATTAAGGGCTTAAAAAGTACAGTGGTACGCAAAATTTTGGCAGAGCTGCGTCCGCTTATGACTATGCTACCGGATACGCTACCAAAATCAATTGTAGAAACCGAGAAACTTGCAAGCACAAGTGATGCGCTGTTAGGTATTCATTTTCCGCGTAGCGCTGACGACATCGAGCGAAGCAAGCAGCGACTTGCGTTTGAGGAGCTATTTCAGCTACTCGTCGCTGCAGAGCTAAATAAGCGCGCCAATGCTCAGCTGACAGGCTGGCATATTCCATTCGAGCAACCGGTCGTTAAGAAGTTTGTTGACTCATTACCTTTTTCACTGACGGCCGACCAAAAGCGTGCCGCGTGGGATATATTGCAAGATTTCGAAAAAGCATCGCCAATGAACCGATTACTTCAGGGTGATGTGGGGTCTGGCAAAACAGTCGTAGCCGGCCTGGCTGCTCGTCAGGCGGCTAGCCATGGCTTCCAGACTGCACTATTAGCGCCAACAGAGCTACTAGCCGCGCAGCATGCCGAGACTCTCGTAAAATTGCTCGGAGATTTTGGCGTGAAAGTTGCTTTACTCACTGGTTCGGTCAAAGGTAAACACCGTGAAGCACTATTGGCATCGCTCAAAAGCGGGGACATTGACATTATTGTTGGTACCCATGCGTTGTTGCAACCACCAGTACTATTCCATCGACTGGGCTTTGTCGTAATCGACGAGCAACACCGTTTTGGTGTCGAGCAGCGTCAAAAATTGTTGGCAAAATCCGAACACATGCCACATCTTCTTAGTATGACCGCCACCCCAATTCCACGCAGCCTCGCCCTTACAGTGTATGGCGAGCTTGATGTTTCTATCATCGCCTCGAAGCCTAGCAATCGATTGCCAATAGCTACCAAATTGTGGGCACCAACAAATCGCCCTAAACTCTACGAAGCTATTGATACTCAAATCTCCCAAGGTCGCCAGGCGTATGTGGTGTGTCGACTTATCGACGATAACCCAGTAAACGATGCGAAAAGCGTTCAAACAGAATTTAAGCGCCTGCAAAATTCGGTCTTCAGTCATCGTCGCATCGGCCTGTTGCATGGTCGTATGAAATCAGATGAAAAAGAGAAGGTGATGCGAGAATTCACCGAAGGCAGCCTGGATATTTTGGTGAGCACGACTGTGGTTGAGGTAGGCGTTGATGTGCCAAATGCCAGCGTCATTCTTATTGAAGACGCAGATTTATACGGCCTGAGTCAGCTCCACCAACTTCGTGGACGTGTAGGCCGTTCGAGCTACCAGAGCTACTGTTATTTGCTTATGTCAGATTCACATAAGCCAAGTCAGCGACTGCGCGAAATTGAAAGCTCCCAGGATGGTTTTTACCTGGCTGAGGTGGACTTACGGCTTCGCGGTCCAGGCGAAATCTATGGTCGCGCTCAGCATGGGGCCTTGAATCTCCAAATCGCCAGTCTAGGTGATACGAAGCTCATCTCTCGGGTACAAAAAGTGGCTTCACGCTTTATAGAGTCTGGCGACGATTTGCTACAATACAAGGAGTTAGCGTCTCGAGTAGAACAATATCAACGTATAACGACACTAAACTAATTTTATGTATTCATTTGGTCCATTACCAAGGCAGCGAAGGTCAGGCCGTCATCTAGGCACACATCAGAAAATTGATCGTGTGGCGCGGCGACACATTGCTCATTTTACCGTGCCGCGTCTTCGGTTTCCTTCAAGCACAGATATACTACACTTCGAAGGCTCTCGTGGTCCTGACGGTGTGAAATTAAAAAGTCCGGGCAAAGATGAGCCATGGCATTTTATTGACCCCGACCAGCCTCACGAAGGTGAGCTGCTCGAAGCTATCCACAATCATTCAGTTAATCTTACTGCTGCATTGCGGGCAGGCGATACAACTCGGGCGTCTTTTGAAGCCGCGTGGCTTGCACATGCTGTCACTGATGGTCTGACTCCTGCGCACCACGAACCATACAAAGATCAGATAATGCATATGAAGCGCCCGGCTGGAAATCAGCCACAAAAAGTGCGAAATAAAATGGTGATGACGGGCGAGAGCAAGCGTGAGGCTTTGAAAAATAACTGGCAGTATTGGGGAGCAAAGGGCATTATGACAACTCATACGCTATTTGAAGGTGGTATTGCCAGTGCTACAAAGCCATTTCGGTTTAACTCTGGATTGCCCTCAGAACATGATTTTGAACATCTTCATGAAGACGGTTTCGAGACGATTTATATTCGGCTGTTGAAAGAGATTGCCGCGCTTAACATGTATGAACAGTTTAAACGTACAGGTTGGACGAATGAACTCGCACGGCTAACCAACCATGAATTGCTGCCTCGTATCATTATGGCGGTCACGCTTGCCTGGTACGATGCGTACTACAGGGCATTAGGCGAGGAAAAACAATGAATGTTCGAATTATCGCGGGAAAATATGGCGGGCGCATTATCGACGCACCTGATCGTCGTAGTACGCATGCCATGGGTGAGCGAATCCGTAATGCCATGTTCAACTCAATCGGCAATGAGGTGCAACATGCACGAGTGCTTGACGCGTTTGCCGGCTCTGGAAGTATCGGCATCGAAGCTTTGAGTAGGGGTGCATCAGAGGTTGTATTTGTCGAAAAAGACAGAATTGCTGCAAAAATCATTGCAAAAAATATACAAATGCTTGATATTGCGGAAAATACAACACTTATTACAGCACCAGCATATTCATGGGCTGATACAAATCCAAAAGAGAAGTTTGACATAATATTTGCCGATCCGCCCTATCACGACACACAGTTTTCCACAGTCGAACATCTCATGGGACTACTCAAACCCGGAGCGCTTATGGTATTATCACACCCAGGAAGAGGTGAGACACCGTCCAAAACCGGAGTTGTTGTGGTGGACAATCGTAGTTATGGAAATGCGGATCTCACCTACTTCCGCCGAGAGAGCTAAACAGCTCTTTTTTGTTTTTTTGCATGGAAACTTGACAGTATTTAACATAAGTAGTATAATAGTAAGATATGACCACTGTGATTGGTGAGCAGAGCACCACGCGCGAAAGCGCTCTGATTGAGTCTGTTCGTGTAAATCGCGTCCGTTTTGCCCGGCAATTGTTCGCGCGGGCCATTAGCCTCGATCCAATAGAGGTAGGTGGTGAATTAGTTGGTCGACCAACTTTTGAGCTTGGTGATGCGGTTGCTGACTTGGTACTCGAGACTTCACCGTCATTAGATCCTGATGTATTGTCAAAAAAAGAGTTCCTCGCTACGGGTATAGACGAAACGAGCTCAATCTTTGACCCATATGTAAGGACAACATTAAAGACGCAAGGTATCGAGGCAGCTAAAACGTTTGTGACGCATCCTCATTCGGCAGATGCTGTTGCTCGCTTCGCTCAAAGATCTCAGAATCAGACGACAGAGCTGATTGCAGATGCCGACTCATGGCTAGACGTTTCTTCGGAAGACGAGATGTTGGGCTATCTTACGCTCGACAATTTACCAGCTGGTGACCCAGACAAGCGCTGCCCATTCGCTCAAGATACTTCTAATGAGCGAAGGCGGCCACTATTTAATAATTTTGTCGGGTGGGCAGGGCTCATACTCGTTGCATCGAAACTAACACCACGTATGATTGCTCACGACGCGGAGTTACGAAGTAAAGTCAAAGTATAAACTTAAGAGGGTTGTAAAGCAAACCGTGAGGGTTCTGGCCATTCATGGCTCCAAAAGAAAAGACCGACCTTATTGGTCGGTTCTTTCTTTTGGTGCGGATGAAAGGACTTGAACCTTCACGCCTTGCGGCACATGCTCCTAAGGCATGCGTGTCTACCAATTCCACCACATCCGCGTGTAGTTAATGTACTAGTAGTTTAGCGTCTTCTTCGGACGAAGCGCATGGGACTAAAGAATTGGTAGACGTGTCTACCGTTTCTTATGGTGCTATTTCATAGCAACCCACCACATCCGCGTATTCCATACTATAGCAAAACAGAGGGGTAAGATAAAGTACCTATATTTCAAACCGCTTGTGGTATGATATAAACAGTCAAAACTAGGGAAAAAGTTAGTGAACAAAATCGCACAATATCTCAACAAACATTTGGTGGGTGAAGTTACGACGGATCCACAGATTATTAAAAAGCACTCGACCGATGGCAGTATTTTAACCATTAGCCCTGATATGGTGATGTACCCTATGGTTACCAATGATGTTCGCAAAGCAACTCGCTTCGCTTGGCAATTAGCGGAAAAAGGTCACACTCTTTCAATCACGCCACGCGGTAGTGGCTCAGACCGAACTGGCGGGGCAATCGGCAAGGGAGTCGTTGTTTCTTTCCCGACCCACATGCGACATATTTACGAATACGATGCGAAACAAAAACTCGTACGTCTACAGCCGGGCGTGTCGATATCGGCCTTGCTGGGTGCTTTGTCACTCTATGGCACTTCAGTGCCAGGCCTAAGACTGCTACCGCCTAGTCGCACAGTTGGTGGTGCCGTCAGCTCCATGCGAGCAGCTGGCGATTACGTGAAGCAACTAGAAGTTGTCCTGTCTAATGGTGATGTTTTACAAACAAAGAAACTATCAAAGCGTGAATTAAGCCGCAAAAAAGGCTTGCAGACCTTCGAGGGTGACATATATCGACAAGTTGATGCGTTGATTGAAGATTACGCAGATGTAATAGCAGAAAAATGCGACATAGAGCACGCCGAGCACGCTGGTTATTTTGCGCTGGCAGATGTAAAGCAAAAGGACGGTTCATTCGACCTCACGCCATTATTTATTGGCTCGCAGGCTACATTGGGTATCATCTCAGAAATGATTGTAAAGGCTGAGTATATCAATCAAAACCCTGCCATTATCGCGATTGCTTTCAACGAACTCGACAGCGCCTATGATGCTATCGAAGCAGCTGAAAAAATTCAACCAAGCAGCCTTGAATTTATCGATGGATCGTACTTTGAAGTTGCCAAAGCCGCCGGCAAAGAGTTTAGCTTTTACGAGCAGGCTCGCCAAAACGGCGACGTAGAAGCCGTGATTGTAGCGACCTTCGACGATTTCAATGAGCGTGCGCGTGCACGAAAGCTAAAGAAATTTGTAAAAATAGCCAAACCCCTTGGTGGAGTAGTAGACCAAGCGATTGATGAGTCGGTAAGTGAACTTCACGCTGTGCGGACTGTTACAAGCTTCACTCTCACCCCATCAACTCACGATGCTAGCACGCCACCGCTCATTGACGGTTTGTATGTACCGGTCGACCGTTTTGAAGAGTTTAGCGCACGGGCTCAAGGCATTGCAAGTAAGCATCATGTTGAACTTTCGTTCTACGGCCACCCTCTCGACGGCCACTGGTCGGCGCGACCTCAAGTGAAGCTCGGCACGGTAACAGGTAAACAAACAAGCATGAAATTGATATCTGAGATTGCACTATTGGCACGTCAGCACGAGGGTACCCTATTTGGTGAAATGGGAGAGGGCAGGTTACGCACTGTTGCCGCAAAGCAAATGCTCGATCCTGAACTCCAGACAATGTTCCAAGAAGTTAAAGATATTTTTGACCCGCATGGCATACTAAACCGTGGAGTCAAAGTTGGCACAAACCCTCAAGAGCTTGGCAAGCAACTTCGCTCTGATTTCTCGGCGTCACTTACTGGCGAATTACCTCGCCATTAGATATACTTACAGTATTACGCAGATGTGGCTGCACCTTGGATATGAGTAGACGCGCTTAGCGCTCGAGGTGTATGCTAATCTCGTGAACATACGCAGATGTGGCGGAATTGGTAGACGCGCTAGCTTCAGGTGCTAGTGCCCTTCGGGGCGTGGAGGTTCAAGTCCTCTCATCTGTA